>NZ_JBEZFX010000002.1:83915-694594 GCF_040649675.1 Micromonospora parva | reverse complement strand
GCCGGACGTTCGCGGAACTCTACTTGCTGTTCGCGTACGCCTCGTATGCCCGGATGACCTCGTCGGTGGGGCCGTCCATCCGGATGACGGCGGCGGCCCCGGTCTGTTCAGCCAGGGCCGGTACGAGCGAACGTCACCGAATCGAGGGGTCTGTGGATACCGCGGAGCTGCCAGCGGCACCCGCCCGGCGAGCCGTAGCACTGCGCCGGGCCATGCGTGAGCTGGGGCTCGTCGCCACCCTGTTCCTCGTCTACAAGGCGGCGCGGGTGGCGGGGGCCGACCGGGCGTCGACAGCGGTGGGAAACGGGGAATGGATCTGGCGGGTGGAGCGTCTGTTCCACCTGCCCGACGAGGCCGCCTTCCAACGTCCCGTGCTCTCCCACGAGCTGTTGGTGCACCTGGCCAACGGCTACTACGCGTACGTGCACTTCCCCGCCACGATCAGCTGTCTGATCTGGCTGTACGTACGACACCCCGTGCGCTATCTCTGGACGCGTCGCATGCTCGCCGGGCTCACCGCGGCCGCACTGGCGCTGCACTTCCTGGTTCCGCTGGCGCCGCCGCGACTGACCGCCCTGACCGGCATGGTGGACACCGGTAGCCGTTACGGGCCCGCCGTCTACGGCCCGCCCGACACGGACGCGTTGAGCAACCAGTACGCCGCCATGCCCTCCCTGCACGTCGGCTGGGCGCTCGCCGTCGCCGTCGCGCTCATCGCCGTGAACGGCGGGCGCCTGCGGTGGCTGTGGCTGGCGCATCCGCTCGTCACCCTGCTGGTTGTCGTGACCACGGGCAACCACTACTGGCTCGACGGCATCGTCGCGGCGGTGCTGCTCGCCGTCGTCTCCGTCGGGCTGCCGAGGCCCGCACAGCCGACCAGCCCACCCACCCGCGGGCGCGGCGCCCGGACCGGATGGCCCCGCCAGCGCCTACGGGCTCCGCACGCACCGTCTGGTCACCCACCCGCGCGAGCCGACGCCGGTGACGTCGTGAGAACGAGCGGCGCCGAACGGGCTTGTCAACCGGTCGGCTCCGGTTCTCCTGCCTGCCAGTTCAGCTCGGCCGTTCGGTCCAGACGTGACCGGGGCCGTCAGCGACCGAGGACGAGGTAGGCGAGGCCGAGGACACCTCGGTAACCGCCCACGTACTCGCGCAACCGGTCGTCGAGTTCCGCGCGGACGTCGGCCGCACGAGGATCCTCCGGGTACGCCAGCAGCCACTCCTGCCGGCCGGCCAGCCAGCTGGATTCGAAGTCGTCCCATTCCCGCTGGTCGGCGGTGCTCAGGTGCAGCAGCCGCCAGCCGCGTTCGCGGGCGGCCTCGACCAGCCCGGGGAGGGTCGCGACATCCGGGCCGAAGACCTCGGCGATCTCCGCCGTGGGGGGCCGTTCCCAGTAGGCGTCGCCGAACAGCAGTCGCCCACCGGGTCGTACCACGGCGGCGAGGGCGTCGAGGGCCGCCGCGGTGTCGCCGAAGGCGTGTGCCGAACCGATGCAGAGGACCCGGTCGGCCGGCTCCTGCCAGGCGGCCGCTTCCCCCGTCACGAACGCGACGTGCCGGTTCAGCGACCGATCCGCGGCGAGTCGCCGCCCTCGGGCGAGAACGGCGTCGTCGGTGTCGACGCCGACGCCCCGGGTCGCGACCGGGCCGGACACACCGCCGGCGGCGACCGCCCGCAGCAGCAGCTCACCCCAGCCGCAGCCGAGGTCGAGCACGCGTGAGCCGGGGCGGACGTCGAGCCGTTGCAGCAGCAGCGCGGCGTGCTCCGGTGAGAGCGGAGTGTTCCAGCGCATCCGGGCGTAGCGGCTGGCGGCGAGGTGGTCGTCGGACTGCATCGGGTCACTGTGTCAGAGCGCGCGCCGGTGCCGGCGCCGGGCGTACGGCAGGATCGGTGCCGTGGACGCGGAGCGTGCGGGGCCGCCGCGACGGCCGACCCGGCAGGAGGTGGCGGATGCCGCCGGCCGAGGTCTGCCGGACGTGATCGGCCCCGGGCTGCGCGTGCTGTTCTGCGGTTACAACCCGGGCCTCTACTCGGCCGCCGTGGGGCAGCCGTTCGCCCGCCGGGGCAGCCGCTTCTGGCCGGCCCTGCACGGGGCTGGCTTCACCGACCGCCAGCTGTGCTCCTGGGAGAGCGACGAGCTGCTGCGGCAGGGCCTGGGCATCACCAGCCTGAGCAACCGGGCCACCGCCCGCGCCGCCGAGCTGACGTCGGAGGAGCTGGTGGCCGGGGTCACCGGGTTGGCGATGAAGGCCGAGCGCTACCGGCCGCGGTGGGTGGCGATCCTCGGGGTGACCGCGTACCGGGTCGCCTTCGCCCGACCGACGGCCGTCCTGGGTCCGCGACCGGAGCCGCTCGGGCCGGCCCGGGTCTGGGTGCTGCCGAACCCCAGCGGCCTGAACGCGCACTTTCCCCTGCCGGCGCTGACCGCCGAGTTCGCCAGGCTGCGGCGGGAGCTGGACCCCTAGCCGGCCGTCGCGGCGGCCAGCCCCTGGTAGTACTGCTGCATTGCCGGGTGGTAGTCGTCGAACCGCGGGCGGGGCGAGCCGTCGCGGGAGGCGACCAGCAGGTCCAGGTAGTACTCCCAACCGGCGCCCACCTCGGCGATGCCCGCCACGCTGCTCAGGTGCTGCACGAATCGCAGCTCGGTGGTGCCGTCGGTCTCGGTCAGCGACAGCTCCAGCAGCCAGTTGCCGTGTTCGTCGATCATCGACACGGCGAGGCGCAGTGGCGGTTCACACACGTCGATGCGTACCGCACACCAGGGCTGCTGCTCCTCGTACGCCATCTGGACCTGGATGGTCCGTCCGGGCCCGGCCTCGCCCTCCCACGGGCCGAACCAGCGGGCGGTGCGCTCCGACTCGGTCAGGCTGGCCCAGACGTCCTCCACTGGGGCGCGGAAGGTCCGGGTGAGGACGAGATCGTGCCCCGTGGCGGTGCGAAACAGGCGTCCTGCGGGTGTGCGGGTCATGCCGTGTGCTCCCTTCGGTGCTCCGCCGGGCCACGGCTGCGGCGCTCTCGGCGGGTGCGATAGACCTCGGTCTCCAGCGCGTCGAGGTGCCGCTCCCAGCGGTCGACGGTGGCGAGCCCGGTGAGCCAGTCGAGCAGCGGGGCGAGCGGGCCGGGGTCGAGCCGGTAGATCCGCTGCCGTCCGACCAGCTCGTCACGGACCAGCCCGCTCTCCCGCAGCAACCGTATGTGGCGGCTGATGGCGGGTCGACTGATCGTGAACCGCGCGGCGATGACGCCAGCGGAGAGGGGCTCGTCGCGCAACATGCTCAGGATGCGCCGGCGTACCGGGTCGGCGATCGCGACGGCCACCTCATCCACCCCGAAAGAGTAACCTACAGGTTACGGGTTTGCTCGTTGTGGACCTCGACACGGCAGACGCTGCGTCGATGGTGGGCACATGATCACCTGGCCTGGCACTCTGTACGGCATGGCCGCCCTGCTTCGCTCCCGCCTGACCGACTGGACCTTCGCCGTACCCGTGCTCGCTCTGCTGGTGTTAGTCGCCACCTGGGGGCGGGACCTGCCCGGCCTGCTCATCGTGGTGGTCGCGGTGCTGCTGGGCGGTGCCGTGCTCGCGGCCGTGCACCACGCGGAGGTGGTCGCCCACCGGGTGGGGGAGCCGTACGGGTCACTGGTGCTCGCGGTCGCGGTCACCGTGATCGAGGTCGCCCTCATCGTCACGCTGATGATCAGCGGGCCGGAGAAGACCCAGTCGCTCGCCCGGGACACCGTCTTCGCCGCCGTCATGATCACCTGCAACGGGATCCTCGGCCTGTCCCTGTTGCTCGGGGCGCTGCGCCGCCGCGTCGCGGTGTTCAACCCGGAGGGCACCGGCGGGGCCCTGGCCACCGTGATCACCCTGGCCACCCTGAGCCTGGTCATTCCGACCTTCACCACGGCCCGGCCCGGCCCGGAGTTCAGCCCGGCCCAGCTCGCGTTCGCCGCCGTCGCCTCGCTGGCCCTCTACGGGCTGTTCGTCCTCGTGCAGACCGGTCGGCACCGCGACTACTTCCTGCCGGTCGACAGCAAGGGCAAGGTGATCGACGCGGAGGAGCACGCCAAGCCGCCGAGCACCCGGGCGGCCCTGATGAGCCTGGGACTGCTGCTGGTGGCACTGATCGCGGTGGTCGGCGACGCCAAGACCGTCTCCCCGACCATCGAGGCCGGCGTCGCCGCGGCGAACCTGCCGCACGCGTTCGTCGGTGTGATCATCGCCCTGCTGGTGTTGCTGCCGGAGACCCTGGCCGCAGCCCGCGCCGCCCGCCGCGACCGTGTGCAGATCAGCCTGAACCTCGCGCTCGGCTCGGCGATGGCCAGCATCGGCCTGACCATTCCGGTCATAGCGGTCGCCTCGATCTGGCTGGAAGGCCCGCTGCTGCTCGGCCTCGGCGGCACCCAACTCGCCCTGCTCGCGCTCACCGCGGTGACCGCCGTCCTCACCGTGGTGCCCGGCCGGGCCAACGTGTTGCAGGGCGGCGTACACCTGGTGCTGCTGGCGGCCTTCGTCTTCCTGGCCGCCAGCCCGTGACGCCTCCTGGCAGCCCCTGACGCTTCCTGGCCGCCAGCCTGTGCCCCGGCACGGCCCGCTGGTTCAGTCGGTGGGGGGCGGGTCGCCCGCGAGACGGTCCGCGCGGGCGTTCAGGTAGCGCTGCTGTGCCAGGTTCGTCGAGCGCGCCGCCGCCATCCGGTACGCCTCGCGCGCCGCGACCCGCTCACCCTCCCGCTCCCACAGGTGGGCACGGGCGGCCGGCAGTCGAGGGTCGTCGGCGAGCCGACTGTCGTCGGCCAGGTCGGCGAGCAGCGCCAACCCGGCCGGAGCGCCCCGGCTCATCGCCACCGCCACCGCGTGGTTGAGCGCCACCACCGGGTTGTCGGACATCCCGAGGAGCACCTCGTACAGGGCGGTGATCTGCGCCCAGTCGGTGGCCGCCGCGCTGGGCGCCTCGTCGTGCACCGCCGCGATGGCCGCCTGGAGCTGGTACGCCCCGACGACCCCGCGCGGCAGCGCACCGGTGATCAGCTCGACTCCTTCGGCGATCTGGTCGGCCCGCCACCGCGTGCGGTCCTGCTCGGCCATCGGCACCAGCTCGCCGTGCGCGCCGATCCGCGCCGGAGCGCGGGCGTCGGTGAGCAGCATCAACGCGAGCAGCCCGGTGACCTCGGGATCGTCGGGCAGCAGCCGGTGCACCAGGCGGGCCAAGCGGATCGCCTCGGCGGTCAGGTCGGCCCGCAGCAACCCGGGCCCGGCGGTACGGGCGTACCCCTCCGTGAAGACCAGGTAGAGCACGTGCAGCACGGCGGCGAGCCGGTCGGCGCGCTCCGGGCCGGTGGGCGGCGCGAACCGCAGTCCACTGTCGCGGATGCGCTGCTTGCCCCGGCTGATCCGCCGGGTCATCGTGGCCTCCGGCACCAGGAACGCCCGCGCCACCTCGGCGGTGCTCAACCCGCCCACCGCACGCAGCGTGAGCGCGATCTGTGAGGCCGGCGAGAGCGCCGGATGGCAGCACAGGAACAGCAGGATGAGCGTGTCGTCGGCGTCCGCCGCCTCATGGTCGGCGGCGGGCGCGTGCCGCTGCTCGGGCAGCGTCCACCGCGCCACGGTGTCCTCCCGCCGCATCCGGGCCTGCTCGCGCCGCAGCAGGTCGGTCAGCCGGCGGGACGCCACGGTGATCAGCCATCCCCGGGGGTTGTCCGGTACGCCGTCGCGCGGCCACCCGTCGGCTGCGGCGATCAACGCCTCCTGCACCGCGTCCTCGGCGGTGTCGAAGTGTCCGAAGCGGCGGACCAGCGCGCCGAGGACCTGCGGCGCCAGTTCGCGCAACAGGTCCTCGGTCGGGGTTTCCGGCACGTGTCAGCCGGCCAGGTCCTCGACGCCGTCGAGCACCGGTCGCACGTCCACGTACCCGCCGGGGGCGTCCGGGTCGACGAGGCCGGCGGCGATCTCGGTGGCCCGATCGAAGCTGGTGCACTCCACGATGGTGTAACCGGCGAGGACCTCCTGCGTCTCCGGGTACGGGCCGTCGGTGACCACCGGCGCTCCCTCGCGTACCTGCACCCGGCGGGCGTGTACCGGCTCGCTCAGGCCCCGGGCGTCGACCAGTTCCCCGGACTCGGCCAGCGCCTGGTGGAAGGTCTCCATGTGGTGGTGCATCGCCGCGATCTGCTCGGCCGACATCGCCGGCCGATCGGAAGCCCGTCCGGACAGCACGTCATAGTCCTGCTGCGACCCGTAGAGCAGAATCATGTACTTCACAGTGGCCCTCCTGTCTCCGGTGCCGCCCCGGCACCGTCCACCGGAAACGTCGAACCCAACCCCCGCTCCCGGACACTCCCACCCCACCCGATCTGGTGATCAAGAAGTTTGCGTCACGACACGCCGGGCGGGCTGACGCCAACCTCTTGATCACCAGTGAGCGAGGGGATGGTGGGTGGGGATTAGGTTGGTGGAGTGACGGTGGTGTGGGTGGTGGTGGGGGCGTTTGTGGGGGTGGCGGGGGCGGCTTGGGCGGCTGTCGTTCGGCGGGGGCGGGTGGACTCCGCGGACGATCCGGCGGCGGGGCGGGAGGCCCGGGGTCGGCAGCACCGGTACGAGGCCGAACGGCACGGTGACCAGGGTGGCACCTGGCAGCGCGGGCGGGAGTCGAGCGGCTGACCGATCCACCTGACCGTCCGCCACGGCGACGCTCGGCGTGAACCGTCTGGGCGCGGCTTGCGTGAATCCGGTGGTGGGCGTGACGGCCGTATCGTCGGGGTACATCGCAGCCCGAGCACCGATGTCTGGGGAGGCACAGTGGCGGCACGGTTCGGACGCGACGCGCGGGGCCCGTTGGCGGGCCTGCTGATCGCCGCACTGGTCTCACTCGCCTGCGCCGGCGGTGGGCTGGTCGAGCCGGAGGCCGAGCGCCCCGGGGCGAACCCGCCGGCCGCCTCCCCGGGCCCGAGCACCACCCGGGCCGACAGCACCACCAGCATCGCCGAGTTCGAACAGGACGTCGCCGACGCGCAGGCGGTCGCCGAGCGGTACTGGGCGGCCCAGTTCAAGGAATCGGGGCAGCAGTTCCGACCGATCCGGCAGATCATTCCGTACCAGCGCGACGGCGAGGTGTCCTGCGGTGGGCAGCGGCTGCCCCGCAACAACGCGGTCTACTGCTCGCGGGGCGACTTCATCGCCTACGACGTCGCCTGGTCCGTGGCGGCGTTCCGCCAGGTCGGCGACGCGTTCGTCTTCTACCTGCTCGGGCACGAGTACGCGCACGCCATCCAGGTGCGGCTCGGCATCAACTACAGCTTCACCATCCAGCAGGAACTGCAGGCCGACTGCATGGCTGGGGCGTACCTCGGTGACTCGGTGCGCTCGGGCGCCCTGACCCTCGCCGAGGGCGACCTGGACGAGTTCCGGGAGGGGGTGGCGGCGGTCGGCGACGACCCGGACCAGCCGTGGTTCGCCGAAGGCGCGCACGGCACCGCCGAGCAACGCACCGACATGTTCTTCCGCGGCTACGAGGGTTCCCTGAAGGAGTGCGACCTGGGCTGAGTGGGTTGCCCGGGTCACTCCGACGCCCGTTGCCGCCACCGCAGACGCGCGGTGCTGGCAGGATCGCCGGTGTCGCCCACGACCCTGGAGGCTCCGCTGAGCAGCACCTACCCCGCCGCCGTGCTCTTCGACATGGACGGCACGCTGGTCGACAGCGAGAAGCTGTGGGACGTCGCGTTGCAGGAACTCGCGAAGGAGTACGGCGGGGAGCTCTCCGTCGACGCCCGCCAGTCGATCGTCGGCACCGCCATGGCCGAGTCGATGCGCATCCTGCACGACGACCTGGGGCAGCCCGAACGGGATCCGGAGATCAGCGCGGCGTGGATCAACGCCCGGATCCTGGAGCTGTTCCGCACCGGCCTGCCCTGGCAACCCGGCGCGTTCGAGCTGGTGCACGCGGTCCGCGCGGCGGGAATCCCCACCGCGCTGGTCACCTCCAGCCCCCGGGCGCTGGTCGAGATCGCCCTGGACACCCTCGGCCGGGACAACTTCGACACGGTGGTCGCCGGCGACGAGGTGGTGGCCGCCAAACCGCACCCCGAGCCCTACCTGACCGCCGCCCGGCTGCTGGGTGTGCCGATCGGGCGGTGCGTGGCGATCGAGGACTCACCGACCGGGGTGGCCAGCGCGGTCGCCGCCGGCGCGGCGGTGCTGGCCGTACCGGCGGAGGTGGCGTTGCCGAGCATTGTCGGCGTACGCCAGGTGGAGAGCCTGACCGGCGTGGACCTGGCGTTTCTCGCGGACCTGCTGGCCGACCGGGCCGCAGCCTGACGCACGAAGGGGCCCCCGCGGTGCGGGAGCCCCTTCGATTGCGGCGTCAGTCGTGGGCGATGGCGCCCAGCACGTTGATCCGAGCCGCCCGAACGGCCGGGAGCACGGCGGCCACCACGCCGATGACGGCGGCGAGACCGAGGAACACTCCCATCTGCCCCCAGGGCAGGATCAGGTCGGTGATGCCCTCGTCCTTGAGCGCCTCGACCACCGCGGCGCCGAGACCGGTGCCCACCACCACGCCGAGCAGCGCGCCGAACACCGAGATCACCACCGCCTCCACGGTGATCATCCCCATGGTCTGGGACCGGCGCAGGCCGATCGCCCGCAGCAGACCCAACTCGCGGGTCCGCTCCAGCACCGACAGGGCCAGGGTGTTGATGATGCCCAGCACGGCGATCACGATGGCCAGCGCGAGCAGGATCTGGATCATCGTGAGCAACCCGTCGAGCGAACTCGTCTGCTGCTTGATGAACGCGTCCCGGTCGGCCACCGACACCTCGGGGCTGTCCGCGAGCAACGCCTCGACCTGCGGTTGAACGTCGGAGACCCGGGTGCCCGGTGCCAGCTGGATGAAGCCCTGGATGGGCTGCGGGATGGCGAAGTTCTTCGCCGCCGCCGGAGGCAGCGTCACCGGGTTGGTCAGCTGCGACGACTCGTAGATGCCGCTGACCGTGTAGGTGCGGGCCTCGCCCCGGGTCAGCTGCACCGTCACCGTCGAGCCGATCGACCAGCCACGGGAGGTGGCCGTGTCCGAGCTGGCCAACATCTGCGTCGGCCCGATCCGGTCGATGTCACCGGCGGTCGGCTTCGCCCCGAAGATCTGCCGCAGCGACGCCGGGTCGCTGCTCGCCGCCACCCAGGTGCTCTCGCCGTCGATCTTCGCCATGTCGCCGTACTCGCCGTCGACCAGCTGCACACCGGGCAGGGCCTTGGCCTGGTCCAGCACCCCCGGGTCGAACGACGGCGGACGCGGACCGCCCTGCACGCCGGCGATCACCAGCTCGGCCTTGATGGTGTCCTGGGCGAGCGCGCTGATGCTGCCCTTGGCCGAGTCGAGGATGACAGTGACGCCGGTGACCAGCGCGATGCCGACCATCAGCGCGGCGGCGGTGATCGCCGTGCGGCGCGGGTTGCGCCCGGAGTTGAGCCGGCCCAGCTTGCCCGGCACCGACCAGGAGAAGATCGCGCCCAGCAGGCTCACCACCGGCCGGCTGATCAGCGGGGTCAGCAACGCCACCCCGATGAAGGCGAACAGCACCCCACCGAGGATGGTGGACAGCGTCTGACCGCCGGCGTTGCCGCTGAGCCCGAGGAACAGCAGCACCGCGCCGACGCCGGTGACCAGCGATCCGGCCACGGTGACCTTGGTCAACGGCCGGTCCGGGGTGGCCACGTCCTGCATGGCCGCGATCGGCGGGATCCGCGACGCCCGCAGCGCCGGCAGCAGCGCCGCCACCACGGTGATCACCAGACCGACGGCGAACGCACCGATCACCGCCGCCGCCGGCACGCCGATCCCGGCCAGGGTCAGCCCACCGGCGAACTTGCCGAACAGGAACGCCAGCAGCGCGCCCACCCCGATACCGGCCGCCAGGCCGAGCACCGACGCGATCAACCCCACCGCGATGGCCTCCAGCACCACCGAACCGATGATCTGCCGCCCGCTGGCCCCGATGGCGCGCATCAGCGCCAACTCCCGGGTCCGCTGCGCCACGATGATCGAGAACGTGTTGAGGATCAGGAAGGTGCCCACCAGCAGCGCCACCGCCGCGAAACCGAGCAGGATCTTGTTGAAGAAGGACAGGCCCTCCTTCAGGCCACCCGCGGCGTCCGCGGCCAACTGCTCGCCGGTCTTCACCTCGAAGTCCGCGCCGAGGGCACCGCTCACGTCGTCGCGCAGCGTCTCGTCGGAGACCCCGCCGGCAGCGCGTACGGTGATGTTGCTGAACACATCGGGCTCGCCGAGCATCAGCCGCTGCGCCACCGGAGTGGTGAAGAAGACCTCGTTGGCACCACCGATCGAGTCCCGGTCACCGCTGTAACCGACGACACCGACCAGGGTGAAGTCCCGCTTCTTCGACTCGAACGCGGTGAGCACGCCGACCTTCTGGCCGACCTGCACCTTCGCGGCCGTGGCCAACGCCTTGTTGATGACGATCTCGTCCTCGGCCTGCGGCGCGCGCCCCTCACGCAGCCGCAGCAGCTCGCCCTCGCCGGTCCAGTTCTCGCCCAACTGCGGCGGACCGAACGAGGTCACCACCTTGCCGTTGCTGCCGATGATCCGGGCGCCGTCGGCGGCGACGACACCGGTAGCCGACGCCACCCCCGGCACCTGCGTGACCCGGTCCACCACGGCGGCGGGCAGCGCGGCGGCCGTCTGCTCACCCTCCATCTCGTTGACCTGCACCTTCGGCTTCGCCGCGACGTTCACGTCGACGTCCGAGTAGGCGTCGGCGAAGATCGAGTCGAAGGAGCGACCCAGCGTGTCGGTGAGGACGAACGCGCCGGAGACGAACATCACCCCGAGCACCACCGCCAGGCCGGACAGGATCAGCCGGACCTTGCGGGCCAGCAGACTCTTCAGCGTCGCGCGGAACATCAGTTGCCCACCTCGGCCGGAGTGTCCAGCTTCTTCATGGTGTCCAGCACCGTCTCGGCGGTCGGCTCGATCAGCTCCGAGACGATCTCACCGTCGGCGAGGAAGACCACCCGGTCGGCGTACGCGGCGGCCGTCGGGTCGTGGGTGACCATCACGATGGTCTGGCCGTGCTCGCGCACCGAGTTACGCAGGAAGTTGAGCACCTCCGCGCCGGAGCGTGAGTCCAGGTTGCCGGTCGGCTCGTCCGCGAAGATCACCTCGGGGCGGGAGACCAGCGCCCGCGCGCACGCCACCCGCTGCTGCTGCCCACCGGAGAGCTGCGCCGGCCGGTGGTCCAGTCGATCCTTCAGTCCCACCGTCTCGATCACCGTGTCGTACCAGGCCGGGTCCGGCTTACGCCCGGCGATCGACAGTGGCAGCAGGATGTTCTCCTTGGCGGTCAGCGTCGGCAGCAGGTTGAACTGCTGGAAGATGAAGCCCACCTTGTCGCGGCGCAGCTTCGTCAGCCCCGCGTCGCCCAGCCCGGTGACAGTCGTCTCACCGATCGACACCGTCCCCCGGGTCACCGAGTCCAGACCGGCCAGGCAGTGCATCAGCGTCGACTTGCCGGAACCCGACGGGCCCATGATCGCGGTGAAGCGGCCACGTTCGAACTCGGCGCTGACCCCCCGTAGCGCGATGACCTGAGCCTCGCCGCTGCCGTACACCTTCCACACGTCGTTCGCCCGGGCCGCGGCCTGCGCCTGCTGGCCTACCGTCGCGGTCACGTCATCTACCTCTTCCGTCTGTCCGAAAACGCACGCCGCCCCCCGATGGTCCGGCGCGACCGTTCAATCATCGGTGCTTTCCTCGCCCGTCCCGTCCGACCCTGGGGGGACCCGGTGCGGATTTCCCGCTGCGGGTGCACCCCCATGTCGGATCAGGGTTGCCCCTGACATGACGACCGGCAGACCGTTTTCCCCACCCCCCCCGGGCGGGCGGCAGCACCAACACTTCCGCCTGACGCCACAGGAGGGTCAACCGAACCGGGCCGTCTCCGGTCACGGTAGGTGACGGCGGCAACGCCAGCCGTCCCCCCACGGAGGGATCTTCGAGTACGCCAGGTGAGGTAGCCGGGCCGGTGTGGGCTACGCCCGGGGGCGGACCAGCCCCGACTCGTACGCCAGCACGACCGCCTGCACCCGGTCGCGCAGCCGCAGCTTGGTCAGCACGTGCCCGACGTGGGTCTTTATGGTGGTCTCGCTCACCGACAGGACCCTCGCGATCTCGGCGTTGGACAACCCCCGGGCGACCTGCACGAGCACCTCACGCTCCCGGTCGGTGAGCGCGTCGAGCGCCGCCGACGGCGTCACCGCCGGGTCGGGCAGCAGCTCCGCGAAGCGGTCCAGCAGTCGCCGCAGAATCCGAGGCGCCACCACCGCGTCGCCCCCGGCGACGGTGCGGATCGCCGCGATCAGGTCCTCGGCCGGCACGTCCTTGGCCAGGAACCCGCTGGCACCGGCCCGCAACGCGCCCACCACGTACTCGTCCAGGTCGAAGGTCGTCAGCACCAGCACCCGTACCGGCAGTCGGGCGTCGACGATCGCCCGGGTCGCCGCCACCCCGTCCATCCGGGGCATCCGGATGTCCATCAGCACGACGTCCGGCAGCAGCCGGCGGGACAACTCCACCGCCTCCACCCCGTCACCGGCCTCGGCCACCACGTCCAGGTCGCTCTCGGCGCCCAGCACCATCCGGAACCCGGTCCGCAGCAGCGGCTGGTCGTCGGCGAGCAGGATCCGCACCGGCCGCGCCGAGGGTGCCCGATCGCTCATCTCGTCTCCCGTCCCGCCGGCCTCGTGGCGCGCACCGGTCATCCTCGCCCACCGGAACCGGTGCGTCGCGGATCACCGTAGAGGCCGGCCGGTCGCCCTGTCCCGACCGATGCGGCGCCGTTGCGGCCGGTTCACCGGCGTCGGGCGCACCCCCGGGGTCGACCGGCGACGCCGCGCCGGGGCAGGCGCGTCGGTCAGCGGGCGCTCACTCGTCGGCGCCCGGCGCCACCGGGGTGGACCGGGAGTCGCGCAGCGGGTCGGCGCTCGCGGCGGCGACCGGGAACGGCGGCGGGGTGCCGCCGAAGCTGGGACACAGCGCCTGGTGGCTGCACCAGTCGCAGAGCCGGCTCGGCCGGGGCCGGAAGTCCTGCCGGGCGGTGGCCTGCTCGATCGCCCGCCACAGCGCCACCACCGTGCGTTCGAAGCGGACCAGCTCGTCGGCGTCCGGGGTGTAGTCCAACACCTCGGCGTCGCGCAGGTAGAGCAGGCGCAGCACCCGCGGCACCACCCCCCGGGTGCGCCACAGCACCAGGGCGTAGAACTTCAGCTGGAACAGCGCCCGCGCCTCGAACGCCTCCCGTGGAGCGCCACCGGTCTTGTAGTCGACCACCCGCAGCGCGCCGTCCGGGGCGACGTCGAGCCGGTCGAGGTAGCCCCGGATCAGCAGCTCCTCGTCGACCACCGCGGAGATCAGGCTCTCGCGTTCGGCCGGCTCCAACCGGGTCGGGTCCTCCACCGCGAAGTAACCCTGCAACAGCCCGGCCGCGGAGCGGAGGAACTCCACCGGGCCGGCCGGCTCCGCGTCGTCGAAGATCCCGGCCAGCTCCGGCTGCTCGGTGACCAGTCTGTCCCACTGGGGGGCCACCAGGTCACCGGCCGCCTCCGGCGTGCGGCCGGTGGCGGGCAGGTCGAACAGACGCTCCAGCACCGCGTGCACCAGCGTGCCCCGGGCCTGCTCGATGGTGGTGCGCTCGGGCAGCCGGTCGATGCTGCGGAACCGGTAGAGCAGCGGGCAGGTCTTGAAATCCGCCGCCCGCGACGGCGACAGCGAGGCCCGCACCGTCGGCGGCGCCTGCGCCGCGGGGGAGGGCTGGGGGGTGGTGACCGATTCCGCCGTCATGTCGGCAAAGGTTAGGGCACCGGTGTGACACCGACCGCCGCCCGCCCCGCACAGCGGCGGTCCGTAGCATCGTGGCGATGGAGCAGACAACCCGGCCGCCGCGCCGACCGGACCGGCGTCTCGGCCTGAACGTCGGACGGGTGTTCGGGGTGCCGTTGCACCTCAACGGCTCGATGGTCCTGCTCGCGGTGCTCATCGCGGTGCTGTACGGCGAGTTCGCCCGCCGGCAACTGGGCCTGCCGCAGCTCAGCGGCTACCTGATCGGCTTCGGGTTCGTCGTGTCGCTGCTCGGTTCGGTGCTGCTGCACGAGCTGGGCCACGCCCTCACCGCCCGCCGGTACGGCATCGGTGTGCGCGGGATCACCCTGGAGCTGCTCGGCGGTTACACCGAGATGGACCGGGACGCCCCGTCGCCCCGCGTCGACCTGCTGGTCTCGCTGGCCGGCCCGGCCGTCTCCGCGGTGCTCGGCGTCCTGGCGGTCGCCGCCACCCTCGCCCTGCCCGAGGGGACAGTGGCCCACCAGCTCGCCTTCCAGCTCGCGGTCAGCAACGTCATCGTGGCGCTGTTCAACAGCCTGCCCGGGCTGCCGCTCGACGGCGGCCGGGCGCTGCGCGCCGCCGTGTGGATGCTGACCCGCGACCGGCACCTCGGCACCGAGGTCGCCGGGTGGGCCGGTCGGATCGTCGCCGTCGGCACCGCGGCCCTGGTGCTGCTGCTCACCATCGAGCGGCGGCTGGCGCCGCTGGCGCTGCCGCTGATGCTGCTGGTCGCCGTCACCCTCTGGCGCGGCGCCGGGCAGTCGATCCGGGCCGCCCGGGTCAGCCGCCGGTTCCCGCTGATCGACCTCGCCCGGCTGGCCCGCCCGGTCTGGCCGGTGGCCACCGGCACACCGCTGGCCGAGGCCGAGCGCAGGCGCGCCGAGAGCGGGCAGCCGAACGCCGCGCTGCTGGTCACCGACTCGACCGGTCGACCGGTGGCGCTGGTCGACCCGACCGCCGCGCACGCGGTGCCGGTCGAGCGCCGACCGTGGCTGGCGGTGGACGCCGTCGCCCGGTCGCTGGGCACACTTCCCACGTTGTCGCTCGGGTGGGACGGCGAGCGGGTGATGGAGGCCGTACAGACCCACCCGGGCGCGCAGTACGTGGTGACGTCAGGCGAAGATGTCGTCGGCATTCTGCACATCGGGGACCTGGCACAGCTCCTCGAACCCAACCGGAAGATGACACCGTGACCGCAACTCCCTCCACCGTCGCCGCCGACGCCGCCACCCCGGCGCTGACACCCGTGCACCGCGGGCCGTTCCGGCCCGGCGACCGGGTCCAGCTGACCGACCCCAAGGGGCGGATGCACACCGTGACGCTGGAGCCCGGCAAGGAGTTCCACACCCACCGCGGCATCCTGGCGCACGACGCGCTGATCGGGCTCCCCGACGGCAGCGTGGTGACCACCTCCGGTGGCGGCACCGCGTTCCTGGCCCTGCGGCCGCTCCTGTCGGACTACGTGCTGTCCATGCCGCGCGGCGCCCAGGTGATCTACCCGAAGGACTCGGCGCAGATCGTCGCGATGGGTGACATCTTCCCCGGTGCGAAGGTGCTGGAGGCCGGCGCCGGCTCCGGTGCGCTGAGCTGCTCCCTGCTGCGCGCCGTCGGCACCGAGGGCGAGCTGCACTCGTTCGAGCTGCGCGACGACTTCGCCCAGATCGCCAAGCGCAACGTCGAGGCGTTCTTCAACGGGCCGCACCCCTCGTGGAACCTGCACGTCGGCGACGTCGCGCAGTGCCAGGAGACCGGCTTCGACCGGATCATCCTGGACATGCTGACCCCCTGGGAGACCCTCGACATGGTCGAGCGGGCGCTGGTGCCCGGCGGGGTGTTCATCGGCTACGTCGCCACCACACCGCAGCTCTCCGAGCTGGTGGAGGCGTTGCGCGAGCGCGGCGGCTGGACCGAGCCACGGGCCTGGGAGTCCCTGGTGCGCGACTGGCACGCCGAGGGCCTCGCCGTCCGCCCCGACCACCGGATGATCGCGCACACCGCCTTCCTGGTGTCCGCGCGCAAGCTGGCGCCGGGGGTCACCGCGCCGCCGCGTCGCCGCAAACCCAGCAAGGGCACCGAGGCGTACGCGCAGCGCCGCCAGGACCTGCGCGAGGCGGAGGCGGCCCGACAGGCCGCCGCCGCCCAGGCCGCGGGCGCTCAGGCCAACGGTACGGGGGAGATGGACAGGCCGTGACCATCGAGCGGGGTGTCGGCAGCGCCGAGCAGGGGGAGACGCTGGCATGAGCCGACCGGGCTACGGCGGTGGAGACCTCCCCGCGGTCTTTCCCGACTGGTCGCCCTACCAGGACCTGGAGTCCGCGGCGCGGGCCTACCTGCGGGACCCGGACGTCGCCCTGGAGGCGCTCGGTGGCGTGCTGCGCGGCGCGTCGGTGCTCGGCTTCACCCTGGAACGCTTCGTCAACGAGGTCAACGGGGTGTGGCAGGAGGTCGTCGTCTGTGACGGCAGCCGGCTCATCCTCTGGCACGGCGAGGACGTGCCGCCGGAGGAGGGCCCACCCGGCTCGATGACCTCGTCGCTGCGGGTGGTGCCGGTCTCCACCGTCACCGAGGTGGGCTGCCGGCGACGGCTCAACCGCTCCGACAGCGGCGAGATCCGGGTCGACAGCATCGACGTCTACCTGCTGCTCACCTCGTTGGACGAGGCGCCGCCGAGCGAGGAGATGGCCGGCACACCCCGGCACGACGCGCTGCGGTTCGGTAAGACCCTCGACGACGGTGGGGCCGGGCAGATCGCCCGGTTGGAGGAGTTCGCGCGGTTGGTCGCCTCGGTGGTCGGCCGGCCGATGCTCTGAGGCGTACCCCCTTCTGGACCCGGCCGGGCCGCGCGGCCCGGCCGGTGGGTCAGTCGTCCTCGGCCTCCGGGCCGGCGACCTCGACGCCGTCGCCGCGCACCACGTGGATGCAGTCGCCCGGACACTCCTTCGCCGAGTCGATCACCTCGAGTCGCAGGTGCGCGGGAACGTCGACCCGGCTGCCCGGCGCCATCCGCAGCTCACCGTCGACGCCCTTGACGTAGGCCAGGCCGTCGATGTCGAACTCGAAAACCTCCGGCGCGTACTGCACGCAGAGCCCGTCGCCGGTGCAGAGATCCTGGTCAACCCAGACCTGCAACTCGTCGGTCGCGACCTCGGCCACCGGTGCACCCCCCATGTTCTCCCGTCCCACGCTCCGACGGTACCCGAACGCCGGTAACGGCCCGCCAGGCCACCCTTGGCGATCAAGGTTCGGTGACGAGGGTGTTGCGTGGGACCGAATCGGCCTCATAGCGGCTAGTGTTAGGGCAGAACGTTCAAGCCCCCCGGGGAGGTGGGACGTGGCAGCACGTAGCGACGACGCGGACTCGCGCGCCGCACGGTGGGAGAAGGAAGCCCACGATCTCTCCACGCAGGTCGCGTTCCTGCAAGAGGAACTCGCCCTGGTGCGGCGCAAGTTGACCGAAAGCCCCCGACACGTCCGGCAGCTCGAAGAGCGGCTGGCGGCCACCCAGGCGCAGTTGGCGCGGCTGACCGAGAACAACGACCGGCTGGTGAGCACCCTCAAGGAGGCTCGCACGCAGATCGTGACGCTCAAGGAGGAGATCGACCGGCTCGCGCAACCGCCGAGCGGTTACGGCGTCTTCCTGGCCAAGCACGAGGACGGCACGGTGGACGTCTTCACCGGCGGCCGGAAACTACGGGTCGCGGTCTCGCCCTCGCTCGACGTGGGTGACCTGCGGCGCGGCCAGGAGGTCCTGCTCAACGACGCGCTCAACATCGTCGACGCGTTCGGCTACGAGCGGGTCGGCGAGGTGGTGATGCTCAAGGAGATCCTGGAGGGACCGAACGGCGGGCCGGGCGACCGGGCGCTGGTGGTCTCCCACTCCGACGAGGAGCGCATCGTGCACCTCGCCGAGACGCTCATCGGCTCGGCGATCCGGGCCGGCGACTCGCTCATGATCGAGCCCCGCTCGGCGTACGCGTACGAGCGGATCCCGAAGAGCGAGGTCGAGGAGCTGGTCCTGGAGGAGGTGCCCGACGTCGACTACGGCGACATCGGTGGCCTCCAGTCGCAGATCGAGCAGATCCGCGACGCGGTGGAGTTGCCGTTCCTGCACGCGGACCTGTTCCGTGAGCACCAGCTCCGCCCGCCCAAGGGCATCCTGCTCTACGGGCCGCCGGGCTGCGGCAAGACGCTCATCGCCAAGGCGGTGGCCAACTCGCTCGCCAAGAAGATCGCTGAGCGTCAGGGCAAGGAGAAGCACACCAGCTTCTTCCTCAACATCAAGGGTCCCGAGCTGCTCAACAAGTACGTCGGCGAGACCGAGCGGCACATCCGGCTGATCTTCCAGCGGGCCCGGGAGAAGGCCGGCGAGGGCACGCCGGTGATCGTGTTCTTCGACGAGATGGACTCGATCTTCCGGACCCGTGGCTCCGGTGTCTCCTCCGACGTGGAGAACACCATCGTCCCGCAGTTGCTCAGCGAGATCGACGGCGTGGAGGGCCTGGAGAACGTCATCGTCATCGGCGCCTCCAACCGGGAAGACATGATCGACCCGGCGATCCTGCGCCCCGGTCGACTCGACGTCAAGATCAAGATCGAGCGACCGGACGCCGAGGCGGCCAAGGACATCTTCTCCAAGTACATCCTCTCCGGGCTGCCCCTGCACCCGGACGACCTGGCCGAACACGGCACCGACCCCCAGGCCACCGTCGCGGCGATGATCGACGCCGTGGTGCTGCGGATGTACTCCGAGACCGAGGAGAACCGCTTCCTCGAGGTCACCTACGCCAACGGTGACAAGGAAGTCCTCTACTTCAAGGACTTCAACTCCGGCGCGATGATCCAGAACATCGTCGACCGGAGCAAGAAGATGGCCATCAAGGAGTTCCTCACCTCGGGCCGCAAGGGGCTGCGCCTGCAGCACCTGCTCGACGCCTGCGTCGACGAGTTCCGCGAGAACGAGGATCTCCCCAACACCACCAACCCCGACGACTGGGCGCGCATCTCCGGCAAGAAGGGCGAGCGGATCGTCTACATCCGCACGCTCGTCTCCGGCGGCAAGGGCGCCGAGGCCGGCCGGTCCATCGAGACCGCCAGCAACACCGGCCAGTACCTGTAGCACCAGCGTTCAACCGGGGCGACGCGTCGAAACGCGTCGCCCCGGTTGCCGTTGCGCACCCCGGCGGCGGACCGCCCGGCGCGTCAGCGCTGACCGTCGGTGAAGATCCACCTGCGGGAGACGAAGAGGTTCAGCACCGCCAGGCCGCCGGTGGTGAGCACCTTCGCGACCAGGTACGGCAGACCGGCCCAGGTCAGCCCCTGCACGAGGGCGACAGTGAGGGCCAGATTGACCAGCACGAGCAGCAGGTATCGCCACGCCTGACCGCCGACGTCGCCGGTCGAGCCGAACGACCAGGCCCGGTTGAGCCCGAAGTTGACCACGAACGCCACGGCGAAGGCGAGCACCGTGGCGAACGGAAGCCACACCCCCAGCACCCCGTGGAACAGGTAGAGCGCACTGGTGTCGGTGATCGCGCTGAGCCCGCCGACGATCAGAAAACGCACCTCGCTGCGGCGTGTCAGGCCTGCGATCGTCGCCGAGGCCGCCGCCCTCATCGCTGACCCTCGGATGCGGACCCGCCATGTGTCGTCACGGTGGAGCACGCTATCGTCTCCCCGTCCCGCGATCGCCCCGAGACCCCCCGAAGGTGTGCAGTGACCGACATGCCGAGTGTCTCCATCCACCCGACAGCCGAGGTGGAGGCCGGGGCCGAGGTCGGAGCCGGGACTCGGATCTGGCATCTGACGCACGTCCGGTCGACCGCTCGCATCGGTGCCGGCTGCACCATCGGACGCAACGTGTTCGTCGACGCCGGAGTCACCATCGGTGACCGCGTCAAGGTGCAGAACAACGTCTCGGTCTACCACGGTGTCACGCTCGAGGACGAGGTGTTCGTCGGCCCGAGCGCTGTCTTCACCAACGACCTCAACCCGCGGGCGCAGAACCCGGACTGGAAGGTCACGCCGACACTGGTCCGCACGGGGGCCTCCATCGGCGCCAACGCCACGATCGTCTGCGGCACCGAGATCGGGGAGTACGCCCTGGTGGCCGCGGGCGCCGTCGTCACCCGGGACGTGCAGCCGCACCAACTCGTGGCCGGCAACCCGGCCCGGCACCTCGGCTGGGTCAACCGCAACGGCGAGGTGGTCGCCCGCGGCGACGAGCAGCTGCCCGCCGGCGTACTCGAAGAGCGCTGAACCTCACAGGAGACCCCTCATGTCTATTCCCATCACGTCGGTGGTCATCGGCCCCGAGGAAGAGGCCGCGGTCCTGTCGGTTCTGCGCTCCGGCAGGCTGGCGCAGGGCCCGATGGTCGCCGAGCTGGAGCGGTCCTTCGCGGAGCTGTGCGGTGTGCCGCACGCCGTGGCCGTCAGCAACGGCACCGTCGCCCTGGTCGCCGCTCTCGAAGCGCTCGGTCTGCAGCCCGGCGACGAGGTGATCACCACCCCCTTCAGCTTCGCGGCGACCCTGAACGCGATCCTCGAGTCCGGCGCGACGGTCCGCTTTGCCGACATCCGCGACGACTTCACCATCGACCCGGAATCGGTCAAGGCGCTGGTCAACGAACGGACCAAGGCCATCCTGCCGGTGCACCTCTACGGGCTGCCCGCCGACATGACGGCCCTCACCGCGATCGCCGACACCGCCGGGCTCGCGATCGTCGAGGACGCCGCCCAGGCGCACGGCGCCCGCGTCGGTGACCGGGCGGTCGGCTCGTTCGGCGTCGGCTGCTTCTCCATGTACGCCACCAAGAACCTGCAGTGCGGCGAAGGTGGCCTGATCACCACCTCCGACGACGCCATCGCCGACCGGCTGCGGCTGCTGCGCAACCAGGGCATGCGGGTGCGGTACCAGTACGAGGCGCCGGGGCACAACTGGCGACTGACCGACCTGCAGGCGGCCATCGCCGTGCCGCAGGTCGGCCGGCTCGCCGAGACCACCGCCCGTCGGGCCGAGAACGCCGCGAAGCTGACCGCCGGCCTCGCCGACCTGCCCGGTCTGACCACCCCGTCGGTGCCGGCGGGACGCAGCCACGTCTGGCACCAGTACACGGTGCGGATCGGCGCCGACGCGCCACTGAGCCGCGACGACCTCGGCAAGCGGCTCGACGAGCGGCAGATCGGCTACGGTCTGTACTACCCCCGCCTCATGCACCACTACGACTGCTACGTGGGTCACCCGCAGATCGGCACGGACGACACCCCTCGTGCCCTGCGCGCCGCCGAGGAGGCGCTCTCCCTTCCTGTCCACCAGCACCTGGCCAACGACGACGTCGACCAGGTGATCGAGGCCGTACGAGGTGCGTTCAATGCCTAATTTGGCGATCATCGGCGCGGGCATCATGGGCGCGAACCACGGCCGGGTGGCCCTCTCCACGCCGGACGTCACCGTCACCTCCGTCTGCGACCCCGACCCCCAGCGGGCCGCCACCCTGGCCAAGGCCATCGGCGCGCAGTACACGACCGACCTCGACGAGGCGCTGGCCGGCGTGGACGCCGTCGTCCTGGCGACCCCGAGCGAGACGCACGGCGAGTTGGGCGCACGCATCCTGCGCAGCGGCCGGGACCTGCTCGTCGAGAAGCCGATCGCGACGTCCGTCGCCGACGCGCGGAGCCTCATCGACCTCGCCGAGAAGCACGACCGCGTGCTGATGGTCGGCCACGTCGAGCGCTTCAACCCGGCGGTGACAGAGCTCCTGCAACTGGTGGACGACCCACTGTCGTTGGAGATCACCCGGGTCGGCCCGTTCTCCAACCGCGCCCTCGCCGACGTCCTGCTGGACCTGATGATCCACGACGTCGACCTGGCCCGCACGGTGGCCGGCTCGGAGATCGTCGCGCACCGCGCGGCGACCCGGATCGTCCGCTCCGCCGAGCAGGACCTGGCGTTCGCCCTGCTCATGTTCGAAAACGGCATGATCGCCAACATCACCGCGAGCCGGGTCAGCCAGAACAAGATCCGCCGCGTCACCCTCACCCAGCGCAACGACTGCGTCATCGCCGACCTGCTGCGCCAGCAGGTCGAGGTGCACCGCATCGAACACTCCGAGTACCTCTCCGAGGGTGGCGTGCGCTACCGGCAGAGCGGCCGTGTCGAGATCCCCTTCCTGTCCCAGCACGGCGAACCGCTGATGCACGAGCTGCGGCACTTCGCCGACTGCGTCGTCAACCGCCGCCGACCGGTGGTCAGCGGCGAGGACGGCCTGGCCGCCCTCGAGGTGTGCCTGCAGATCCGCGACACCGCGCTGGTCGGCTGAGCATGTACAAGGGTCAGAAGATCGCCGCCGTCGTCCCGGCGTACAACGAGAGCCGGCTGATCGGCAAGACGATCACCACGATGCCCGACTTCGTGGACTTCATCGTGGTCATCAACGACTGCTCCACCGACGACACCTCCGCGCGCGCCCGCGCGGTGGGCGACCCACGGGTCGTCGTCATCGACCACGAGAAGAACACCGGCGTCGGCGGTTCGATCATGGACGGCCACGAGCGGGCCCTCCTCCTGGGCGCCGACATCAACGTCGTGATGGCCGGTGACGCCCAGATGGACCCGGCCTACCTGCCCGCGCTGCTCGACCCGATCTGCGACGACGGCTACGAGTTCACCAAGGCCAACCGCTTCTTCTCCCGCACGTCGTTCGCCGACATGCCGGCCGTACGGATGCTGGGCAGCGTCGCCCTGTCGTTCGCGACCAAGGTCGCCAGCGGCTACTGGAACCTCTTCGACCCGCAGAACGGCTACACCGCGGTCTCCCGGTCGGCCCTGCTGCGGCTCAACGTCGCCGCCGTGGCCCGCGGCTACGAATTCGAGAACGACCTCCTCATCTGGCTCAACATCGCCAACGCCCGAGCCAAGGACGTACCGGTCCCCGCCAGCTACGGCGAGGAGGTGTCGACGATGCGCATCCACAAGGTCGCCCCCCGCATCGCCAGCCTCCTGTTCCGCGGCTTCTGGCGGCGGATGCTGCTCAAGCACGTCCTCGCCTCGTTCTCCGCCGTCGCGCTGCTCTTCTTCACCGGCCTGTTCCTCATCCTGTTCGGCTCCGGCTGGGGGATCTGGGTGCTGGCCGAGACGCTCGGCCCACCCGTCGCCACCACCGGCAGCGTCCTGCTCTGCGTCGGGCCGCTGCTGACCGGCATCCACATGCTGATCTCCGCGCTCACCCTCGACATCCAGTCGACGCCGGACTGACCGGCACCGGGCCCTGATCCGTCCCACGCCCCCTGAAAGGCAGCGCAGAGAACCGCGATGACCGAACAACCTGCGGCCGGCGACGGCGCCGTCGCCGGCACCCGCCGGGTCTGGATCCTGGCCTTCGTCGGCTTCCTGCTGACCATCGGGGCCTGGTCGGTCGCCGCCCCCTACGACGGCACACCGGACGAGCGGGAACACATGATCCGCGCCGCCGGAGTGGCGGCGGGCGAGATCGCCCCGCCGCCGGCCGACGCCAAGAAGGGCTCAGGGGCCTTCCAGGACGTCCCCGCCGGCCTGGTCAGAGAACAGTGCTGGCAGTTCAAGCCGGCCGTCTCCGCCGCCTGCGCGGTCCCACCGGGCAGCGACGACACCCCCGTACGCGCCGGCACCGGCGCCGGTCGCTACCACCCCGTCTACTACGCCCTGGTCGGCTGGCCACTCGACCTCTGGCCGGGCTGGTCCGGGGTGCTGCTCGCCCGGTTCATCAGCGCCGGCATCGCCGCGGCGCTGCTCGCCAGCGCGTTCGTCGTGGCGGTGACCTGGTCCCGCCGCCGTCTGATGATCGCCGGGCTGCTGGTCGCCGTCACCCCGATGGCCGCCCAGATGGCCAGCGCCGTCAACCCCAACGGCGTGGAGATCGCCGCCGGCGTGGCGTTCTTCGCCGCGACCATCCCGCTGTTCCTGGACCGCCGACCCAAACCGCACCACGGGCTCCTCATCCTCGCCGGCATCAGCGGACTGCTGCTCGCCATGCTGCGGCAGACCGGGCCCCTCTGGTTGGCCGCCGCGTTCGTCGCCTTCGCCTTCCCGTGGCGGCAGAGCAACGTCGGCCGGCTGGTGCGCGAGAAGGCCGTCTGGTGGTGGGTCGGCGGCATCGCCGTGGCAGCCGTCACCGCGGTCGGCTGGGGCGTCGTGATGAAAACCTCCGACCTCGGCAAGTACGGCGGCCACGTCTACACCTACGGCCAGGCCGCCCTCGCCGAAACCGACCGGTGGCGCGGCTACCTCGACCAGATGGTCGGCGTGACCTCGTGGCTGGACACCCGAATGCCCGCGCCGATCTACCTGACCTGGCAGTTCGTCGCCGCGACACTACTGATCGGCGCGTTCGTCTTCGGCCGGCTGGTCGACCGGTGGCGGCTGCTCGTCCTGATCGTCGCCGGCACCGTGGTGCCGTCCGTGATGCAGGTGGCACTGGTCAAGCAGACCGGGTTCGTCACCCAGGGCCGCTACATGCTGCCGATGCTCGCCGGGGTGATGCTCTTCGCCGCGTACGTCTGGGAGGAACGCGGCCTCGACGCCACCCGCAGCCGGACCCTGGTCCGAATAAGCGTCATCCTGCTCCTGCCGATCCACCTCTTCGTCCTCATCCTGACGATGGTGCGGTGGCAGGACGGGCTGCCCAAATACCTGACCTTCCGCACCTTCAACCCCTTCGCCGGCGACTGGCACCCCCCGCTCGGCTCGATCACGCCCCTGCTGGCGAGCGTGCTCGGGCTGACACTGCTCGGCGTCCTCGCCTGGCGGGTCTCGATGCGCCCCCTCGACGAGGCCGACGAGACGGCGTCAGCGATCTCCGAGCCAGCCCCGGATCCTCGCTGACCGGCCGACCGGCCGACCACGCCCGGTGCGGGCGTTGCTGTCGGATTCGGACTAGGCTGGAGCGCAGGGCCGATCGAGCGGTAACGCACCGGCCGGCGGGGGCGTGGACCGGTACGTCAGCGAGCTGAAGCGGGGCGCGGCATGAGCGTACGGCGAATCATGGGCACCGAGGTCGAGTACGGCATCTCCGTGCCCGGACAGGCCGGGGCCAACCCGATGGTCACCTCGTCGCAGGTGGTCAACGCCTACGGGGCCCGCCCGGAACTCAACCGGGGCGGTCGGGCCCGGTGGGACTACGAGGAAGAGTCACCGCTGCGCGACGCCCGCGGCTTCACCTACTCCGGCGCCGCGTACGACCCCGCCGAGGCTCTCGCCGACGAAGACCTCGGCCTGGCCAACGTGATACTCACCAACGGCGCCCGGCTCTACGTGGACCACGCCCACCCCGAATACTCCACCCCGGAGGTCACCACCCCCCGCGACATCGTGCGCTGGGACAAGGCCGGCGAGCGGGTGATGGCCGAGGCGTCCCGCCGGGCCGCCACCATCCCGGGCACCCAACCGATCCACCTCTACAAGAACAACACCGACAACAAGGGCGCCAGCTACGGTGCCCACGAGAACTACCTGATGCGCCGGCAGACGCCGTTCGCCGACATCGTGGCGTACCTGACGCCGTTCTTCGTCACCCGCCAGATCGTCTGCGGCGCCGGCCGCGTCGGCATCGGCCAGGACGGCGGCCAGAGCGGCTTCCAGATCTCCCAACGCGCCGACTTCTTCGAGGTCGAGGTGGGCCTGGAAACCACCCTCAAGCGGCCGATCATCAACACCCGCGACGAGCCGCACGCCGACGCCGACAAGTACCGCCGGCTGCACGTCATCATCGGCGACGCCAACCTCTCCGAAATCTCCACCTACCTCAAGGTCGGCACCACCGCCCTGATCCTCACCATGATCGAGGAGAAGGCGCTCGGCGCCGACCTCGGCATCGCCGACCCGGTCAGCGAGCTGCGCGCCGTCAGCCACGACCCCTCACTGACGCACCGCATGCGGCTGCGCGACGGCCGCCGGCTCACCGCGCTGGACCTGCAGTGGGCCTACCTGGAGCGGGCCCGGTCCTTTGTCGAGGACCGGTACGGCACCGACGCCGACGAGCAGACCGTCGACGTGCTCGACCGCTGGGAGAGCGTCCTGGACCGGCTGGGCCGGGACCCGATGCTCTGCGCCGACGAGTTGGACTGGGTGGCCAAGCTGCGGCTGCTGGAGGGCTACCGGGAGCGGGAGAAGCTCGGTTGGGGCTCGCACAAGCTCCAGCTCGTCGACCTGCAATACTCCGACGTCCGGCCGGAGAAGGGCCTCTACCACCGCCTGGTCAGCCGGGGGGCGATGAAGACGCTGCTCACCGACGACGAGACCCGTACCGCGATGACCGAGCCCCCGGAGGACACCCGGGCCTACTTCCGTGGTCGCTGCCTCGCGCAGTACGCCTCCGAGGTGGTCGCCGCGAGCTGGGACTCAGTGATCTTCGACGTGGGCCGGGAGTCGCTCGTCCGGGTGCCGATGATGGAGCCGGAGCGGGGCACCCGCGCGCACGTCGGTGCGCTGTTCGACCGCTGCGCCAGTGCCAAGGACCTGCTGGAGACGTTGACCGGGGGCTGACGACGCGCCCGGATGCCCGTCGTGTGCCGTAAGCCGGCGCGCGGCGGGCTTTTCGTCGCCCGCGCGAGGTAAGTTCATCGCAGACGATCGTGGAGGAGGCAGCAGTGGCCACTCATGACAGCGGCGGCCAGTCGCAGTCCGGCAAGTCCCGTCAGGGCGAGGAAATCGAGGACGTCACCACCGAGGCCAACCCCGAGGTGGCCGAGCGGCACGCCGAGATCACCGAGGACGTCGACGACCTCCTCGACGAGATCGACTCCGTCCTCGAAGAAAACGCAGAAGAATTCGTGAGGGGTTACGTACAGAAAGGGGGTCAATAGGGGTAAATGTCCGATTTGACCGAGCCGCCGGGCAAGACATGCCCGCAGTGCCAGAGAGTGCTGGCCTACAGCGAGTTCCACCGTGATCGGCGCCGGGTGGACGGCCTGGCCTTCTACTGCAAGGCGTGCGCCAATGCTCGGTCCGAGGCGAGCCGCCGCAAGCGGGGCATCGGCCCGCAATGGCCGGTACAGCTACTGCAAGCCCTGCCACAACGCCCGCGGCAAAGAGACGGCGCAGCGGCTCTACGGCGGGACACGCGAGTACCACCTGCGGCGGAGGTACGGCGTGGGGGAGAAGGAGTTTCAGGAGCTCCTGGCCGAGCAGGGCGGGGTCTGCGCGATCTGTGGCGGCGCCGACCCGCAACATCTGGACCACGATCATCGCACCGGATGGGTGCGCGGGATACTCTGCTTCAACTGCAACGGTGGTCTTGGCCAGTTCCGTGACAGTCCCATGAGGCTGGCCAGGGCGATCACGTACCTGAGAGGAACCACGTGGCAGCGGGCTTTGATCCATCCGGGCGTCTACCAGATGTGTTCACCAACGCGGGGACGTCCTCCTTCACGACGTTTCTGAGTCGGGTGGCCCCCGAGATGCTGCCCGGTCGGCGACCGCTGCCGCCGGGCATGGCCGCCGACCTGGCGCCGCACGCGACCACCATCGTCGCCATCGCGGCCGCCGAGGGTGTGGTGATGGCGGGCGACCGACGGGCCACCATGGGCAACCTGATCGCCCAGCGTGACATCGAGAAGGTGCACCCGGCCGACGCGTACTCGCTGGTCGGCATCGCGGGCACCGCCGGCATCGGCATCGAGCTGATGCGACTGTTCCAGGTGGAGCTGGAGCACTACGAGAAGATCGAGGGCGCGATGCTCTCGTTGGACGGCAAGGCCAACCGGTTGGCCTCGATGATCCGGGGCAACCTGGGGGCGGCCATGCAGGGGCTGGCCGTGGTGCCGCTCTTCGCCGGGTTCGACCTGGCCGCCGCCGACCCGGCGCGGGCCGGTCGGATCTTCAGCTTCGACGTGACCGGTGGCCCGTACGAGGAGACCGGCTACGACGCGATCGGGTCCGGGTCGTTGTTCGCCAAGTCCGCGTTGAAGAAGCGGTTCCGGGCCGGGTTGTCCGTCGAGGACGCGACGCGGCTGGCGGTCGAGGCGCTCTACGACGCGGCCGATGACGACACCGCGACCGGTGGGCCCGACCTGACCCGCCGGATCTACCCCGTGGTGATGACCGCGACTGCCGAGGGCACCTACCGGCTCACCGACGCCGAGACGGCGACGATCGCCGAGGGCGTGGTCGCCGGCCGGATGGAAAACCCGGGCGGCTAGGCCCGCCCGCCCACCCCCACCTGCCAGCAGTCGTCAGCACAGCCCCGT
Source organism: Micromonospora parva (assembly GCF_040649675.1). Taxonomy (NCBI): domain Bacteria; kingdom Bacillati; phylum Actinomycetota; class Actinomycetes; order Micromonosporales; family Micromonosporaceae; genus Micromonospora; species Micromonospora parva. The sequence goes on along the minus strand of NZ_JBEZFX010000002.1, from coordinate 666,488 downwards.
TAGGAGAACCGCCGCCGTGGCCATGCAGTTCTACGCCTCGCCCGAACAGATCATGCGTGACCGCTCCGAGTTGGCCCGCAAGGGCATCGCTCGCGGGCGCAGCGCCGTGGTCCTGAGCTACTCCGGCGGGGTGCTCTTCGTCGCGGAGAACCTCTCCAGCGCCCTGCACAAGGTCAGTGAGATCTACGACCGGATCGGCTTCGCCGCGGTCGGCCGGTACAACGAGTTCGAGAACCTGCGGCGGGCCGGCGTGCGGATGGCCGACCTGAACGGGCTCAGCTACGACCGTCGGGACGTCACCGGTCGGGCCCTGGCCAACGCGTTCGCGCAGACCCTTGGTGCGATCTTCACCGAGCAGTCGAAGCCGTTCGAGGTGGAGATCTGTGTGGCGGAGGTCGGGGCCACCCCCGCCGATGACGAGTTGTACCGGCTCACCTACGACGGTTCGGTCAATGACGAGCCGGGGCGGATGGCGATGGGTGGTCAGGCTGAGGCCATCACCGGTGTGCTGAAGTCCAACCACCGGCCGGACATGTCGCTCGGTGAGGCGGTGAAGGTCGCGGTGCAGGCGCTCAGCAGCGTCGGTGGGGAGGGCGGCGCCGCTCGGACGATCGCCGCGAACCAGCTCGAGGTGGCGGTGCTGGACCGTCAGCGGGTCGGCCGGACGTTCCGGCGGATCACCGGGGCCGCGCTGACCGCGTTGCTGGACGGGAAGGCGGCACCGCCGGCGAGTGACCTGCCGGAGACGCCGAGCGTGCCGACCGGGGAGGCGGGCAAGCCGACCAGTTCGGCGGGCTCCGCGGACCTGGAGGATCGACCGGGGCAGGCCGACAGCTGATCGTGTGAGCAGGAAGCGCCGGGGTCCGCGTGAGCGGGCCCCGGCGCTGTCGTGTGGTGGGTCAGCGGCGGGGGAGCAGCGGCCGGGCGAGGGCCCAGTAGCCGGCGGCGACCGCGTTGAAGACGCCCATGCCGGGGGGTGAGTCGACGTTCGAGGGGGCGACCCGGGCGGTCATCAGCTCGGCGATCACCCCGTCGGGTACGGTCCGTTCGGCCTGGAGTTGACGGCGGCGGGCACCCACCCAGGATCTGTTGCGCCACAGCCAGCCCCAGCCGCGGGTCTTCTGCCGGGTCCAGCCACCGGCGAGCGCGGCGGCGAGCATGGCGGCTTCGGTGAGCAGCAGCATCGGGGCGAGCAGCACCAGGGTGCGGGTCTGGTAGGCGGTGAGCAGGGTGACCAGCCGGTTGCGTTCGACCAGGTAGAGCTTCAGGTCGTTGCGGGAGAACTCGTAGTGGTGGCGGACGACGGCGTCGGGGACGTACTCCAGGCGCAGGCCGCGTTGCCAGAGCCGCAGGCTCAGCTCGGTGTCCTCGTGGTAGGCGAAGTACTCTTCGGCGAAGCCGTCGAGCTCCTGCCAGCGCTGCCGGCTGATCACGAAGCAGCAGCCGCTGAGTGACGGGACTCTGGTGCGGACGGCGTGGGCGGTGGCCGGTTCGCCGTTGCCGCCGGCCCAGGACAGGCCGGTGAAGTGCAGCGGGTTGCCGGCGGTGTTGATCAGTTCGGGGGTGTCGGCGAGCCGGATGGAGGCCATCGCGGCACCGACGCCGGGTTCGGCGGCGACCGCCACCGTCTTGGCGAGGGCGTCGGGGGCGACGATGGCGTCGGAGTTGACGAAGGCGAGCCAGTCTCCGGTGGCCTCGGCGGCGCCGATCCGGCAGCCGCCGGAGTAGCCGGTGTTCTGCTCGGGGCGGACGACGCGCACCTGAGGGAAGCCCTTGACGATGTCGATGCCGTCGCCGGTGCAACCGTTGTCGACGACGACCAGTTCGATGTCGACGTCGGTGCTGGCGAGGACGGCGTGGGCGGCGTCGACCAGGTACGGCTCGGCGCCGTAGGCGAGCATGACCGCGGTCACCTGTGGGCGGGTCATCGGATGCCTCCGGATGCGGCAGGGGCGGCGGCCTCGGCGAGCGGCCGGGTGGGGGTGGTGGGTCGGTGGGCGCCGCCGCGCAGCAGCACTGTCGCCATGGTGGCGGCCACGATGACGGACCCGATGGTGTACGCCAACTCGACTCGCAGGGTGACCGGGGCGGGGATCAGCGTGACGGCGATCAGGGCGGCGACGCCGGCGGTCCAGGCGAGCGCCTGGGCGCGGTGCCGGTCGAGGGCGAGCAGGGCCTGGCCGAGCACCATCGCCCACAGGTAGGCGAGGGTGGCGGCGGCCAACCAGGCGAAGTCGGCGTGGCCGAGAACGCCGGGTGCGTCGAAGAGGGCGCCGACCAGCCACGGGCCGAGCAGCACGGCGCCGAGGGCGCCGGCGAGGCCGAGGGCGGTGACGATGCCGAGTGCCCGGCGCAGCAGGCTGTGGAAGCCGGCCTGGTCGCCGGTGGTGGCGGTGGTGGCCAGGCCGGGCAGTAGTGACGCCTGGAGGGAGCCGAAGACGAACAGGGGGATGCGGACCAGCACGAGGGCGCTCAGGAGCGCGCCGGCGGCTGCCGCGTCGGAGGGCGCGAGTAGTTGCACGTTGATCACGCCGATGTTCACCACGACCTGGGAGAGCAGGCTGGAGGCGGTGAGCAGGCCGAGGCCGCGCAGCAGGGTGGCCCAGGCGACCGGGGGCCCGGCGCCGATGGCGCGCAGCACCGGTGGCAGGGTGACCAGGACGCTGACCAGCGGGGCGGCGACGAGTACGAGCCCGTACCAGACGGGGGAGGCGACCCCGGCCAGCCCGAGCAGGGCGACCATGATGATGCGCAGGCCGCCGTCGATCCCGAGTTGGGTGCCGTACCAGGGGAACAGTTGCAGGCCGGAGAGGACGCCGCGGGTGGCGTAGGCGACGGCCATCGCGGCGAGTGCGCCGATGAGCACGGTGACCAGGTTGCCGTCGCCGGCGAAGAGCTTGTCGGCGAGCGGCTGGCGGCCGATGGTGACGGCGGACACCAGCACGGCGAGCAGCACGGCGGCGACGGTGACGCCGCGGGCCAGCACCGGTCCCGGGGGCAGCCCCTGGCTGTGCCGGGCGGCGACGATCCGGGCGACTTCCTGTTCGATCGGCATGAACACGCCGATGCCGAGGGTGAACACGATCGACCAGAGCACCGACAGGGCGGAGTAGTCGGCGGTGCTGAGGCTGTGGCCGGCGACCGCGAGGTGCACGTAGGAGGCGAGGCCGAGAAGGCCCAGCCCGGCACCAACAGCGATGGTGCCGGGCGGGATCAGGCGCAGCAGGCGACGGATCACCGGCGAATGAGGGCCAGCGTGAGGACGGCGAACGCGCGGCCGAGGTAGATCATCGCCCGGGCGGGGGAGTGGCTGGGTGTGCCGGCCATCCGTTTGCGCATGGCGACGGGCACCTGCCGGATGCGGTATCCGCGGCGGGCGGTGTGGACCAGGGTCTCCACGGTGTCGCCGAGGTATTCGGCCGGGTACCAGGTGGCGAACATGTCGATGACCCGCCGGTTGGCGGCGCGGAAGCCGGACGTGGTGTCGGTGAGCTTGGTGTGGGCGACCCGGGACAGCACGGCGGAGAGCATCACCATCGCCCAGCGGCGGGGGCCGCGGACGGTGTAGTCGCCCTCGCCGGCGAAGCGGGCGCCGATGACGAGGTCGTTGTCGTCGAGCAGGTCGACGAGCTTCGGCACGTACCGGGGGTCGTGCTGGCCGTCGGCGTCGATCTGGATGGCGACGTCGTAGTTGTGGTCGCGGGCGTAGCGGTAGCCCAGGCGCATGGCCCCGCCGACGCCGAGGTTGTACGGCAGTTTCGCGACTGTGGCGCCGGCGGCGGTGGCGACGGCGGCGGTGCGGTCGGTGGAGCCGTCGTCGACGACGAGCACGTCGACGCCGGGCAGTTCGCCGCGGACCTCGCCGACGACGTCGGCGATCGAACCGGACTCGTTGAGCGCCGGGATGATGATCAGTGTGCGTTTGCCGTTAACCATCGGTCGACACCAGTTCGTCACGGGCCGCCCGGTCCGCGTCGATCTCGGCGCGCAGCAGGGCGAAGTCCTCGGCCAGGGTGCGGGTCTCTTCTTCGAGTGCGCTGACCTCCCAGCTCAGGTGCACGCACACGAGCAGCAGGAAGACGATGCCGAGGAAGAGCACCAGGCTGACGCCGGAGGCGACGCCGAGGAGTTCGGCGACGTTGTCGAGCAGCCGGGGGAACAGGGACAGCGGGATCACGACGACCAGTACGGCGAGCCAGAGCATGCCGTACTTCTCGCGCAGCTGACGGCGGCGCAGCAGCTCGACGATGGTGCCGAGGAGCAGCAGGCCGGTCAGGCCGGTGACGAGGGTGAGCTTCATGCGACCTTCCACGGGGCGGGTGGAGCGGGGGAGTGGAACGCGTCAACCAGGGCGCTGTGCCAGTCCGGAAGCGGGGGCAGACCCACGGCTGCCCAGCGGCTGTGCCCTAGCACACTGTACGCAGGCCGGGGGGCGGGACGCGGATACCGGTCGCTGGTGGTGGGTCGAATGCGGTCCGGGTCCAGCCCGGCCAGCGTGAATGTGGCGCGGGCCAACCCGTACCAGGTTGTCTGCCCGGTGCAGGTGCCGTGGTAGACGCCGGGCGGCGCGTTGCCGGCCACTGCCGCGTCGGCGAGCGCGACGAGTCGTTGGGCGAGCGCGTAGGACCAGGTGGGTTGGCCGTGTTGGTCGTCGACCACGTCGAGGTGTTCGCGGTGGGCGGCGAGTTGGAGCATGGTGGCCACGAAGTTCGGGCCGTGGGCGCCGTACAGCCAGGCGGTGCGTACCACGTACCCGGTGTCGGGCAGGAGGCGCGCGACGGCCTGTTCGCCGACGAGTTTGCTGCGGCCGTACGCGTTGACCGGCGCGGTGGGCGCGTCCTCCGGGTAGGGGGTGTCCGCGTTGCCGGCGAGGACGTAGTCGGTGGAGACCTGGATCAGTCGGGTTCCGTCGGCGGCGCAGGCCGCGGCCAGGTTGGCCACGGCGCCTCCGTTGACGGCGGTCGCCGCGGCCTCGTCGGCTTCGGCGGCGTCGACGTTGGTCCAGGCCGCCGCGTTGATCACCAGGTCGTGCCCGGCGACGGCGGCGTCCACCGCCGCGCGGTCGGTGACGTTCAGGTCGGCGCGGGTGGCGGCGGTCACCTTGAGGTCGGGTCGTGCTCCCAGCACGGTGACCAGGTCCCGGCCAAGCATTCCGCCCGCGCCGGTGACGAGGATTCGGGTCATGCGGCCGGGGCGGACTTGAGGGGTTCCCACCACGTGCGGTTGTCCTGATACCAGCGGACGGTGTCAGCGAGGCCCTGGTCCAGGGTGATGCTGGGGTGGTAACCGAGCTCTTCGCTGATCTTGGTGATGTCGAGCGAGTACCGGCGGTCGTGGCCCTTGCGGTCGGTGACCGGGACGACCCGGTCCCATCCGGCGTCGCAGGCGTCCAGGAGCAGACCGGTGAGTTCCTTGTTGGTCAGTTCGGTGCCGCCGCCGATGTTGTAGACCTCGCCGGCGCGGCCCTTCTGCTGCACGAGGGCGATGCCGCGGCAGTGGTCGTGCACGTGCAGCCAGTCGCGGATGTTGCCACCGTCGCCGTAGAGGGGGACGGTGCCGCCGTCGAGGAGGTTGGTGACGAACAGCGGGATGACCTTCTCGGGGAACTGGTACGGGCCGTAGTTGTTGGAGCAGCGGGTGACGACCACGTCCATGCCGTGGGTGCGGTGGTACGACAGCGCCAGCAGGTCGGAGCCGGCCTTGGACGCCGAGTACGGCGAGTTGGGGGCCAGGGGCCAGGTCTCGGTCCAGGAGCCCTCGTCGATCGAGCCGTAGACCTCGTCGGTGGAGACGTGCACGAATCGTCCGGTGCCGTGGCGCAGCGCCGCGTCGAGCAGCGTCTGGGTGCCCAGCACGTTGGTGGTGACGAACGGCGCGGCGCCGGCGATCGAGCGGTCGACGTGTGACTCGGCGGCGAAGTGCACGATCACGTCGTGCCCGGCGACGACCTCGTCGACCACGACCGGGTCGCAGATGTCGCCCTGCACGAACCGCAGTCGCGGGTCGTCGCGGACGGGCGCGAGGTTGGCGAGGTTGCCCGAGTAGGTCAGCTTGTCCAGGACGGTCACGGCGGCCGGCTCGAGCGGCGGCACGCCGTCGGCGCCGCCGAGGGGCTTGCCCAGCAGCAGGCGGACGTACTCCGACCCGATGAATCCGGCTCCGCCGGTGACGAGGATCCTCACGGGTCCGGAAGTATACGCGACGGGTGGCGCTAAGCCCGGTATGCGACCCCCGCACAACCTGTCCGGGTGCGGCTAGGCTTCCCCGGTGCGCGGAATCCTACTTGCCGGCGGCACCGGGTCCCGGCTCTGGCCGATCACCCGGGCGGTCTCGAAGCAGCTGATGCCGGTCTTCGACAAGCCGATGATCTACTACCCGCTCTCCACCCTGGTGATGGCCGGGGTCCGGGAGATCCTGGTGATCACGACTCCGGACGACCAGGACCAGTTCCGTCGCCTGCTCGGCGACGGTAGCCAGTTCGGGCTGCGGCTGGAGTACGCCAGCCAGGAACGCCCGGAGGGCATCGCGCAGGCGTTCATCCTCGGCGCGGACTTCATCGGCGACGCGTCGGTGGCGCTGGTCCTCGGCGACAACATCTTCCACGGTGTGGGCCTGGGACGGCAGCTCGCCGACCACGGTGACCTGGTCGGCGGGCGGGTGTTCGCCTATCAGGTGGCCAACCCGCAGGAGTACGGCGTGGTCGACTTCGACGCCGATGGCCGGGTGCTCTCGATCGAGGAGAAGCCGGCCCGGCCGAAGTCCCGGTTCGCGGTGCCCGGCCTGTACTTCTACGACAACCGGGTGGTCGACATCGCGCGCAAGCTCACCCCGAGCGCGCGCGGCGAGCTGGAGATCACGGCGGTCAACGAGGCGTACCGGGAGTGGGGCGAACTGTCGGTGACGGTGCTGGATCGGGGCACCGCCTGGCTGGACACCGGCACGTTCACCTCGATGATGCAGGCCGCCGAGTTCGTCCGGGTGGTCGAGGAACGGCAGGGCCTCAAGATCGGTTGTGTCGAGGAGGTCGCCTGGCGGGCCGGCCTGATCGACGACGCGCAGCTGCGCGCGCTGGCCGAGCCGCTGACCAAGAGCGGCTACGGCGACTACCTGCTCCGGCTGCTCAGTGAGCAGGCCGAGCGCGACGGGGGTTCCTGGTGAAGATCCGGGAGTTGGGCATCGAGGGCGCCTGGGAGATCACCCCCCAGCAGCACGGTGACCCGCGTGGCATGTTCATGGAGTGGTACCGCTTCGACAAGCTCGCCGAGGCGGTGGGGCATCCGCTGCGACTGGCCCAGGCCAACCTGTCGGTGTCCGCGCGTGGCGTGGTGCGCGGCGTGCACTTCGCCGATGTCCCGCCCGGGCAGGCCAAGTACGTGACCTGTGTGCGGGGCGCGGTCCTCGACGTGATCGTGGACCTGAGGGTGGGTTCGCCGACCTTCGGCCGGTGGGAGGGCGTCCGGCTGGACGACACCGACCGTCGGGCGGTCTACCTCAGCGAGGGGCTGGGGCACGGGTTCTGCGCGTTGACCGACGACGCGACGTTGAGCTATCTCTGCTCGGCCACCTACAACCCGACCGGCGAGCACGCGGTGCACCCGCTGGACGAGGAGCTGGGCATCGAGTGGCCGGCGGAGGTTCCGTTGCTGTCCGCGCGTGACGACGCGGCGCCGACCCTCGCCCAGGCGCGCGAGCGGGGTCTGCTCCCGGAGTACGACAGCTGCCGGCGGTTCGTGGCGAGCCTCGGCCCGGACGGAATGTCGCACTCAACCGGTATGTGACAGCGCTCGGGGCACGACCTGTGGTCTGACAGTGACGAACCGGGCCCCCAGGCGGCTAATGTCACACCATGGAGCGGCGAATCTTCGGCCTCGAGACCGAGTACGGCGTCACCTGCACCTATCGCGGGCAGCGGCGGCTGTCCCCGGACGAGGTCGCGCGGTATCTGTTCCGGCGCGTGGTGTCCTGGGGTCGGTCGAGCAACGTCTTCCTGCGCAATGGGGCCCGGCTCTACCTGGACGTCGGGTCGCATCCGGAGTACGCGACACCGGAGTGCGACTCGGTGACCGATCTGGTCGCCCACGACCGGGCCGGCGAGCGGATCCTGGAGGGCCTGCTCGTCGACGCGGAGAAGCGGCTGCACGACGAGGGCATCGCGGGTGAGATCTACCTGTTCAAGAACAACACCGACTCGGCCGGCAACTCGTACGGGTGCCACGAGAACTACCTGGTCTCCCGGCACGGCGAGTTCGGCCGGCTCGCCGACGTGCTCATCCCGTTCCTGGTGACCCGGCAGTTGATCTGCGGCGCCGGCAAGGTCCTGCAGACCCCACGCGGCGCGGTCTACTGCCTCTCGCAGCGGGCCGAGCACATCTGGGAGGGCGTCTCCTCGGCGACCACCCGCAGCCGCCCGATCATCAACACCCGCGACGAGCCGCACGCCGACGCCGAGCGCTACCGGCGGCTGCACGTGATCGTCGGTGACTCCAACATGAACGAGGTCACCACGCTGCTCAAGGTCGGCACCGCCGACATCGTGCTGCGGATGATCGAGGCCGGGGTGGTGATGCGCGACCTGTCCCTGGAGAACCCGATCCGGGCCATCCGGGAGGTGTCGCACGACATCACCGGGCGGCGCAAGGTGCGGCTGGCCAACGGCAAGGAGGTCAGCGCCCTCGACATCCAGCAGGAATACCTCGCCAAGGCCACCGAGTTCGTCGAGCGGCGCGGCGGCGACCAGGCCGCCAAGCGGGTCGTCGAGCTGTGGGGGCGGGTGCTCAACGCGGTGGAGACCGGTGACCTGGAACCGGTCTCCCGGGAGATCGACTGGGTCAGCAAGCTGCGGTTGATCGAGCGCTACCAGCGCAAGCACGATCTGCCGTTGTCGCACCCCCGGGTGGCGCAGATGGACCTGGCCTACCACGACGTGCGTCGCGGCCGGGGCCTCTACGGGCTGCTGGAGCGCCGCGGTGACGTCGACCGGGTGGCCACCGACCCGGAGATCTTCGAGGCCAAGGAGACCCCGCCGCAGACCACCCGGGCCCGGCTGCGGGGCGAGTTCATCCGGCACGCCCAGGAGAAGCGCCGCGACTTCACCGTCGACTGGGTGCACCTGAAGCTCAACGACCAGGCGCAGCGCACCGTGTTGTGCAAGGACCCGTTCCGGGCGTACGACGAGCGGGTGGAGCGACTGATCGCCAGCATGTGACGGGTTACCGGCCCCGGCGGTGCGCTGCGCCGACGGGGCCGGTCGGCCCGGCGCGCCGAGCGGTTAAGCTGAGCGCGCCATGACGACTTCTGGACCTTCCGACCGTTCCGAGCGCCCCGAGCGCGGCACCGAGCGGCAGAACTGGGTCGAACGCCGGCGGGAGAAGATCCGCGCCGAGATCGACCGTAACCGGCGCGGTGACTACACGGTGCCGACCTGGGTGCTGGCCCTGGCCCTGGCCCTCATCGTGGGCGGCTGGCTGGCCCTGATCTTCCTCGCCTAACCCCCCAGCGCTCCGGCCCCGCGCCGTCGCCCGCGTTGATCATGAAGTTGTTGCCCCGACACGCCGAGGCGGCGGGCACTTCATGATCACCAGGGCCGGGCCGGGCCGATCAGGGGAGGAGGCTTGTGGCGTGGCGGCCGGCGGCGGCTGCGGACAGGAAGTAGGCGTGGTCGGCGTCGAGGCCACGGCCCATGGTGGACAGCGGCACGACGCTGGCCCGCAGCGCGGCGTCGAGACCGTCGGTGCCTACCCGCACGATCGTGTGCCGGGCCGCCAGGGGCGCCAGCGCCGCGTGCACCTCGGCCGCGAGCGACGGGGTCAGGTCCTCGGGCACCACCAGCTCCGCCGGGGCGAGCGCCACCCGGCCGTACGCGGTGAGGCTGTGGTGTGACACGCCCCGGTGCCGGGGACGGGGGTCGGCGTCGGAGATGCGCAACGACCCGACCGGCCGCCCGCCCAGCGTGGCGACCGCGTTGACCGCCTCGCCGACCGCGACGCCGGAGAAACCCCAGCGGGTGCCGGTGCCCAGGTTGCCGGGCCCCTGAGCCACGATCGCCAGGTCCGCGTGGAGCACGTGCCGGGCGGCGAGCAGACCGCCGTGCACTGTGGTGGCCTCCAGGTCGCCGCCGAACGCCTGCCCGACCGTGATCGTGCCGACCAGCTCGGACCGCAGCCCGGCGAGGGTGCGGGAGAACCAGGCGGGCAGCGCGCCACCGTCGGTGAGCAGGTACGCCACCCGCGCCCGCGGGGCGTCGGCCCGGATGCCGGCCAGGATCGCCGGCAGCGCCGAGTGCAGATCGGCGGTGACCACCGGCAGGCCGCCCAGGTCGTCCGCGTCGGCCAGCACGTCGCGGTGCGGGGACGCCTCCTCGTCGACACCGAGCAGGATCGGCTGCAACGGGGTGTAGCGGGCCTTCACCAGGTGCCCGGCGTCGCGGGTGTCGGCGACCTCCGGCGGGTCCGGGGGCAGCCGGTCCGGCAGGGCGACCACCAGGGCGTACCCGCCGGTGCCCAACCCCATCAGCAGCGCGCCGGCGTTGAGCAGCACCCGGTCGCCCGGCTCGGGCGTGCCGACCAGCTCCGGGTAGGCCAGCGCGCGCATCCGTGTGCCGTCGGGCAGGTCCACGTCCAGCTCCACCGCCCCGGTCCACTGCCGTCGCAGCGTCGCCACCGTCCCCGTACGCCATCGCACCATGACGGGCACGCTAGCCGCGCGGGCCCGGCGGCCCGCGCCCGGGTGCGGTTCAGGTGGACTCGGCGCCGCCGGCGTCCGGGCTCGGTCGGGCCTGGGTGTGCCGGGCGGTGCCGGTGGCCCCGGGCAGCGAGCGGGTGGGGTCGAGGAAGACGAACCGGATCTCCGGGTAGCGGCCGGTGAGCCGTCGTTCGGCCTCGTCGGCGGCGGTCTCGATCTGCGCGCCGGTGGCCTCGTCTCGGAAGTCGACCTTCGCGGCGACCAGGATGTCGTCCGGGCCGAGCTGCATGGTCAACAAGGTGTCGATGCGCTCCACCTCGGGCAGCCCGGCCAGCTCCTGCTCGATCTCGCGGCGCAGCCGTTCCGGCACGGCCCGGCCGACCAGCAGCGACAGGTTGTTGCTGGCGAGGATCCCGGCGACGGTCAGCAGCAGCAGGCCGATCAGGATCGACGCCACGCCGTCCCACACCTCGTCGCCGGTGGCGTGCGACAGACCGACGCCGAGCCCGGCCAGCACCAGACCGATCAGGGCCGCGCTGTCCTCCAGGAAGACCGCCTTGACGGTGGTGTCGGCGGTCAGCCGCAGAAACCGCCGAGGTGTGGTCCGCCAGCGTCGCGACTCGCGGCGGACCTGGCGCACCGCGCGGGCCAGGGAGATCGACTCGATGACGAACGACACCCCGAGCACGATGTACGAGATCAGGTAGTCGCCGCTGTGCTTGTGCACCAGGATCGTGGTGACGCCGTGGGTGACGGCGAAACCGGCGCCCGCGACGAACGTGAACATCGCCGCGAAGAACGCCCAGACGTAGCTCTCCTTGCCGTACCCGAAGGGGTGTCGCTGGTCGGCCGGGCGGGCGCCGCGGCGCAGCGCCTGGAAGAGCAGCACCTCGGTGGTGGTGTCGGCCACCGAGTGCGCCGCCTCGGAGAGCATCGCGGCGGATCCGGAGATCACCCCGGCGATCAGTTTGGCCACCGCGATGGCGAGGTTGGCGGCGCCGGCGACGACGACGGTGCCGACGCTCTCGCTCGCGGGCCTGGCCTCCGGTGCCGACATGAGGATCACCCTATGACCGCGGACGGCGACGCGCCGGGGGAGACCCGATCCGAACATGTGTGCGGCACGCCCGCGTGGGTGCACGGTGTGGGCGCGTCGGCTGCTAGCGTCTACCGCGTGTCGCGGACCCGCACCGAACGCCTGGTCAACCTGGTGATCTGCCTGCTGTCCACGCGACGGTTCCTGACCGCCGCGCAGATCGCCGCGACCGTGCCCGGTTACGAGCACGATCCTGACGACGCGCGCGACCACGAGGCGTTCCAGCGCAAGTTCGAACGGGACAAGGCCGAGCTGCGCGAGTTGGGTGTCCCACTGGAGACCGGCACGGCGAGCGCCTTCGACGCCGAGCCCGGCTACCGGATCGCCCACCGCGAGTACGCGCTGCCCGACATCCTCCTCGAACCGGACGAGGCCGCCGCGGTCGGCATCGCCGCACGGCTGTGGCAGCACGCCGGGCTGGCCGCCGCCGCGTCGTCCGGGCTGGCCAAGCTGCGCGCCGCCGGGGTGGACGTGGACCCGCAGGCGACCCTCGGCCTGGAGCCGATGGTCACCGTCGACCCGGCGTTCGCGCCGCTGACCGCCGCCGCGCGGGACCGCCGCGAGGTGGGGTTCGACTACCGGGTGCCCGACCGCGACGCGCCCAGTCGGCGGCGGCTGCAACCCTGGGGCGTCGTCTGCTGGCGCGGCCGGTGGTATGTGGTCGGCCACGACCAGGACCGGGAGGCGACCCGCTGCTTCCGGCTGTCCCGGGTCGTCGGCGCGGTCCGGGTGACCGGCGCCCCCGGCGCGTACGAGCCTCCCGCCAACGTCGACCTGATCAGCCACGTGGCCCGCTGGTCGGGTCCGGTGGAGCGCACCGGCCGGGCCACGGTGCTGGCCGCGCCGGGACGGGCCGCCGGGCTGCGCCGCTGGGCGCTGGAGGTGACCGCCGGTCCGGACGGCGACCGGCTGGTCCTGCCGTACGCGGAGCCGGACGGGTTGGCCGGTCATCTCGTCGGCTACGGCCCGGACGTGCGGGTGCTGGACCCACCGGAGGTCCGCGAGGCGGTCATCCAACGACTCAAGGAGATCGCCGTGCGCCACGACGAGCTGGCCGTGGGCGGAGGTGCCCGGTGACCCGCCCGGCCGCCCGCACCGGTTCCCGCGCGTCCGCCGACCGGCTGGCCCGACTGCTCAACCTGGTGCCCTACCTGCTGGCCCGGCCCGGCATCGAGATCGCCGAGGCGGCCGGTGACCTGGGCGTCACCGAGCGCCAGCTCCGGGAGGACCTGGAGCTGCTCTGGGTGTGCGGGCTGCCCGGGTACGGCCCCGGCGACCTCATCGACATGGCGTTCGACGGTGACCGGGTGACCATCACCTACGACGCCGGCATCGACCGGCCGTTGCGGCTGACGCCCGACGAGGCCCTCGCTCTGGTGGTGGCGCTGCGGATGCTGGCCGAGACGCCCGGGGTGGCCAACCGGGAGGCCGTCGAACGGGCTCTGGCCAAGATCGAGGCCGCAGGCGACCTGGTGGGCGCCCCGGTGGCGGTCCGGTTGCCCGGAGACACCCCGCGGGTCGAGGCGCTGCGCGCCGCCGTCGAGGGCGGGAAGGCCCTGCGGATCACCTACTACACGGCCGCCCGGGACGAGACCACCGAGCGCGTCATCGACCCGCTGCGGATGCTCATGGTCGGCGGCCGGGCGTACGTGGAGGCGTGGTGCCGGCGTGCGGAGGCCGTCCGGCTGTTCCGCGCCGACCGGATCGACGCGACCACCGAGTTGGACGAGCCGGCCATGGTGCCGCCGCAGGCCGTGCCGCACGACCTCACCGAGGGCGTGTTCCGCCCGACGGCCGACCTGCCGCTGATCACCCTGCGGATCGGCCGGGGCGAGCGGTGGATCACCGAGTACTACCCGTGCGAGCGGGTCGAGGCCGGCGACGGCGACCAGTGGCTCGTCTCCCTGCGGGTCACCGACCTGGGCTGGGCCCGCCGGTTCGTGCTGGGTCTCGGCCCGGAGGTGACGGTGGTCGCCCCGGTCGAGTTGGCCGAGCAGGTGCGGGCGACGGCCGCCGCCGCGTTGGACGCTTACGCCGTGCCCGCGCCCCCGGCGGTGCCCCGACCGTCCGAGGTCGACGCGGGGCGCGCGCCGGCGGGTGACCCGGCGGTGGCCGGCCGCACCCAGTAGGCTGACCGCCGTGCTGATCTGGATCGTCCTCGCGGTGGTGCTGCTGCCCCTCGTGGTGCTCGCGCTGGCCGTGCGCCCGGTGCTGGCCCGGTTGCCCCAGCTGCGCCGCGCGGCCGTGGCGTTGCAGCGGCGTGCCGCCGAGGCCGAGGCGCTGCGGGACACCGCCGAGGCGTTGCAACAACGCGCCGAGGACGTCCAAGGTCGGCTCGACACCACCTCCCGACGGCTCGCGGTGATCAAGGCCAAGCGCGGCTGATCGGGCCCGCACCTGGTGGTGGTTGACGGATCATCGTGGGTTGGTCAAGACTTCACCCTCCCGGCCAAACCACCACTACCCAACGGGTGGCGGGCAGCCGATCCGCACGTACGATGGGCTGCGTACCACCCCTCGGACACAGAGCGACTGGAGCTTCTCATGGGTGCCCTCAAGCCGTGGCACATCGCTGTTCTCGTGGTTGTGCTGATCCTGCTCTTCGGTGCGAAGCGGCTCCCTGACGCGGCCCGGTCGCTGGGTCGGTCGCTGCGGATCATCAAGGCCGAGACGAAGAGCCTGCAGGACGACGACCGCGACCTCGCCGAGAAGGCCGACGCGCAGGCCGCCTACCAGCCGCTGCCGCCGCACACCGGGCAGCAGGCGCCGTACGCCGGTCAGCCGCAGCAGGCCCCGTACCAGCAGGCCCCGCCGCAGCAGCCGGTCGTCGACCCGGTGCACCGCGTCCGCGACAACTGACCGAAGGGCCCCACTCCCGTGGCCTTCGCCCTGCGTAAGCGCGGCCCGAGCAGCTTCGAGCGGGCCGCCGACGGCTCGATGACGCTCATCGAGCACGTCCGCGAGCTGCGTAACCGTCTCTTCCGCGCGTCCGTGGCGATCCTCATCGGGTTCGGTCTCGGTGTGTGGTTGGCCAAGCCGGTGCTGCACCTGCTCCAGCAGCCCTACTGTGACCTCCCGCAGGCCAGATTCGTCGACGGCAAGTGCGAGTTCGTGCAGCTCGGCCCCGCCGACCTGTTCCTGCTCAACCTGAAGGTCGCGCTCTGGGTCGGGTTGATCGTGGCCGCACCGGTCTGGCTCTACCAGCTCTGGGCGTTCATCGCGCCCGGCCTGCACCGGCACGAGCGACGCTACGCGTACTTCTTCACCGCCCTCGCCGCGCCGCTGTTCGCGGCCGGTGCGGTGCTGGCGTACTTCGTCACGGCCAAGGGCCTGGAGTTCCTGCTCAGCATCTCCGACAGCGAGATCAGCACCACCCTGGAGATCACCAAGTACATCTCCTTCGTCACCAACCTGATCCTGTTGTTCGGGGTGGCGTTCGAGTTTCCGTTGATCGTGCTGATGCTCAACTTCGTGGGCATCGCCAGCGCGAAGCGGCTGCTCAGCTGGTGGCGGGTGGCGATCTTCGTGTTCTTCGCGTTCTCCGCCGTGGTCACCCCCACCCCGGACCCGTTCGGGATGACCGCGTTGGCGCTCTGCCTCTCCGCGCTCTACTTCGGCGCCGTCGGCGTCGCGTTCCTCAACGACAAGCGGCGTGGGCGGGGCAAGGAGATCTACGCCGGCATCGACGACGACGAGGTGTCGCCGTTGGAGTTCGACGCGGACCCGGTCGTGGCCGGGCAGCGGGTCGATTCGACCGCGCCGATCGGCGTGCCCGAACCGGTCGCCCCTCCCGCGCCGATCGAGCGCCGCTACGACGACATGACCTGACGGCCCCGCGCCGACCGGTCCACCGACGCCGTCCCCGGGTTCCCGGGGGCGGCGTCGCCGCGTCACCTCCCGCGTCGGCGGCGGGACTGAAGGTGACGGCGGCCGCCCCGGGGAAACGGCGGGTGTCCGACCGGTACGGTGCTGCCCGTGACCGCAGACGATCACCTACCCGCCGCCGGCGGACCGACCGACGGAGCCCTGGTCGCCGGTGGACCGACGACCGGCGGCGCCCCGCTCGCCGGTGGACCGGTCGACCGCGCCCCGCTCCCCGGTGGCCCGGTGGCCGTCCTCACGAACCCGACCGCGGGCCGGGGACGCTACCGGGCCCTGCTGCCCCGGCTGTTGGACGGGTTGGCCGTCGCCGGGCGGCCGATCCGGCTGCTGCCGGCGTCGAGCCCCGCCGAGGCGGAGGCGGCGTGCCGGGCCGCCGTGGCCGACGGCGCCGGCGCGTTGGTGGCGGTCGGTGGGGACGGCACCGTGCACCGGGCGTTGCAGGCGGTCGCCGGCACCGAGGTGCCGTTCGGCCCGATCCCGGCCGGCACCGGCAACGACTTCGCGCTGGACACCGGCTTCCCGGCGGACCCCCTCGCGGCGGCGGTGATGATCGGCGAGGCGCTGCGCGACGGCCGCAGTCGACCCGTCGACCTGGCCCGGATGGTCGGCGTCGACGGCGTCGAGCGGTGGTACGGGGCGGTCCTCGCGGCCGGGTTCGACGCGATCGTCAACGAGCGGGCCAACCGGATGCGCTGGCCACGCGGCCCACGCCGGTACGACCTGGCGATCCTGGTCGAGCTGGCCCGGCTGCGCCCCCGCCGCTACACGCTGCGCCTCGACGGGGTGCCGCACGACCTGGACGCGGTGCTCGTGGCGGTGGGCAACTGCCCGACGTACGGCGGTGGCATGCGGATCTGCCCGGACGCGGACCCGACCGACGGGCTGCTCGACGTGGTGGTGGCGGGTCGGGTCAACCGGCGGACCCTGGTCCGGGTGAAGCCGCGCATCTACCAGGGCACCCACGTCAGCCACCCGCTGGTGTGCAGTTTCCGGGCCCGCACCGTGGAGGTGGCCGCCGAGGGCATCACCTCGTACGCCGACGGGGAACGGTCACTGGCCCTGCCGGTGACGATCAGCGCGGTTCCGGCCGCCCTGCGGCTGCTGCGTTGACCCGGACCGCGCCGATGCTCGCCGCGATGACCAGCGCGATGGCGACGCACTCCAGCACTGTCAGCGCCTGCCGCAGCACCAGCCACCCGGCGAGCGTGGCGACGGCCGGGCCGAGGCTCATCAGCACCGCGAACGTGGCGGTGGGCATCCGCCGTAGCGCCAGCAGTTCCAGGGTGTAGGGCAGCCCGGAGGCGAGCACCGCGAGGGCGGCGCCGAGCGCCAGCACCGGCGGGTCGAGCAGCACCGCGCCGCCGTCGACGATGCCCAGCGGCAGGGTGACCACCGCGGCGACGGTCAGCGCCAGGGCCAGCCCGTCCGCGCCGGGAAAGCGGCCGCCGACCCGGGCGCTCAGCACGATGTACGCGGCCCACATGCCGCCCGCGCCGAACGCGAAGGCCACCCCGACCGGGTTCAGCCGGTCGAAGCCGCCCTGACCGAGCAGCGCCACCCCGGCCAGTGCCAGCCCCGCCCAGCCCCAGCTGGCCAGCCGTCGGGCCGAGAACACCGACAGGGCGAGGGGACCGAGCACCTCGAGCGTCACCGCCGGGCCCAGCGGGATGCGTTCGATAGCCTGGTAGAACAGCGAGTTCATGCCGGCCAGCGCGAGCCCGAACGCGCCGGCCGCGAGCCAGGCCGAGCGGTCGTGTCCGCGCAGTCGGGGCCGGCACACGGCGAGCAGCAGCACCGCGGAGATGGTCAGCCGCAGGGTCACCGCGCCGGCCACCCCGGTACGCGGGAAGAGCAACGCGGCCACGGCGGCGCCGAACTGCACCGACAGCGCCCCGCCGAGCACCAGCCCCACCGCGACGACGCCGCCGCGCCGGGCTGGTGGCGCGTCGGCCGGTGGTGGCGTGGGCAGCAGGATCTCGGTCACGGGCACGACGGTAGGCGTTGCGCCCAGGTCACAGTGCGGCGGTGTCCACCTCAGTGACCAGCGGGGCCCGGGTCGGGCCGGTGTCGCTCAGGCCGGCAGGGCGAGGTCGAGCACCGCGCCGAGGCCGTTCTCCCGACCCGGCTCGGCGGCCGGGAGGACCAGCACCGAGCAGCCGGCGGCCACCGCGCCGGCGTCCGCGGGGGTGTCACCGACCATCAGGGTCTGCTCCGGGTCGACGCCCAGCATCCCGCAGGCCCGCCAGAAGATCGCCGGGTCGGGTTTGCACCGCCCCACCTCGTACGAGAGGACGAACGCGTCGACGAGGTCGGTCAGCCCCCAGGTGTCGAAGTGTGGCCGCAGGTCGAAGCCGATGTTGCTGACCACCGCCACCGGCACCCCGGCGTCGCGCAGCGCGGTCAGCGTGGGGGCGGTGTCGGCGTACGGATGCCAGCCGTCGGCGGTCAGCAACCGCTCGTAGAGCGCGTCGGCGAAACCGTCGATGCCGGCGTCGACGGTTTCGGCCAGCCCGGTGTACGCGCCCCGGTGAGCGTGTTGGTAGAGGTCCCGGTCGGCCCACAGTTCGGCCAGTCGGGGTGGCACCCGCGCCGGCAGTGGCCCGCCGGCGCGCCCGGCGGTCAGCAGGCGGTCGGCCAGCGAGGTGGCGCGGACCCGGTCCAGGGTGACGCCGCACGCCGCCGCGGCCTCCAGCACCCACCGCTGGGGGTCCTCCACCTGGGCCAGGGTGCCGTGGAAGTCGAAGAGCACCGCCTTGACCGGGCGTCGGGACGCCCGGCGCTCGGCGGTGCCCGGCGGACTGGTCTGGGGCGGTTCGGCATGGTCCGGCACGCCGTGCACCCTACCGACCGCCCCCGACCGCCCCTCCGGACGGCCTTGTGGGGTGCTGTGACTCGGCACGCACTAATCTTGGTGCCATGTCGAGCCCCGCCGAGCGGTACGCAGCGGCGCGCCGCAAGGCCGCACAAGCCGCACAGTTTCCGGCGTTGGACGAGTTCGCCCTTGAGCTGGGGTTCGACCTCGACGACTTCCAGCGGGAGGCGTGTCAGTCGCTGGAGCGGGGCAGCGGTGTGCTGGTCTGCGCCCCCACCGGCGCCGGCAAGACGGTGGTCGGGGAGTTCGCCGTCCACCTGGCGTTGCGCGGGCGGCCCGACGACCCGGTGCCCGCCGCCGACGCGACGACCCCGCCGGCGCGGCGCAAGTGTTTCTACACCACGCCGATCAAGGCGTTGTCCAATCAGAAGTACCACGACCTGGTCGCCCGGTACGGCGCCGAGCAGGTGGGCCTGCTGACCGGCGACAACGCGATCAACGGCGACGCGCCGGTGATCGTGATGACCACCGAGGTGCTGCGCAACATGCTCTACGCGGGCTCCAGCACCCTGCAGGGCCTCGCGTACGTGGTGATGGACGAGGTGCACTACCTGGCCGACCGGTTCCGCGGCGGGGTGTGGGAAGAGGTGATCATCCACCTGCCGGCCTCGGTCACCCTGGTCTCGTTGTCGGCGACTGTCTCCAACGCCGAGGAGTTCGCCGACTGGCTGGTCACCGTGCGCGGCGAGACCGCAGTGGTGGTCAGCGAGCACCGACCGGTGCCGCTGTGGCAGCACATGCTGGTCGGCAAGCGGATGTTCGACCTGTTCCACGACGCCGACGCCGCCCGCAAGCACGACGTGCACCCGGAGTTGCTGCGCTACACCCGGGAGACCGTGCGGCGGCTGGAGTTGGGCGAGGGGCGCAGCGCTGGCCCCGGTGCAGGGCGTCGTGGCCCGCGCTGGCGTGGCCCGATGCGCCCCGACATCGTCGACCGGCTGGACCGGGAGGGTCTGCTGCCGGCGATCCTGTTCATCTTCAGCCGGGCCGGGTGCGCCGCCGCGGTGCAGCAGTGCCTCGCCGCCGGGTTGCGGCTCACCTCGGCGGAGGAGCGGGCCGAGATCCGCCGGGTCGTCGAGTCCCGGGTCACCGCCATTCCCGGGGAGGACCTGTCGGTCCTGGGCTACTGGGAGTGGCTGGACGGTCTGGAACGCGGCCTGGCCGCCCACCACGCGGGCATGCTGCCGGTGTTCAAGGAAGTCGTCGAGGAGCTGTTCGTCCGTGGCCTGGTCAAGGCGGTCTTCGCCACCGAGACCCTGGCGTTGGGCATCAACATGCCGGCCCGCTGCGTCGTCCTGGAACGGCTGGTGAAGTACAACGGCGAGGCGCACGTCGACCTGACCCCGGGGGAGTACACGCAGCTCACCGGGCGCGCCGGGCGCCGTGGCATCGACGTGGAGGGGCACGCCGTCGTGGTGTGGTCCCCGGAGACCGACCCGCGGCACGTGGCCGGGTTGGCGTCCACCCGCACCTACCCGCTGCGCTCCAGCTTCCGGCCGTCGTACAACATGGCCGTGAACCTGGTCGGCACTGTCGGCGCGGAGCCGGCCCGCGCTCTGCTGGAGTCGTCGTTCGCCCAGTTCCAGGCGGACCGGTCGGTGGTCGGTCTGGCCCGGCAGGTGCAGCGCAACACCGAGACCATCGAGGCGTACGGCGCGGAGGCCGCCTGCCACCACGGCGACTTCGACGAGTACTTCGCGCTGCGGGTGGCGATCGCCGAGCGGGAGAAGGCGATCGCCCGGCAGGGGCAGACCCAGCGCAAGGCCGCCGCGGTGGCCTCGTTGGAGCGGCTGCGCGTCGGTGACGTGATCCGGGTGCCGTCGGGCCGGCGGGCCGGTCTGGCGGTGGTGCTGGACCCGGCGACCGGCGGGTTCGGTGAGCCCCGGCCGCTGGTGCTCACCCAGGACCGTTGGGCCGGGCGGGTCAGCCCCGGCGACTTCACCACACCGGCCGAGGTGTTGGCCCGCATCCGGGTGCCCAAGCACTTCAACCACCGGTCACCGGCCGCCCGGCGGGATCTCGCCGCCGAGGTCAGCGGGACCGGCCTGGACCGGCACGGCGGTCGGCGCGGAGGGCGTTCGCGGCAGGTGACCGGCGAGGACCACCGGATCACCCAGCTGCGCACCGAGCTGCGCCACCACCCCTGCCACGCCTGCCCGGAGCGGGAGGAGCACGCCCGCTGGGCGGAGCGGCGTCGGCGGCTGGAGCGCGACACCGAGGAGCTGCGCCAGCGGGTCAGCGGCCGTACGGGGTCCCTCGCCCGGACGTTCGACCGGATCGTGGCGTTGCTGACCGAGCGGGGGTACCTCGCCCGCGACGGCGCGGTCACCGACGCCGGTCGGATGCTGGGCCGGATCTGGACCGAGGCGGACCTGCTGGTCGCCGAGTGCCTGCGCCGGGGGGTGTGGAACGGGCTGTCCCCGGCCGAGCTGGCCGCCGCGGTGTCCGTGGTGGTCTTCGAGGCGCGCCGTGATGTCGACGAGCGGGCGTCGCTGCCGCGCGGGCCGGTGGCCGACGCGGTCGACGAGACGCTGAAACTGTGGGGGGAGATCGAGGCCGACGAGGCGGCGCGCGGGCTGACCGCGACCCGGGAACCGGATCTCGGGTTCGCCTGGCCGGTCTACCGGTGGGCCCGGGGCGAGGCGCTGGCCAAGGTGCTCGGCAGCGGGCACGAGATCGATGGTGAGATGCCCGCTGGTGACTTCGTTCGGTGGGCCCGACAGGTCGTCGACCTGCTCGGTCAGATTGCCGACTCCGGTGGCGCCGCAAGTGAGCTGCGCTCCACGGCGCGACAGGCTATAGCGGCGGTCAATCGGGGCGTTCTCGCTTACCACACGTCCGCCTGACAATGACGATCCGTCATTTTTCGTCGGCGAATCGACGCAGCGGACAGTTACCGCGACGGCACCTTACGAATAGCCGCCAAGGCGCTGTTGCGCCTGATCACGGCACCCCTGATCATTGCCGAGGCGTCGTGTTGACGGGCCGGTAACGAATGGGGAGAAAGCCGCCGTGGCGGAAATCAATCATTTTGAGTACGGGTGGATCACGCCCGCGTTGAGTTACGCGCTGTCCGTGCTCGGATCGATCCTCGGTCTGGTCTGTGCCGGACGCATTCGCACGGCCCGGACCGGCGGTCAGCGGGCATGGTGGGGTCTGTTGTCGGCCTGGGCGCTGGGCGGCACCGCCATCTGGGCGATGCACTTCATGGCCATGCTCGGCTTCGCTGTCGAGAACACCCGGATCCGCTACGACGTGCCGCTGACCGCGGCCAGCACGGCCATCGCCGTGGTGGCGGTGGGTATCGGCCTGGCCATCGTGGGCACCGGCCGGCTCAATCCGGTACGCCTGATCGCCGGCGGCCTCTTCACCGGTGTCGGCGTGGCCTCCATGCACTACACCGGGATGGCCGCCATGCGCCTCAACGGCAGCCTCGGCTACGACACCGTCCGGGTGGTGCTCTCGGTGGTCATCGCGGTGGTGGCGGCCACCGTCGCCCTGTGGCTCGCGATGACCGTCCGGCGGGGGGTCGTGATCTTCGCGTCCGCGCTGGTCATGGGGATCGCCGTCAACGGGATGCACTTCACCGGCATGAGCGCCCTGTCGGTGCACCGCCACGAGGGGACCGGCGAGGTGACCGGCACCGGGGTGAGCACCCTGCTGGTGCCGATCGTGCTGGCGGTGATCTTCGGGGTGGTCGGTCTGCTCTACGCGCTGCTGGCCGCTCCGACCGACGACGACCGGGCCGCCACCGCGTACCTGGACGGGCGGCGGCTCGCCGCACCGGAGGCCCCGGCGCCCACCGCCGCTCCCGATCCGGTCGGGTTGCGGGCCCGCTCCACCCTCGGCCAGCCGGGTACGCCGTTCCCGTCCCGCCGGGACACACCGCCGCGCTGACGCCGCTCGGCCCGGCCCGGCCCGCGCTGACGCCGCACGGCTCGGCCCGCGCTGACGCCGCCCGGCTCGGCCCGCGCCGTCCACGCCGGTGCGGCGGCGGGTCAGGCCGGCCGGCGGCTGTGGCCGACGGTGAGGGTGGCCAGCAGCCCGGGGTGATCTGTCGCCTCGCGCATGGGCACCACGGTGCGACAGCAGATCGTGATGTCCGGGGTCGCCGTGATGTGTTGCAGCCGGCCGTCGTCGATGCGTTGATGGCCGGTAGGCGTGCAGGTCCGCACGTCGGGGTCGTGGCCGGCGCGCAGGTTGAGGTCGCCGGCCAGCACGGTGGGCAGGCTTCCGGCGTCGCGGCTGATCCCCGGCAGGATGACGTCGAGCAGGTGGTGGCACTGGGTGAGCGCGACGCGGTAGCCGGTGGCCGACAGGTGCGTGGTGCAGGCGAGCAGGGCGCCGTCGGCGTCGACGCAGAGCCAGGCCCGTTCCTCGGGGTCCGCGAGGTCCTGCGTCGGATGGGTTCCGGCGTACACGGTGCCCGGGCCGGCCGCTGCCCGCGCGTGGGCCAGCAGCCCGATGCCGAATCGTTGGCCGTTGCGGCAGCGGGTGTCGTCGCCGCTCGGTCGGTCACCGGCGGCCTGGAACGCGGCCACGACGGTCCGGCCGGGGTGGACGGTCTGGAACACGCGGCGCAGGACGGCAAGGTCGTTCGCGCAGATCTCGTTGAGGGTGACCAGGTCGGGCGTCTCGGCGGTGATCACCTCGGTGGCCCTGGCCAGCGCCCGGCCGGTGTAGCAACCGGCGCGGCCACTGTTGCAGAGGTTCATCTGCAGCATCCGCAGCACGGTGACCTGCGGGGCGTCGGCCGGTGCGGCGCGCAGTGCGGTCGGTCGTGCGGCTGGCGCCGCGGTCGGCAGAGCGGCGACGGCGAGGAGGCAGCCCACGGCCAGGGCGCGGCGCAGGAAACGGTTCGAACGGGCGGCCACACGGACTCCGGATGCACGAGGCGACAGTCATCGCCGAGGTGCCAGTGATCCTACTGGCGGTCCAGCCACGATGGAGATCCAGAGCGGCGGGCCGAGGGGGCACCCGCGTGGCGCGTACCCCCTCGGGTCGCTCAGTGGGCGCGGACCGCGACGACCGTGTACGGCGTGGTGGCGGTCGGTGGTGTGGTGAACCGGGCGTTGGGCAGGTAGAGCCGGCCCAACGCCGCGGCGACGGTGGTGGGCACGTCGAAGTTCGGGTCGGTGATGGTGCCGGTGAGGGTTCCGGCGGTGCCGGCGTGGTTGAGCCGGACCACAGCGATCAGGTTGAGGCGGTTCTGCACGACGTAGAGGGTGCGGCCGAGCAGCAACAGTCCGTCACCGTTGGTGAAGGTGTGCCCCGGCACGTCCACGACGGTGCTCGCGCCGGTCTCCGGGTCGACCCGGTACAGCGTGCCGGCGGTGGACTGGACGACGATCAGCGCCCGGCCGTCCGGTGTGGTGGTGATGCCGTTGAGGTTGACGCCGGTGCCGACCTGCTCGTACGCGCCGGTCAGGGTGATCGTGGTGACGGCGTCGGCGGGCGGCAGCGACCCACCGCGACCGAACGGCAGCCGGTAGAGCACCGGCCGGTTCGAGTCGGTGAAGTACGCGGCGTCGCGGGTCAGGATCACGTCGTTGACGAACGTCGGGGCGGTGGCGAGCTGATAGCGGGCCAGCACCTCGCCGGTGCGGGTGTCGAGCACGCGGGCGTCGCCGGCCGTGCCGCCGGAGACGAACAGCCGGCCACGGGCGTCGACCTTGAGACCGAGCGACGGGGTGCCGGTGGCCGCGCCGATCGTCGTGCTCCGGCCGGTGACCAGGTCGACGCGCTGGATGGCGCCGGTCGCGCGGGAGCCGAAGTAGGCGTACCGGCCGGCGGTGGCGATGCCCTCGGGCTGGAACCCGTCGGGGAGGGCGAGGACGGCCGGTGGCCGCCCGGCGGGGTGCGCCTGCGCCGGCGCGACGGCGACGGTGGCCAGCATGGCGGCGGTCAACGCGCCGACGAGTGTGGTGCGCAGGGGGCGGTTCACTGTGCTCCTTCCGGGCGGAAGCGGCACGAGCCGACACGTCCGCCACGTTCACTGGGGCCAGGACCCTCCCCACTGTACGGCCGCTGCCGGGCGCCCGCCCGGCGTCACCGGCGCGGCCTTCGGGTGACCGCGCCGGTGAGCCCGGGGGTGGGGCGGATGTCAGGCGTTGCGGACGAGCCTCCACCGGTTGTCCGCGCTGCCGTTGTCGGAATCCTGCACGGCCTGCGCTCCCCAGGCGGTCGACCCGTTCAGGATTCCCAGCAGCTTGTTGCTGTTGACGTTGCGGATCTTGTAGGAGCCGTCGCCGTTGTCCACGAGGATCCAGCGGTGGTCGGCGGTGCCGTTGTCGGCCCACTGCAGGACCCGGGCGTTGTCCGCTGTGGACATGTTCTCCACGCCCAGGACCTTGCCGCTGTGGACGTTGCGGAACCGCACCGCGTTGCCGTCGGTCACCATCACCCAGTTGTGGTCGGCGGTGCCGCTGTCGCCCCACTGCACGGCCAGCCCGCCGTCGGCGGTGGACATGTTCTGCACGCCGAGGACCAGGCCGGTGCCGACGTTCACCAGGCGGTAGCTGCCGCCGGTGCTGCCGCCGCCGTTGGTGTTCCAGTAGACCGTGTAGTTGTAGCCGTGGGCGTCGTAGAACGGGGCGAGGTTGACGGTGGACCCGTTGGCGCTGGCGGTGAACGCGAGCGAGCTGGTGCTGGTACGCGCGATCGAGGAGACGGTCAGTGCGGGCAGGGCGCTGAGCGCGGTGTTGCCGTAGTTGCCGGCCAGCACCGTCGGGCCGTACGTGACGGCGGCGACCGAGGCGTTGTCGTTGGCGGCCCGCATGGCGACCTGCATCGGCAGTCGCACGGTGAGGGTGTCGCCGGCGGCCCAGGTGCGGGTGACGGTGGCGTAGCTGCCGGGGGTGGTGGCGACGTTCTGCACAGTGCCGTTGACGGTGATCGTCGCGCCGCTGGTCCAGGACGGGATCCGCACCCGGATGCTCCACGAGCCGCTCATCGTCCCCGACAGGGTCAGGGTGCTGGTGTCGCTGACCGGGTAGCTGGTGCTCTGGGTGACGGTGATGCCGCGCTGCGTCCAGTTGAGCACCGACGGGGTGAACAGGTTCACGCTCAGGGTGGTGCCGTTGTAGAAGTAGATGGAGTCCATCAGCCTGGTGTTGATCTCCAGGCCGGTGCCCTGGCAGCACCAGAACGAGTTGTAGTCGGTGCTCCAGGTGCCGCCGCCCCAGGCCGGGCCCACCCCGCGACGCCCGCCCGGGCGCAGCGGGGTGAAGTAGGTGATGTGGCCGTGGCTGTCGGCCGGGTTCTGCCCGCCGATCAGGTGGTTGATCAGGGCGCGCTCGTAGAAGTCGAAGTAGTCGGTCCGGTTCGGGTCGAGCAGCCACAACTCCCTGGTCAGCTTGAGCATGTTGAACGTGTTGCACTGCTCGCAGGTGTCGTTGCTGAGGTAGCCGGCGATCGCGTTCGGCGCCCGGAAGTGCTCCGCCTGGCTGTTGCCGCCGATGGCGTAGGTGTGCGCGCCGACGGTGATGTTCCAGGCGTTGCTGGCGATGTCCCGGTACCGGGTGGTCCCGGTGGCCTTGTACTCGCGGGCCGCGCCGATCCACTTGGGCACCTGCGTGTTGGCGTGCAACCCGTTGAGCTGGTCCTGGTTGGCCGCGAGGGGGTTGAACACGGCGGCGTGGTCGAACCGCTGGGCGGTGGTGAGCCAGCGGGAGTCGCCGGTCTGCTGGTAGATGTCGGTGAGCACGTCGTTCATGCCACCGAACTCGGTGCCCAGCATCGACTGCATCTGGCTGGAGCTCAGTCGGCTCGTGCGGCTGTCGACCCAGCCGGCGAGGGCCAGCAGCACGGTTCGGGCCTGGGTGTTTCCGGTGTAGCGCCAGACGTCGAGCAGCCCGGCGAGGGTCTTGTGGATGCAGTAGTACGGCACGTTGCCGTTGGACAGCGTCCGGGCCTCGAGCGCGGTGAAGTCGGACTCCGGGAAGCCGGAGAGGTAACCCGCGCCGAACCCGGCGGCGGAGTTGTTGGCCTGGCACTTGGCCAGCTCGGCCACCATGTAGTTGGCCTTGTCCCGGCAGGTGGTGTCGCCCAGCACCGCGTACGCGTACGCCCAGGCGCTCAGGAAGTGCCCCTGCATGTGGGTCCGGAACGGGAAGTTCGGCGCGTCCCAGCCGCCGTTGGTGGCGGCGCCGTTGGTGGAGAGCCGGTGGTTGGCCCGGAAGTTGTAGAGCATCCGGTCGACGTCGACGAACCGGAGGTAGTTGAGCGTGCGGTTCTGGTTGTCCATCCACCGGCCTGCGGTGAGTCGGACCTGACCGGGGTCGAACGGGTACGCCGAGACGCCGATGTCGGAGCGGGCCGGGGGCACGATGGCGGCAGACGCGCTCCCGGGCGCGACGGCGGCGCCGGTCGCGGAGAGCACCACTGTGGCTCCGGCGGCCTGAAGCAGGTGGCGGCGGCTGAGGGGCGGGGGTGGCATGGGGAACCTCCAGGTGGCCGGTATGTCGGGGCCGCCATCGATGGCGGCGGGGTCGTCGGCGGTGAACTGCCGACGACGGGTGCGGTGCGGGTGGTGGGGACGCGGTCGCTGTGGACGCCGGGTGCCCACCCCTGACGCTTATCGCGGCACATCGATGTGATCGCTAACATAGTTCGTCGTTAACATGCCCGCAACCCCCGGATCGACCCGCCGGCCCGTCCGTGCGGCGACCTGGCCCGGAGGTGTCGGGCTGGAGGACCGCAAAGGTCCGAAACGGACACCGGCTGGGCGTCGGGCCAGCAAAATGTGACCCTGTGTGACGGATGACGATGGATGAGAGCGGATGCCCGGCCGTTGACGCCCGCCGTGTCGCTCAGTACGGTGCATCGTAAATCTTGGATGTCAACGTCGATACATCAATGCTGCGATGTGGTTACGACGGTCATCCCGCGTCTCGCAAAATTCCAGGTCAGACGGGGAGGGAGGCGTCCGACAACAGCTGTTAACGCTAACACGGCCGCCGGTCGTGCTGCTTGGCGTGCGGACAGCAGAGTCCGTTCGGGCGGCAGCCAGGACAGCGGTGGCGCGTCGAGGCGGACATCGCGCACGGCACACTCTCTGTGGGAGTAATCGTGAAGGTGCAAGATCGAACCACCACCCGGGGCAGGCGCGCCATCGCCTGGCTGGCGAGCATGGCCTGCGTCCTCGCCCTGACCCCGGGCACGGCCACTGCCGACAATCCCATCGTCCAGCACATCTACACCGCTGACCCGGCGCCGATGGTGCACGACGGTCGGGTGTACCTCTACACCGGCCACGACGAGGACGGCTCGACGTACTTCACCATGCGGGAGTGGCGGGTGTTCTCGTCGGCGGACATGGTGAACTGGACCGATCACGGCTCGCCGATGAGTTTGGCGACGTTCGCGTGGGCGGATGCCAACGCGTGGGCCGGGCAGGTCATCGCGCGTAACGGGAAGTTCTACTGGTACGTGCCGGTGCGCCAGCGCTCGAACGGGCAGATGGTCATCGGGGTGGCGGTGGCGGACAGCCCGACCGGGCCGTTCCGTGACGCGCTCGGCCGACCCCTGGTCGGCAACAACGAGATCGACCCGCACGCGTTCATCGACGACGACGGGCAGGCGTACCTGTACTGGGGAAACCCGGGATTGTGGTACGTGAGGTTGAACCCGGACATGATCTCGTTCTCCGGCAGCGCCACCCGGATTCCGTTGACGACGGCGGGGTTCGGTACCCGTACCGGCAACGCGAGTCGGCCGACGTTGTACGAGGAGGGGCCGTGGGTGTTCAAGCGCAACGGCCTGTACTACAACGTGTTCGCCGCGGAGTGCTGCTCGGAGTTCCTCGCGTACTCGACGGCGACCGGGCCGACCGGGCCGTGGACGTACCGGGGAACGATCATGCCGAGGCAGGGGGCGAGTTTCACCAACCACGCCGGGGTTATCGATTTCCAGGGCGGGTCGTACTTCTTCTATCACAACGGGGCCCTGCCCGGCGGTGGCGGTTACACCCGGTCGGTCGCGGTGGAGAAGTTCACCTACAACAGCAACGGCACGTTCCCGACGATCAACATGACCACCACCGGCGCGCCGCAGATCGGGACGTTGAACCCGTACGTGCGCCAGGAGGCCGAGACGATCGCCTGGGGTGCGGGGATCGAGACGGAGGCGTCCAGCGAGGGCGGGATGAACGTCGGCTGGATCGAGAACGGCGACTACATCAAGGTCAAAGGCGTCGCGTTCGGCGCCGGCGCGACAGCGTTCAGCGCCCGGGTCGCCTCGGCCACCAGCGGCGGCCGGATCGAGGTACGCCTCGACAGCGCCACCGGCCCGACCGTGGGCACCTGCACCGTCGGCGGCACCGGCGGCTGGCAAACCTGGACCACCACCACCTGCGCGGTCAGCGGCGCCACCGGCACCCACGACCTCTACCTCCGCTTCGCCGGCGGCAGCGGCAACCTCTTCAACATCAACTGGTGGCAGTTCAGCGGCACCGCGGGTAGCGCCAACCTGCTCACCAACGGCGACGTGGAGAACGGCACCACGGGCTGGGGTGTGCACGGCAGCGGAACGCTCGCCCGGAACACCACCGTCGCGCACGGCGGCGGCGGGTCGTTGTCGATCACCGGCCGCACCGGCGCGTGGAACGGTCCCGGTCAGGACGTGACCGCCCGGCTCACCAACGGCAAGAGCTACACCACCAACGTCTGGGTACGCGCACAGAGCGGCACCCCGTCGGCGAAGGCGACCCTGTCGCTGACCGCCGGCGGCACGACGAGCTACCTCCAGTTGACCCCGGCGGTGGGGGTGACCGTCAACGGCTGGACGCTGCTCACGGGCACCACGACCGTGTCGTGGAGCGGCACGCTGTCCAATGCCACCTTCTACGTGGAGACGGCGCAGGGCACCGACAGCTTCCTCGTCGACGACGCCTCGTTCCAGTGACCGGCGCTGCCGGAGCCGTGTTCCTGCGGCTCCGGCAGCACGCCGACGCGCCCCGCCGGCCCGACCGCGGTGACCCGGCCTCGGCCCGGCCCGTTACGACTTGACGAACGGCATGTTATCGCTCACAGTCGATGGTTGAGGGCTGCCGCACCTGTGGTTCACCGGGCGAACCTGCTGTGGCCCCTCGGAACGCGACGTCCGCCCAGGGCATGCCGGACGTCGGTTCAGGATTCCCCGCACTGCTTCCGCGACGGCGACCGTTGCTGTCGTCTCCGATGTCGCATGAGCAGATTCGGGCGCTGCGCTTCCATCACCGCACCACCACAGAGAAGGAATCCGGATGAATCACAAAAGAGCCCTGCGAGCGGCGGTGACCATCGCAGTCACCGGCGTGCTCGCCGCCGGGATGACGGTGGCACTGACCTCCACGGCCAGCGCCGGCACGACCCTGGGGGCCTCGGCGGCGGAGAAGGGTCGCTACTTCGGGGCCGCTGTCGCGACGGGCAAGCTGTCCACCAGCGTCTACACGACGATCCTGAACCGTGAGTTCAACAGTGTCGTGGCCGAGAACGAGATGAAGTGGGATGCCACCGAGCCGCAGCAGGGTCGGTTCAGCTACACCGGTGGTGATCGCCTGGTCAGTCACGCCCAGGCCAACGGCATGAGCGTTCGGGGTCACGCGTTGCTGTGGCACCAGCAGGAGCCGGGCTGGGCGCAGGGTATGTCGGGCAGCGCGTTGCGCAGCGCGATGATCAACCACGTGACCCAGGTGGCGACGCACTTCCGCGGCAAGATCTACGCCTGGGACGTGGTGAACGAGGCGTTCGCTGACGGTGGTTCGGGTGGGCGGCGTGACTCGAACCTGCAGCGTACGGGCAATGACTGGATCGAGGCGGCGTTCCGGGCGGCGCGGGCGGCGGATCCGGGTGCGAAGTTGTGTTACAACGACTACAACACCGACGGGATCAACGCGAAGTCGACGGGGATCTACAACATGGTGCGGGACTTCAAGTCCCGTGGTGTGCCGATCGACTGTGTGGGGTTCCAGTCGCACCTGGGCACCTCGCTGGCCGGTGACTACCAGGCCAACCTGCAGCGTTTCGCCGACCTCGGTGTGGACGTGCAGATCACCGAGCTGGACGTGATGACCGGCGGCAACCAGGCGAACATCTTCGGTGCGGTCACCCGCGCCTGCATGAACGTCTCCCGCTGCACCGGCATCACGGTGTGGGGTGTGCGCGACTGTGACTCGTGGCGTGGCTCGGACAACGCCCTGCTGTTCGACTGCAACGGCAACAAGAAGGCCGCGTACACCAACGTCCTGAACGCCCTCAACGCCGGGACCGGCATCCCGACGACCCCGCCGCCCACGACCCCGCCGCCCACCGACCCGCCGCCCACCACCCCGCCGCCGGGGACCGGGGGATGCTCGGCATCGGTGTCGCTGAACACGTGGACCGGTGGATTCGTGGCCACCGTGAAGGTCACCGCCGGCTCCGCCGGGACGAGCGGCTGGAACGTCAGCCTCACGCTTCCCAGTGGTGCGAGTGTCACCAACACCTGGAGCGCGACGGCCAGTGGCTCCGCCGGCACGGTGCGGTTCGCCAACGTGGACTACAACGGTCGGCTCGGCGCGGGCCAGGTCACCGAGTTCGGTTTCCAGGGCAACGGCAGTGGGGCCGGCATGACGCCCACCTGCACCGCGTCCTGAGACTGACTGACTGACCGCACGCGTCGGCCGGTGTGCGGGACCGATCCTGGTCCTGCGCACCGGCCAACGTCGTGTCCGGACGAACAGATCGATCAGGAGTACGGAAGCCGCAGCACCGACTGGTTGCCGATGCCCACGGTGCTCGGGTTGTTGCCGATCGCCGACCACACCTCCACCCGGACCGTGCCGTTGCTCAGCGTGCCCAACGTGCCGGTGGCCGAGGAGAGGCCCGCGTTCTGGGTGTAGTGCTCGTAGCCGGGGACCGGGTCGGTGGCGAAGTAGCGTGACGTCTCCACCCGCTCCCAGCTGCCGTTGCCGGTGAGGTCGTAGGAGATCCGCACCTGCACGCCGTTGCCGACCGCCGTCCCGGCGTCCACGAACAGGTCGAACGCCGTCTGCCCGCCGGTGTAGGCCAGGTTGAGACCGGTCGCCGTGAAGACCTGGGCGTTGGTGGGCGTACCGTCGTGGTTTCCGTTCGCCGCCGCGACCGTCGTGGTGGCCGCGCTACCGGCGCCACCCAACCCACCCCCGGGCAGCAGGTAGCGGGTCGGCCCGCCGGTGGACGGCGGCGGGGTCGTCGTCGGCGGGGGATCGGTGGGCGTCGTCGGGGGGACGCCGCCGGCCGCGTTGCCACCACTCCAGGTGTACGCCCCGGTGGTTGCCGTCTTGCCGGCTCCCACGGTGAGGGCGGTGCCGTTGGAGAACGTCACAGTGATCGGTGTCGCCGTCGGGTTCGACGCCACGTAGGTGCGGGCCCCGTTGCGGGAGAAGACCGCCGACAGCGGGTGGTTGCCGGTCACGGTCGTGTCGACATTGCCCAGGGCCGCGAGGTTGCGGATCCAGTGGAAGGTGTGTGCCCGGCTCTCGCCCTCCTCCGGGGTGTAGCCGGGGTTCGCGCGCAGGTTCGCCAGCGCCGCGTCGGGGTCGCCGAGGGCCTGGAACTGCCAGAGGATGTCCTGCCACACCGTCGGTTGTCCGCCGTTGTTGCGGACGAGTTCGGCGTAGTTGGTCCGCACGTAGGCCGGGTTGTTGCCCAGGTAGAGGTGGCCGCCGGTGACCGGGAGCAGGTTGATGCCCTGGATCATTTCCGGCTCGGCGCTGAACCAGGTGGCGTACGCGCCGCCGTCGCCCCAGACCATGCCGACCGTCGAGTGACCGAACGCGCTGGGGAAGTTCTGGTCGCTGACGTCGAACCAGTACTCCTGGATGGCCGCGGCCTGCGTGGTGTAGAGGAAGACGCCGGCGTCCCGGACGGCGGTGTTGCCGGTCGTCTGCCCCCACTGGATCAGGGCGCTGGCGAAGTTCATCCCCTCCGACGAGGACTCCTGGTTGTTGCCGGAGCCGAAGGAGCCGTGCCCGGACGCCCAGTCGTGACCGGCGTAGATGTCGAAGTCCCGCAGGTACGGGAACTGGGTGTCGCCGCGGCGGTAGTTGTTGGCGTCCCGGATCAGCAGGTCGACCATGCCGCCGTAGCGGCTGGTGGCCGCCCAGGCCGGGTCGAACTTCGCCAGGGTCGCGGCGGCGGCGATGTAGTAGCCGTAGTGGAAGTGATGGTCGTTGAGCTCCTGGTCGGAGCCGTACGACGCCGGGTACCCGATCAGGGTGCCCCAGTTGTTGTCGTAGTAGAAGACCCGGCTGGTCTTGCCGCTGGACGCGGTGAACCAGTCGGTGAGCGTGCTGCGGATCGCGTTCAGCGCGCTGTCGCGCGTCGTGATGTCGTTGACCTGGTCGGCGATCTCGGCGATCCGGGCGGCCCGGCCGAGCCCCTTGCCGGTCCAGTAGGTGTCGTTGCCGCGTTGGTCCATCGGGTTGGCGCGGGTGGCGGCCAGGTGCCCGGTGAGCGTCGACAGGTCACCGCCGCTGCCGTCACCGACGGCCGGCAACTCCGGCAGGATGCCCTGGAACTTCATGGCGGTGCGGAACTGGTTGACGCCGGTGAGCACCTTCATCCGGCCGCGCGCCGACGGGTAGGTCGGCGTGATCGCGGTGGAGCCGCTCAGCGACTTCCACTGGTGCGGGTAGAGGCTGACCACGGTCTGCGTGGCGGTGCCCTCCCGGGCGGTCGTGGTGAACGCGTACGTGGTGGTCAGGCCGCTGGTCGCCGGGTTGTACGCGTACGACACCTGGGTGCCGGTCACGTGGGCGTGCGCGTACTGGCCGTAGGTGGCGGCCAGGCTGGCGCGCTCGGTGGTGCTCGACGTCGGCGGCAGGAGGGCGACCGAGAAGTAACCGCGACCGGCCAGCGTGGATGAGATCCGGCCGGACGCCACTGTCCAGCTGGCGCCGCTGGGGGCGAACCCGACGTAGTCGTGGCCGTTGACCCGGAAGCCGATGGTGGCGCCGCTGTTGGACCAGACGTCGGGGGTGCCGGCCGTGCTGATCTGCGCGTTTCCGCCGGTGGTCTGGAAGTAGGCGAAGGGCAGGCCGTGGCCGATGGTCGCGCGCATGGTGCGCGTGCCGTCGCTCCAGTGCGGGCTGACCGTCCAGTCCGTCCAGCCGTCGACCTTGACCAGTGGCGCGGCGAGCCCGGCCACACCGACCCTGATGTCCTGCACGTACGGGTAGTGGAACTCGCCGACGCCGGTGGCGGTGCCGCTGATCGCGGGCGTGGAGTTGGCGGAGAAGCCGAGCCCGTCGCCGAAGGTGTCGTACGAGATCGGGTGGGCGTGCAGCGGCTCGCTGAAGGAACAGTCGGTGCGCTTCCACAGCAGCGAGGACCACCAGTCGTTGGTGGGTATCGGCCCGGCTGGCGCGTTCGCGGTGGCGAACTGGCGGGGGTTGCTGGTCATCGCGCCGCAGCCACTGGGGAGCGCGCCGACCGGGGTGGTGGTGTAGCTGCCGGCGCCGACGGGCGCGGCTTCGGCCGCGTCGGTGACCGGGATGGCGAGGCCGCCGACGGCCAGGGCCAGCGCGGTGGCGGCGGCCAGGGCCCACCGGCGGTGGGGGACGGGAGGTTTCATCGTGCCTCCATCGCGCGCGCCGGTTGCGGCCCTCGCCGAGTCCAGCGCGTTGCGTCTGAATTGGGGGAAAGGTGAGGTGAGAGAGCGCTCTCTCAGTCACGGTAGTGGAGCACTGAGATCCACGTCAATGTGTCGAACGCGTTGCGTGCTGATGTCGCTATTTGCCGGCGCCCGCGGTGTCGCCCAGTAACGAGTCCGGCACGCGCATCCGCCACGCGTCCGTCACCAACTCGGTCAACCGGTCGACGTCGACCGCCGCCAGACGCAGCAACACCAGGGGCAGACCGTCGTAGCCGGGCGTGGTGAAGAAGACCTCGGGCTCCCCGAGCAGGAGCGCCTGTTTCTCGGCCTCGTCACCCACGAACAGCACCGCGATGTCGAGCCGGATCACCCGTGGCTTCCCCGGTCTGCGCTCCGGATAGGACCAGACGAAGCCCTTGTCGGCCACCCGGAAGTCGAAACCGTCGCTGGCGATCTCCACAGTGTGCGGCAGGGCCAGCGCCACCCGGCGTACGTCGTCAGCGTCAGCCACCGGACCCCCTCGCACCGCCCACCATCCGCACGTGCCGAGATTACTCGGTGGGCAGCGCGACGGCCGTCGCCCCGACGATGGCCCGTTCGCCGCTCTCCTGGACATAGCCGACCACGCTGGCGTCGCGCGGATCGAGATCGGGCGGTGTCGCCAGCTCCACCTGCCCCCGCTCGGCGTCCAGGACCACCGACCTGAAGGCGCGGACGACGTTGTCCTGCCGCAGCGTCCGCCCGGCGTTCTCGCCCCGGGCGATGTCGCTGTCCAGGCCCCGCTGCACCACCGCCACGTTCACCACCGCGCCCGCCGGCGGCCGTTCGGTGCGGTAGTCCACCAGCACCCGGTCTCCGCCGAAGCCGGCGACGGAGAGCGTCAGCGCGGTGGTGGCCCTCGAGGACATGGCGGACATGATCGTGCTGGCCGCCCGGCGACGGTCCGAACCGACGAACTCGACGCTGCCGTTGACGACCATCTGCGGGGTGTAGAGACCCCTGGTGCCGAACGCCCGGGCGTAGGCCTCCTGGCGCGCGGTGTACGCCGGGTCCGCGAACTGGTCGGGCCACCCCAGGTTGTCCCAGTAGTCGACGTGGAACCCGAGGGCGAAGACGTTCTGTCCGTGCGCCCGGGCGTCGCGTTCGATCTCGCTCAGCAACTCCTCGGCCGGAGGGCAACTGTTGCAGCCCTGGGACGTGAACATCTCGACGACGGCGAAGCCGCCGTCCGTCGACGCGTTCGTCATGGTGGCGTGTCTCCTCCCACGGTGCTCCCGGCGGGCGTCGTGTCCCCGTTTCGGGGTGCTCCCGGCGGCGTCGTGTTCCCGTTTCGGGCGCGACGATGCGTGTGACGTCGCCCTTCGCTGCCGGCCTCGCGGCGAGGGCCGTCGGCTCGGGTGGTTGGATGGCACTGTGCAGTTCACCGTGACAGACGCGCCGACGCGGGAGCGTTTCGAGGCGCGCGACGAGGCGGGCGCGGTCGCCGGGTTCGTCACCTACCAGCTGACCGGCTCGATCATCGCCTACACCCACACCGAGGTCGATCCGGCGTACGAGGGCAGGGGCGTCGGGTCGACGCTGGCGCGGGCGGTGCTGGACGACGCGCGGAGCAAGGGCCGGACCGTTGTGCCGATCTGTCCGTTCCTCGCCGACTGGCTGGTCAAGCACCCGGGGTACGAGGACATCGTGGTCCGCACCACCCGCAAGATCAAATAGAACGCGCGCAGCGCGTGCCGCCGGACCCGGAGATGCTCACGGGCCTGGTGTCCAGCCTCGCGATCCAACGGGTCAGCGGTCCCGCCGAGGCCATCGCGTTCCTGGCCAGCCCCGCGGCCTCGTACATCACCGGCGCCGTGCTTGACTCCAACGGCGGATACACCGCCTGAGCCCGCCCCTTCGCAGCCCCGCCGGGAGACCGAACGATGACCACCGCCACCTTCCGTGCCCTGCACCACGACCGTGCCGCCGGTGACCCGCTCGTCCTGCCAGGCCCCTGGGACGCGGCCAGTGCCCGGGTACTCGCCGACGCCGGTTACCCGGCGCTCGCGACCCCGAGCGCGGGTGTCGCCGCGTCGCTCGGCTACGAGGACGGCGCGACCCCGCCGGACGAGATGTTCGCGGCGGTCGCGCGCATCGTCCGCGCCGTCTCCGTCCCCGTGTCCGCCGACGTCGAGGGTGGTTACGGCCTGGCCCCTCGTGAGTTGGTCGGGCGACTGGTGGAGGCCGGTGCCGTCGGCTGCAACCTGGAGGACTCGGACGGGCACGGCACCCTGAAGGATCCGCGGCGGCACGCGGACTGGCTGGCCGAGGTGCGGGCGGAGGCGGGGGAGGAGCTCTTCATCAACGCGCGCGTCGACACGTTCCTGGTCGGGACGGGTGACCCCGTCGAGGCGATGGAACGCGCCCGCCTCTACGTGGCGGCCGGAGCCGACTGCGTCTACCCGATCCTGGCCCCGCCGCAGCTGCTCCCGCAGCTGCGGGAGGGCATCTCCGGCCCGATCAACATGGTCGCCGGCCCGGACCGGGAGTCGGTGGCCGAGCTGGGCCGGCAGGGCGCGACCCGCATCACCTTCGGCCCGGCGATGCAGCGGTACGCGATGGCGTCGATCGGCGACCTCGCCGCCGAGCTGCGGGCCTGAGGCTCGACGCCACCCGCGCTCCGCCGGTCCGGCCCAGCCCGCCACCGCTCCGGCGCGGCTGCGCGACTCCTCACGCGCGGCCGTTCACGCGGCCGCTGCCGTTCGCAAGATCACGCAACATCCTGGATGTAGTCGCATCCGCCCGCGCCCGACACCCCTACATCCAGGATCGAGCACGATCTTGGGGTGGGCGACGTCGGTTGCCGGGGTCGGGCGGTTGGCGCGGTTCCCACGATGCCGAGTCGATCACCGGTGCGGCCGGCGTCGGAGGGTGGTTCGGCAGCTACGGCCGAGCCCCCGGCGCGCCGTCCTGGTGGACGGCTGCCGGGGGCTCGAATGCAGACGATCAGGCCTGGTTGCCGTTCGGCAGCACGGCGGCCATCTCGTCGACGGCTCCGGCGAGCACCCGGGCCTGCTGCGGCCAGGTGGCCAGACCAGGTGCGGCGCGCAGGCCGGCGGCCCGGATCAGGTCGCGCAGCGCCGGCTCGTCCAACTCGCCGAGCTGGCCGTACGTGCGCACGCCAGCGTCCTGCAACGCCGCCGCCATCTTCGGCCCGATCCCCTGGATCCGGCGGAAGTCGTCGGCCGGGCCCGTCGGGTCGGCGTCGACGCTGCTGACCGCCGTGTCGGAGGACGGCCGGACCGGCGGGGCCGCCGCGGTGGTCGGCCGGACCGGAGGCGTCGCCACCGCCGACCGCTCGGGTTCCTCACTGGCATCCGCCGGCCCGGCCACGGAGCCCGCGCTCACCGACTCGGCGTGCGTCGGCTCGGCGTGCAGGGAGTCGGCGTGCGTCGGCTCAGCAACCGAAGGGTCGGCCGGCACCGCTGCGGACGTCGGGTCGACCGCCGTGGCCTTGGTCGCCTCGTCGTCGGCCGGGGTGGCCGCAACCGGCGTGTCGTCGGCCGGGGTGGCCGCAACCGGTGCGTCGTCGGCCGGCGTCACATCGTTCGGCGTCGAGTCGATCGGCGCGTCGTCGGCTGGCGCGGCTGCCGGCGCACCATCGGTCCGGGTCGCGTCGAGCGGCGAGTCGGCGGACGGGAGGTCGTCCGCGGGCTGGCGCGGAGCGACCACTGCCGCCGGGGCCGGCTGCTCGTCGGCGCTGACCGGCTCGGCGGCCGCTTGCACGGCCGGCTCCGGTCGCGGCTCAGCGGCGTCGGGCTGCTCGGCGGCAGGTACGGACGGCGGGTCCTCGGTCAGCGCCATGTCCGCCGGGTCGACGCCGCTCGGGGCGTCCGCCGGCACGGGCACCGGGGTGGGACCGTCCGGTTCGGTCGTCGCTGCCGGCGCGCTGACCGTGTCGACCGGTACCGGCTCGTCGGCGACGGCGGTGGGTGCCGGGTCGACGGCGGCCGCCGGCACCGCCTCGTCGGTGGTGGCAGCCGGCGTGGGCGTGGAGATCACGGCCAGGCCGGCGACGGGGTCACCATCCACAATCGAATTGCCCGGTACGCCCCGCCGGCCGCGCAGCAGCCAACCGGCGGCCAGGCCCAGCAACAGTGCCAGTACCACTATCAGCGAGTGTCCGAAAGACCACGCCACGGCGAACCTCCCTCTCAGCTCGTTGGAAAAGTCACGAGAAAAACTCGCCGCAGCTTCGCACACGCGTATTGCCGACGACAGACAGGATCGGTCGTCAGCGTCGCGGGTGGGCCAGCCACCTCAGCCGGTGCCTGCCGGGTGACACAGAGTCGCCCGATCGCACCGGAACCGCAGCCGATGAGACCGGGGCGGGCGTGCGGCGGGCCACCCATCGGTCGGTCGGGTGGTGCGCGCCGGACACGACGAGACCCGGGCCCGGCGGGGAGGCCGAGCCCGGGTCGGGCAGAACCGGGTTCAGTCCCGGTCGCCCTCGTAGGTGTGGAAGTCGTCGACGAACCGGCGCCGCAGCCGTGGCACCCGGCTGGTCACTCCGAAGTAGCCGCGCGCGCCGAGCAGCGCGAGCCGGCCCACCACCGGCCGGTACATCCGGTCGTCGCCGTTGGTGCCGCTGCGGTTCAACGATTCGGCGACCCGCGCGAAGCCGTACGGCGCCATCACCGCCTCGTAGTCGGCGACCGCCTGGACCAGGGTCTTGTCGCCGGCGGTGGCGCGGCTGAGCTGCTCGCAGAGCAGCCGGGCGTCGCGCAGCGCGGTGTTCGCGCCCACACCGCGACCAGGGGTCATGGTGTGGATGGCGTCACCGAGCATGGTGACGGTGCTGCTCTTCCAGGGCGGCACCGGCTCGGACGTGGACACTTTGATGGGCAGGGCGCTGGCCGGGTCCGCGTGGGTGAGCAGTTCCCGCAGGTGCGGGTGCCAGTTCGCGGTGAGGTCCAGGGCGACCTGCACCAACTCCTGGCCGCGGCGTTGCATGACGTCGGCCGGGAACCGGTTGGCCGCGCTCCAGATGATCAGATTGATGTTGTCGGTGGTGGTGTCGTGGGCCAGGCCGGGCCAGGTGCGCAGCAGGGCGGCGTCGGCCTCGCTGACGCCGGGCTTGATCGCCCGTTCGGCGTCCCACTTGAACTCCATGACGTGCAGCACGCCCATCATCCCGCCGACTCCGAAGATCAGCGAGATGCCCTGCTGGACCCGCTCCGGAATGAGACTGCGGGTGTGCGGGGTCAGCGGAACCCGGGTGGCGATGTTGATCGTCCCGGCGTCGCGGGTGACGGCGTGCGGCAGGTACTGGCGGCGTACGGCGGAATGGGTGCCGTCGGCCGCCACCAGCAGGTCGCCGGTGGCGGTGCTGCCGTCGGCGAAGTGTGCGGTGACAGTGCCGTCGTCGCGCTGCTCGTACCGGGTGAAGGTCTTGTCGAAGTGCACCACGTCCTCCAGGCCGGTCAGCAGCACCTGGCGCAGCACCATCCGGGCCACCGAGTGTTCGGTGCGCACCGGGTCGTCGCTCGGCCGCAGCGCGAACGACGCGGTCTGGCGCAGCCCCTGGGTGACCACGTTGAAGTAGTGCGGCGGACGGGCGCAGGTGGCCAGGAAGGTGGCGAACAGCTCCGGGGGCAGACACTCCCGCAGCGCCCGGCTACCGGTGGGGCCGATGCCGACCCGGTAGCCGAGCAGCCCCTCGGCGCGGTCGCGGTGTCGTTCGTAGACGGCGACAGTGATCCCGGCGCGGCGCAGGCCGTGCGCCAGGCACAACCCGCCCGTGCCCGCGCCGATGATCAGGACATGCGGCGGCGCGGCGGACATGTCAGCCGGCCGGGTGCGCGGCGGGTGCCTCGGTGCTGGCTGGGCGCGCCGTCGGTGCGTCGGTGTTGGCTGGGCGCGCCGTTGGCGCGTCGGTGTTGGCTGGGCGCGCCGTTGGCGCGTCGGTGTTGGCTGGGCGCGCCGTTGGCGCGTCGGTGGCGTCCCAGCGGTAGAAGCAGCCCGCGATCGCGTCCCGGGGCGAGCGCCAGGTCGGCAGGTACGGCGACGTGTGCGCGGAGAGTCGTTCGTTGACCTGCTGGAAGAGCGGGTGGTTGCGGGCCGCCGCGAGCGCGTCCGGGTCGACGTCGTCCGAGGTCTCCAGCAGGTGTACGCACAGGTCGTGCAGGCAGTACAGGGATCGGTGCGTGACACCGGTCAGGCTGGGGAGTTCGGTGGCGTCGGATTCGGCGAAGATCTGCGCGACCCGCCCCTCCGCTCCCGGGATGATCCGACTGACGATCAGTAGACGACTCATGGGACCCCTTCCGCCGGTGGCCTGCCCGACCCTCCCGGGTCGGTGCCACGTGCTCTGTGCGCCCACCGTGCCGCAGCGCCTGTCACGTCACCGTCACGTCCGCCGACCGGCTGGTGACGGACGGTCGGTGACGGCGGCGCGGCTGGCCTGGCGGATCGGGGCGAGGGTGTCGTCGAGCAGGGCGCTCATGGCCGGGCTCGGTTCCAGCCGCAGTTCCCGGCGCAGCAGGTCCCGGTAGACGTAGAAGGCGTGCACGGCTTCGAACGCGTTGCCCTCGGCCAGGTGGATGCGCACCACCAGCCGGTGGGGCGTCTCCCGTAGCGGCTCGGCGGCCATCGCCTCCAGCGCGGCTTCGAGGGCCTCACCATGGCGTCCCGCGGCCAGGTGGTGCCCGGCCACCTGTTCCAGCATGTGCAGGCGGAGTTGGCGCAGGCGCTCCCGGTCCAGCAGCACCCAGTCGTCGTACCAGCCGGGGAGCAGGTCGTGCCGCCCGGCGGCGAGCGCCCCGGCCGCGGTGCGGGGGTCGTCGCCGTCGCGGACCCGGGCCGCGGTGCCGACCAGGTCGTCCACGTCGAGCCGGACCGCCGGGCCGAGGCGGACGGTGTCGCCGGCCACTGTCATCGGGCAGCACGGGTCCTGTCGGAGCCGCCACAGGGCGGTGCGCAGCGAGGACAGCGCCCGTTCCTCCGACGCGTCCGGCCAGAGCAGGCCGGCGAGCTGACTGCGGGTGGCACCGGGGCGGAGCCCGATCAGCGCTATCACCCGTTGCAGCCCGCGCGGCACCACGACCGGCACCGCCTCGCGGAGGAGTCGGAAGCCTCCGAGCAGGTGCAGGGACACGCCCTCCTCGGGCGGGTCTCCGGCGGTCGGCACGGACGGATCAGCGGCCACGGCGGCACCCCCTGCGGAACGCTCGTCCCGACTGTCTGCTGTGTCCCGGATCGGTTGCCCGCGACGCCACTGTCGACCCGCCGATCACGGCGCGGCCGGGCGCGGCCCCGCCCGCCGAGTCGCCGGGCTGACCAAGCTGAAGATTATCAATGATGGTCACGGTGGGTCAACGTCGCAATGGTCGTTCTATTCGCGACAGTCAACCCGAGATCGGTTCTGAACTGCACAAACATTGGCGGGCTACGCGTGGCGGACACATAGCTGATGCACAGGTTGCGTCAACGCAGCGTCACCGTCATGCGTCGATGGCCGGCCCGGCGCGGTGACGCCGCCGTGACGAGGATCGGCGCATCGTGTCGGCAGTCGTCCAGCGCGTCCGGGGCCACCCGTCGCCGGCCGGACGCTGTGGGGGGAGGCCCAGCATGGACCGATCGCTGATCATCGCGAAGGTCGATCCGACCGCCGAGGAGCGGGTCGCCGAGATCTTCGCCGAGTCGGACAGTACGGAACTGCCGCACCTGGTCGGCGTCCGGCACCGCTCGCTGTACCGACTGCACGACCTCTATGTGCACCTGCTCGAGACCGCGCAGCCGACGGAGGGTGCGGTGGAGGCCGCCCGTGGCCACCCCGAGTTCATCAGGGTCAGTGACCGGTTGCGTCCGTACGTGTCGCCGTACCTGCCGACGTGGCGCTCACCGCGCGACGCGATGGCCCGGTGCTTCTACCGGTTCGACGCCCCGGACACCGGGCGGCGGTCGTGACGGCCACCGCGCCGCGCGACGAGCAGCTCTGGTCCCGATGCGCCGGCTGCGCCAGCCTGCTCTACCGCAAACGGCTGCGGCGCAACCTCGACGTCTGCCCCGAGTGCGGGGAGCACGCCCGACTCGGCGCGCCGGAACGCCTGCGCCAACTGGTCGACCCGGGTTCGCTGCGCCCACTGCCCGACCAGCTGCCGGAGGCCGACCCCATCGACTTCGTCGACGTGCTGCCGTACCGGCACCGGCTCACCGGCGCCCGGGCCAGCACCGGCCTGGCCGAGGGGGTCGTCTGTGCCACGGCCACCATCGGTGGGCACCCGGTGGTCCTGGCGGTGATGGATTTCCGCTTCCTCGGCGGCAGCCTCGGGTGCGCGGTGGGCGAGCTGATCACCCGGGCGGCCGAACGGGCGCTGGACGACCGCATCCCACTCGTCCTGGTCACCGCCTCCGGTGGGGCGCGGATGCAGGAGGGTGCGCTGTCGTTGATGCAGATGGCCTCCGTCAGCCAGGCCATCGCCGCGCTGCGCGAGGCGGGGCTGCTCACCGTGAGCGTCCTCACCGACCCGACCTACGGCGGGGTGGCCGCCTCGTTCGCCACCAACACCGATCTGGTGCTCGCCGAGAGCGGCGCGCGGATGGGCTTCGCCGGCCCCCGGGTGATCCGCCAGACCACCGGGCGGGCCCTGCCGGAGGGCTTCCAGACGGCCGACTTCCTGCTGCGACACGGGCAGGTCGACATGGTGGTGCAGCGCCGGTCGCTGCGCGGACGGCTGGTGGCGCTGCTCGCCGCGACCCGCGCCGGGCGTCCGGCGCGCACGCCCGTACCCCGGCAGGAGCTGGCGTCGCGCCACGAGCGCCTCGCCGACGACGGCGCGGCCCACCCGCGGCCGGCGGGCCCGCCCGTCGCCACCCCGACCCCCGCCGACCCCCCGGCGGTACGCGACGCGTGGGACACCGTCCGGATGGCCCGGCACCCCGGACGACCCACCACACTCGATTACCTGGACTCCGTCTTCGACGGGTTCGTGGAGCTGCACGGCGATCGGCTCGGCGCGGACTGCCCGGCCATCGTGGGTGGGGTGGCGCGGCTGGCCGGTCGGCACGTGATGGTCATCGGCCACCAGAAGGGGCACACCACCGCCGAGCTGGTCGCCCGCAACTTCGGCATGGCCAGCCCGGCCGGGCACCGCAAGGCGCTGCGGCTGATGCGCCTCGCGGCCCGGCTCGGTCTGCCGGTGGTCACCCTGGTGGACACCCCCGGGGCCGACCCCGGGGTGAGCGCCGAGGAGCAGGGCCAGGCCGCCGCCATCGCCGAGAACATCCTCACCCTCACCGTGCTGCCCACCCCCGTGCTCGCGGTGATCACCGGGGAGGGCGGCAGTGGCGGCGCGCTGGCACTGGCGGTGGCCGACCGGGTCCTGATGCTGGAGAACGCCGTCTACTCGGTGATCAGCCCCGAGGGGTGTGCGGCGATCCTCTGGCCGGACCGGTCCGCGGCGCCGCAGGCCGCCCGCGCGTTGCGACTGACCGCACCCGACCTGTGCCGGCTCGGGGTGGTCGACGAGGTCGTGTCGGAGCCGCCGACCGCCGCTCACGACGACCCGGCGGAGACCGCCCACCGGTTGCGCGCCGCCCTGCTGGCCAACCTCCTGCCGTTGCTGGACGTGCCCCCCGCCATGCTGGTCCGCCTGCGCCGGCAACGCTTCCGGCGGTTCGGCGCGTACCGCACCGGTGCCCGGGCGGTTCGGCGATGAGCGCCAGGGAGCCGGCGGTGTCGACTGTCGAGGCGTCCGACGACGTCGGGGCGGACGGCGAGGAGGCGCTGGCCGGGCTGCGCCGGCAGGCGCAGCACCTGATCGCCGAGCTGGCCGGGCCGGTGCGCCGGATCCGGCTGCGCAGCGGGCCGGCGGTGCTGGAGGTCGAGTGGCATCCCGAAGACGTGCCCCGTGCGCAGGTGCCCGCGGTACCGGCCCAGGCGGCGGCACCGACGCCCGTGCCGGGGCCCGGCGCCCCGCCCGCGGTGATCCGGCCGCCGGTGCCGGGACGCGCCGCGGTGCGGGCCCCGATCGTCGGCACCTTCTACCGGTCGCCGGAGCCCGGCGCGCGGCCGTTCGTCGCGGTCGGCGATCTGGTCCGGCCCGGTCAGCCGGTCGCCATCGTCGAGGCGATGAAGTTGATGAACGAGGTGACCGCCGACCGGGCCGGCCGGGTGGCAGCGATCCTCGTCGAGGACGGCCAGCCGGTCGAGTACGACCAGCCGCTCGTCGAACTGGACCCGGCATGACGACGCGGGGTGGTTGACCATGTTCGAGACCGTGCTGATCGCCAACCGGGGCGAGATCGCGCTGCGGGTGCTGCGCGCCTGCAAGGAACTCGGCGTGCGAACGGCGGTGGTCTAC
Source organism: Micromonospora parva (assembly GCF_040649675.1). NCBI lineage: Bacteria > Bacillati > Actinomycetota > Actinomycetes > Micromonosporales > Micromonosporaceae > Micromonospora > Micromonospora parva. Next base: position 622,021 of record NZ_JBEZFX010000002.1, on the reverse strand, counting down.
TCCGCGGCCGACGTCGACTCGCCGGCGGTCCGCCTCGCCGACCAGGCCGTCCGCATCGGACCCGCGTCGAGTCGGCGCAGCTACCTCAACGCCGCCGCCATCGTGGAGGCGGCCCGGCAGGTGGGCGCGCAGGCGGTGCACCCCGGCTACGGGTTCCTCTCCGAGGACGCCGACTTCGCCGAGATCTGCGCCGACAACGGGCTGACGTTCATCGGACCGCCGCCGGCGGTGATGACCGCGCTGGCCGACAAGTCCTCGGCCCGGGCCCTGATGAGCCGCGCCGGCCTGCCGCTGTCGCCGGGCAGCGTCGCGCCGGTGCCGACCGCCGCCGCGGCGGCCGAGGTGGCCGAGGCCGTCGGCTACCCGGTGATCGTGAAGGCCGCCGCCGGTGGCGGGGGCCGTGGGATGACAGTGGTGCGCACCCCGGGTGAGCTGCGCCGGGCGTACGCCCGCACGAGGGCCGCCGCGCAGGCCGCCTTCGGCGACGACCGGGTGTACGTCGAGCGGTACCTCACCGAGGCGCGCCACGTCGAGGTGCAGGTGCTCTGCGACGCCCACGGCAATGGCGTGCACCTGGGCACCCGGGACTGCTCGGTGCAACGGCGTCACCAGAAACTGGTCGAGGAGGCGCCCGCCCCGGCGCTGCCCGCCGCCGTCCTCGACACCATCGCCGAGACCGCACTGCGGGGTGCGCTCCAGGTCGGCTTCGTCGGCGCCGGCACCCTGGAGTTCCTGGTCGACACCGAGGAGAAGTTCCACTTCCTGGAGATCAACTGCCGGATCCAGGTGGAACATCCGGTCACCGAGATGGTCACCGGAATCGACCTGGTGCACGAGCAACTGCACATCGCCGCCGGGGTGCCGCTGCGCTGGCGTCAGGAGGAGATCCGCCTGCACGGCGTCGCGGTGGAGTGCCGGGTCAACACCGAGGACCCCGGACGCGACTTCGCCCCCACCCCCGGGCGGTTGGAGCGGTTCACGCCACCCGGCGGCCCGTTCACCAGGGTGGACACCCACGCCAGCGCCGGCTACCTGGTCGGCCCCTGGTACGACTCCCTGCTCGCCAAGGTGATCGTCTGGGCGCCCGACCGGGAGTTGGCCCTCAACCGGCTGGAACGTGCCCTGGACGAGTTCGATGTCGCCGGCCCGGGCGTGCACACCACCATCCCGTTCGTCCGGCGGGTGCTCGACGACGCCGCATTCCGCAAGGGCCGCTACACCACCGGCCTGGTCGACCGTCTGCTCGCCAAGCCGACAGACCAGGCGACGGCCACCCCCGCACCGCGCACCGCGCCCGCCGCAGATCCCGACGCAACACACAGGAGGACCCGATGACCGTCACCCATGGTCGCCCGATGACCGCCGAGATCACCGACATCCTGGTGGCGCACTGCGGGCTGGACGCCGACGCCGCGGCCCGGGCGCCCGCGGCGTCTCTGGAGGAGTTGGGCATGGACTCACTCGCCCTGCTGGAGTTGTCCGCCGTGGTCGCCGACCGCTGGCAGGTGAGCATCCCCGAGCAGGCCGGGCAGTTGAGCATCCCGGCGGTCGCCGACCTGGTCGCCCGCCGCACCGACCCGCCCGGGCACACCGAGAACAGCGTGGTCATCGACGCGCCCCTCGGGCTGGTCTGGGAGGTCACCAACGACGTGGCGAACTGGACCGAGCTGTTCACCGAGTACGCCGTGGTGGACATCCTGCACCGTGAGGGTCACACGGTGCGGTTCCGGCTCACCATGTACCCCGACGAGAACGGGACGACCTGGAGCTGGGTCAGTGAACGCACCGCCGACCCGGTGAGCAGGCAGGTCCGGGCGCACCGGGTTGAGACCGGGCCGTTCGAGTACATGCGCATCCACTGGCGCTACACCGAGGAGGCCGGTGGCACCCGGATGACCTGGACGCAGGACTTCGCGATGAAGCCCACCGCGCCGGTCGACAACGCCGCGATGACCGAACGGATCAACACCAACAGCGTGATCCAACTCGCGGTGATCAAGGACCGGGTGGAGCGGATCGCCCGGCAGCGCGCCGACCAGGGCGTTTCGGTGGGCGACGGGTCGACGGAGGCCGACGATGAGTGACCTGAGCACCCGCCCGATCGCCGCCCGGGACGTCCCCGCCGACCGTCGGCGCGGCGGTGAGCTGCGGGTGCTGCTCGGCCCCCGCACCGTCGGCAGCACCTCGGGCTTCCTCGGGGTGGCCACCCTCGCGCCGGGGGAGCGGATCGCCGAGCACTACCACCCGTACAGCGAGGAGTTCCTCTACCTGGTGCGCGGCGCGATCACGGTGGACCTGGACGACCAACCGACGTTGCTGGCCGCCGGTGAAGGGCTGTTCGTTCCGGTCAATGTGCGGCACCGGCTGCGCAACACCGGCGTCGAACCGGCCGAGGTGGTCTTCCACCTGGGCCCGCTCGCCCCCCGCCCCGAGCTGGGCCACGTCGACACCGAACTGGTCGAACAGCGGGGCGGATCATGACTGGGCGCCGCACGGTGGTGACCGGGATCGGGGTGGTCGCCCCGGGCGGCGCCAGCCGGGACCGCTTCTGGAAGACCATCACCGAGGGGCGGACCGCCACCCGGCGGATCAGCTTCTTCGACCCGTCGGCGTTCCGGTCGCAGATCGCGGCGGAGTGCGACTTCGACCCGGTAGCGGCGGGGCTCAGCGAGACCGAGCGACGCCGGGCCGACCGGTACGTGCAGTTCGCGCTGGCCTGCTCCGCCGAGGCGGTGGCCGACGCCCAACTGGTGCTCACCGACGCGGAACGCGACCGGGCCGGGGTGGTGCTGGGCACCGCGGTGGGCGGCACGATGGCGTTGGAGCAGGAGTACGTCACAGTGAGCGAGCACGGCCGGCGCTGGCTGGTGGACGGGGCGCGCGGCGGCCCGTACCTCTATCAGGCGTTGGTGCCCAGCAGCCTTGCGGCGGACGTGGCCTGCCGGCACGGGTGGCACGGCCCGGCGCAGGTGGTGTCCACCGGTTGCACCTCCGGCATCGACGCCATCGGGTACGCCCATCAGATGATCGTGGACGGTGAGGCGGACGTGATGCTGGCCGGCGCGTCCGACTCGCCGATCTCGCCGGTCACCGTCGCCTCGTTCGACGCGATCAAGGCGACCAGTCCGGACAACGACGACCCGGCGCACGCCTCGCGCCCGTTCGACGCCGACCGGCACGGGTTCGTGCTGGCAGAGGGTGGGGCGGTGCTGGTGCTGGAGGAGGCCGGGCACGCCCGGCGGCGGGGGGCGCACATCTACTGCGAGGTGGCCGGCTACGCCAGCCGCAGCAACGGCTTCCACATGACCGGGCTGCGCCCGGACGGGTTGGAGATGGGCCTCGCCGTCACCGACGCGCTGCGGCAGGGTCGGATCCTGCCCGAGCAGGTCTCCTACATCAGCGCGCACGGCTCGGGCACCCGGCAGAACGACCGGCACGAGACGGCCGCGTTCAAGCGGGCGCTGGGCCAGGCCGCGTACCGGGTGCCGATCAGCTCGATCAAGTCGATGGTCGGGCACTCGCTCGGCGCGATCGGGTCGATCGAGATGGCCGCGTGCGCCCTCGCCATCGAGTTCGGTGTGGTGCCCCCGACGGCGAACTGGAGCACCCGGGACCCGGAGTGCGACCTGGACTACGTGCCCAACGAGGCCCGGGAGGTCCCGGTGGACGTGGCCCTTTCGGTGGGCAGCGGGTTCGGCGGTTTCCAGTCGGCGATGGTGTTCCGTCGGATGGTCGGCGCGGTGGCGGCGTGACGTCCCGGGCGGTGGTGACCGGCATCGGGGTGGTCGCGCCCAGCGGCATCGGCGCGGACGCGCACTGGCGTACGGTGCTCGCCGGCACCCGCCGGACCGGGCCGATCACCCTGTTCGACCCGTCCGGCTACCCGACCCGCTTCGGTGGGGAGGTGCCCGGGTTCACCGCCGACTCGTACGCCGACAGCCGGCAGCTGGTGCAGACCGACAGGTGGACCCACCTCGGGTTCGCCGCCACCCGGCTGGCGTTGGCCGACGCGGGCCTGCCCGAGCGGGCACCCGACCCGTACGGCTACGCGGTGACCCTGGCCAGCTCGTCCGGCGGCAACCTGTTCGGTCAGCGGGAGCTGCAGCGCCTGTGGGGCGGCACGTCACGCACGGTCGGGGCGTACCAGTCGATCGCCTGGTTCTACGCGGCCAGCGTCGGGCAGCTCTCCATCCACCACCAGTTCAAGGGCCCGAGCGGGGTGCTGGTCGCGGAGTCGGCCGGTGGGCTGGACAGCCTGGCGCACGCCGCCCGTGCGGTACGCCGGGGCACCCCGGTGGTGATCGCCGGGGCCACCGAGTGCCCGTTGAGCCCGTACGCGCTGGCCTGCCAGCTGCGTTCGGGGCTGCTCAGCGACGTCGCGGACCCGGAGCGGGCGTACCGGCCGTTCGACGCCACGGCCAGCGGCTATTTGCCGGCCGAGGGCGGAGCGGTGTTCGTGGTGGAGGAGCTGGGGCACGCCCTGGCCCGGGGTGCCCGGGTCTACGGCGAGGTGAGCGGGTGGGGGTCCACCCACGACGCCGCGCACACCACCGCCGACAGTGCCGGCAACCCGGCCCAGTACGCGCGCGCCATGCGCCTGGCCCTCGACCGGGCGGGTGTCGCCGCGGCCGGCATCGACGTGGTGCTGCCCGACGCGCTCGGGGTGCCCCGCTACGACCGCAGCGAGGCCGAGGCCCTGCGGGCCGTGTTCGCCGACCGGCCGCCGCCGGTGACCACCCATAAACCGCTGACCGGTCGGGCGTACCAGGGCGGTTCGGCGTTGGACGTGGCCACCGCGCTGCTCGCCTTCGCCCACGACACGCTGCCCGCGTCGGCCGGCCCGGACGAGGTGGCCGAGGGCTGCGAGCTGGACTTCCTCCGGGAGCACCGCCGGCCGCGCAGCCGGCTCGCGCTGGTGTGTGCGCGGGGCTTCGACGGATTCAACAGCGCGCTGGTCCTGCGCGGGGCCGCGCCGATGAGGGGAGAGCCGTCATGACCGAGCAGCGGGCCCGGGTGGTCTTCCTGGTACGGGTGCCGGTGCCGCGCACCGAGGCGTTCCTCGCCGCGTACGAGCAGGTGCGGCACCTGGTCGCCGGTGGCGTGCCGGGGCACCTCGTCGACCAGGTGTGCCGTTCGTCGACCGACCCGGAGCAGTGGTTGATCACCAGTGAGTGGGCGAGTCTCGCCGACTTCGAGAACTGGGAACGCAGCCCCGAACACCGGGACCTCGTCCGCCCGATGCGGGAGTGCTTCACCGACGCCCGTTCCCTGCGCTTCCACATCCACGCCCAAACCCCAGCCCTAACCTGACCGTCCGCGCCCCCACGGCTCGCCTCGCCGCGATCTTGCACTTGGTGTCGCGGCATAGGGGACATGCCACCCGTTTCGACAACCGAAAGTGCAAGATCGGCGCGGTGGGGCGGGGTCGCGCGGGGGCGTAGGTTCGGGATTTATGAAGGTGCTGGTCTCTGTGGACATGGAAGGCCTCTCGGGGGTTGTGCATCCCAGTGAGACGAACCCGGATCGGTACGACTATGAGCGCGGCCGGGCGTTGATGACGGCCGAGGCGAACGCGGCGATCGCCGGCGTTCTCGACGCTGAACCCGGCGCGGTGGTGTGGGTCGCCGACGCGCACGGAACGTTCCGGAACCTCCTGCCGGAGGACCTCGACCGGCGTGCCCACCTGGTGCGGGGCAGACCCCGCCCGCTGGGCATGCTCGCCGGGCTGGACGAGGGCACGGATGCCGTCCTGCTCATCGGCTATCACGCCCGGGCCGGTGCCGGGCCCGCCGTGCTGGCGCACACGATGAGCGACGCCATCCTCGACGTGCGGGTGGCCGGACGATCGCTGGGCGAGATCGGCCTCAACGTCGCCATGGCGGGGCACCTGGACGTGCCGGTGGTTCTGCTCAGCGGGGACGACACCGCCTGCGCGGAATTCAGTGAGCTGGTGCCCTCGGTGGTCACCGTCGCCGTCAAGCAGACAGTGGGCCAGGCCGCCGCGGTGGCGCTGCATCCGCAGGAGGCGCGGGAGCGGCTGCGTCACGCCGCCGCCGACGCGATCGCCCGGCGCGCCTCGATTCCCCCGGTGACGATGGCCGGGCCGTTGCACGTCGAGGTCGACCTCTACGGCCCGTACATGGTCGACCTCGCGGTGCTGGTGCCGGGTGTGGCCCGCGTCGGCGGCGGGCGGACGGTCGCCTTCCGCGCCGTTGACGTCGCCGAGGCCTACCGGCTCGTTCAGTTGCTGGTCCAACTCGCCAGCATCAAACCGGACTAGCGCGCGTACCCGCATCGCCGAACGCGCCCACGGCGGCCGGGCAGCAGCCGGCGGGGCGCGACGCACCACCCTCGTCGGGCCAGCCGGCGACCGACGCCATCGGCCGTCCGGTTGAGGGCGCGCGACGGTTGTACGAGGCGTCATGCCTCGGTGACGCTGTGCCGGGTCACCCGCCCGATTCTGTCCGCCGAACGGGCTGTCGGCAATCCGGCTGGCCGCTGCTTTTGATCCATCCATTTGCATCTAGCAATGGCAATGGTGGCGTCGTATGGTTCCCCGCAGCACCCCGACAAGCGTACCTGATGGGCGGATTCGCCCTCTTTCGTGCTGGGCGGTGAACGGCAGTGACGGCAGAAGATCCTACGGCGACAGACCCCGGCTGGGTGGACGAAGTCCTGTTCGCGGGCCGCCCGACCGACGTTTGTCTCCGACTGCCCGAGCCGATCGATCGGGCCACCCTGCACCGCCTGGTCACCGCCGCGCAGGACCGGCTCACCGCCGCCGGACTGCGCCCCGGTGGCGCCGCCGCGCTGCGGCTGCCACCGTCCCTGGCGTACGTGGTGAACCTGTTGGCCACCTGGCGGGCCGGGGGTCAGGCGATCCTGCTCGACCACCGGCTCACCGACCACGAGGTGGACCGCGCGCTGCTCCGGTTGACCCCGCAGGTGGTGATCGCTCCACTGCGGACCGGCGGCGGCGCGCTGAAGATCTTCGTCGACGTCACCGAGGGCGTCACCCGCTATGCCGACCGTCCGGCGGTCAGCGGTCACGCCGTGATCCAGCTCAGCTCCGGCTCCACCGGACCGTCCAAGGTGATCGGCCGCACTGCCGCCGACCTGGTCGCCGAGGTGCACCGCTACACCCGGATCGACGGGGTGGCGCTGCCCGGCGAGCGGATCATCCTGCTGCCCTCGATGGTGCACGTGCTCGGCCTGGTCGGTGGCCTGCTCTACGGGCTGCACGCCGGGGTCGAGCTGGTCCCGCCCGAGCGGCTCAGCGGCGACGCCGTGCTGGCCGCCATCAGTGCCGGCACCACACCGGCCACCGTGCTGGGCGTGCCGTTCCACATCGGACTGCTCGCCTCCACCCGACCGGCCGGGCCCCTGCCGCAGCTGCGGCGGATGACCACCGGGGGTGAACTCGTGCCCGCCGCCGTCGCCCGGGCGTTCACCGACCGGTACGGGGTGCCCCTGGGCAACATGTACGGGATGACCGAGGTCGGGGTGATCGGCACCGACCTGCACGGCGCACACCGACCGTCGATCGCCCCCGCGCCCGGCATCGAGGTCCGCGAGCGCGGCGGTGAGCTGTGGGTGTCCTGCCCCGCGTCGCCGTACGTCGGGCTGAGCGACCCGACCCGCTGGTCCGACGGCTGGCTGCACACCCGCGACGCCGGCACCGTCGACGAGGACACCGGCCTGGTCACCGTACGCGGTCGACTCGACTCGCAGGTCTCCGTGGGCGGGATGAAGGTCGACCTGACCGAGGTGGAGGCCACCGTCACCGAGCTGACCGGGGTGGCCGCCGCGGTGGTGGTCTGGGACGACGGCATCACCGCGTACGTCCAACCCGACGGCCCGCTGTCGGAGGAGACGCTGGACAAGCTCCTCGCCGAACGGTTGGCCGGCTACAAACGGCCCCGGACGCTGCACCTGCTCGATCAGTTGCCCCGCACCACCACCGGCAAGCTGGTCCGCTCGACCGACGCGCTGCGCTCGGCGGTCAGCCCGTGACCGGGCCCCTGCACCACCTCGACGTCGACCCGCGTGGCCGCGTACCCGGCGACCGCCAGGACCAGGCCCTCGCCCAGCGGCGGGTGACCGACCCGTACGGGCTCGACGCCGGGCACCAGCCGCAACGACAGCCCCGGCGTCGGCATCAACCGGCGCAGCCCGCCGTCGCGCAACCCCCGCCCGAGCGCCTTACCGACCGCTTCCTTCGCGGTCCACAACCGCAGGAAGTCCACCGTCCGGCCAGCCTCGGGCCGATCGCCCAACCAGGCCAGCTCGGCGGGCGGGAACCAGCGGTGGGCCAGCGCGAGCGCCGGCAGCGGGCGGATCCGTTCCACGTCCACCCCGACCGCGCCGCCCCGACGGGCGGCGACCACCACCAGCCCGGCGGTGCGGCTGACGCTGACCGCCAGCTCGACCGGTCCGGTCACCTCGTCGACCCGGACCACCGGCCGTCCCGCGCTGTCGTGCGTCAGCACCACGGCGGTCTCCGCGCGGCCGAGCAGCAGAGCACCCGCCCGCCGCAACAGCACAGCGGCCGGATCCGGCTGACCGCCGGTGTCCCGGCCGACCCACACGTAGGCGGTGTCCCGACCGGACACCGTCAGCTGGCCCACGCAGAGAGGGTATCCATGAGAGCCGAGGTCCGCGCCTTCGTCGTCGAGCAGCTCGCCGACATGAACTACGACGTCGAGGGGCTCGACGACGACACCACACTCGGCCCGTCCGGCGTCGACCTGGAATCTCTCGCCCTGGCCGACCTGTCCGTCCGAGTCGAGGACCGCTACGGCGTGACGTTCGCCGACGACGAGTCCGAGCAGCTGGCCCTGATGACTGTCGGCGAGTTCACCACAATGGTCGCCAAGCGTGTCGCCGAGGCCACGAGCGACCCGGTCTGATGAGCGGTCAGCCCGATCTGGGGCGAGCTGACCTGCTGAGCATGCTCGCCGAACTCACCGCGAAACCAGCCGCCGAGGTGTCCGACCGGATCGGCTCGATGGAGCTCGCCTGGCTGGTGCACCTCGTCGAGCAGCGCTACGAACGCCGACTCGACCTGGCCGACGACGAGCTGGCCGGCATCCGTACCGTCGACGACGCCCTGGCGGTGTTCCGGGCGTCGCTGACCGCCCCCACAGATGGTTGAGGCGCGCGTCGCCCAGCTCACCGGTGTGTACGCCGTCAGCGCCCTCGGTCGGGGCGCCGACGCGCAGCTTGCCGGCGTGCTGGCCGGTGTGCCGGCCTTCGGCCCGGTACGCCGGTTCGACACCGCCGCCCGTCGGGTCACCGTGGCGGCCACAGTGCCCGAGGTCGGCACGCTGCCCGACGAGCTGGCCGCCGCGATCGACGAGGCCTGCCGGGCGGCCGGCCTGGACCGCGAGGGCCGCACCGGGTGCGCCCTGCTGCTCGCCGTCCACGGCGGACCGGCCACCGGCCCGGCCCCGGCCGTGCTCGCCGGTCAGCTCGCCGCCCGATGTGGCCTTTCCGGGCACACCCGGGTCTACACCAGCGCCTGCGTGTCGGCGAGCACGGCGGTGGCCGACGCCGCCGCTCAGATCACCCGCGGTGACGTCGAACGGGTGGTCGTCGCCGCCGGCTACCTGGTGGAGCCGGACCAGTTCGCGCTCTTCGACGCCGGTCGCGCCCTCGCGGTCGACGGGGCGGTCCGCCCGTTCAGCGCCGGCCGGCGGGGGCTGTTGCTCGGCGACGGCGTGGCCGCGGTCGTGCTGGAGTCGAGCAGCGGGCGACGACCCGGTGGCGCCGATCCGGTGGCCACCGTGGCCGGTTGGGGACGGGCCGGTGACGCGTTCCACCCCTGCCAGCCGGAGCCCGGCGGCACCGGGCTGGCCCGCGCGGTCGGCGGCGCGCTGCGCCGGGCCGGGCTGACACCGCAGGCCGTCGGTTACGTCAACGCCAACGCCACCGGCACCGCGCAGAGCGACGCCGCCGAGGCGGCCGCACTGCGCCGGGCCCTCGGCGGGCGCGCCACCGAGGTCCCGGTCAGCTCCACGAAGTCGGTGCACGGGCACGCGCTGGAGGCGTCCGGGCTGCTCGAACTGGTGGTCACCGCCCTCGCGCTGCGCCACGGTGAGCTGCCGGTCAACGCCGGCTGGCGGGGCCCCGACGAGGCGTGCCCACTCAACGTCATCACCACCGCTCCACGCCGCACGACGGCAACCCACGCCCTCACCCTCAACGCCGCCTTCGGTGGCGCCAACACCGCGCTCCTGGTCGGCGTCGGATGACCGCCGCCAACTCCCCGCGATCGTGCACTTTCTGTCCCGACGAATCCGACCAAGCGCCCGAAACGACGACCGAAACTTCAAGATCGCCGGGGGAGAGGGAGAGGGAGAGGGAGAGGGCGAGGGCGGGGGCGGGGGAGCGGGCGAGGGCCTGGTGGCCGGAGGTCGGGGACGAGGGCGGCGTGGCGGGGGTGCCGGGGTTCGTGCACTCGGACTTCGCACCGGTGGTGGTGGCCGTCGCCGAACGGTGCCTACGGCGGGGGTACGGCACCCAGCAGGTGCCACCCGAGGTGCGCACGGGGATCGTGCTGGTCAGCGCCAGCGGCGACCTGGCCAGCGCCCGACACGTACGGGCGACCGTCGAGGCCGGCGGGCAGGTCGGCCCGCTGTTCTTCTTCCAGTCCGTGCCCAACAGCGTCGCCGGGCACATCGCCGCCCGGTGGGGCCTGCGCGGTCCGGTGGTCTGTCTCAGCCCGACCGGCGACCCGTACACCGACGGTGTCGCCGAGGCCGACCTGCTACGCGACGACGGTGACGCCGACGAGGTGTTGCTGATCCTGATCGAACAGGCACCCGACGGGCCGACCGAGGCGGTCGCGGTGCTGCTGGGGGGAGGAGCACGACCATGAGGAAACGGGGACTGCGCGGCGCACTGGCCGCCGACACCGAACTGGGGGCGGGCAACGTCCTGGCCCGGGTGCTGGCGCACGGCGCCGACCCGGACGGGCCCGGCCTGACCTTCGACACCGCCGTCGACGGGCACCCCGCCGAGACGCCACTGACGCTGGGGCAGCTCGACGAACGGGTCGCCGCCCGCGCCGCCTGGCTGCACGAACACGGGGTACGCCCCCGCGACCCGGTCGCCGTCTGGGCCACCGCCGCCGCCGACATGGTGCTCAGCTTCCTGGCGCTGGCCCGCCTCGGCGCGATCCCGGCGCTGATGAACGGCAAGCTCCGCCCGGAGATCGCCGCCGAGTACATCCGCCGCCTGCGGGGCGTCGGGGTGTTGGCCGACGACGCGCACACCGCGCTGCTGGCCGGGCACGACCTGGGCGTGCCGCTGCTCGGCACCCCCGCGCAGGCCGGCACGGGCGACCCGGCCGCCGCGCCGGCGCACTACCGGCACCACCCGGACGACCCGATCGTCATCACCCACACCTCCGGGACGACCGGGGTGCCCAAGGCGGTGCTGCACTCACACGCCAGCCTCTTCGCGGCCACCCGGCACCTGCTCACCATGCCGCAGGCGCAGGGCACCACCCGGATCCTCAACGCGTTGCCCGCACCGCACACCGCGACGGTGCTGATGGTCAACCAGGCGCTGGGCAACCGCGCGCAGATGTTCCTGCTGTCCGAGCAGGGCGGCGAGCAGGTGCTGGACGCGATCCAACGCTGGCGCCCCGACGGGGTGTTCGGCTTCTCGGTCACCTGGGCGGAGCTGGCCCGCTTCGACCTGTCCGGGTACGACCTGGACTCGGTGCGGCTGTGGTTCAACACCGGAGACGCCTCGCACGAGCCGCACATCCGCCGCCTCGTGGCGGTCGGTTGGCACGACACCGTCACCCGTGACGGGGTGGCGAAGGTGCCCGGGTCGGTCTTCATCGACGGGCTGGGTTCCAGCGAGATGGGGCACTCGATGTTCCACATCACCCACCGCGCCGACACCGACCGGTACGGCCGGTGCATCGGCCGCCCGTACCAGTTCGCCACAGTCGCGGTGCTCGACGCCGACGGTGAGCCGGTGCCGGTCGGCGAGGTGGGTTTCCTGGGCATCGACTCGCCGTCGCTGTTCCGGGGCTACTGGAACGACTCGGTCACCACCTACCGCTTCCGCCAGCGCGGCTGGTACCTCACCGGTGACCTGGTCCGCGCCGACGCCGACGGCCGCTACTACCACCTGGACCGGGCGGTGGACTCGGTCGACGCGGGTGACGGGCGGCGCTTCTACACGGCGCTGTCCGAGGAGCGGATCCTCGCCGCCTGCCCGGACGTCACCGACTGCACAGTGGTGATCGTCGCCGAGGCCGGGGTGGTGGTCACCGACGTGCTGCTGGAGTTGGCCGCCGGCGCGGACGAGGCGCAGGACCGCACCGAGCGGGTCCGCGCCGCCCTCGGTGCCGACGTCGGCGCCACCCTGCGCCGGGTCGTGCCGGTACGCTCCGCCGACATCCCGGTCACCGTGACCGGCAAGGTCCGCAAGGTGGTCCTGCGGGAGCGCTACCTCACCGAGGCGCGTTCGTGACCGCGCTGATCACCGGGATGGGGCTGTTCACCCCGGTCGGGCGGGGGGTCGAGGAGACCTTCGACGCCCTGACCACCGGCCGGTCCGGGCTGACCCGTCCGGCCGAGGGGCACCCGGCGCGGGAGTCGCTGGATGTCGCCGGCGTGCTGCCCGACATCGACCCGCGTACCGTCGCGTCCGGGCCGGAGGCCCGGGTCCTGGACCGGATCGTCGTGCTCGCCCTGATCGCCGCCGCCGACGCCCTCGCCGACGCCGGCATCGAGGTGGGCCGCGACGTCGATCCCGACCGGATCGGTGTGATCGTCGGCGGGGTCGGCGGGATGGCCACCCTGGAGTCGCAGGTGCTGGCCCGCGCGGCCCGGGGGCGGGCGGCGGTCAGCCCGTACCTGCTCACCGGGATCCTGCCGAACATGCCGGCGGCGCGGATCGCCATCGCCCACGGCATCCGGGGTTACAGCTCGTCGGTCGGCACCGCCTGCGCCTCCGGCGCCCAGGCGATCGCCGACGGGGTCCGGCTCATCGCGACCGGGGAAGCCGACCTGGTGCTGTGCGGGGCCAGCGAGGCACCGCTGTTCCCGACCTTCGCCGACACCTTCGGCAACGCGCGGGCGTTGGCGCGCGCCGGCACCGACCCGGGCCGGGCGAGCCGACCGTTCGACACCTCCCGCAGCGGTTTCGTCCTGTCCGAGGGCGCCGCGCTGCTGGTGCTGGAGCGCGCCGAGCACGCCGCGGCGCGCGGCGTCACCGGGTACGCCGAGGTGGCCGGGCACGGCGCGACGACTGACGCGTACCACCCGACCGCCCCCCGACCGGACGGTGCCGGCGCGGCGGCGTGCATCCGCCGGGCCCTGCGCAGCGCCGGTGTGCCGGCGGCGGTGGTCGGTTACGTCAACGCGCACGGCACCGGCACGAAGCTCGGTGACATCGCGGAGACCACCGCACTGGCGGACGTCTTCGGCGTCGGCGGCGTGCCGGTCAGCTCCACCAAGGCGCTCACCGGTCACCTGCTCGGCGCCTCCGGGGTGGTGGAGGCGGCGGTCACCGCTGTGGCGCTCGGTCGGGGGCTGCTGCCGCCGACGTACCACCTCGACGACCCGGACCCGGCCTGCCCGGCGGACCACATCCGTGGCGCGCCCCGCAAGGCCGACCCGGAGTACGCGGTCACCAACTCGTTCGGGTTCGGCGGCCAGAACGTGAGCCTGGTGCTGGCGCGCGTCGCCGAGCCGAGGGGGTGATCGAGGCGGCATCCCGGGCGGGCGCGCCCGGACGGCAACGCGGGGGGAACTGTGTGGGAGGGGTTTCAGGGGCATGGACATCAGTGGTATCGACCACATCGAACTCTACGTGGGGGACGCCCGGCAGGCGGCCTTCTACTTCAGCACCGCCGTCGGCTTCGAGATCTGTGGCCAGGGTGGCCCGGAGACCGGGCTGGAAGGGCAGCGTTCACTGCTGCTCTGCCACGGCGACATCCGACTGCTGCTCACCTCCGGCCTGAGCGCAGAGCATCCGGCGGCCCGGTACGTGCAGCGCCACGGTGACGGCATCGCTGTCGTCGCGGTCGGGGTCGACGACGTGTCGGCCGCGTACGCCGAGCTGGTGGGTCGGGGCGCGACCGGCGTGACGCCGCCGACCACCCGCACCGGCGCGGACGCCGAGGTGGTGATCGCCGAGGTGGACGGCTTCGCCGACGTGCGGCACCGGCTGGTGCAGCGCCGGGGCGACAAGGCTGAGTTCCTGCCCGGCGCCATCACCCCGGCGGCCTCGGCGAACGACAACCACCCGCCGGTGCTCGCCGAGATCGACCACCTGGCGGTCTGCGTGCCGCCCGGTCAGCTCGACGAGACGGTCCGGCACTTCGAGGCGCTGTTCGACTTCGCGCAGATCTTCGAGGAGCACATCGAGGTCGACGGGCAGGGGATGAACTCCAAGGTGGTGCAGAGCCCGTCCGGGCGGGTCACCGTGGTCCTGCTCGAACCGGACCGCACCCGGCGGCCGGGGCAGATCGACGCGTTCCTCGACCAGCACGCCGGTGGGGGAGTGCAGCACCTGGGGTTGCGCACCGAGGACATCGTCGCCGCCGTGGAGGCGCTGGGCCGGCGCGGGGTGCGCTTCGCCGGCACCCCGGCCAGCTACTACGACGCCCTGGAGGCGCGGGTCGGCCGGGTGGACGCCCCGCTGGACCGACTGCGCGAGCTGGGTGTGCTTGTCGACTCCGACCACGACGGTCAGCTGTTGCAGATCTTCGCCGAGTCGATGCACGTGCGCCGCACGCTCTTCCTGGAGCTGATCGAGCGGCGCGGCGCGCGGGGCTTCGGCAGCGGCAACATCAAGGCGCTCTACGAGGCCAAGGAGCGGGAACTGGCCGCCGTGGCGGCCACCCCACAGGGGGTGGGGGCATGACCGCTACGGAGTACGAGCCCACGCTGACCGCCGAGGAGCGGGAGCTGCTGCCGTCCGACGATGACGTGCGGCACTACGCCGAGCACGGCTGGTACCTGTCGAAGAAGATCTTCACCGACGACGAGGTGGACGCCCTCGCCGCCGCGGCGGCGCGCTACTACGACGGTGAGCGGGACCGCCGGCTTCCGGTACGCCCACCGAAGCTCGCCTACTGGGACCCGTCCAGGGGGCCGGTGCAGCGGCACAACGACTACGTCCACCACGAGCACGACGGGCTCGGCGCGATCCTGCGCAAACCGTTGATCGGCGCGGTCGCCGCCCGGCTGGCCCAGGCCGACGAGATCCGGGTCTTCCAGTCCACCCTGATCTACAAGCCGCCGATCGACGGGGAGCCCAGCAACATCGTGCCCTGGCACTTCGACAAGCACTACTGGGCGTCCTCGTCGTCGGAGAAGATGCTCACCGCGTTCATCCCCTTCCACGACTGCGGGGAGGAGATGGGCACCATCACCATGGTCGACGGCTCGCACCGGTGGAAGGAGATCGGCGCGGACGACACGGTGGTACGACACTTCGCCGACCGGGACCGCAGCCAGCTGGAGGAGATGCTGGCCGAGAACGCCGCGTACAACGGCGCGGAGATCCGCAAGATCCCGATGGTGATCCCCAAGGGACACGTGAGTTTCCACCACTGCCGCACCTACCACGGCAGCGGCCCCAACGTCAGCGGTCGCCCCCGACAGGCGATCTCGCTGCACCTGCAGGACGGCGACAACGCCTGGCGGGAGTACCCGCTCTCCGACGGCACGCTCGCCGCGTACAACCACGACGTGCTGGTCCGCCGCACCCACGACGGGCGGCCGGACTACGCGGACCCCGACTACTGCCCGGTCATCTGGCGCCACCGCGCCCAGCAGGGAGGCTGACATGTCACGGTACGACTGGGGTAGGACGCACCCGGGCATCGAGCGGTTGGAGCGGGCGGTGACCGACCGCCGCGACGCCGTGGTCAAGCACCCGCTCTACACCAACCTCGACACCCACCAGGCGCTCGTCACCTTCATGGAGCACCACGTCTTCGCGGTCTGGGACTTCATGTCCCTGCTGAAGTCCTTGCAGCGGCAGCTGACCTGCGTCAGCGTGCCGTGGATCCCCACCGGCCCGACCGGCAGTCGTCGCCTCATCAACGACATCGTCATGGTCGAGGAGAGCGACGAGCTGGGCGGCGGCTACATCAGCCACTTCGAGCTGTACGTGCGGGGCATGGCCGAGGCGGGCGCGGACACCACGGCGGTGAACGCCCTCATCGAGCTGCTGCGCGCCGGTCGTCCGGTCACCGAGGCGCTCACCGAGGCGGGGGTGCCCGCCGCGTCGGCGAGGTTCGCGGCGACCACCTGGCAGATCATCGAGTCGACCCCGGTGCACTGTCAGGCGGCGGCCTTCGCGTTCGGCCGGGAGGACCTGATCCCGGACATGTTCACCCAGGTCGTCTCGGTCAACGAGGTCAGCAACCGGCTGCACACGTTCGTCGACTACCTGGAACGCCACATCGAGGTCGACGGCGAACAGCACACCCCGATGGCCATGCAGATGCTCGCCGACCTGTGCGGCGACGACGACAGCAAGTGGCAGGAGTGCGCCGACACCGTCAACACCGCGCTGGCCGCTCGGGCCCGGCTCTGGGACGACATCCTCGCCGCCATCAAGGGGCCGGCGTGACCGACGCCGACAGGGTCCGGCTCTACCGCACGGTCCGGCTGATCCGCCGGTTCGAGGAACGGGCGGTGGAGCTGGTCCACGGCGGGCAGATCGTCGGCGGCATCCACCCGTACCTCGGCCAGGAGGGGGTCGCCGCCGGCGTCTGCGCGGCGCTGGGTGCCGACGACGTGCTCGCCGGCACCCACCGGGGGCACGGGCACGTGCTGGCGCGCGGCGCCGACCCGGCCCGGATGCTCGCCGAGCTGTGCGGCCGGGTCACCGGCCTCAACGCCGGCCGGGGCGGTTCGATGCACGCCGCCGACCTGAGCATCGGCGTGCTCGGCGCCAACGCGATCGTCGGCGCCTCCGGGGCGATCATCACCGGCGCGGTCTGGGCCCGGCGACGGCAGGGCCACGACACCGTCGGGGTGAGCTTCTTCGGCGACGGCGCGGTCAACGAGGGGATGCTGCTGGAGGCGTTCAACCTGGCGGCGCTCTGGCGGGTGCCGGTGCTGTTCGTCTGCGAGAACAACGGCTACGCCACCACCATGCCGGTCGCCGGCGCGGTGGCCGGCAGCATCGCCGGCCGGGCCGCCGCGTTCGACATCCCGGCCGTCGAGGTCGACGGCCAGGACCCCGAGACGGTACGCGCCGCCGCGGCCGCCGCCGTCGACCGGATGCGCGCCGGCGGTGGCCCCGAGCTGATCGAGGCCCGGACCTACCGTTTCGACGCCCACCACACCTTCGAACACGCGGTACGCCTCGACTACCGGCCGCCGGACGAGGTGACCCGGGGCCGGGCCCGGGACCCGGTGGACATTCAGGGCTCACGGCTTGCCGACGCCGACCGGGCAGCAGTGGACGCCGAGGTCGAGGCGACAGTCGACGCGGCGGTGCGGTTCGCCCTGGACAGCCCCGAACCCGACCCGGCCGACGCGTTGGCCTACCTGTACGCCAGTGGCCTGACCGTACGCACCGGAGGTGGGTGAGGTGCCGCGACTGTCGTACCGGCGGGCGTTGACCCGGGCGCTCGCCGACGAGTTGGCCCACGACGAGGCGGTGTTCCTGCTCGGCGAGGACATCCAGGTCGGCGCGTCGCTGGTGACCACCGGGCTGGCCAAGCGGTTCGGGACCGAACGGGTCCGCGACACCCCGCTGTCCGAGCAGGCGTTCACCAGCTTCGCCACCGGGGCGGCGCTGGCCGGGCTGCGGCCGGTGATCGAGTTTCAGATCCCGTCGCTGCTGTTCCTCGTCTTCGAGCAGATCGTCAACCACGCGCACAAGTTCCCGCTGATGACCGGTGGGCAGTGCCGTGTCCCCGTCACCTACCTGGTGCCCGGCTCCGGCTCGCGGACCGGGTGGGCCGGGCAGCACTCCGACCACCCGTACAGCCTCTTCGCGCACGTCGGCGTGGTCACCGTCGTGCCGGCCACCCCGGCCGACGCGTACGGGTTGCTGGTCACCGCGATCCGCCACGACGACCCGGTGGTGGTGTTCGCGCCGGCCGCGGCGATGGACGTGCGCGACGACGTCGACGACCTGGCGCCGGTGCCGTTGGGCCGGGGCCGGATCCACCGCAACGGCTGCGACGTCACAGTGGTCGCGATCGGGCACCTGGTGCACGACGCGCTCGCGGTCGCCGAGGAGATGGCCGATCAGGTCTCGGTGGAGGTGTTCGACCCGCGCACCCTGTACCCGTTCGACATCGACGGTCTCGTCGAGTCGGTCACCCGCACCGGGCGACTCGTGGTGTTCGACGACGGCAACCGTTCCTGCGGCATGGCCGCCGAGATCATCGCCTCGGTGGTGGAGCGGGTCCGGCTGCTCGCCCCGCCGCGCCGGGTCACCCGACCGGACGGGGCGGTGCTGCCGTTCGCCCCGGCGCTGGACCGCGCCGTGCAACCCGGCCGGGACCACCTCGTCACCGCCATCCACCTGACCGTGAAGGACTCATCATGATCGACCCGAACTATCAGTGGCCGGCGGTCGGCCGGGCCTGGGCCGAGCTGCCGGAGCCGGCCCGTCGGGCCATGGTGGCCAGTGGGGCGGCGGCCTGGGAGCAGGTCTTCCACGGCCGGGCCACCTACAACAAGCAGTGGCGGTTGGCCCGGCCCCCGGTGCTCACCGCGGACGCCTGGCGGGAGCTCAACGAGGTCTGCGACCGGTTGGCGCAGCTCATCCTCGACGCCTGCCGTCGTCGCGCCGGTACCGCCGGGGAGCTGCGCCGGCTGCTCGGCGTGCCGGCGGGGGAGACCCGGTTGCTGGACGAGGCCGAGCCGCTGACCGAGGCACTGCTGGCCGCGTACCGACCGGATGTGATCTTCTCCGGCGGGGTGCCGAAGTTCGTCGAGTACAACATCGACAGCAGCCTCGGCGGCGGGTTCGACGCCGACACCGTCATCCAGCGGTACGCGCGCCTCTACCAGGACCAGGGCATCCTCGACGAGCTGCCGGTGCGGGCCGCCCCGTCCCTGCTGGACCAGCGGTTCGTGGCGATCCGCGACGAGCTGCGGCTGCCCGAGGGCGCCCGGGTGGCGCTGCTGATGGACTTCGACGCCGACTACCCCGGCCTGGACGACCCGCAGACGTTCATCCGGATCCTCGACCCCCTCGCCGTACGGGCCCGGGACTTCGGCATCGACCTGGTCATCGCCCCGGTCTCCACCGCCACGGTGGACGCCGATCACCGCCTGGTCGTCGACGGCGCGCCGGTCGACGCGCTGTTCCGGCTCTTCGTGCCCAACCGGGTCACTCCGACCGCCGGCCTGGACGCGGTGGCCCGGGCCCTCGCCGCCGGCACGCTACCGATGTTCGTGTCGGCGGCGGCCTGGCTGCTCGGCAACAAGGTCACCTTCGCCTGGCTGTGGGAGGACGTGGCCGGGCTGCCCGCCGACGACCAGGCGCTGATCCGCCGGCACGTGCCGTACACGGTGCCGTTGACCGCCGCGGTGCTCGACCGGGCCATCGCCGAGCAGGCCACCGTGGTGGCGAAGCCGGCCGACGGTTCGGCCGGGCACGGGGTGCTGCTCGGTCCGGAGCTGAGCGCGACGGACTGGGCCGACGGTGTGCGGGCCGCCGTCGGCCAGGGCGGCGCGATCCTTCAGGAGTACCTGCCGACCGACCGGGTGTCGATGGACTTCGTCCAGATCGAGACCGGTGAGACGGTCACCGCCGACGTCCCGTACTCCCTGGCCCCGTACCTGTTCGGCCGCAGGGCCTCCGGCGGCCTGGCGCGGGTCGGTTACCCCGGCTGCGACGGAGTCCTCAACCTCGCCCACGGCGTCCTCCTGACCGGAGTCCTCCTGAAAACCTGACCCCCCTCCTCCCGGTGATCAAGAGGTTTCGGTCACGACACGCCGGGCTCGGTGACCGAAACCTCTTGATCACCGGTGACGGGCGCGGGTCCGGGGCGGTGGGGGGAGTGGGAGCGGGAATGGGAGAGGGAGAGGGAGAGGGCGCGGAGGGTTTCGGTTGTTGCTATGGCGTCGCTGCGGGCGCTGCCGTGGCGGCCGTCGGTGCTGTAGAGGGTGGGGTCGGCCGTCAGGGGATGGTCGGTCAGGTGGACGTGGACCGTGCCGAGGCGCTCGGCCAGGGTGGCCGTGTGGGCGGAGAGGCGGCGCATTCGTTCCCTGAGGCCGGCCCGCAGGTGCTCGGGCACCGCCGGGCTGTGCGAGACGTCGAACATGCCCACCGTGATCACGTCGGCGCCCACGTCGCGCAACGCGGTGATCATCGCGGTCAGCTCGACGTCCACCGCCGCCGCGTCGTACGCCGGGTGGAAGGCGTCGTTGCCCCCGCAGACGACCAGGGCCAGATCCGGTGCGAAGGCCAACGCCGGGGCGAGCTGGGTGGCCCGCACCTGGTGGGCGCGCAGCCCCCGTCGACCCAGATTCCGGTACGCCAACTCGGGGCGCACGGCGGTCAGCTCGGCGGCGACCCGGTCGACCCACTGCACGTCCGGGTAACCCGGGGTCGGCTCACACATGCCCTCCACGACGCTGTCGCCGAGCGCCACGAACCGCCGCCACGGGTGCCCGTGCAGCAGTTGGGCGGCCTCCCCGGGGCGCAGACAGTACGGGTCCGTCGATTCGGTGAGCGTCGATGGCATGCCGGCACGCTAACCGACCATTGGGCGGCCCGGCCAGCCTGACCTCGATCCGGTGACGCGGGCCCGCCAGTGGTGGGCGCAGCGGCAGCTCACCCGGGCCTGGTCGGCTCCTGGTCGGCGCGGTGGGCGGCGGCCAGCCGTTTCGGGGCCCGCGCGTACCACGCGTCGGTGATGACCTCGACCAGCTCGGACGGGCTGATCCGGTCGAGTCTGACCAGCACCGCCGGGTAGCCGTCGAAGTGCGGGGTGGTCAGGTAGACCGACGGATCGTCGGCGAGCAGGGCCTCCTTGACGCCGAGGTCGGCCACTCGGACGCCGAGCAGCGGGCCGTCAGGTGCGGCCCCGAGCGCGTCGAGATCAGGCCGCCGCAGCGGTCGCTCCCAGACGAACGGTTTGTCGCGCACCCGCCAGGCCGGCAGCCCATCGTACGAGGCCCGCTCGGTGGCCTCGGGCAGCGCGAGCGCGATCCGACGGACGTCGTCCCAACTGGCCATGGCCACACCGTACGGGTTCAGCGGGCCACCGTGTGTTCGGCGAGGAGTTCGCCGAGTACGTGCCCGGCCCGCTCGGCCTTGGCCGGGTCGTGATCGTCCAGGGTGATCAGCGCCTTCCACAGCGCCCAGCCCCGTCCGCGCGCCCAGGTGCCGTCGTCCAGACCGAGCGCCGCCCGGAAGGCCGCCCGGCTGGGGCCGCGCAGCAGGGTCCAGGCGATCACGGTGTCGCAGGCCGGGTCGCCCACACCGCAGCAGCCGAAGTCGATGACCGCGGCGAGCCGACCGTCGCGGACCAGCAGGTTGCCCTCCGCGACGTCGCCGTGGAACCAGAGCGCCGGGCCGGTCCAGGTGGCGTCGAGGGCGGCCTGCCAGATGCCGGTGACGACGTCGGCGGGCAACCGGTCGCGGTGCGCCTCGATGGCGGCCCGGGTTTCGCTGTCGTACGTGGACAGCGGGCCGCCCCGCCAGGCGCTGTGCGGGCCGGCCTGCGGGCCGTCGGTGGCGTCGATGCCACGCAGGGCGCGCAGGAAGGCGGCGAGGTCGGTAGCGAACCGGGTCAGGTCGTCGATCCGCTCAGCTGCGGCGGTCTGCCCGTCGATCCACCGGTAGACCGACCACGGGTACGGGTAACCGGCCCCGGGTCGGCCCTGAGCCAGCGGAACGGGGATCCGCACCGGTAGCTGTGGCCCGAGCACCGGCAGCCAGCGCTGTTCCTTGTCGACCTGCAGGGCGTACCCCGCGCCGCTGGGCAGCCGCACTGTCATCTCCGCGCCCAGGTGGAAGGTGCGGTTGTCCCAACCGTCGACAGCGACAGGGCGGACCGGAAGCGACGCCCACCGCGGGAACTGCTCGGCCACCAGTCGGCGGACCAGTGCCACGTCGATCCGGTCGGCCACGGCGGCGTCGGTCACCGGGACGCCGGGTGTCGGTTGCGTGTTCATCAGCCCGAGCCTGCGGCAGCCGGCCAGCCCCCGCAACGCGTTTACCGGGTGGCGACGGGGGCGGGCCGCGCCGGGGTTTCCGGGCCGGACGCCCTGTTCACCAGCGGGTACGCGGTGATCACCAGGCACGCCGCCGCCATGGTCAGCAGGGCTGGGGTGAGCCCCAGAGCGTCCACCGACCAGCCGCCGAGCAGCGCGCCGACCGGCAACCCGACGAACGCCAACGAGCCGGCGATGCCGATCACCCGGGTCTGCAACTCCGGCGGCACCCGCTCGTAGAGGGCCACCCCGAGCAGCGGGTTGACCGCCGCGATGCCGATCCCGGACAGGAACGTCACCACGAGCACGACCGGCAGTTCGTCGCTGATCGCGAGCGCCACCAGCCGGGGTGTGCCGGCGACCAGCGCGCCGATCAGGAACGTCAGCCGCCGCGGCAGCCGGGGTCCGAGCGCGGTGAACACCAGGTTGCCCAGCAGCGCGCCCGCCGAGAACGCCGCCAGCACCAGACCGAGACCGCTCGGCCCGGGTAGCTCGCGGGCGACCCAGACCGGGATGTAGACGGCCACGCTGGCGTTGGCCACCATGTTCAGCGCCGAGATGACGGCGAGCATGCCGAGCAGCGGCCGGTCCCGACCCAGGTAGCTGAACCCACCCCGTAGCGCGCTCAGGTAGCTCTCCGGCTGGGCCGGTGGGGTCGGGGCGGCCGGTGGGCGGACCAGGACACCGATGAGCAGCGCGCAGACGCCGAAGCTTGCCGCGTCGATGAGGATCGCCTCGGTCACCCCGAACACGGCGATCAGCAGACCGCCCACCGCGGCACCGAAGAGGGTCACCACCCGACTGAGCCCGTCGTAGGCGGAGGTCAGCCGGATCAGCGGCACCCCGGCGGCCTCCGCGACCGGCCGGAACATCACGTGTTTCACCCGGTCCCCGATGCCCCGCAGCGCGCCGGCCACCGCGACGAGCGCCACCAGCGGGGCGAAGCCCAACCACGGGGTCAACGCGACGACGACCATCGCCACCGCGCTGCCCGCGTCGCAGAGGATCGAGGTACGACGCAGGCCGATCCGGTCCGCCCAGGGCGTGCCCAACGCGCTGGACAGCAGGTACGGCAGGGTCTCGGCGAACGCGACGAGGCCCATCTTGGTGGGGCTGCCGGTGGTGACCAGCACCAGCCACGGGATGGTCACCACCGAGATGCGGGTGCCCAGGTTCGAGATCAGGTCGGCGCTGACCAGGACGACCAGTTGCCGGCGGGGGGTCACGCCCCGACCGCCGCCGCCCGACCGGCCGCGTGGCGGGCGCGCAACGCCCGCTTGTCCACCTTCATCGACCGGTTCACCGGCAACCGGTCGACGAACTCCACGGCGGCCGGTGCCCACATCTTGTTGAGTTCGGTGGTCACCAGGTCGATCAGCTCCGCCCCGGTGACCGTCGCGTCCGGCCCGAGCACCACGTACGCGTACGGCACCTCGCCGACCGTCTCGTCCGGTACGCCGATCACGGCGGCGGCGCGGACCTGCGGGTGCCCGACCAGCGCATCCTCGATGGGACGGCAGAAGATCGCCCAGTTCCGCCGATGCGTGACGATCATGTCGTGCGCCCGGTCGACCAGGTAGAGGTAGCCGTCGTCGTCGAGGTGGCCGATGTCGCGGGTCCGCACCCACCCGTCGACGAGCGTCTGTGCGGTCAGCTCCGGCTGGCCGTGGTAACCGGCGAAGCTCAGTCGGGTCCGCACCCACACCTCGCCGTCGCGGCCCGTCGGCAGCACCACCCCGTCGTCGTCGCGGATCTCGATGCGCACGTCGCCGTAGGGCCGCCCGCAGGAGCGCAGCCGCTCCGGGTGGTCCGGGTCGTCGGTCAGCCCGGGCAGCGCGGTGATCACGACCGCCTCGCTGAGGCCGTACACGATGCGCAGCACCGGGCCGAAGCGCGCGATGGCCTGGCGCAGCCGGGCGGGCGCGGCGGGCCCGGCGCCCACGTTGAACATGAACATGGCGGAGAAGTCCGCGCCGACCAGCGCCGGGTGGTCCAGCACCTCGTAGAGCATCGGCGGGGTGACGAAGGTCGAGTTGATCCGCTCCCGCTGCACGGTGTCCACGAAGGCCACCGGGTCCCAATCGTCACGCAGGAACAGCACCCCGCCGGTGAACAGGTTGAACAGTGTGGTGATCTGGCCGCTGGCCAGCCACATCGGCGAGTGCGACAGGTGCCGCAGCAGCGGGAACCCGGCGGCGCGGAAGTCGGCGGCCAGGGTGAGGATCTGGGCGTAGAAGCTCTCCCGGTGGTGCACGAGCTTGGGACTTCCGGTGGTGCCACTGGTTTGCAGGAACGACTCGGGTGCCGGCACTGACGCCGGCAGCTCCGTCGCGTCGGCGTCGGCGGTGAGGTCGGGTCCGGCGCCGCCCGCGCCCAGGCAGCACACCGGTGTGCCGGGCAGCGCGGCGGCCAGTTCCGGGCCCAGGCTGGCCCGGTCCCGGGCGTCGTAGACCAGGGCGTCGGGGCGGGCCAACCTGATGAACTCGTCGACCTCCCGGCGCGCGGTCACCGGGGCGACCCACATCGTCCGGCAGCCGAGCAGGTGCAGGGCGAGTTGGAGCAGCGGACCCTCCACCGCGTTCGCGACGGTCACCAGCACCGCCGACCCGGGCCGTACGCCGTGCCGGGTCAACGTCGCGGCCATCGCCCGGACCCGGGCGGCGGCTTCGGTGTAGGTGAGTCGCCGATCGGCGCCGACCAGCGCCTCCCGATCGCCGAATCCGGCGAAGAGGTCCAACACAGTGTGCACGTACGTCGTGGTGTGCTCGGGTCCGTCAGTCATCCGGCAGCCCCCATCCGAGAAAGCGGCGGTCCCCGGGCAGCTCCCGGTGACGACGCGACGGTGGCGCGCTTGGGCGACCGCACCGCCGCCGCCTGGAAGCCTAGGCCGGAAACGACTGGTCGGAACCGTGCCGAGTGGGCGATCCGGGCGGCCCGCCGGACATTTGATCGCGTCGATCAGGTTGATTGACGCCCGTCAACGGCGGCGGCTAGGTTTCTGGACCATCGTCCAGGCGGGCGCCGTCAGCGGACGGCCCTGGGCTGCCACACGATGGAGGTTCCATGGCAACGGCAACCCCGAAGAGATGGCCTGTCATCGCCGCCGCGGCCGCGCTGTTGGTCGCCGGCGCACCCGCCGTCGTCGCCAGCGCCGGCCCGTCCGGCACCACCGCCAGCCGACCCGACCGCGCCGAGTGGGCGGGCAGCTGGGCCACCGCTGTCACCCGGGGCAACTCGGTCGGTTTGACCAACACCGGCCTCAACAACCAGAGCGTCCGGATGATCGTGCACGTGTCGGTGGGCGGCCCGGCGCTGCGGGTCCGGTTGAGCAACCTCTACGGCGAGCAGGCGGTCCAGGTCGGCCGCGCCACCGTCGCCCGGCCGAACACCGCGACCCCCGACGACCTCTCCGACATCGACGCGGCGTCGGTGCGCCCGCTGACCTTCACCGGCGCCACCACGGCGACCATGAACCGCGGCGCGGAACTGCTCAGCGACCCGTTGCCCTTCCCGGTCGCCGACGACAGCGACCTGGTGCTCACCGTGCACTTCCCGACGCCGACCGGCCCGACCACCTTCCACGGGCAGTCCCAGCAGGCCAACTTCATCGGCGCCGGCGACCTGACCGGGGCGGCCGAGGGCGCCGGGTTCACCACCCGTCCCACCTGCTGCTGGTTCTTCCTCTCCGGCGTCGACGTGCAACGCAAGGGCAGCCCCGGCGCGCTCGTCGTGCTCAGCGACTCCATCGGTGACGGCAACGGCAGCACCGTCAACGCCAACCGGCGCTGGCCCGACCTGCTCGCCGACCGGCTGCTGGCGGACCGGCCGGACAAGCGCACCCCGGGCGTGCTCAACCTGAGCCTGGCCGGCAACCGGCTCAACCACGAGGGCACCGAGCCGGGCGACGGCGACTACCCCGGCTACTACCAGCTCGGCCCGAACGCGGCGGCCCGGCTCAACGAGGACGTCTTCGGCCAGACCGGGGTGCGGACCGTCGTCACCCACCTGGGCATCAACGACATCTGGATGTCGAACGACACACCCGAGGCGATCATCGCCACCCTGCGTCAGATCAACCAGCAACTCCAGCAGCGCGGGCTGACCAGCCTGG
Source organism: Micromonospora parva (assembly GCF_040649675.1). Lineage (NCBI taxonomy): Bacteria > Bacillati > Actinomycetota > Actinomycetes > Micromonosporales > Micromonosporaceae > Micromonospora > Micromonospora parva. The sequence continues at coordinate 595,738 of NZ_JBEZFX010000002.1, read as the reverse complement.
TGGCCACGCTGACGCCGTACGAGGGGCACGGCGCGCCGGGCGTGTGGACGCCGCAGAAGGAGGCCACCCGGCAGGCGGTGAACGCGTACCTGCGTGGCAGCCGGGAGTTCGACGGGCTGTTCGACTTCGACCGGGTGCTACGTGACCCGGCCCGGCCCAGCCAGTTGCTGGCCGCGTACGACTCGGGGGACCACATCCACCCGAACGACGCCGGCAACCAGGCACTGGCCAACGCGGTGCCGCTGCGGCTGCTCGACCTGTGACACCGGCCGGGGGCGGCGGGTGATCCCCGCCGCCCCGGCCATCGACATCCTGGGGAGGAGTTGGCCGTGGACGTGGCGGAGATACTGACCGGCCTGTACAGCGAACAGGGCAGACAGGACCCGTACCCGTGGTACGCGCAGCTGCACCAGCTCGGCCCGATCAGCGCGGTGCCGCCGCGCGCCGAGCACCGCACGGTGGCCGCGGTGGCCGTCGGCTACGACCTCGTCGACGAGTTGCTGCGCGATCCGCAGTGGACGAAACAGCCGCCGCCGGGCTGGGAGGAACAGGAGATCCTGCGCACCTTCCAGACCTCGATGATGTTCGTCAACCCGCCCGATCACACCCGGATGCGGCACGTCTTCTCCCGCACCTTCACGCCGCGCCGGCTCGGCGCGCTGGAACCGGTGATCCTGCGGGTGGTCGACGAGCTGCTGGACCGGATGGCGGACGCCGGCCCGGGCGTCGTCGACTTCGTGGCCGACTTCGCGTACCCGATCCCGGCCCTGGTGATGGCCGAGTTCATCGGCATCCCGGCCGCCGAGTTGCCGTGGTACCGCGAGCGGGTGGAGTGGATCGACGAGTTCCTGGACGTGGCGGGCAAGACCCCGCAGCGGCTGGCCGCGGCCAACACCGCCGCGCGGGAGTTGCGGGGCTTCTACCGGGAGCTGCTGGCACACCGCCGCCGGGCACCCGGGGACGACCTGCTCAGTGGGTTGGTCGAGGCGCTCGACTCCGGGGAGGTGGAGCTGACCGAGGACGAGTTGATCAGCAACCTGATCGTGCTGTTCAACGCCAGCTTCGTCACCACCGTCTACATGTTCAGCAACGGGCTGCCGTTGCTGCTGGCGCAGCCGGAGACGGTCGCGGCGCTGCCCAGCGACGCCACACTGGCGCAGGGCTGCGTCGACGAGGTGTTGCGGTTGGCGAGCCCGGTGCACTTCCTGGCCCGCGCCGCGCCGGCCGACACCGTGTTGCACGGCGTGCCGGTCGCCGCCGACGACAACGTGCTGATCATGATCGGGGCGGCCAACCGGGACCCGGCCCGCTTCCCGGCCCCGGACGCCTTCGACCCGACCCGTGCCGGCCCACCGTCGCTGGCCTTCGGTGTCGGCCTGCACTTCTGCCTGGGCGCGGCGGTGTCGCGGTTGGAGGGTCGCCTCGCGCTGCCCCGGCTGTTCGCCCGGTTCCCCGCGCTGACCGTCACCGAGACGCCGACGTACAGCGGCAGCCTGTTCCTGCGCGGTATCGACAAGCTGCTGGTCAGCACCGGTGGATAGGAGCGACATGACGCTGCATCCGGAGGTGGCGGCGTACCGGGCGGCCCGTGCCGCGGCCGGCACCCCGCCGCTGTACACGCAGACCCTCGCCGAGGCGCGCGCCGCGGACCTGGCCGCGATCCGCGCCGGCGGCGGCCCGGTCGAGCCGGTGACCGAGGTACGCGACGAGCGCATCCCCGGCCCCGCCGGGGAGCTGCCGCTGCGGGTGTACCGGCCGAGCGGGCCGGGTCCGTTGCCCACGGTGCTGTACTTCTTCGGCGGCGGCTGGACGCTCGGCAGCATCGACACCGCCGACGGCATCTGCCGGCGCCTGGCCAACGCCGTGCCCTGTCAGGTGATCACCGTCGGCTACCGCCTCGCACCGGAGCACCCCTTTCCGGCGGCGGTGCACGACTGCCACGCCGCCACCTCGTGGATCGCCCGGCACGCCGACCCGCTGGGTGTGGACCTGACCCGGCTGGCGGTGGGTGGGGACAGCGCCGGCGGGAACCTGGCCGCGGCGGTCACCCTGCTCAGCCGGACGGACGGGCCGCCGCTCGCCGCGCAACTGCTGATCTACCCGAACACCGACCAGAGCGGCGACCCGGCCGGCGACGACGACCCGGCGCTGTTCAACAGGCATTCGGTCGCCTGGTACCGGAGGCACTACCTCTCCGACCCGGAGCACGCCCGGGATCCGCTGGCCTCGCCACTGCTCGCCGACGACCTGTCCGGGTTGCCGCCGGCGTTGGTGATCACCGCCGAACTGGACCCCCTGCGCGCCGAGGGGCAGCGGTACGCCGAGCGGCTGCGCGACGCCGGTGTGTCCACCCGCCTGGCGCACTACCCGGGCATGATCCACGGGTTCTTCGCCATGCCGGGAACCTTCACCGACGGGCGGCGGGCGCAGGAGAACGCGGCCGCCTTTCTCCGGGAGCGCTTCGGGCTGTCGGCCGGGCCGGAAGCCGCCCAGGTGGACGAGCCGGCCGTGACGGGCCCGGGGATGGCCGATGGCTGAGCGGGTGCTGACCGACCTGCCGGCCGTCTCGCTCGCCGACTACGCCGAGCGGGCCCGGACCGTGCTGGCGCCGGACGTGTGGGACTACCTGGCCGGCGGCAGCGCGGCCGAGGTGACCCTCGCCGCGAACCGGCACGCGCTGGACCGGATCGCGGTGCTGCCCCGGGTGCTGCGTGGCGTGGACACCGTCGACCTCGGCGCCGGCCTGCTCGGCAGCCGGTACGCCATGCCGGTCGCAGTGGCGCCGATGGCGTACCAGCGGCTGGTGCACCCGGACGGGGAGCTGGGGCTCGCGGCGGCGGCCGGCGCGGCCGGCATCCCGTACCTGGCGAGCACGCTGGGCAGCACGCCGATCGAGCAGGTGGCCGGCGTGGGCGCGGACGTCTGGTTCCAGCTCTACTGGCTGCGCGACCGGGCTCTCGTCCGTGACCTGCTGGACCGGGTCGTCGCGGCCGGGTGCCGGGCACTGGTGGTCACCGTGGACGTCCCGGTGCTCGGCCGACGTCCCCGGGACCTGCGCAACGCGTTCCGGCTGCCGGCTGAGGTGGTCGCCGCGAACCTCCCCGAGGGTCGGGACGCGCTGGCGCACTCCGGTGCTCCCGGGGTGTCCGCGATCGCGGCGCACACCGCCGCGTCGTTCGCGCCGGCGCTGCGCTGGGCGGACCTGGCGTGGCTGCGCGAGCAGATCGACCTGCCGCTGGTGGTCAAAGGGCTGCTGGATCCGCGGGACGCGACCGAGGCGGTACGGGTCGGCGCGAACGCGGTGGTCGTCTCCAACCACGGTGGGCGGCAACTGGACGGTGCACCGCCGAGCGTCACCATGCTGCCGGAGGTCGTCGACGCGATCGGGGGCAGCTGCCAGGTGCTGCTGGACAGCGGCATCCGCAGCGGCACCGACGTGCTGCGGGCGCTGGCGTTGGGTGCGTCCGGGGTGCTGGTCGGCCGGCCGCTGCTCTGGGCGCTGGCCGTCGGCGGCGAACCGGCGGCCCGGGACGCGTTGGCGCTGCTCGCCGCCGAGCTGACCGACGCGCTGACCCTGGCCGGCTGCGCCGATCCGGTGGCGGCCGGCGAGCTGCGTACCCTCCGGGTGGGTTGAGCGGTGACCGCCACCGAACCTGTCGACCTGGCCGTCGCCGACCTGCACCCCGCGCTGGGCGATCCGGCGTTGACGTCGATGAACTTCCTCAACGAGGTGTCCGAGCGGTACCCGGCGGCGGTGTCCCTCGCGGCCGGCCGGCCGTACGAGGAGTTCTTCGACCTCGCGGCGGTGCACCGGCACCTGGACACCTTCCACCGGCACCTCGTCGACGACCTGGGGCACCGACCCGAACAGGCCCGGCGGCTGCTGCTGCAGTACGGCCGGACCAAGGGCATCGTGCACCACCTGATCGCCCGTAACCTCGCCGTCGACGAGGGGATCACCGTCGACGGCGAGGACATCGTGGTGACCGTCGGCTGCCAGGAGGCCATGTTCCTGGTGCTGCGGGCGTTGCGGGCCGGGCCGACGGACGTGCTGCTGGCGGTCGCACCGACCTACGTCGGGCTGACCGGCGCGGCCCGGCTGGTGGACCTGCCGGTCTGGCCGGTGGCCGGTGGGCCGTCCGGGATCGACCTGGCCGACCTGGCCGCCCAGGTGCGCCGGGCCCGGGCGGCGGGGCTGCGGCCGCGCGCCTGTTACCTGATGCCGGACTTCGCCAACCCGTCCGGGGTCAGCATCGACACCGCCCACCGGCGGCGGTTGCTGGAACTGGCCGGGCAGGAGGAGCTGCTGCTGCTGGAGGACAACCCCTACGGCCTGTTCCCCGTCGACGACGGATCGCGCCCGCCCACCCTCAAGGCGTTGGACACCGGGCGGCGGGTCGTCTACCTCGGCTCGTTCGCCAAGACCGTGCTCCCCGGGGCGCGGGTCGGGTACGTGGTCGCCGACCAGCGGGTGGCCGGCCCGGACGGGCGGGTCGGTCCGTTCGCCGATCAACTCGCCATGATCAAGAGCATGGTCACTGTGAACACGTCGCCGATCGCGCAGGCGGTGATCGGTGGCCGGCTGCTGGAGCACGGTTGCAGTCTGGTGGCCGCGAACACCCGGGAGCGGTCCGCGTACACCAGGAACCTGCGCCACCTGGTGGCCGGCCTGGCCCGGCGGTTCCCGCCCGGGGCGGACGGCGCGGCGGCCGTGCGGTGGACAGTGCCGGCTGGCGGGTTCTTCGTGGTGGTGACAGTGCCGTTCCCGGTCGACGACGCGTTGCTGGACCGCTCGGCGCGCGACCACGGGGTGCTGTGGACGCCGATGGCGCACTTCTACGACGACACCGCGCCGGTCCACGCGTTGCGGTTGTCGGTCAGCGCGGTCACGCCGGAGCAGATCGACGTCGGGTTGGACCGGCTGGCGGCACTGATCACCGACGAGCGGGCCCGGCGGGCGGGTTGACGCACCGCGTTCACCTGATGGCAATGCGCGACGACCCGTGTGCCGCCGTCCTGGTTGGACGGACATAATAAGGCCCATGGTTGCCTGGGAGTACGCCCTGCTCGTCCGTCGCTATCAGGGACAGGGCCGCAATTTTCACGTCTCGTTCGTCTGGTACGCGCCGGACGGCTCACGCAAGGACATCACCGCGTACGGCGACACGGCCATCGCGCACCTCAACCGCGCCGGCCGGGAGGGGTGGGAGCTGGTCTCCGCCGCCGAGGACGTCAACAACGTCCAGGGCAGCACCGAAGTCCACCGCTACCACCTGAAGCGCCCCATCGTCTGAGGGTGTCGGCCCGCCGCCGGTGCCGCTCACCGTGAGTGAGCGGCACCGGCGGCGGTGCCGTCGGCGGGTGCCGCCGCTCAGGCCAGGTCGATGCCGGGGTAGAGCGGGTGGGTGGCCAGCAGGTCGGTGGCCTGACGGGCGACCTTGTCGGCCAGGCCCGGGTCCAGGGTGTACTTCGCCTTCGACGGGGTGCCGTCGGCGTTGGCGCCGGCGGTGGTCTGGGTCAGCACGGTGTGGATCAACTCGGCGGTCTGGTCCATCTCGGCGGTGCCGAGGCCCCGGGTGGTCAGCGCCGGGGTGCCGATCCGGATGCCGGACGTGTACCAGGCTCCGTTCGGGTCCTGCGGGACCGAGTTGCGGTTGGTGACGATGCCCGAGTCGAGCAGGGCCTGCTCGGCCTGCCGGCCGGTGAGCCCGTAACCGGACACGTCGATCAGCACCAGGTGGTTGTCGGTGCCACCGGTGACCAGCTTCGCGCCCCGGCGCAGCAGGCCCTCGGCGAGCGCCTGCGCGTTGTCCACGATCCGCTGGGCGTAGTCGGCGAAGTCGGGCCGGCGGGCCTCGGCGAGCGCGACCGCCTTGGCGGCCATCACGTGCGGAAGCGGGCCGCCGAGCACCATCGGGCAGCCCCGGTCCACCTGGTCGGCGAGCTCCGGCTGGCAGAGCACCATGCCGCCGCGCGGGCCACGCAACGACTTGTGCGTGGTGGTCGTGACGATGTGCGCGTGCGGCACCGGATCGAAGTCACCGGTGAAGACCTTGCCGGCCACCAGGCCCGCGAAGTGCGCCATGTCGACCATGAAGGTGGCGCCGACCGAGTCGGCGATCTCGCGCAGGATCCGGAAGTTCACCTTCCGGGGGTACGCCGAGTAGCCGCCCACCAGGATCAACGGCTTGAACTCCCGGGCGGCCTCGGCCACCCGGTCGTAGTCGATCAGGCCGGTCGCCGGGTCGGTGCCGTAGCTGCGCTGGTCGAACATCTTGCCGGAGATGTTCGGCCGGAAGCCGTGGGTGAGGTGGCCACCGGCGTCCAGCGACATGCCGAGCATCCGCTGGTTGCCCAGCTCGCGGCGCAGCGCGAACCAGTCGGCCTCGGTGAGGTCGTTGACCTGGCGGACCTGGGCCTTCTTCAGGGCGGGGGACTCCACCCGGTCGGCCAGCACCGCCCAGAAGGCGACCAGGTTGGCGTCGATGCCCGAGTGCGGCTGCACGTACGCGTGCGCGGCGCCGAACAGCTCCCGGGCGTGCTCGGCGGCGAGCGCCTCGACGGTGTCGACGTTCTGGCAGCCGGCGTAGAAACGGCGGCCGACGGTGCCCTCGGCGTACTTGTCGCTGAACCAGTTGCCCATCGCCAGCAGGGTCGCCGGGGAGGCGTAGTTCTCGCTGGCGATCAGCTTGAGTGACTCCCGCTGGTCGGTCAGCTCGGCGCCGATGGCGTCGGCGACCCGCGGCTCGACAGCCCGGATCACCTCAAGGGCGCTGCGGAATGCGGTGGACTCGGCGTTGCGGGACATGCGACCTCCTACAGACGTGCGGAAGGCCCAGGCGCTCGGCAGACGTCCTCATGACGGGGCCGCTCCCCGATGGTTATCCATCCCCACGCGCCAGTAACGGCCCGCGACGATCGTACCGGGCCGGGCCCGGTCGTTCGGGCCGCCCTCCGGGAGGCGACCCCCGCCGATGTGGTTGGGCGCTGCGTCGCGGGGCACACGGTAGGGGACCACCGCACCGTCACGGGTGCGGCCAGGGTTCGCACAGAAGGAGTCGAGAACATGACCACACCCACCTCCGACCGGCCGCTCGCCCTGGTGACCGGGGCCTCCAGCGGGATCGGGTACGAACTGGCGGCGCAGTTCGGTGAGCACGGCTTCGACCTGGTCATCGCCGCCGAGGACGAGGGCATCGAGTTGGCGGCACAGCAGCTGCGCCGGGACGGCGGACCGCAGATCTGGTCGGTCCGCGTCGACCTGGCCCGCGAGCAGGGCGTGACGGAGTTGGTGGCCGCCGTCACCGCGACCGGACGACCGCTGGACGCGCTGGCGCTCAACGCCGGCCGGGGTGCCGGCGGCGCCTTCGTGGGCGGCACCGACCTCGCCGACGAGCCGGAGATCGTCGACCTCAACGTGCGCTCGACGGTGCACCTGGCGAAGCGACTGCTGCCGGGGATGGTCGAGCGGGGTGCGGGCCGGGTGCTCTTCACCTCGTCGATCGCCTCGACCATGCCGGGGCCGTTCCAGGCGGTCTACAACGCGTCGAAGTCGTTCGTGCAGTCCTTCGCCGAGGCGCTGCGCAACGAGTTGAAGGACACCGGCGTCACGGTGACCTCGCTCATGCCTGGACCAACCGACACGGAGTTCTTCGACCGCGCCGAGATGGAGGACACCCGGGTCGGCTCGGGTAAGAAGGACGACCCGGCGAAGGTCGCCGCCCAGGGCTTCGAGGCGATGATGAGGGGCGATCAGACGGTCACCGCCGGGTCGCTGCTGAACAAGGTGCAGACCGCCGCCGGCAAGATCATCCCGGACAAGCTCAAGTCCGAGCAGCACCGCCGGATGGCCGAGCCAGGATCAGGAAACTGACCCCCCCGCCCGCACTGACCCCCCCCGCCCCCCGCCCCCCGCCTCCGCGATCTTGCACTTTCTGTCGCGACAAAACCCACCAAACATCGCTAACCAGCAACAGAAACTGCAAGATCGCGTGGGCGTGGGCGTGGGCGTGGGCGTGGGCGTGGGCGTGGGCGTGGGCGTGGTGTGGGCTTGTGCGGGCGGTGCACGACGAAGGGCCCGGCGTGAGCCGGGCCCTTCGTCGTGAGCTTCGTGGTGAGTGGCGGCCTCAGGCGGTCACCGCGTCCATCGCCTTCTTGATCGCCTTCGGCGCGGTGGGGGTACGCGGCGCGTCCGCCCGCAACGCGATCATCTTCTCGCCGATCTCCTGCAACTGCTTGCGGCCCAGCGCGTCGCGGACCTTGGGGAACCACTCCTGCTCTTCCTCCTCGACGTGGTGGGTGACGTTCTCGATCAGCACTGTCGTCTTGGCGGTGAACCGCTCGTCGTCGGCGTCCATGGCGGCCAGTTCGGCGCAGAGCACGTCGGCGACGTGGTGTTCCTCGTACGACTCGAGAATGTCGTCCTCCAGGTCGGGCAGCAGCCGGCGGACCTCCGGATACATCACCTCGTTCTCCAGATAGGTGTGCACCGTCAGCGCCTCCAGGATCTGGTCCACCAGCTTCTGCCGCTGGCTCGCCGGCCCCTCCTCGGCGTCCTGGAAGGCCTTGAACAGGCGGCGCATTTCCTTGTGGTCCTCTTTGAGCAGGACGATGGCATCGGTCGACACCGGTATGACCTCCCTGAAAAGTCTCCGCTGGTGGGTTTTCGGTACCCCCACGCCGACTGCGGAAACAGATGAAACCGTCTCAGACCATCGCCAGGGTGCGGGGGATCTCGTCGAGCAACTCCCGAGCCAGAAAGCCGATCCGGCCGTAGCGGGGAATCAGCCGCTGGCCGCTCACCGAGTGCGCGAACGAGCCCCAGCAGGCCGCCTGCGCAGGGTCGGCACCCCGGGACAGCAGCCCCGCCAGCAACCCGGCGAGCACGTCCCCGCTGCCGGAGGTGCCCAGCCCGGCGTCGCCGCTCTCCTCCCGCCAACCCCGCCCGTCCGGGGCGGCCACGTGCCCGTACAGCGACACGACCGCCTCGTACCGGGCGGCCAGCTCGGCCGCCTCGGCGTCCAGGTCGTCGCCCGGGTCCCGCCCGAGCAGGTGCCCCGCCTCGGTGACGTTGGGGGTGAGCACCACCGGTCGACCGGAGCCGACCAGCAGGTCCGGTGCGTGGCTGAGCGCGCCGAGGGCGTACGCGTCGAGCACCAGCGACGTGTCCGGGCGGGCCGCCTCCAGGACCAGGCCCAGCAGGCGGTTGGTCTCTTCGATGGCCTTCAGACCCGGGCCGAGCGTCACCACATCGGCCTGCGCGACCAGGTCGCCGAGTTGTCCGTCCCGGTCGGCGGCCACCGCGCCGTCGGCGGTCTCCGGCAGCCCGACCACCAGCGCCTCAGGCACCTGGATGCTCAGCGCGGCGGCGCTGGACTCGGCGGCGGCCAGCTGGAGCACCCCGGCGCCGGCGCGCAACGCGGCCACCCCGGCGAGCAGCACCGCGCCCGGCGTGAAGCGGGAACCGCCGACCACCAGCACGGTGCCCCGGCTCTCTTTCCCACCGACCGGCACCGGCAGCGCCCAGTCCCGCAGCAACGCCGGGGTGATCACCTTCACCTCAGACCGGCTCGGCATGGATCTCGTCCTCCCTGGTGGGCTGGGCGCCCTGCTGACGCAGGTGCGCGACATCGTTGAAGGCGGTGAGCGCCAGGCGGTCGTCACCGTCCGCCGACCACTCGGTGATCGAACAGTTGGCGATGACGTCCTGCCGCGTGAGCGCCATCAGTTCGTCCTCGGTCAACCCCTCCACCAGATAACGAAGCAGGAAGACCAGCGCGTCGTGGCCGAAGAGCAGCACCCGGCAACCCTCGTGATCACGGCGCAGGTCGCCCAGCAGCGTCCGCAGCCGCAACGCCACGTCGGTCCAGGACTCCCCACCCGGCGGCCGGTAGTAGAACTTGCCCAACCGCTCCCGACGCTCGGCCTCGTCCGGGTAGCGCCGGCGCACCCCGTGCCCGGTCAACCCGTCGAGGATGCCCAGCTCCCGGTCGCGCAGCCGCTCGTCGCGGTGCACGGGAATGTCGGTGCCGTCCAGCGCCAGCCGCGAGGTCTGCACCGCGCGCAGGTAGGGCGACACCACCGCCACGTTCGGGCGCTTCGCGTCCGGCAGCTCGGCCAGCCAACGGCCGGTCGCCCGAGCCTGGTCCTCGCCGGTCGCGGAGAGCGGCACGTCCGCGTCGCGGTGGGTGAGGTCGATCAGCTCCGCGCCCGACGCCTCGGCCTGCGTCGCCGCGACGTTCGCGGTGCTCTCGCCGTGCCGGACGATCCAGAGGGTTGCCAGTTCCGCCATGCGGCCCCCCTACCCGGGCGCCGCCGACGGTAACCGTGTCCGGCTCGCCGGCCCTCAGTCGAGGGCCGGTGGGGTAGGAGGGCCGGTGGGGCGGAGCCTCACGGCTGATATGCGATCTTCGGCACCCAGTTGGTCGTGTCGTAGGCGCTCGTGCCGTTCTGGTGTTGGTGGAAGCGCAGGGTGTCACCCGCGGCCACGCTCAGCTCGATCATCGGGAACGGGACCCGGTCCACCGGACCGACCTTCTGCCTACCGGTGGATGGCCAGACGTTCGTCCCGTTCCGGGTCAACCGGACCAGCACGCCGTCGGCCCCCGAGCCGTTGTCGGTGTAGAGGTCGCCCAGCGCCGAGGTGATCCGAACCCTGCCGGCACGCGGAGCGACCCAGGCCCGCACCGACTCACGGTTGCCGTCGGCGTGCTGCGAGACCGGCCCGATCTGTAGGTACGGCGCTGTGCCGTGCCACAGCTGTTGGGCGGCGTCCCACGTCATCGGGGTGCCGCCGGCACCCTCGTCGTACTCCTCGTACGACCACTGGGCCGCGCCCTGAACGCCGCCGAAGTCGCCGTTACCGGACCAGCTGACCCGGCTACCCCCGGTGTAGGTCAGGGTCGGGAGCCAGAGGGTGGTGTCATAGGCGGAGGTGACGTTCTGGTTGACGTGGAAGGCGATCCGGTCGCCGGCGGCCACCGTCATGTCCACGGGTTCGAAGGGCAGGGTGCTGGCTGGCTCGACCGCCGCGTAGCCGGTGGCCGGCCAGACGGGCAGCCCATTCTTGACGATCTTCACACGGACGCCGTCGGCGCCGGAGCCGCCGCCGGCGCGAATGCCGTCGAGGTCGGCGCCGACGCGCACCGTGCCGGCTCGTGGCGCCGTCCAGACCCGCACCGAGTCGCGGTTGCCATCCGGATGCCAGCCGATGGAGTCCAGCAGTGAGAACGCCGAGGTGCCGTGCCAGCGCTGGTCGCTGTCCGACCACGTCATGTCGGTGTACGCGGTGCCGTCGTACTCCTGGTAGCGCACTCCGTTCTCACCCTGCTTCTTGCTGGCATCGGTGCTCAGGCTGACGGTGTTGCGGTCGAATCCGGCGGCGTTCAGGGTCACCTTCTGCCGGTACAACCAGCGCATGTGCTTCGGGAGGTCGACTCCGTCGTGCGGCCAGCGGAAGAAGTAGCCGTAGTAGACGTAGAACTGCTGGCCCACGACGCCATTGGTGGAACCGTCGACCCCGACGATGGTCTCGTAGGGCTGAAGGGTGGCCTTGCTGTTCGCGTTGCTGCTCAGGAGCCACGACGGGGTGTCGAAGCGTGCCGGGTCGTCGCCGAACGCGAGGAAGATGCCCTGGCCCTGGCCGCCGCTGCCACCGGTGAGCAGGTACTTGCCGAGGTAGGTGCTGTAGGCGGCGCCGGCGTGGGAGTCGTAGGAGTTCGTCGGGCTGGCAGCGACGACCTCGGTGGCCTGTCCGTGCATGCCGGGCTCGTTCCAGGCGCCTCCGTGGTATTTGGTCCACGGGCTGACCGTGCCGCGTTTGGCGGCGTCGATCACCTCGGCGACCGGGGCGCGGGCGACGACCGGCATGCCGAACTCGGTGAAGTACACGTGGAAGAAGCCGTCCTTGAGCACGAATGGCATTCCGCCGATGTTGTCGGTCGAACCGTCGGGTGCCTTTTTACGGGCGGCGAGTGTCTTGCCCAGCAGGGTGAAGTGCTCCCCGTTGTCGGTGGAGTACGCCAACCCGCCGGCCCACCACCCCGACGTCTGCGGGTCGGCGTTCTCGATGTGGCAGAACGCGAGTAGGTGACCCTCCTCGGTGCGGTACACGCTCGCGATCCACCACTGCCCGTCGAGGCCGTGCGGATTGCGGAACCGGTTGGCCGTCGTGTCGGCGTACACCCTTACCTGCGCGGGACGGGCGAGGTCCCCGCGGAACTTCTGCACCTGCCGGCCAAAATCCGAGGAGTGGTAGAAGTCGAACTGGCTGCCGTTGGGGACGACCGACAGGCTGGCATCCAGGGCGGTGCGCTCACCGATCCGGTCGAAGTCGGCGGGATTCATGACCAGTTCGGCCTGGTCGAGAGTGAACTTCGGCTCGTAGTCGTAACTGATCCGCGGATTCCACGAGAGCCCGTCGTGCAGCCCCGTCCCTGCCCGGTTCGCGTGGAACAGGAGCGTGTCGCCGGCGTTGACGGCGGTGGTGAAGACGTGTTGGGCCATGAAGGCGGGTCGCAGGTGCTGGAAGTCGGCCGACGGCCACACCTTGCTCGTCGTGCCGCCGCTACGCTTGCGGACGAAGGTCCGGACACCGTCGACGTTCGTGATGTCGGGGTCGATGTAGGTCTGGTGGTCCATGGTGCCGCGCACCGTGACCGCGCCACCCCGTGGCGCCGTCCAGGCGATGACCGCGTCATTGGTGTCCGGGTGAAGCCCGCTGCGGCTGATGACGCAGAACTCGCAGTTGCCCCGCCACCGGTCCCGCGTCGGCTCCCACACCATCGGTGTGTAGGCGACACCGTCCCACTGCAGGTAGGACCACTGGTTCGCGCCCTGCGTGTTGGAAAATCCCAGAGCGAACTGGTAGTCGTCCGGCACGACGGTCGGCGCGGCCTCGGCGGGTGTCGGGCGCAGCGCAGGTGTGCCGACGAGGTTCGCGGCGGCGAGCACCAGCGCCAGCGCCAAGACCCCGTGACGCAGTGGGTTCCGAAGCATGATCACGTGGTCTCCAGCGGCTCGTGGACAGTCCGGCACACGCTAGAGGATCACCCCGCTCCGCGGTGGCCCATGCCCGGAGCGAGGGGGCGCACGCGGCGACAGGGTGTCGCCGCGAACCCGCGGGCCGTCAAGTGCGGCACCGACACCCCACCTCGTCGTACGGTGTGTGGCGTGGCCACGGCGGCGGAGGAGATCCAGGTTGGCGAGCGGCTGGTCCGCGTCTCCAGCCCCGACAAGCCCTACTTCCCGGAGCGTGGGCTGACCAAGCTGGACGTGGTCCGCTACTTCCTGGCGGTGGGTGACGGCATCCTGCGCGCGCTGCGGGATCGGCCGACCATGCTCGAACGCTGGCCCCGTGGGGTCTTCGAGGGCGCGACGATCGCCACCCGGCAGACCAACCGGGGCGACGCGTTCTACCAGAAGCGGCTGCCGGCGGGCGCTCCCGAGTGGGTGCGGACCGCGCACATCACCTTCCCCAGTGGCCGTACCGCCGACGAGGTGGCGCCGAGCGAGCTGGCGGTGGTCATCTGGGCCGCCAACCTGGGCACCCTGCGGTTCCACCCGTGGCCGGTCACCGCCGCCGACGTGGAACGCCCCGACCAGCTGCGCATCGACCTGGACCCGATGCCCGGCGTCGGCTTCGAGCAGGTGGTACCGGTGGCGCACGAGGTGCGGGCGTTCCTCGCCGAGCTGGGCATGACCGGCTACCCGAAGACGACCGGCGGCCGGGGCCTGCACGTCTACCTGTCGATCGAGCCGCGGTGGAGCTTCGGTGACTGCCGTCGGGCGGTGCTCGCGTTGGGTCGGGAGATGCAGCGCCGGCTGCCGGACCTGGTCACCACGACCTGGTGGCGCGAGCAGCGGGACCGGCCGGTCTTCGTCGACTACAACCAGATGGCCCGGGACCACACGGTGACCTCGGCGTACTCGATCCGGCCCACGCCGGCCGCGCTGGTCTCCGCGCCGCTGGACTGGTCGGAGCTGGACCGGGTCCGCCCGGAGGACTTCGACGTGCTCAGCATGCCGGCCCGGTTCGCCGAGCGCGGCGACCCGCACGCCGGCCTGGACGGTGACCGGCACTCGCTGGAGCCGTTGCTGGAGTTGGCCGACCGCGACGGGCTGGAGGCCCCGCCGGAGCGGTGAGCCCAGCCGGTCACGCCCAGGGGCTGCCGGCCCCGTCGAACTCCTCGAAGACCAGCCAGGTGCGGGTGGACAGCACCCCGGGAATGCTCTGCACCCGGCCCAGCACCACGTCGCGCAGCGCGGCGTTGTCCGGTGCGCGCACCAGCGCGAGCACGTCGTGGTCACCGCCGAGCAGTGCGGCGTGCTCGATGTAGCGCACCCGGGCCAGCTCGGCCGACACCTCCCGCCAGGTGTTCTGCTCGATGGTCAGGGCGATGTACGCCGACGTGCCCAACCCGGCCGCCTCGGGCGCCACCTGGGCCCGGAACCCGGTGATCACCCCGTCGCGCAGCAACCGCTCCACCCGCGCGTACGCGTTGGTGCGGGAGATGTGGATGCGTTCGGCGAGGGTGCGCACCGACGTTCTACCGTCGCGGACCAGCTCGTCGAGGATCCGCCGGTCGACCTCGTCCAACGCTCGGGCCGATCGTCCCGATCCCGCGCCCCCGCTCGCTTCGTCGGCGGTCTCCTGGCTCACTACTGGGCCCTCCGCATGCCAACCGTCCCGCCTTCTGTGTCGATCTTGAGTCAATCATCCACAAGCGGAAGCATAGGCTCACCACACGTCCCAGGAGGTTCCGCCGTGACGACCACTCCCCAGGCGGTCCGCAGGGCATCCCCGCGCGCCCGTCGAACGGTCACCCCGCCCGACCCGGCCCGCTCGTTGCTGCCGGACGCCGAGCCGGTCCGCCTGCTCGCCCAGGACGGCATGCCGCTGCCCGCCCGCGCCGACTACCCCGAACCAGCCGCCGAGGTGCTGCACGAGCTGTACCGCCGGATGGTGCTCGGCCGGCGATTCGACACCCAGGCGACCGCCCTGACCAAGCAGGGCCGGCTCGCCGTCTACCCGTCCTCGCGAGGCCAGGAGGCGTGCCAGGTCGGCGCGGTCCTCGCAGTCCGCGACACCGACTGGGTCTTCCCCACGTACCGCGAGTCGATGGCGCTGGTTGCCCGGGGCATCGACCCGGTCGAGGTGCTCACCCTGCTGCGCGGCGACTGGCACTGCGGCTACGACCCGACCGAGGTACGCACCGCACCGCAGTGCACCCCGCTCGCCACCCAGTGCGTGCACGCCGCCGGGCTGGCCCACGGTGAGGCGTACCAGGGTCGCGACACCGTGGCGCTGGCCTTCATCGGCGACGGCGCCACCAGCGAGGGCGACTTCCACGAGGGGGTCAACTTCGCCGCCGTGTTCAAGGCGCCGGTGGTCTACTTCGTGCAGAACAACAAGTACGC
This sequence comes from Micromonospora parva, assembly GCF_040649675.1. Taxonomy (NCBI): domain Bacteria; kingdom Bacillati; phylum Actinomycetota; class Actinomycetes; order Micromonosporales; family Micromonosporaceae; genus Micromonospora; species Micromonospora parva. Next base: position 580,321 of record NZ_JBEZFX010000002.1, on the reverse strand, counting down.
GATCAGCGTCCCGCTGTCCCGGCAGACCGCCGCGCCGTCGCTGGCCTACAAGGGCGTCGGCTACGGCGTACCCAGCGAGCAGGTCGACGGCAACGACCCGGTAGCGGTGCTCGCCGTGCTCACCCGCGCGGTCGCCCACGCCCGGGCCGGCAAGGGACCGTTCCTGGTCGAGGCGCACACCTACCGGATGGAACCGCACACGAACGCCGACGACGCCAGCCGCTACCGCGACGGCGCCGAGGTCGACGCCTGGCGGGACCGGGACCCGATCGCCCGGCTGGAGACCTACCTGCGCGCCCGCGGCGTGCTCGACGACGCGGCGGTCGCCGAGATCGCCGAGCAGGCCGAGGCGTACGCGGCGGACCTGCGGACCCGGATGAACGCGCAGCCCGCTGTCGACCCGCTGAGCCTCTTCGACCACGTCTACGCCGAACCCACCCCGCAGCTGATCGAACAGCGTGAGCAGGTCCGCGCCGAACTGGCCGCCGCCCGCGCCGAGGAGGGTGACGCCTGATGGCCACCACCATGGCGAAGGCGCTCAACACCGCGCTCGCCGACGCGCTCGCCGCCGACGACCGGGTCGTCGTCTTCGGCGAGGACGTCGGCGCGCTCGGCGGCGTCTTCCGGATCACCGACGGCCTGCAGGCCCGCTTCGGCGACAAGCGCTGCTTCGACACCCCCCTCGCCGAGGCCGGCATCGTCGGCTTCGCCGTCGGCCTGGCCATGTCCGGCCTGCGCCCGGTGGTCGAGATGCAGTTCGACGCGTTCGCGTACCCGGCGTTCGAGCAGATCGCCTCGCACGTGGCGAAGCTGCGCAACCGCACCCGGGGCGCGCTGAGCGTGCCGATCGTCATCCGGGTGCCGTACGCGGGCGGGATCGGCGGGGTCGAGCACCACTGCGACTCGTCCGAGGCGTACTACGCGCACACCCCAGGGCTGAAGGTGGTCACGCCGGCCACCGTCGACGACGCGTACTCGCTGCTGCGCGAGGCGATCGACGACCCCGACCCGGTGGTCTTCATGGAGCCCAAGAAGCTCTACTTCGCCAGCGCCGACGCGTCTCTCCCGGCCCGCACCGAGCCGTTCGGCCGGGCCGTCGTGCGCCGCCCCGGTCGGGACGCCACGCTGGTGGCGTACGGGCCGGCGGTGCCGGTCGCGCTGGAGGCCGCCGAGGCCGCCCGCGAGGAGGGGTGGGACCTGGAGGTCGTCGACGTGCGCACGATCGTGCCGTTCGACGACGCCACCATCACCGCCTCGGTCCGGCGGACCGGCCGGTGCGTGGTGATCCAGGAGGCGCCCGGCTTCGCGGGCGTCGGCGCGGAGATCGCCGCCCGGGTGCAGGAGCGCTGCTTCCACGCGCTGCACGCCCCGGTGCTGCGGGTCGCCGGGCTGGACATCCCGTACCCGGCGCCGATGCTGGAGCACACCCACCTGCCCGGCGTGGACCGGGTGCTCGACGCGGTGGCCCGCCTGCAGTGGGACGACCAGCCGGACGCGCGTTGGGCGGCGGCATGACCACCGTCGAACGGACGCAGGTCTTCCTCCTGCCCGACCTGGGCGAAGGGCTGAGCGAGGCCGAGATCGTCGAGTGGCGGGTCGCCGTGGGAGACATCGTCACCGTCGACCAGAGCGTGGTCGAGGTGGAGACCGCCAAGGCCGTCGTCGACGTGCCCTGCCCGTACGCCGGGCGGGTGGTCACCCTGCACGGCGCGGCCGGTGAGGTACGCCCGGTCGGCCAGCCGCTGATCACCATCGCGCCGTTGGACGGGGGCGACGAGCCCGCCGGGCACGCCACCTACCGCGAGGAGGAGCGGGCCGGGTCTGGCAACGTGCTGATCGGGTACGGCACGGGCCACGGCACCACCACCCGCCGTCGGCGTCGGCCCCGCCTGACGGTCGCCCCCGAACCGGCCGACACCGCACCGACCGGCGCGGTTGCCGGTGGCCCGACCGGCGACCCGGCACCATCGCCCTCCGCTCTGGTCATCTCGCCGATCGTGCGGCGGCTGGCCCGCGAGCACGGCGTCGACCTCGGCACCGTGCGGGGCACCGGGCCCGGCGGGGTGATCCGCCGCGCCGACGTGGAGGCCGCGCTGGCCGCCCCCGCCGCCCGGCTCGCCGCCGTGCCCGACCCGCACGTCGCCCTCGCGCCGACCGGGGACGGCGACGTGATCGTGCCGCTCACCGGCGTGCGCAAGGTGATCGCCGACAAGCTCTCCCGCAGCCGGCGGGAGATCCCCGAGGTGACCATCTGGGTCGACGTGGACGCCACCGGGCTGCTGGAGACCCGCGCGGCGATCAACGCGGCGACGCCCGACGCGCCGGTCAGCATCCTGGCCCTGCTGGCCCGGATCTGCCTCAGCGGGCTGCGCCGGTTCCCGCAGCTCAACGCCCGGGTCGACACCGAGGGGCAGCGGATCGTCCAGTCCGCCGGGGTGCACCTCGGCATCGCCGCGCAGACCGACCGGGGGCTGCTGGTGCCGGTGCTGCGCGACGCCCAGCGGCTCACCACCGCCGAACTGGCCGCCGAACTGGCGGCGACCACCGCCGCCGCGCGGGCCGGCAGCCTGCCCCCGGCCCGGCTGACCGGTGGCACCTTCACGCTGAACAACTACGGGGTGTTCGGCGTCGACGGCTCCACGCCGATCATCAACCACCCCGAGGCGGCCCTGCTCGGGGTCGGGCGGATCGTGGACAAGCCGTGGGTGGTCGACGGGCAGCTCGCCGTCCGCAAGGTGACCCAGCTCAGCCTCACCTTCGATCACCGGGTCTGCGACGGCGGGGTGGCCGGTGGCTTCCTGCGCCACGTCGCCGACTGTGTGGAGCGCCCGGTGCTGCTGATCGCCGCCGTCTGACGCGTACCCCTGGCCCCGGTGTCGCCCGTGCGGCGCCGGGGCCGGCGCACGCCCGGGGGTTTCCCGGCGGTGTCAGGGGGAAGTCGGCCCCGCCGGAGCGCACCGAACGCGTCGAAGGGAGCCGGCCTGTGGCCGTGGCGAACGAGCTGCTACTGAACTCGGTCCGGGTGCGACGGCCCGCCGCGGCCGGCGCGCCGCTCTACTGCGACGCCCTGGAGTACGGGCTGACCGGCGACGGCTCCACCAACGACCAGCCGGCGCTGGCCGCCCTGGTGGACCGGCTCGGCGCCGGGTACGCCTCCGACGGGCGGGCCCGGGTGATCTACTGCCCGCCGGGCATCTACTCGATCCGCGACGCCGGCACGGTGTGGCGCAGCGGGGTGTCGCTGATCGGGGCCGGCCCGGCGGCGACCCGGTTCATGCTCAGCAACGAGGGCAACCGGGCCGACCCGACCCCGTTGGCCTTCTGGACCACGGTGCAGCACGGCGCCGACCGGGACCGGCACATCGCGGACTGCACCTTCGCCGACTTCCAGATCGACGGCTCCGCCGTCGCCATGGCCGAGTACAACTACCTGGCCAAGGGCCTCGGCCTGCAGTACGTGGTGCGCGGCGTCTTCCGCAACCTCTACATCCACCACACCGCGGCCAGCGGCCTGGGCTGCGACTTCCTCCAGGACTCCCTGATCGACGGGGTGGTGGTGGTCGGCTGTGGCCGACTGGACAACGGCGAGCAGATGGGCGGCGCCGGCATCGGGATCGGCATCGGTGGCTGGGGACCGGTGGAGCGGTTGACCATCGCCAACTGCACCGCCCTGGCCAACGGCACCAACGGCATCTTCCTGGAGCTGCAGAAGGACTACTGGACCCCACCGCGCGGCTACCGCATCATCGGCTGCCACAGCCAGGGCAACCGCTTCGGCATCTCCGACTGGGGCGCCGACGGCCTGATCGTCTCCGCCTGCACGATGACCGGAAACCTGGAGGCCGGCTTCGACGTGTCGTCGCAGGGCACCTCCACGGTGGCCGGGCGGGGCGGACTCGTCACCGACTGCGTCATCGACGGCAACCTGCGCGACGGGATCAGCATCGGCAACAGCCCCGGACCGTACCTCGTCCGGGGCAACCGGATCAGCGGCAACGGCCAGCACGGTTACCACTCCCGCGATCTCGGGCGCGGTTACCAGGGCCCGGTCCGGGACGTGGTGATCGAGAGCAACGAGTTCTGGGGCAACGGCCTCGACGCGGTCCGGATCGACCACCAGATGAGCGACGCGGTGCTGCTCAACAACCGGATCCGCAACAACGGGCGGCAGTACGGCCGGGCCGCCGGCGGCGCGGGCGAGGCCGTCCGCTACAGCGAGCGGAGCCTGGTGGACCGCACCGCCGACTGGCCGCACGACGGGCACCGCGGCAAGATCCTGCGGGTCGGTCGGTCGGTGGCCACTGTCGCCGCCAACACCGGCGACGAACTCACCCTGGCCCCGGTCCGCCCGGACGCGTTCAGCGCGTGGAGCGGAGACGTGCCGCCGCCGGGCTGTGCGTACGAACTCGACCCCGCACCCGGGCAGCGGGCCGGCATCACCATCAACGCGCCGTTCGACTCGGCCACCATCCGCGGAAACCGGATCTGGGACAACCACGACAACCAGACCCAGACGCACGGGCTGTGGATCACCGATCGGGGCAGTTGCGTGGACTGCCGGGTCGAGGACAACGACCTCGCCGGCAACGCCGAGGAGGGGATGCGGCTGGACACCCCGCCAGTGGGTGGACGCTGGCGTGACAACCACGTCGACAGCGACTGGAGCTGACCGACGGGCGGCGGCGGCCGGAACGCTCCGACCGCCGCCGCTGTCACGCTGTGGAACTGGTCAGCCGGCCAGGCCGGCCACCGGGGTCGGGTCCAGCACGACCGTCGCCGAGCCGGACTGCGGGGGTACACCCGGGTCGGTCGGCGCGTCGGTGTACTCCGCGACGAACACCGCGGTCAGGTTGTCAGCGCCGCTGTGCCCACCGTCCAGGAAGGTGGGGATGGTCCCACTGCAACCCGTCGAGGTGGAGAGCGGGTGCCCGTGCTCGTCGTGCCCGAGCACGTAGGTGACCTTCACCCGGGAGCAGTCCACCGGCAGGTCGTCGGTGACCTTCACCTCGTAGGCGACCGTCTGCCCGAACTCGAACGGCTGACCGGCCACCGGGGCGACGAACTCGACGATCGGCGCGGTCGGCCCGACCACCAGGGGCAGGGTGGCCGAGGCGGAACGGCCGGTGCGGTCGGTCACCTTCAGCGTCGGCGTGTACGAGCCGTTCTCCGGGAACGTCCAGCTCGCGTTCGGCGCGGTGCTGTCCACCGAGCCGTCCGCGTTGAAGTCCCACGCGTAGCTCAGCTTGTCGCCGTCCGGGTCGGTCGTGCCGGCGCTGGAGAACGCGACGGTCAGCGGGGCCTGGCCCACGGTCGGCGTACCACTGATCTTCGGGATCGGGGTCCGGTTGCCCCGGACGAAGTCGATCCGGGACAGCTGCGCGTCCGGGTTCTCGGCGAAGTAGCCGTCGCCGTACTCGAGCACGTAGAGCGCGCCGTCCGGGCCGAACTCCATGTCCATCGGGTTGTCCACCACCAGCGACGGCACCACCGGGCGGATGTCGGTGACGTCGCCGTCGGAGTCGAGGCGGAACTCCTTGATGTAGTCGCGGGTCCACTCGTAGAACAGCGGAACCCCGTCGTAGTAGGCCGGCCAGCGGGTCCGTGAGGTGCTGGTCCCGTCGTAGTCGTACGCCGGGCCGCCCATCGGACCGATACCGCCGGTGCCCAGCTGCGGGAACTCAGCCGAGGCCGTGGACGGGTACCAGACCTGCGGCTGCTCGACCGGCGGCAGCTGCCGCTTGCCGGTGTTGTGCGGTGAGTCGTTGACCGGGCGCGCGCAGTTGAACTTCTTGCCGGACTGGCCGGTGGCGAAGTCGTAGTCGCGGTAGGCGATCGTCGGCGTCACGCAGTACGGCCAGCCGTAGTTCGCCGGCTTGTCGATCATCATCCACCGGCCGTGTCCGGCCGGCCCGCGCTCCGGGTTCGGGTTGGAGGCGTCGGGGGAGTAGTCGCCCAGGTACACGTTGTCGGTGCGCCTGTCGACGGCGAACCGGAACGCGTTGCGCAGCCCCATCGCGTAGATCTCCGGGCGGGTCTGCGCCGTGCCGGGCTTGAACAGGTTGCCGGCCGGGACCGTGTAACCACCACCGGCCTTCGGCTTGATGCGCAGCAACTTGCCGCGCAGGTCGTTGGTGTTGGCGGAGGTGCGCTGGGCGTCGTACGCCGGGTTACGGTCGGCCCGCTCGTCGATCGGGATGTAGCCGTCGGAGGCGAACGGGTTGGTGTCGTCGCCGGTCGACAGGTACAGGTTGCCCTTGCTGTCGAAGTCGATCTGACCACCGACGTGGCAGCAGATGCCCCGGTCGGTCGGCACCTCGATGATCTGCTGCTCGCTGGCGAGGTTCAGCCGCATCCCGTCCAGCTTGAACCGGGACAACCGCAGCGCGCCCTTGAACCGCTGCCAGTCCGCCGCGGTGCCGGTCTCCGGCGCGTCCCCCTCGTTGACGTCGGGGGTCGCCGGGTCGTCCACCGGGGTGTCCATCGGCGGCGAGTAGTAGAGGTACACCCACTTGTTCTGGGCGAAGTTCGGGTCGATGGCGACCCCCTGCAACCCCTCCTCGTCGTGCTCGTACACCGGGATGTCGGCGGCGAGGGTGTTCAGCCCGGTGCGCGGGTCGTGGATGCGGACCTCACCGGTGCGGGAGGTGTGCAGCACCCGCAGGTCGGGCAGCACGGCGAGGCTGATCGGCTCGCCCGGGAAGTCGTTGAGTGTCACTTTCTGGAAGCTGCTGTCCGGCGGCGCGGCCGGCGCGGCGGCCGCCGCCGACGGCGGCACGGCCAGGCCGGCCGTCACCAGCAGCAGGGCGGACGCGAGTGCGGTCCTGTTCATCAGGTGTGTCCCCCGAGGTGTTTTCAGTACCGGAGTGAGGCGAGGTAGTCGAAGCCGACGCGGGCGGTGTCCAGGGCGTCGGCGGGGGAGCGCGGCGCGGTGCCCGCGTCGTCACGCTCCACGATGTACTCCTCGATGCCGGCCTCCCGCTCGTGGGCGAAGATCCGGCCGAAGTCGATGACGCCGTCACCGAGGTCGGCGAAGCCGGCCTCGACGTCGAGGTCCTTGACGTGCACCTGGCGGATCCGGCCGCGGTTGGCCCGGATCACGTCGACCGGGTCGTGGGCGCCCCGCCACGTCCAGTAGAGGTCGAGCTCGAAGTGGACGAGCCGGGGATCGGTCTGGGAGCTGAGGATGTCGAACCCGGTCGAGCCCCCGGTCAGCGGCACGAACTCGAGTTGGTGGTTGTGGTAGCCGAATTCGAGCCCGGCGCGCTCGGCGAGCCGTCCGGCCTTGTTCAGGTCGCGAGCCAGGGCCCGGTACACGGCGGGGTCGCGGATCGGCTGACCGGCCGCGTCCCGACCGAAGTACGGGTGGACGATCTTCTTGCAGCCCACCACGTTGGCGTCGGCGAGGGCCTGCTCCCAGGTGGCGGCGTCGAACGGCTGTGGGATGCCGACGTGCCCGGAGGTGGAACGCAGCCCGGCGTCGTCGAGCGCCGCCCGGAACTGCGCCGCGGTGCGGCCGACGAAACCGGCGTGCTCCACCCGCCGGTAGCCGATCCGGCGCAGCGCGTCCAGGGTGCCGGGCAGGTCGATGGCGAGTTGGTCACGCAGGGTGTAGAGCTGAATGCTGATCCGGTCCACCGGCACCCGACGGCGGCCCTGGGCCTGCGCCCCGGATGCGCCGGGTGCGGCGGTGGCCGGGCCGGCGAGCAGACCGGCGGCGCCGACGGCAGCCGCGGAGACGGTCGCGGCACGCAGCACGCCACGGCGGCTGACCGGCTCGGATGCCGGTGTGTTGAGTTGTTGATCCATGGTGGTGGTCCCTTCCTGACGGCTGGTACGCCGTCGACGGAGGTCGACCTGACTGCCGTCTGCCGGGCGCGCCGAACCGGCCGCGGTGGGCTTCGGCGGGACGGTGAGGGACGGCTCGTGGGTGCGGCCCGGACCCATCGGGGGCGGATCGCGGCGACCCGGCACAGGTGGCGGCAAGTTGATCGACGAATGGGCAACCCTCTATCTGGATCGTGACCTTACCCTTGCCTTCGGACGAAGGCAAAGCTTTGTCGCGTTCGGCAGAAGCTTCGCTCCAATTGACAAAAGTCCGCCCCCGAGGTGCGCCACCGGCCGTGACCTCCTGCCTCCCGCGCCCCGCACCCGATGGCCGCGCCCGGTCCCGGCCGGCCGTGCCGCGAGGCCGCCCTCGGGGACCGGCGCCCGCGGGCATCCGGACAGTCGACGTCGCGTCGCTCAAGCGGCGCGAAGCGCACGACACCGGTCGGTTGCGCCCCTGTTCCGGCCAACTGGAGCATTGTCGGAAAATGCGTCGATAAATGCGCGGCCAATTATTTCCGAATGCCGCTAATGGCTCACTCGGGCAAGCGAGAATGTGACGGAGGGAAGTCGAAACGGGGGGACTGAAACATGACGTCTAGGCGGCGATTGACGCTGTTGGCCGTAACCATCGCAGCCGCACCACTCGTCCTGGGTGCGTGCACCGCAGAGCGGGAGTCGGCGACCGGCTCGGCCAAGAAGCACGCCGCCCCACCGGAACTCGCCGTGACACCGGGGGACAAGGCCCGGGACGTCCCGGTCAGCGCCGAGGTGGGCACCGTGGTCAAGGGCGGGCGGGTCACCGCCGTACGCCTCACCGACGACAAGGGCAAGCAGGTCAACGCCGAGCCGCGCGAGGACGGCTCCGGCTGGGTGCCGAACGCTCCGCTGCAGCCGAAGCGGACCTACACCGCCGAGGTGACCGCGACCGGTGACTCCGGTGCCACCACCACGCGCAGCACCACCTTCACCACGATGGCCAAATCGACCAAACCGCAGATCACCAGCACACTCTATTTCAACGGTAATCGGACGTACGGCACCGCGATGCCGGTAACGGTGGCGTTCGACCCGGGAATTCCGAAAGAGGCCAGAGCGGATGTGCAGCGGCGGTTGTTCGTAAAGACCAATCCGCCGCAGCCGGGCACCTGGTCGTGGCTGGCCGACGGCACTCAGGTCTATTACCGGGCGCCCGATTTCTGGAAGCCGGGAACCACCATCAGCGTCCGGGCAGGTCTGGAGGGTCTGCCGATCGGCAAGGACAAGGTCGGTGACGCCGAGCGGACCGCGACCTCCAAGATCGGGCGACAGGTCTCGCTGGAGATCGACAATGCCACCAAGCAGATGACGGTGCTGCGCGACGGCAAGCAGATCCGCCGGATCCCGGTCAGCCTGGGCAAGCCGAGCACGCCGAGTTCCAGCGGCAAGATGGTGATCATGGAGAAGCACGAGCGGACCACCTTCGACACCCGGGGCGAGCCGAACGGTGGCTACGTGGTCGACGTCGACGACGCCCAGCGCTACACCTGGGGCGGCGAGTTCATCCACTCCGCCCCCTGGTCGGAGGGGGACCAGGGCAACACCAACGTGTCGCACGGTTGCGCGAACGTCTCCGCTGCGGCGGCCGACTGGCTGATGGGGGTCACGCAGGTCGGTGACCTGATCACCGTCAAGGGCACCGAGGTGGAGCTGCAGCCGGGCAACGGTTGGACCGCCTGGAACGTGAGCTGGGACGAGTTCGCCCGGGGCAGCGCCCTGCCGGTGCCGCCGGGCCTCAAGCCCGCGCCGGTCGCCCCGGCGCACCCGGGCGCGGTGGCCGGCGGATCGCCCGCACCGGCGCCCTCGGTCAGCGGTCGCTGAGTCACCGATCGGCAGCACAGGGCCGGCCCGCCACCATGGCGGGCCGGCCCTGTCGGCCATCACCCCAGGGGTACGCGGGCCACCGCGGACCCGGTCAGGCTGCCCAGCCAGAGCTGGTCGCCGTGCTGGCGTACTCCGGTGATCATCGAGTAGTGCCCGCTCGGGCCGTGCAGCGTCCGGCGGACCGCGCCCGCGCCGTCGACGAGCGCGACCAGCCCGTAGCGGCGGGGCTGCGGTTGCAGGGCGTCGGGCAGCAGAGCGGCGATCTGCCGTAGCCGCGGATGGGGCAGCAGCCGCTCGGCGATCGGCACCCGAGGGCTGGGCAGCGCGATCCAGTACGTCCCGTCACCCACCGAGGCGAGATTGTCCGGGTACGCGGGCAGGTCGGCGAGCACCCGCACGCCGCCGCTCAGCTCGACGCGCAGCAGCCGGTGGGTGCTGGTCTCCACGACCATCAGCGCCGACTCGTCCGGGGTCAGCGCGATCCCGTTGGGGAAGTACAGCCCGTCGGTCACCACCTCGGTGCGGCCGCTGCCCGGCTGGTGGGCCAGCACCCGACCGTTGGGGCGGTGCTCCAGCAGGTCCCGCTTCCAGTGCGAAACCGGAAACCGGTCGGAGCTGTCGGTGAAGTAGATGGTGCCGTCCCGGCCCACCGTCGCGTTGTTGGCCAGGTGCACCGGCGGTGCCGTTCCGGTGAGTTCGCGTACCGCGCCGTCCGGCGTGACCCGCAGCAACCCGCGGTACGCGTCACAGACCACCAGGGCCTCGCCGGACGGGTCCAGCTCGATGCCGAGCGGACGGCCACCGGTCTCGGCCAGCAGGTGGGGTCGGGTGCCGGCGCGCGCGTCGACCGGCCACCACCAGAGCCGACCGTCCTCGTCACCACTGATCACCCGCCCGCCGCCGTCGACCAGGACGTCCTCGGGGCCGACGGCCCCGGCGGGGAGGGGGAGCAACTCGGCCTGGTCGAGCCGCCGGTCGGTGGGGGCCCAGGCGCCGGCCAGCGCCGGAGGGCTGGTCGCCGGTTCGCGGACCGGGCGGATCAGCCGGGGCGGCCGGGGCCGGGGGATCAGCATCGACCTATTCTCCACCCGCGTGCCTGCCGACCCGCGAACTCCGCGTCCGGGCGGCGCGCCGCCCGAGCCCCTGACTCCACCCCGAGAGGGAGACGGTGCAGCTCGGGGTATGCCCCTGGGCGTACCCGGAATCACTGCGTGGAGGGACGAAAGTGTCGGTGGTGGCGGCTAGATTTCACTGCATGGAAGAGCACAGCGACCGGTTCGACGTGCAGGTCAGCGTGGGTGACGAGCGGGTCCTCATGCGGGTGGCCGGCGAGATCGACATCGCCACGGTGGCCGCGTTCCGGTCCGCGCTGTGGTCCGCGCCGGCCCGCCCGGTGCTTCACGTCGAGTTGTCGCAGCTGCGGCTGCTCTCGGCGGCTGGCGTTCGCACGCTGCTTGCCGCGCATCTGCGCGTCCGGGCCCGCGGTGGCGAGCTGGTGCTGGTCGACCCGAGCCCGGTGGTGGCGCGGGTGCTGCGGGTCAGCGGGCTGCACCGCGTGATGACGATCCTGGAGCCGGCCACGGTGATCGAGGCCGCGCGCCGCCCGGTGGTCGCGACCACCGACCTGCAACTGGCCGCCTGACCCCGCCCGACGAGGCGTGCTCCCACCCGCCGCGCCCGAGGTCGGCGCGGGGCCGCCGGCGGGTGGGCCGGCGACCCCGACAACGACTCAGCGCACGTCGAGCAGGTCGACGACGAAGATCAGCGTCTCACCCGGCTTGATCACGCCGGCCGCGCCGCGGTCGCCGTACCCCAGGTGCGGCGGGATGGTCAGCCGGCGGCGACCGCCGACCCGCATGCCGGCGACGCCCTGGTCCCAGCCGGCGATGACCTGACCGCCGCCGAGCGGGAAGTCGAACGCCTCGCCCCGGTTCCAGGACGAGTCGAACTCGCCGCCGGTGGAGTGCGACACGCCGACGTAGTGCACGCTGACCAGCTGGCCCGGCTCGGCCTGCGGGCCGTCGCCCACGGTGATGTCCTCGATCACGAGGTCGGCCGGCGGTGCACCCTCGATCGGACCAACCTCGGGCTTACCCGATCGGGCGCCTGCTGCCTGGTTCATGCGGGGATCTCCTGCCGTGTTGGGTGATGTGTCCGGTCACCGTCGATCCTGCCGGATCACCCCCCACCGATGTGCGGCGGACCCGCCACCTGCTCCGCAGCCCATCCGTCGATCGGGAGGCCGACGGTCCCGCTGGTGCTGGCTGACCCGACGGAGCGGCGGGCGTCACCGGTATCGGTGACGCCCGCCGAGGGGTGTGCGTTGGTTCACCGGAGCCAGGGCATCCGCCGGACGATCGGCAGGGCCGCCCACACCCGGCCGAGGCCCACCGTGTCGCCGGCGTTGACCAGGGCCAGCACCGCCAGCACCGCGGCGTAGATCAGGTGGTCGTCCATGAAGGGGTTGTTCTCCGGAGGCAGCACGGCGGTCCACATCAGGACCAGCAGCAGCCCACCGGCCACGGCGGCGATCCGCATTCCGATGCCGAGCAGCAGGGCGACACCGATCCCGGCCAGGCCGATCATGAAGAGCCAGTCCGCCCAGGCGGCACCGGCGATCGAGGTGTAGACGTCCTTGAACGGCCCGGCCACGCCGAAGGTCAGGAAGCCCTTGGTGGGGCTGCCCCCGTTGATCCAGGCGTTCTTCTGCTCGGTGCCCATCCCGAAGCCGAACAGCTTGTCGACGAAGGCCCAGAGGAAGATCCAGCCGAGCGCCAGCCGGGTGCCGGCCAGGATGTACCGGACGGCCCGGTCGTGCACGGTGCCGGCCTTCGCAGCGGTGTTCTCGGCGGTGACCCGCTCGATCGTCGCGGTCATGGTCTCCACGTCCCTTCTCAGCTTCGCACCGCGCTTCCCGGTGGCATCTCCAGTGGACGCCCACGGCGCTTTCGGCGGCAGGGCCGACAGACCGCAACGGCCCGGGACGTTCGACCCCCTCCGGTCCGGTCCGGCGACCCTGACGACCGTCGACACCCCGCCGTAGCGTCCGAGATGGACCAGGAGAGGGAGGCCGTGATGAGGACCTGGCAGGTGGGTGACGTGATGACCCGGGAGGTCGAGACGGTGGTTGCCGACACCCCGTACCGGGAGGTCGTCGACGTGCTGTTGCGCCGCGGGGTCAGCGCGGTGCCGGTGATCGACGATTTCCGTCGGGTGCTGGGGGTGGTGTCCGAGGCCGATCTGCTGCACCGGGTCGAACGCGCCGGTGAGCCGGCGCTGCGACGGGTCTTCGAGAGCCGCCGACGGCGCGGTGCCCGGGGCAAGAGCGCGGCAGTGCTGGCCGGTGACCTGATGACCGCGCCGGCGATCACCACGAATCCGCAGGCGGCGCTGTCCGCCGCCGCCCGGCTGATGGACCGCGAACAGGTCAAGCGGCTGCCCGTGCTGGACGACCTCGGTCGGTTGGTCGGCATCGTCAGCCGTGCTGATCTGCTGCGGGTGCACCTGCGGTCGGACGCCGAGATCCGCGAGGACGTGGTGCAGGAGGTGCTCCGCCGGGTGCTCGCCGTACGGGACGGACTGGTGACCGTGGAGGTCCGTCACGGTGACGTGACGCTGGCCGGTAGGCTGGACCGCCGCTCCGCCGTGGACCTCGCCGGTCGGCTCGCGGGGCAGGTCAGTGGCGTCGTGCGGGTGATCAACGCAATCGCCTACGACGCCGACGACACGGTTCTCGACCCCGGCCAGGTGATGCCGGTCGCCTGAGCGCGGGTCGCGCGCCCGACCCCGACCGCGCGCACCGACTCCCGCTGCCGGTCGCCGCCCGGGTCGAGCGGGCCGGCCCGGCGACCCGGACTTCGTCGGACCGCCCGATGCCGGGTCGGGCGGTCACCTAGGCTCGAAAGAGGGCCGGCCTAGTGACGGGCGGTGCGCGGTGGTCGATGCGGAGGGCGTCGGTGGCTGAGGCGACGGTCGCGGTTCCGCTGTGGGCCTGGGCGGCGGTCGGCGTGGTGATCGCGGTGATGCTCGCCGTGGATGTGCTCCTGCACCGGGACAACCACGTCATCGAGCTCCGCGAGGCGGTGCTGTGGAGCGCCGTCTGGATCGGCGCGGGTCTGCTGTTCGGGCTGGTCGTCTGGTGGGGCCTCGGCGGTGACCCGGCCATCGCGTACTTCTCCGGCTACCTGCTGGAGAAGGCGCTCTCGGTGGACAACGTGTTCGTCTTCGCGCTGCTCTTCGGCTACTTCCAGGTGCCGCCGGGCTACCAGCACAAGGTGCTGTTCTGGGGTGTCGTGGGCGCGCTCGTCTTCCGGCTGCTGTTCATCCTCGCCGGTGCCGAGCTGCTGGACCGGCTCACCTGGGCCGGGTTCGTGCTGGGCGGGTTCCTGGTCTGGACCGGCTGGCGGCTGGCCGTACGCGGAAAGCCGGACGTCGACCCGGAACGCAACGTCGTGGTCCGGCTGTTCCGCAGGTTGGTGCCCACCGACGCCCGCTACCACGGCGACCGGTTCACCGCCCGGGTGGCCGGCCGGCGGGTGGCGACGCTGCTGCTGGTGGCGCTCGTCTCCATCGAGGCCACCGACGTGGTCTTCGCCATCGACTCGGTGGCGGCGATCCTCGCCATCACCACGAACACCTTCCTGGTCTGGACGGCCACCGCGTTCGCCGTCCTGGGTCTGCGCAGCCTCTACTTCTGCCTCGCCGGCCTCCTGCGGCACTTCGGCTACCTGCGGTACGGGCTCGCGCTGCTGCTGGCCTTCGCCGGGCTGAAGCTGATTCTCGCCGAGACGCCGGTGGGCAAGCTGCCGGTCTGGCTGACCCTCGCCGTGGTGGTGCTGACCCTGGCGGTCTCCATGGGCGCCAGCGTCCTGGCCGCCCGCCGCCGCGCCGACGGCTGACCCGCCGGCACCGATCCGGCCGGTCGGTGCGGCGGCGGGTCACTGAGGGGCGGGCTCGATGCGGGCGGTCACGTCGAGGTGCGCGGGCTGGCAGTGGGTCGTCGCCGCGAATCGGCGGACCGCCGCGTGCACGTGCTCGCGTACGCCGGCGGCCGGCGCGTCGGCGGTGAGGTCCACCCGGATCCACACGTCGGGGTGCGGTGCCGGGCCGGTGAGCACCACCCGGGCCCGGCGTACCCCGGGGTTGCCGCTCAGGTCGCGTACCAACGCGTCGGTGAGAACGTCGGCGGGCAGCCGGGTCCGGCCCGGCCGGCGTCCGGGATGGCTCAGCGTGCCGCGCAGCGTGCCGCCGGGGCCCCGCAGCTCCCGGGCCAGCAGGCGCTGCCCGGCCAGGGCGAACAGCGCCCCGACCACGGCCACCGCCAGGGTGCTCCACGGCGCGGCCGTCCGCCACCGGTCGACCAGATCGGCGCTGAGCAGCGCCGCCGCCGGGTCGACGCCGGGCAGGGTGCCGAGGCTGGCCGCCAGCGCCACCGCGCCGCCCGCCACCAGCAGCAGCGCGATGACGGTCCACAGCAGTCGGTGCGCGGCGTTGGTCACGCCGGCCGCCGTCGGGGCAGCAGCCGGACGTCGACCCGGGCGGGGCGGGGCGCGGTGAGCCGGTGCAACTCTTGGTGCACGGCGAACTCGATCTCCGTCCGGGCCGCCGGGTCGCCGCTCGCGCGGACCCGGGGGCGCCACTGGCCGTGGTGCCGTCGGAGCCGGGCGCGGGCGCGGCGGACGCCCGGCACCGCGGCGGCGGCGTCGGCGAGCCGGCGTTCCACACAGCGCCGGTGCAGGTACCAGCCGTCGTGCTCGTCGGCGCGCAGGCGGACCGGCGCCCAGCGGCGCAGCTGGGCGGCGAGCAGCGCCAGGCCCAGCAGGAGGCTTGCAGTGGCCACGGTGCGGACCGTGGGATCGCGCCACCGGGTGGCGCTCAGCGCGTCCCACCAGCCGGTGGTGTCCAGCGGTGCGCGGCGGTGCAGGGTGAGGAGCACCGCCTGCACGGCCGTCACCGCGCCGCCGATGAGCAGCGCGGCGCCCAGCAGCACCGACGCGATCCGGTTGGCGGTGCGCATCTCAGCCGTCCTCGGGCGCGGCGGCGCCGGCTGCGGAGGAGTCGACGCCGGGGACGAGCAGGTCGTCCACGGTGACGGTCACCACCGCCACGGTGAGCCCGGTCTGGGCGGCTACCTGGTCGGCGACCACCGTTCGGACGGTTTCGGCGATCGTCGGCACGCTGTGCCCGTACCAGGTGATCAGGTGCAGGTCGAGTCCGACGGACCGGTCATCCAGGCGGACCGCCGCCGGGCGGACCACGGACACGCCCGGCACGAGGCTGGCCGCCTGCGCCGCGATCCGCGCGACATCGGCCGCGTCGCCCGGCAAACCGGTCGTCCCGGCGGCCATCCCGGTGCCGGGGTTCGGCCCGGTGGACGGACGGGTGGTCATGGGCGTCGCCGAGCGTCGCCGCGACGGTCACCGAGCCCGGTCACCGCGAGGTCGCCGTCGAGCACCCGGACGACCAGCCAGCCGAGCAGGCCGGCGAGCACGGCGAGGGCGGCCGCGCCGGCGCCGGCGAGCGCCCAGACCGCCACGGCGAGGAACCCGGCGAGGAAGCCGAACTGCTGTCGCGACATGCGCACCTCCGGGCCGGTCCGGTACCGGCGGTCGCTGGATACACCCGGCGGCCACCCCTGGAACATCGGCACTGCTGTGATCCCGGTCACATCAGAAGTCGGTGGCCCATGATCGACCACCTAGACTCGGCCCGGCTCGACCGACCGGCGGATGGATCAGGCAGATGACGAGCACCGGGAGCGACGACCGCGGCTGGCTGCGGGCGATGCCCGCCGAGGCGGGGCACGACGCCCTGCTCAGCCGTGCCGGCCACCTGGCCCTGCCGGCACGTCGGCTCAGTGATCTGGTCCAGGGCCGGCCGGCCGGTGTCACCGGCAGCCAGTGGACCTCGGCGAGCCGCGCCAGCTTCGACTTCGTGGTCTACGCCGCCGACACCGGCCGCCCAGTCGTCGCCGTGGAGATCGGCCCGGTGCCGAGCGCCGCCTCGGCGGAACAGCGCGTGCAGCGACTCACGGACGCGGTGAGCGCCGCCGCCGGCCTGCCCGTGCTGCGGATCGGTTCGCCGACGCTACGGGCCGCCAAACACGGCCGCCGCCTGGTCGAGTACGTGATCGACGCGCGCGCGTACGCCGCGGGCGCCGGGGCCACCGTCGCCGGCACCGAGCCCGCGCCGGTGGGCTTCCGGGACATCCTGGGCCGACTGCCCGACGGGCGTACCGGGTCGGTCAACGACCTCGGCGCGCTGACCCGCGCGGCGGCCGTCGAGGCGTACGTGGCTGGGCAGGTGACCGACCCGATCGTGCGAGGGCTGCACGTGCGCTGGCTGGACGGGCCGGCCCAGGGGTGGAGCTGGGTGCAGGTACGCCCCGACGCGTGCCTCGTCGAGATGGTCTCGGTGACCGAACACCGCTTCTCCTGCGGCATCGACGCGGCCCGGCTGGCCGAGGATCTCGCCGCCGTCGCCGTGGGGGAGCGACTGCGGGAGAACGCGGTGGCGAACCTGCTGCCGCGCGCCGAGTGGACCGCGCGGATCGCCGCGCTGAGCGAGCGCCGCCACGAACTGGTCGGCGGTTTCGCCTTCGACCATCTCTGCGCCGACTGACCGCACCCGTTTCACCTGCTCTTCCCCGCCGCGTACCGGCTCCGTGTCGGGTCGCGGCAATTTCCTGTGCGTCAGTTGAACCTTCCCGGCACCCGCCCCGTACTCCTGCGCGAATGAACAGGATCTCCCCATCCGCGTCGACCGGCGCGGGAGACGGTGCGGAAAGGGCATCGTCGGCCATCGACGCATTACCGGGTGGGTCACGGTGGGTCCCTGCCGCGGCCGTGCCCCCACACATCCGTCGGTCCGCCGAGGGCAGAAATCCACTACCGGATCGAGAAGGAGAGCAATTCGATGCGCAGGTCCACTCGGGCGCGCCGGCCTTCCGGCAACGCGCGGAGCAAGCGTCTGCTGGCAGTTGTCGGCACGCTCGCGGTCTTCGGCGGAGTTGTCGCCGTGACTCAGATTTCGTCGGCCCAGGACCGGCGGACAAATAAGCCACGTCCGGCCGCCGGGCAGTGTGTGGAGCCGAGCCCGGGCGCGACCGCGCCGACCGGCGCCGGTTCGACCAGCCGAACCTGGCAGAACGGTCGGTGGGTGCGTAATCACTGGGGTGACGGACAGCAGTCGGTCCCCGAGTGTGAGGACGGCAAGGACGGCACGGTGGGCACCGGCACCGCCGTCGCCTGTCCGGATGTGGCGGCCAAACTGCCGCAGGTGCCGAACCGGGCGCGGGCCGAGGTGGACCGCAACCTCGCCCAGTTGCAGACCCAGATCGCCGAGGCGGACCGCCGGCTGGCCGCCGAGGGCAACAAGGGTGAGGCGTTCATCCGCAACGCGATCCTCCAGCCGTTGGCCGGTAAGCGCCGCGCCGTGCTGGACCGGATCACGACCGCCATCGACCGGGTCGGACCCCGGCCGCAGGGCCTGGCCCAGCTCGCCGAGTGTCAGGTGCAGCCCACCGGCAACACCGGCGGCAACAACGGCGGTGGCAGCACCCCCACCACCACGCCCGGTGGCGGTAACAACGGCGGCGGTAACAACGGCGGCGGTAACAACGGTGGTGGCACCGAGCCCGGCGCCGGGCTCGGCGTGCTCGCCAACGACTGCGACGAGAGCCGGCTCCAGCCGCACGACGGTTTCCAGAACGGCAACCGCTGCGTGAGCACCGAGTTCGGTGAGGTCGGCGCGGCGGCCAACAACCCGTCGCTGCTGATCACCCAGTTCCCCGAGCAGGTTGGCCAGAACCAGCCCTTCACCCTGCGGGTCAGCACCCGCAACCTGGTGCGGGACCGCTTCCTGGCCGCCGGTCAGGGTGGTTACTACGTGGAGAGCTCGCTGCTCAACGACCAGGGCCTGGTCCGTGGGCACTTCCACACCGCCTGCCGGATGCTGGACAGCCTGACCGCGCCGCCGGAGCCGCAGGAGGTGCCCGCGTTCTTCGTCGCGACCGAGGACGGCCGCGGTGGTGCCCAGCCCGACGAGGTGACGATCCAGATTCCGGGCCTGCCGGAGTCGGGTACCGCCCAGTGCTCCGTCTGGGCCGGTGACGGCTCGCACCGCCTGCCGATGATGGAGCGGGCCAACCAGACCCCCGCCTTCGACTCGGTGCGCATCGACGTCAACTGAGGTAGCGACGATGGCCGGCCACCCCGGGGCAACCAACCTGGGGTGGCCGGCCATCGCGTCGCAACGGGCGACCCGGACACACGACGGGGCCCCGCCGTGCTGGCGGGGCCCCGTCGTCGCGTCGCGTCAGCGGTTCTTGTACGCCTCGACAACCTCCACCGGGATCCGGCCGCGCTCGGAAATCTTGTAGCCGTTCTTGACGGCCCATTCCCGGATGGCCCGGTTCTGCTCCCGATCCATTCCCGCGCCGGCGGGTCGGCCCGGCCGTCGGACTGAACGGGCGCTCTCCACCGGACCGCGCCCGATCCGCCGACCCGCATTGATGTACGGGTCGAGCGCCTTGCGCAGGACACCGGCATTCTCGTCGGAGACATCGATCGTGTAGGCCACGCCGTCGAGACTGAACTCCACCGTCCGGTCGGCCTTCCCACCGTCGAGGTCGTCGGTCAGGACCGTGATTACTTTTCTCGCCATTGCCGATTACTCCCTGTGTGCGGCGGGATGTGTCCAAAGTCTGACCTATCACCCCGGTAATCCGCAACAATATGCCTTCCATTCATTCGGCGCGTCGCGATTCCGTTACAGAGCAAAACCGTGAATCGGTCCGATGACCGGGCTTCATTCCCCGAGGACCCCGGCGTGACCGGCGACGGCGGCGGCCTCGGCCCGGTTGGACACTCGCAACTTTCGCAGCAACGCGGCGGTCATACGTTTCACCGTCCGTTCCGAGACGTGCAGTTCTTCGGCGATGTCGACGGTGCTGCGGCCGGCGGCGATCGCCCGCAGCAGCCGCCGTTCCTCACTGTCGAGGTCGACCGACGGGAAGCGCGTGGGCGGCAGCAGAGTGCGCAGCAGTTCGGCCGGCAGCACCGCCCAGCCGTCGAGGATGGCCAGCAGCGGGGGCAGCAGCTCCTCCGGTTCGCTGGTCTTGGGCAGGAAACCCTCGGCGCCGGCCCGCAGCGCCTCCACCGCCGACTCGGGAGCGGCGGAACCGGACATCGCCACCACCCGTACCCGAGGGGTGGTCCGCCGGATCGCCGCCACCGCACGGACGCCGCCGGGCGCGGGCATGTGCAGGTCGACGAGGGCCAGGTCGGGGCGGCAGCCGGCGACGAGAGCCGCCGCCGCGGCGGCGTCGCCGGTGGAGGCGACCACCTCGGCGCGGCCGTTGCTGGTGATCGGGAGCAGCAACTCCAGGCCGCGGACGAAAAGGGGGTGATCGTCCACGACAACGAGTCGCAAGGTGGAGCTTCCCGGCATGTCTGGGCCGTTCCCCAGCGGGTACCGATCATGCGGGTTCGCACCGAACGAGGGGAGTCGGGTGGATGCGCGCACGGCACGGTTTGCGGGACCTGCTGCGAGGGTTGCGCCCCATCGCGCCGACACCCGCCGAGCGGCGAGCGGCGGAGGCTGATTCGGAGTTGCTGCTGCGGGTGTTGTGCCACGAGTTCCGGACGCCGGTGAGCACCCTGACCTCGTTGACCCGCGCTCTGGCCGACGAGCGTCGCGAGCTGACCAGTGCCGATCGGCGGGCGATCACCGAGCTGGCCCGCGACCAGGCCGCACACCTGCAGAGTCTGCTGCGCGACGCGACCGCCGGCACCGGCGCGCTGGCGCTGGCCGCGCAGCCGGAGCCGGTCGTCGCGCTGGCGGGCATCCTGCGGGAGGCCGCCGCGTTGGTGCCGGCCGGTCGGCGGCGGGCACGGGCCACCCGGCGGGCCGCCTCCTGCCCGGTGCCGGCCGGACGCACTCGACAGGTGCTGGTCAACCTGGTGCAGAACGCGTTGCGGCACGGGCCGCCCAACGGGCAGGTCGGGCTCTACGCCACGGTGCGCGGTCCCGGCGTGAGCATCCTGGTCACCGACGAGGGCAGGGTCGACGACGCGCTGCTGGTCGCGCTGCGGCGTCCGACGCCGGCCGTCGGGATGTCCGGTCTGGGCCTGTGGATCGCGCGGCAGCTCGTCGCGACCGACGGGGGAGCGCTGCGGGCGCACCGGCTGCGGCCCCGTGGAGTGGCGCTGGAGGTGCTGCTGCCGGTGGCCCGCCCGCTGGGCTGACCCGGGCGGGCCACCGGTTGGCCCGCTCGGGTCAGCCCAGCGGGAACGGCCTCGCTACCTGTTTCCGGTACCGAGGAGGTCGGATGTTCAGTCACGTCAAGGATCTGCAGTTCGAGGCCAAACCAGACGGCCCGGACGCGGCGTTCGCCCGTCGGCTGCAGGAGGTGCTGGGCGGCAAGTGGGGCGAGATGACAGTCGCCAACCAGTACCTCTTCCAGGGTTGGAACTGCCGGCTGCCCGGCAAGTACAAGGATCTGTTGCTCGATGTCGGCACCGAGGAGATGGGCCACGTCGAGATGATCGTCACGATGATCACCCGGCTCTTGGACAATGCGCCGCTGTCGCTGACCGAGGGGATCGCGGAGGACCCCGGTGGTGCGGCGACCTACGCCGGCGAGAATCCGGCGCACTTCATCCATGGCGGTGGTGGTGCCCTGCCCGCCGACTCCAACGGGGTGCCCTGGAGCGGCGCGTTCGTCACCGCCAGCGGCAACCTGTTGGCCGACTTCCAGCTCAACGTCACCGCCGAGGCGCAGGGTCGGCTCCAGGTCGCCCGGTTGTTCCACATGACCGACGACCCGGGTGTCAAGCAGATGCTGCGCTTCCTGCTGGCCCGCGACACGATGCACCAGAACATGTGGCTGGCGGCGATCGAGCAGCTCAAGGAGGACGGGCTGGAGGAGATGCCGGTGCCGGAGGCGTTCCCGGACTCGGGCGAGTTCACCGAGGAGTACGGCTACACCTATCTGGGTTTCTCCTCGGGCACCGACGCCGCCCAGGGGCGCTGGGCGTCCGGGCCATCGCCCGACGGCAAGGGCGAGTTCCGGTACGACGACAACCCACGCGCGAACGCGCCGGAGCCGGTGCTGCCGCCGGGTGACCCCCGCCTGTACGGCACCAATCCGGGGGTGGCCGGCTCGGTGGTGAACACGGTGAAGAGCAAGCTCACCTGAGGTGTCCCGTCGGGTCGCCCACCGGTCCTGGGCGACCCGACGGAACCGGCCGGGGAAGTGGTCTGGGTCACAGATCGGAACAAGGGGAACGCTTTGTTACTTGAGTGAGACACGCTCAACTCAACGCGAGGTGTTCGATGGCAACTCTTCCGGTACTTCCCCTGACCGACGCCGTGCTGCTGCCCGGCATGGTCATCCCGGTGACCCTCGACCCCACCACCCAGGCCGCGATCGACGCGGCGCGGGCGACCGGCGACCGCAAGCTGCTGGCCGTGCCGCGCATCGACGGCGAGTACGGGCCGGTCGGCGTGGTCGCCACCATCGAGAAGGTCGGCCGGCTGCCCGAGGGTGAGCCCGCCGCCGTCATCCGAGGCCTGTCCCGGGCCCGGATCGGGTCCGGCGTGCCCGGCCCCGGCGCCGCCCTCTGGGTCGAGGCGACCGAACTCGACGAACCCGCCTACGCCGGTCGGGCCCGTGAACTCGCCCGCGAGTACCGCGCCCTGGTGACCTCCGTGCTCCAGCAGCGGGGCGCCTGGCAGGTCATCGACGCGGTGGAGCGGATGACCGACCTCTCCGAGCTGGCCGACTCGGCCGGTTACGCGCCCTGGCTGACGCTGGAGCAGAAGACCGAGCTGCTCGCCGCGCCGGACGTCACCGCCCGGCTGGAGCTGCTGGTCGGCTGGGTGAAGGACTACCTGGCCGAGCAGGAGGTCACCGAGCAGATCAACAGTGACGTCCGCGAGGGGCTGGAGAAGTCCCAGCGCGAGTTCCTGCTGCGTCAGCAGCTCGCCGCGATCCGCAAGGAACTGGGCGAGGACGAGCCGGACGGCTCCGCCGACTACCGGTCCCGGGTCGAGTCCGCCGAGCTGCCGGAGAAGGTCCGCGAGGCGGCCATGCGCGAGGTCGGCAAGCTGGAGCGGGCCAGTGACGCCTCCCCGGAGGCGGGCTGGATCCGTACCTGGCTGGACACCGTGCTCGAGATGCCGTGGGGCACCCGTACCGAGGACAACACCGACCTGGCCGCGGCCCGGGCGGTGCTCGACGCCGACCACGCCGGTCTGTCCGACGTGAAGGACCGCATCCTGGAGTACCTGGCGGTGCGCAACCGGCGGGCCGAGCGCAACCTCGGCGTGGTCGGCGGTCGTGGCTCCGGCGCGGTACTCGCCCTCGCCGGCCCTCCCGGGGTCGGCAAGACCAGCCTCGGCGAGTCCGTGGCGCGGGCGCTCGGGCGCAACTTCGTCCGGGTCTCGCTCGGCGGCGTCCGCGACGAGGCGGAGATCCGCGGGCACCGGCGCACCTACGTGGGGGCGCTGCCCGGCCGGATCGTCCGCGCGCTGCGCGAGGCCGGCTCGATGAACCCGGTCGTGCTCCTCGACGAGGTCGACAAGCTGGCCGCCGGCTACGCCGGTGACCCCGCCGCCGCCCTGCTGGAGGTGCTCGACCCGGCCCAGAACCACACCTTCCGGGACCACTACCTGGAGGTCGATCTGGACCTGTCCGACGTGCTCTTCCTGGCCACCGCCAACGTGGTGGACGCCATCCCCGGCCCGCTGCTGGACCGGATGGAGCTGGTCATGCTGGACGGGTACACCGAGGACGAGAAGGTCTCCATCGCCCGCGACCACCTGCTGCCCCGGCAGCGGGAGCGGGCCGGGTTGACCGCCGAGGAGGTGACGGTCGCCGACGAGGCGCTCGCGCTGATCGCGGGGGAGTACACCCGGGAGGCCGGCGTGCGGCAGCTCGAACGGGCCCTGGCCAAGATCCTGCGCAAGGTGACGGTGACCCTGGCGACCGACCCCACGCCGGTACGCGTCGACACCGGCAACCTCACCGGCTACCTGGGGCGGCCGAAGTTCACCCCGGAGTCGGCCGAGCGCACCGCGGTGCCCGGCGTGGCCACCGGCCTGGCCGTCACGGGTGCCGGTGGTGACGTGCTCTTCATCGAGGCGACCAGCATGGAGGGCGAGCCGGGGCTGACCCTGACCGGCCAGCTCGGTGACGTGATGAAGGAGTCGGCGCACATCGCGCTCTCCTACCTGCGCTCCAACGGGCGGCGGCTCGGCATCGACCCGAACGCCCTCGCGGGACGCCGGATCCACGTCCACTTCCCGGCGGGCGCGGTGCCCAAGGACGGTCCGAGCGCCGGCATCACCATGGTCACGGCCCTGGCGTCGCTGGTCACCGGGCGCCCGGTCCGCCCCGAGTTCGGGATGACCGGTGAGGTGACGCTCTCCGGTCGGGTGCTGCCGATCGGTGGGGTGAAGCAGAAGCTGCTCGCCGCGCACCGGGCCGGTCTCACCGAAGTGATCATCCCGGCGCGCAACGAACCGGACCTGGACGACCTGCCGACCGAGGTGCGCGAGGCGCTGACCGTGCACACCCTGGCCGACGTGGCCGACGTGCTCGCTCTGGCGCTGCGCCCGGCCGACGTGAAGACGCTGGACGGTCCGGCGCTCTTCACGGTCTGACGTACCAGGCGACAGGCCCCCGCCGCTCACGAGACGGCGGGGGCCTGTCGCTGTGCCCGGGTCCCGGAGGACCGTACTGTCGTGCTTGAGACGTCAACTACCTCTCCGCCGTAGGGCGGTCCCCCGGAGGAAACCCCTGTGAACATGGTGCTGTGGATCGTTCAGATCCTGCTCGCTGCCATCTTTGGCGGTATCGGCGTGGTCAAGCTGACCCAACCCAAGGAGAAGCTGCACGAGACGATGGGCTGGACGAAGGCCGCCACGCCGATCCAGGTCAAGGCCATCGGCGCCCTGGAACTGCTGGCCGCCATCGGGCTGCTGCTGCCCGCCCTCACCGGCATCGCCACGGTGCTCACCCCGCTCGCCGCGCTCGGGCTGGTCATCATCATGATCGGCGGCACCGTGGTGCACCTGCACGGGGTGCGGACGGCCACCGTGCCGGAGCGGCGCACGGTGGAGATCCAGGGCATCGTGACGTGCGTGGTGCTGCTCGTCCTCGCCGCGCTTGTGGCCTGGGGCCGCTTCGGGCCGTACCCCCTCTGACCCGCAGCGCCGGCGACCGTCCCACCCGGACGGTCGCCGGCGGCGTTCTCCGCGCTCGTCGGAGCCCGCACCCGTGCCCCCTGCGGGCCGCTGATCGGCTATAGGGTCGGCCTCCGCACAGTGTTCATCACGGGGAGACGCATGGAAGCGAACGCCAACACGCCCGGTGCCCTGCCGCCGACGGTGCCGCACCGGCCGGAACCAGCGGGCCGAGGGCTGGGACGACGGGCCCTGTTCGCCGGCGGAGCCGGCGCTGCGGTCGTGGCGACGCTTGCCACACCGGCCAGAGCCGAGCCGACGACGGTACGGGAGGGCGCGCTCAGCCTGCGTGACCCCCGGGTCGGCTGCCTGCTCGACGGCAGTGACGAGGCGGCGAAGGTCGAGGTCGCGCTGAAGCTGCTGCCGCAGGAGGGTGGGGAGATCTTCCAGCCGGTGGGCCGACTCGGCCTCGGATCGGAGGTCACCTTCCCGACCAGCCTGACCTGGACCGGGGAGAACATCGGCGCGGCGATCATCCAACCGGCCCCGGGTTACACCGGTCGCCTGGT
The DNA here is from genome assembly GCF_040649675.1 of Micromonospora parva. NCBI lineage: Bacteria > Bacillati > Actinomycetota > Actinomycetes > Micromonosporales > Micromonosporaceae > Micromonospora > Micromonospora parva. The sequence goes on along the minus strand of NZ_JBEZFX010000002.1, from coordinate 554,876 downwards.
CTCGTCGGGCATCTACAACCAGATCTCGAACGTGCACTTCTACGGCAGACGCACGTCGGGGGTGCTGCTGACCATCCGTGCCCCTCGGTCGACCTTCCACCACCTGCACTTCAGCAACTCGGGCAGCCACGCCATCGAGTTCGTCGGCACGGCCGAGGCCACCAGCGCCCACGCGAACAAGATCACCGACATCAACGTCGAGGACTGCGTCGGCATCGGCATCTTCGTGAACGCCTGGGCCTACGACAACGAGTTCCTCAATGTCTGGATCGGTGAGTGCGCGACCGGCCTACGACTGCACGACGGTGCCTGCTTCTTCGACAACCTGCACGTCTGGGGATGCGTCGGCAACGGCGTTGAACTGCGGAACAGCGGGCACCGGAACACGTTCCAGAACGTCTACCTCGAGTCGAACGGCACCGGCGGCACCGGGAACGGAGTCGACCTCTGGCAGGTTTGGGGCAACCAGTTCATCGGTGGCCGCCTGTGGCGTAACGCCTCGAACGGCATCGGTGTCTTCTCGTCCGGGCGTACCCGGATCATGGGTCTGGAGATCCACGAGAACGGTGAGAGCGGGATCCGTGGCGGCGACTCCGGCCTGTGCCAGGTGATCGGCAACCAGATCTACTCCGATTCGACGACCACCCGCCGGCAGGACCGGCCGATCGTCACCGTCGGCACGAGCGACAACTGGATCATCAGCAACAACGTGATGCGCGCCTTCGACCACGCGGCGGGCGGTGCCTCGCTGGTCGGCGGCAAGAACGTGGTCACCGGCAACATCGAGTAGAGCCGGTGGGGCGGCGCGGTCACCGCCCCACCGTTCGCACTCCCGTCGCGCGTCGCCGGCGACCGTCGTACCCCGGCGGTCGCCGACGACGCGCTCAGCGCTCGTCGCCGCCGCGGTCCCGGCGTACGGTGGCCTTGCGGCCCTTGATGGTGCTCTGCCGCAACCCGGAGATCACCTCGTCGGCCACCCCCTGCGGCACCTCCACCAGCGAGAACCGGTCGGCGATCTCGATCGAACCGATGTCGCGGCCACGGATGCCGGTCTCCCCGGTGATCGCGCCGACCAGGTCCTGCGGGCGCACCCCGGCCCGTCGGCCCAGACCGACGAAGACCTGGACGGTGTTGCCGCCGCCGGAGCGCGGCCGACCCCCGCCCCGCCGGTCGCCGCCCCGGCCGCCGGACTCCGGACGACCCTCGCGCGGGCCGCGCACCGGAACCTGCGGGATCTCCTCCTCGTCGTCGGAACCCGGCGACGTCACCTCGTGGGCCAGCTTCACCGCGGCGAGGGCGACCTCCATCAGGTCGAACTCGTCGGTCAGCGTCTCCACGATCACCCGGTACGGGTCGAGGTCGTCCTCCAGCAGGCTCTCGCGCAGGGCCGCCTGGGTCAGCTCCAACCGGCGGGTCCGCATGTCCGCCACGGTGGGGATCTTGTCGATGGTGATCCGCTGGCCGGTGACCCGCTCGATGGTCTTGAGCATCCGGTGCTCGCGCGGCTCGGCGAGGGTGATCGCCACGCCCTCGCGGCCGGCCCGACCCACCCGACCGATCCGGTGCACGTACGACTCGGGGGCCGACGGCACGTCGTAGTTGACGACGTGGGTCAGCTGCTCGACGTCCAGCCCCCGGGCCGCCACGTCGGTGGCCACCAGCAGGTCGGCGGTGCCCGCCCGCAGCCGGCCCATGACCCGGTCGCGCTGCTCCTGGCTCATGCCACCGTGCAGCGCCTCGGAGCGGTAACCCCGGCCGTTCATCGTCTCGGTCAGCCGGTCGACCTCTTCGCGGCTGCGGCAGAACACGATCGCCGCGGTCGGGGACTCCACGTCCAACACCCGGCCCAGCGCGGCCGGCTTGTGCGCCCGGGTCACGATGTACGCGCTCTGCCGCACCCGGGGCGCCTCACCGGCGACCGGCTGCTCCCGGCCGATCTCGATCCGGACCGGCTCGCGCAGGTGCTGGCGGGCCATCCCGTCGATGCGCGACGGCATGGTGGCCGAGAAGAGCACCGTCTGACGTTGCGCCGGGGCGTGCTCCAGGATCGCCTCGATGTCCTCGGCGAAACCCATGTCGAGCATCTCGTCGGCCTCGTCGAGCACCACCGTGGCCAACCCACCGAGGCGCAGGGTGCCCCGGGCGATGTGGTCGAGGGCCCGCCCGGGGGTGGCCACCACCACGTCGACGCCGCTGTCCAGTGCCCGCAGCTGGCGCCCGATCGGCTGCCCACCGTAGATCGGCAGCACCCGCGCGCCGAGGTCCTTGCCGTAGCGGTGGAACGCCTCGGAGACCTGCACCGCCAGCTCCCGGGTCGGCACCAGCACCAGCGCCACCGGGTCACCACCCTGGCGGTGTGCCGCCATGAGGTTCAGCAGCGGCAGCGCGAACGCCGCCGTCTTGCCGGTGCCGGTGGCCGCCTGACCCAGCAGGTCCCGACCTTCCAACAGCGGTGGGATAGCCTCCCGTTGGATGGGGGTCGGCTCCTCGTACCCGAGGGCGGCGAGCGCGCCCAGCAGTTCGGTGCGCAGCCCGAGCTCGGTGAAGGCGCTCACCTCGTCGGTGCCGTCGGGGGTGGCGTCAGTCGGTGCGTCGTGCTGTGCAGGTGCGGAACTCATGCGCCAAGCCTTTCATCACGCCGTCCGGGCCGTTGCGGCGACTGCCACAAGAACTGTCTCCGGGCCCGTGCTGTGCCCGTTCCCCGGTCCCGGCGGCGGCCTCGGTCAGCCGTCCGTGGTCAGGATGGCCAGCACCATCACCGCGGCGAGGGCCACGTCGAGCACCATGCAGAACTCGGTGTAGCCGCGCGGCACGACCCGGGCGCGGCGGTGGTGCGCCAGGTCCCAACCGGCGTGCGCCAACCAACCGAACGCCACCAACCAGGCGGCGGTCCGCCCGCCGACCACGACCGCGGCCAGTGTCACAGCGACCCAGCCGGCCAGACCGGCGAGTTGGGTGGCGAGCACCCCCGGCCCGCCCAGCGTGCCACGGACCGCCCCGATCAGCAGGTAGCCGCCGGGCAGCACCAGCATCGTCCACGGGCTGAGCACGGTCGGGTCGACCCACATGTCAACTGTCATCAGCAGCGCCAACCCGGTCGGCCAGCGGTGGGCGAGCGCCACCACGGCCGGGTGCCGGCGGACCGGCGCCGACGTCTCGTGTCGGTGCCGGACCGCCACCAGCACCATCGCCGGGATCATCAGCAGGTGACCGCCGAGGACCATGGCGTCGGCACCGATCAGGCCGGCCCGGAACGGCACGAGCAGCAGCAGGAACGGGACGTACATCGCGGCTGCCATCTCGCCGACCGCCAGCCAGCGGTGCGCCCGGTAGCGCATCACCACCGTCATCCCGACTGTCATGTTCGTGGCCATCACCAATGCGGCGACCTCCGGCCGGGCCAACGTGCCGCCGACGCCCAGAGCGGTGCCGGCCAGCTCCCACAACGGCGCGAGCAGCAGCATCCCGGCGACCATGGCCAGCGCCATCTCGCCCAGGTGCCACAGCAGTCGCCGCCGGCTGTGGGCCGCTGCCGCGCTGGTCGGCGTCGGGCCCGGAGGCGTCGGGTCGTCGGTGGGCAGCGGCGCTGGTGACGGTACGGCGGTGACGCTGTCCGCGTACATCCTGGTGTTTTCCATGCCTCGACCCTGCCGGTGTCACCGGGGTGGGCGGCAGACCCGTTCGTCACGGGAAAACCGTGCGGATTCCACGGTTCGACAGTGACGATTCGCCGGGGTGGAGCAGGCGCGCGGCGGTCCTAGGATCGGTGCGTGTCGAGCGAGGCGGTGACTCCCCGGGCGGACCGCCGGCTGCGCCGCGCCCGGCAGGCGACGCTGGTGTCGCTGGCCACCGGCGTCTGGGCGAGCGTCCTGCTACCGGCGGTCGGCCTGACCCGCGAGCCCGACCCGGGCCGGGTGGCGCTCGGCGCGGCCGGCATTCTCGCCTTCGTTGTCGCCCAGACCGTCGTGCTGTACACGGCGGTGACGCCGTGGCTCGACCGGCGCTGGCGGCGTCGGGCCGAGCTGAGCCTGGTCGGGGTGGCGGTACTGACCGTTCCGTTGGTGGGTCCGGTGGCGGCCGGCAGCTGGCCGACCTGGGCCTGGCTCGGTGCGGCGCTGATCGGCATGACGCCGCTGCTGGTGCGGTGGCGGGCCGCCCTGGCGGTGACGGCCGGTGTGCTGGCGGTGACGGTCGCGGTGGCCTGGTGCACGGGTGGTTCCGTCCCGCGCCACCTCGGCGTGACCGGTGGGATCGGCGTGGCCGTCGCCGCCGTCAACGGGTTCCAGGTCTGGTTCTGGGACCTGCTCGTGGAGGCCCGGCAGGGCCAGGCCGCGCAGGCTCGGCTGGCCGCGGCCGAGGAGCGGTTGCGCTTCGCCCGCGACGTGCACGACGTGCTGGGGCACCGGCTCACGGTGATCGCGTTGAAGGCCGAACTCGCCGCCCGGCTCGCCCCGGTCGACCCGCAACGGGCCGGGCGGGAGGCCGCCGAGGTGCAACGGTTGGCCGCCTCCGCGCTGAGCGAGGTGCGCGAGACAGTGCACGGCTACCGGGCCGTCGACCTCGACGAACAGCTCACCGCCGTGGTGGGGGTGCTGCGCTCCTGCGGGGTGCGGTGCACGGTGGTGCCGCCACCGACGGACCTGCCGCAACCGGCCGCCGTCGAGTTGGCGGCGGTGCTGCGCGAGGCGAGCACCAACGTGCTGCGGCACAGTCGGGCCGACTGGTGCCGGATCCGCATCGACTGGGAGGATGACGTGGCCAGGATGACAGTGGCCAACGACGGTGCCGACGACAGCGGCCCGGACGCGCACAGCCACGGCCTGCGGGGGCTGGCCGACCGACTCGCCGCCGCCGGGGGAGAGTTGCGGGTACGCCGGGAGGATGCGATCTTCACCCTCGAAGCCACAGTGCCGGCGCGGTCGTGATCCGCGTCCTGCTCGCCGACGACGAGGAGCTGATCCGGGTCGCCGTCGCCGCGCTGCTCGACCTGGAACCGGACGTCGAGGTGGTGGCACACGCCGCCGACGGCCCGGCAGCCGTCAGCGCGGCGCTGGCGCACCGCCCGGACGTGGCGGTGGTGGACCTGGAGATGCCGGGCCTGGACGGCATCGCGGTGGCCGCCGAGCTGACCCGGGTCCGGCCTGACTGCGCGGTGGTCGTGCTGACCGGGCACGGCCGGCCCGGGCACCTGCGCCAGGCGTTGACCGCTGGCGCCCGAGGGTTCCTGCCCAAGGGCGCGCCGGGTGGGGCGCTCGCCGACGTGATCCGCCGAGTGCACGCCGGAGGTCGCTACGTCGACCCGTCGTTGGCCGCCGACGCGCTGACCCTGCCCCCGTGCCCGCTGACCCCACGGGAACTGGAGACCCTGCGGTTGGCCGAGGTCGGCGCCCCGGTCGCGGTGATCGCCCGCCGGGTGCACCTGTCCACCGGCACCGTGCGCAACCACCTCTCCGCCGCCGTGCAGAAGCTCGGCGCTGCCGACCGGGCCGAAGCGGTCCGCACCGCCCGGGACAACGGCTGGCTCTGAGTATCGGCCGGCTGTCAAGATGGGCAAATGCCCAGGAAAGTCGCAGCGGGTCCGGTCGACCCGGTGCGTTCCAGTGCCGTCGAGCTCTTCTTCGACCTTGTCTTCATCTTCACCCTCGGCCGGCTGTCGGCGACCCTGGTCGAGGAGCCCAGCCTGCTCGCCGACGCGCAGGCCGTGATCTTCCTGCTCGCCTTCTGGTGGATCTGGTACAACACCAACCTGGCCACCGACAGCCTCGACTGCGAACGACCCACGGTGCAGATTCTGATCATCTGCGTGATGCTCGGCAGTCTGCTGATGTCCATCAACGTTCCGGACGCCTTCGGTGACCAGGCCTTCGTCTTCGTCAGCGCGTACCTCGGGATCCACCTCGGCCGTACCCTGGTCATGGCCCTCTACCTGCGCGGCACCCCGGCCTGGCGTCGGCCGGTCCGGGGAATCGTCTGGTATCTGCTGTCCGGGACGGTCTGGTTCGCCGGAGCCGCGGCCGACGGCGACGACGCCCGGGTCGTGCTGTGGGCGTGCGCGCTGGCGATCGACTACTCGGGGCCGGTCCTGGGGTGGCCGGTTCCGGGGCTCGGCCGGGCGCGGGCCACCGAGTGGCACCTCTCGGGCGAACACCTCAACGAGCGGTACCGGCAGTTCATCATCCTGGCCCTCGGCGAGACGATCCTGGCCACCGGCAACTTCTACCGGCTGTCGACGCGGGACCTGGCGGACACCACCGCGTTCCTGCTCACCTTCTGGACGGTGGTCTTTCTCTGGTGGACCTACTTCTACCGCACCACGAGCAGCCTCGCCGTGAAGATCGACACCGCCGTCGACCCGTACCGGCTCAACCTGCGGGCGAGCTACACCCATCTGGTGATGGTGGCGGGCATCCTGCTCACCGGCATCGGCGGCGAGTTGATGCTCAAGGAGCCCGGCGGGCAGCGCTCGGCCGGCAACGTCGTGGCGATCCTGATCGGGCCACTGACCTTCCTCGTCGGGCGGATGATCTTCGAGATCTGGGTGTTCGGCCGCCTGACGAGGCACTGCCTCGCGGCCGTGGCGGCGTGCCTGATCCTGAGCCCCGTGGCGGCGCGACTCCCGCCGCTGGCGGTCGGCCTGCTGGGCGCGGCCACCATCACCGTCGTCGCCATCTTCGACCTGACCCACCGGGCCCGGATCGCGGGTGAGGTCAACCCGGTGCCGGACGGGGACCGTTCCCGTCGTCACGCGGTGTGACGCGGCGGCCCGCTGCCCATCCGGGGAGGGCGGCCTGGGCACTGCGGCTAGCGTGGGCGCGTGCGTACGGTGGAACTGCTCTGCTCACCCGGTCTGGAGGTCGCGGTCCGGGCGGTCTGGGGCCGGCTGGCGGCCGCCGGGCTGCCCAGCCTGGACCGCAACGTCCACCCCACCAACCGGCCGCACCTCACCCTCGCCGCCGTCGACGAGTTCCCGCCGGGGGTCGAGCACCGCTTGGCCGAGATGTTCGACGCCACGCTGCCGGTGCCGGTGACCCTCGACCGGGTGGTCGTTCTCGACGGCAGCGCCCCACTGGTCTGGCTGGTCCAACCCAACCCGGCGCTGACCGCGCTGCACGCCGCCGTCTGGGATGTTCTCGCCGAGGCTGAGGGGCAGCGTCCGTGGCACGCTCCCGGCGCGTGGGTGCCGCACCTGAGCCTGGCCCTGCGGTTCCGCAACGCGGACCTGCGGCTGGCCCGCGCCGTCGCCGGTGGACAGCGTCCGACGGGCGCCTTCGCCGCCGCCCGCAGCTACGACGGCACGGACCGGTCGGTGACAGCGCTGACCCGGCTCCGCTGACGCAAGCGCCGTACCGTCCGGGCGGGCCTCAGTTGCTGCCCCCACCGCCATCGCCGTCTCCGCTGAACTCGCCGCCACCGCTGCCGCCCGCACCGCCGGCGTAGCCGTGACGGCCGTCGTTGAAGGGCAAATCGCCACGAATGCCGGGTGGTTTGGGCCGCTTGCCCGGCCCTGCGAGGTGTTGCAGGCAGACCCGGTCGGAAACCGGGAAACACTCGCCACGGCCTCCGCAGTCCGCGAGGTAACGGTTGCCATTGTGGATGTGCAGTTCTTGGTCCACCCGGAACAACAGCGGAAGGCTGTCCGAGCCGCCCCCCTCGTCCCGGCGGCCGTGCCTGAGCGTGGAGAGCAGAAGGGAACGGCGACTGTCGTCGGTCGTGTCGTCGCTTGTCGCCGACCCTGGCCGGTGCTGCGGGGGGCGCCCGAACGCGGTGTCGCAGAACGTGGCGTAGTCCTGCGCATGCAGGGTCAGCTGCTGCCACAGATCGTCCACCACCACCGACGGCATCGACAGCTTCGCGCCCGGCTGGCGGGCGATGATCCGGAACCACTGCCGGGTCGCGGTTTCGACGAGAGCGATGTCTTCGTCGCTGAGCTGGGGATGCCGGTTTCGTAGATGCTGACGCCCGCTGGCGGGAAACCGCAGATCGGACACGGCGCGGAGTCGGCGAGGGTTGCGGTCGCTGCTGAACTTCGTCCAGATCATGCGGTTACTTCCATCCGCCCGGGGGTGCAGGCGCTAGGGCCCCGACTTGCCGAAGTGGCGCCGCGGCTCCTTCAGGGTAGGGGCAGTAGGCAAACCGACGCTGCTGTCGAAGGCCCCGCCCCGGTTGCCCAGCGGATTGAGGCCGCGCCGGTCAACGCAAGCGTCGACGCCGAGAAGGCGTCCCTATTGCGGATTGCCTGGACAAATACGACACGTTCACGTAATCCTCAACCGAAAGCACAGTATTGACTGTGATGGATTTTGTGGCCGTGATTGCCGGCTGGTTGACGGGTGGATTCACCCGCCATGACAGGCTCGTCGTCAGTGACCGTGGATCTCCTGTCAGGCGTGGCCGGCGGACGGAAGCGTCGTTCGATGGTGGAGTCCGGCGGCGTCCATGATGGACGGCCAACGAGCCGGACGGCGTGGGCGGCAAACGGACTTAAGCCATCAAATGACCTGCCGCTTAGCGGAAAGTAATCATCCCTGGTCGCAGTGCTGATCAGCGAGCTTTCTGTGGCCGTGCCTTGACAGCCGATGGGCGGTGCTGCAACCTACAGCGGCATATCGATGAGTAACAGCACACGGGGGTGTGAAGCTGTGACCGTTGACCTGGCGGCATTGTGCCGTGCCGAGTCGTTATTGATTGTGTTGGGCGATCCGCTCCGGCGTGAATTCGGTCCGCCCGGATTGCCTCTTCCTATCTCCTGAAATTCTCGTCGACCGATGGGTCGATGCGCGCCGCCGTGCCCGTAGAGAGGTACGGCGATCACCCGTCCGACTGTGTGGGGCCTTCGCCGGTCTCGCGGTCCGTGCGTGCCTGTCTCTGCCGCTCCGCCCGTCCTCGATCCAGGGGTGACCAACCATGTCCTTCAGCACTCGGCATCTGCCCGACCCGCGCGGTCGGCTGACCGATCTGCGTGGTCGGCTCCTCCGGCACCGCTCGGTGTTCGGCTCCGGCACCACTCGATCCCTCCTGGCCGCGGCCCTCGCCGGTGTGCTGATCCTCAACCTGGGTGGCAGCGGGGTGACCGCGTTGCCGGCGGGCGGTAGCCGGGACCGTGACGGTGTCGCCTCCACCGGTCGGGGTGGCGGCGCGAAGCCAAGCCAGGCCTGGGGTTCGGCGGCGGGCAAGGCGCACGTGACGTCCGGACGACCCAACCGCGACCTTCCGAAGTCGCTGCGCGGGCAGTACCCGCCGCACAAACTCGCCGACAAGCCGGCCCCCGGGCGTAACAAGGCGTCGGTGGCCACCGCACCCGTCGACGACACCCGCGGCTTCGACAAGCGAACCAGCCGGGAACGACCGGCCGAGCGCGCTGTCGACCAACGCGTCTTCGACAACGCCGACGGCACCCAGACGACCGAGTTCTCCTCCGCCCCGATCAACTACCGCAAGCCCGACGGCAGCTGGGCGGCCATCGACCACACTCTGGTGCCCGCCGCCGACGGGTGGCAGACCACTGCCGACTCGGTCGGACTGCACCTCGCCGGGAACGGCGCGGCGAGTCAACTGGCCCGGCTGAGCTTCGACGGTGACACCGAGTTCGGCTTCGGCCTGGCCGAGGCGACCAACGCACCGGGACGGATGAACGGCACCGCCGTCACCTACCCCGGCGTACGCCCCGAGGTCGACCTGCGCCTGGAGCCGCGAGCCGGTGGCGTGAAGGAAACCCTGGTCCTGCACTCGGCCAAGGCGCCCACCTCGTACGTGTTCCCGCTGAACCTGCGCAACCTCACCGCGAAACTGGTCGACGGCCAGATCGTCCTGACCGACCGGGCCGGGCACCAGCGCGGGGTCATCCCGCCGGGTTACATGGTGGACGCCGGCTCGGGCACGGCTGGTCCCGCCACCTCGACCAAGGTCGCCTACGAGCTGATCACCACGGGTGGGCACACCGCGCTGAAGGTAACCCCCGACCGGGCCTGGCTGGCTGACCCCGCCCGGCGGTACCCGGTCGAGGTCGACCCGACTGTCGGCCCGCCGGTGGACGCGCTCAACTCCGACAGCAGCATGTCCGTGCACGGGGGTAGCTCCACCTCCGGCACCAACGAGTTGCTCGTCGGGCGCTTCCCCTCCACGGCGTGCCCCGGGGGCAACTGCGGCGGCGATTTCAACGCCGCGGCCTACCTCAAGTTCGGCAACCTCGTGAGCCGGCTGCAGAACCACACCATCCACGGCGCCGCGCTCTCCGCTGTCAACTTCGACGCGGCCTCCTGCAAGGCACGCGCGGTCACCGTCCACCCGGTCACCGGGTCGTGGTCGGCCGGCACCGGCTACTCGTACCCGGGTCCGTCGGTGGGTGGCGCGCTGGTCAGCCGCTCGTTCGCCCACGGGTACGTCGCTCTCGGCCAGTCCAGGTCCGCCTGTCCGGCGGCCGGGGAGATGTTCGACCTCGGCGCCGGTGGCCGTAACCTGGTGCAGCGGTGGGCCAACGGCCAGCAGGCCAACAACGGTCTCTCGCTGCGGGCGTCCACCACCGACACGTCGGCGTGGAAGAAGTTCGCCGGCACCGGCACTGCCAACCCGCCGGCGCTCTACGTCACGCACAGCCCGTACAACGCCGGGTACGCGATCCCGAAGCCCACCCCGGAGCCGCCCGTCCTGCGAAACCAGGACGGCAAGGTGAAGGTGACAGTCACCAACCTCGGCGCCGAGGCGTGGACGCCGGCCAACTACTACCTCGCCTACCGGGTCTACAACGCGCAGACCGGCGCCGCGGTGACTCAGCAGCGGGCCGCCAACCTGCCCACCACCCTGGCTCGTGGCGCGAAGGTCACCCTCGACGCGACAGTCAAGCGGTTGGAGCCCGGCTCCTACTTCCTCGACTTCACCATGGTGCGTACCGGCGGAGCGGTCTTCACCGACCACCAGGTGCCACCCGGTCGGATCGTGCTCCAGGTGTTCGACGTGCCGCCGGTGGTGCAGGAGCTGTACCCGGAGAACGGGTACCAGGCGCCCACGCTCACCCCGTTGCTCTGGGCCCGGGCCGTGGACACCGACGCCGCACCCGGCGCCACCCTGTCGTTCAAGTTCGAGATCTGCGACCGCACCGACGCCGGCGCGGCCACCAACTGCACCAACTCCGGCTACCAGGCGAAGCAGTCCTGGGTGGTGCCTGCCGGCCGGATGGTCTGGGGCAAGAGCTACCTGTGGCGGTCGTACGTCAAGGACAGCGCCAGCGAGGTCACCTCCCCGTACTCGACGATGTTCAGCTCGGTGCCGCAACCGGACCTGCTGTCCCGGATCGCCACCTCACCCAACGCCGAGCAGGGTCGCGAGTTCGACGCGCAGACCGGAAACTTCGTCACCTCGGCGGTGGACGCCACCGTGGTGACGGTCGGGCCGGAGCTGAACCTGGTCCGCACCTACAACAGCCTCGACCCCCGCACGACAGGTGTCTTCGGCGCAGGGTGGTCCAGCCGGTACGACATGACGCTGGTCCCCGACAACGACGGCACCGGCAACGTGGTGGTCCGCTACCCGGACGGCCAGGAGGTGCGGTTCGGCAAGAACCCCGACGGCACGTACGCCCCGCCGCCGGGCCGGGTCGCGAAGCTCACCGTCGACAGCAGCAACTGGAAGCTGGTCGACCGCTCCGGCAGCATCTACCAGTTCTCCCTGCTCAACAAGCTCCAGAAGATCACCGACATCTCCGGACGTTCGGTGAATCTGATCCCCGACCCGATGACCGGCAAGCTCGCCAAGGCGCAGGTCGCCAACAGCCAGAGCAACACCGCCGGCCGGTCGCTGCGCTTCACCTGGAACGGCAACCGCATCGCCACGGTCAGCACCGACGCGGTCAACGGCGCGGCGCTGACCTGGAACTACACCTACACGGGTGACCTGCTGACCAAGGTCTGCGGCCCGGAATCCGCCTGCACCAACTACACCTACGCGCCCGGGTCGCACTACCGCACCGCCGTTCTCGACGCCAAACCCGACTCGTACTACCACCTCGGTGAGGCCGAGGGCACCGGCGCGGCCAGCGACGTGGCGATCAACCTGGGCAAGGACGCCGGCACGTACCGCAACAACGTCACGCTGGGCCAGCCCGGCGTGCTGGAGGGCACCACCGGCACCGCCGCCGGCTTCAACGGCACCTCCGCATACCTGGAGCTGCCCAAGGGCCTGATCAAGAAGAGCCGCGACGTCTCCGTCGAGCTGTGGTTCAAGATCGGCCTGACCCAGACCGGCGGGCCGCTCATCGGCTACCAGGACAAGGCCGTCGGCACCGCCGCCACCAGCGGCGTCCCGCTGCTCTACACCGGCAGCGACGGTCTCCTGCGCGGCCAGTTCGCCAACGGCACGATCGCGCCGTTCACCTCGACCAAGGTCGTCAACGACAACCAGTGGCACCACGTGGTGCTCTCCGCGATGGCCAACACCCAGACCATGTACCTCGACGGGGTCAAGGTTCCCACCCCGGCCGCGCAGACCGGGCAGCCGATCGAGCACTCGCTGTTGACCTTCAACCAGGTCGGCCTCGCCTCGGCGACGACGCCCGGTTCGTGGCCCGGCTGGGGCGGCACCGCCCAGCGTTACTTCGCCGGCACCATCGACGAGGTCGCCGTCTACTCCCACCCGATCGGACCGGACACCGCCAAGGCGCACTTCCAGTACGCCAAGCCGGCCGCCCAGCAGCTGACCCGGGTCACCCTGCCCAGTGGCCGGGTCGCCACCGAGGTCGAGTACGACACGGCCACCGACCGGGTCAAGGAGTACACCGACGACAACGGCGGTACCTGGAAGGTGGGCCAGCCCACTGTCTACGGCGGCGACACCGACCTGCGGCGCAGCGTCCAGGTCCTCGATCCGGCCAACCGCCCCTACCTGTACGAGTACGACGCGCTCGCCGGTCGTCTGCTGCGCTCCGGCACCCCGCTGGGACTGGAGACGCGGGAGGAGGACCGGCCCGGGCAGACCAGCCCGACGCCGAGCCCGCCGCCCACCGAGGTCTGCACCCAGCCCGACCCGAACGACCCCGCCTTCTGCACGGTGATCCCCGGCGACGCCGGTGGGCCGATCTTCGTGCGGCACCCGTTGGACGGCATGGCCATCCGCTCGTTCTCCTACAACGAGGACGGCCAGCAGAGCATGGTCACCAACGAGAACGGCGACACGGTCGAGATGACCTACGACAGCAGGGGCCGTCTCGCCACCCGCAAGAGCTGCCGTACGCCCACGCAGTGCTTCACGAACTACTACACCTACTCGACCACCATCACCGACCAGTTCGACCCTCGGATCGACCTGGTGGTGGCTCAGCGCGACGGCCGCTCCACCGGGCCGACCGACACCAACTTCCTGACCTCCTTCACGTACCACCCCAGCGGACAGCTGCTCACCCAGACCAACCCGGACGGCAGCCTGGTCACCCACGCCTACACCAGCGGCGGCGAGGTCGGCGTCAACGGCATCATCCCGCCCGGGATGCTGGCCAGGAGCATCACCAACGCCCAGACCAAGCCCACCGCCTACGCGTACTACGCCAACGGTGACCTGCACAAGGTGACCGAGCCCTCCGGGCTGGTGACCGAGTACACCTACGACGCGCTCGGCCGACGGATCACCGAGAAGGTCATCTCCGACACCTATCCCGCGGGCGTCACCACCACCTTCACCTACGACGGACACTCACGGGTCGCCACCGTCACCGGGCCGGTCACCACCGACACGGTCACCGGCAAACAGCACCAGAGCCGAACCGTCAACGAGTACGACGCCGACGGCAACCCCACCAAGGTCACCGTCTCCGACCTGCTCGGAGGTGACCCCGAGCGGGTCACCAGCACCGAGTACGACGACGAGGGCCGGCCGGTCCGGGTCGTCGACCCGGAGGGCAACGAGACCAGCTTCGGCTACGACCGGTTCGGCAACAAGACGACAATGACCGACGCCAACGGCAACCGCTACGACTGGGCGTACACCGCCCAGAACAAGGTGGCCGAGGTCCGGCTGCGGGACTGGCGCAGCGACCCGGCCGGTACCCCCGGCACCGGCACCGGCGACTACCTCGTCCTGCACTCCTACTCGTACGACTTCGCCGGGCGGTTGGCCAGCGACACCGACGCCATGGGCCGGCGACTGGAGTACAAGTACTACCGCGACGACCTGCTGGAGAAGATCACTCTCAAGGACTTCCGTAACCCGGACGGCTCCAAGCGGGACTACGTCGTGGAGGAGAACACCTACGACGGGGCCGGCAACGTGACCCGCAAGGTCGGCGCCAACGGCACCCAGATCACCGACCACACGCCGGACAGGGCCGGCAAGGTGGCGAAGACCGTCCAGGACCCCAGCGGGCTGCGCCGCACCGAATCCTTCACCTACGACTTCAACGGCAACGTCAAGCAGGTCGTCCGCACCGGTAACCCGTCGAACCTGAGCTGGTTGGTGCCGGCCACCTCCGAGGTCGTCGACTACACCTACGACGACTCCGGCAACGTGCTCACCGAGAAGGTCACCGCCGGCAGCGAGACCCGGGTGACCAGCTACACGTACGACAAGCGTGGTCTGCGCATTTCGGTGACCGACCCGCGCGGCAACGTCTCCGGCGCCGACAAGGCAAAGTTCACCAGCACCTTCCGCTACGACGAACTCGGCCGCCCGATCGGGCAGAGCGGCCCGACCGTCCTGGCCGAGAGCGACGGGAACCCGGCCGTCCCCACCAGCCCGACCAGCTCGGTCGGCTACAACACCTTCGGCGAGCAGGTCGCGGTCAAGGACCCGCTGGGACGGGTCTCCACCTCCGAGTACGACAAGCTCGGCCGGGTGGTGCGCAGCCTCGCCCCGACGTACCAGGCTCCCGGGGTCTCCCAGACGGTCACCCCGGAACACAAGCGCCGCTACGACGCCGTGGGCAACGTGCTGGAGGAGACCGACCCGGCAGGCACCACCAGCTACACCTACGACCAGCTCAACCGGCTGACCGTCCGGGACGAGCCGGCGAAGACCAACGACGACCGGGCGCTCACCCGTTACACCTACACCCGCACCGGTGAGGTCCTCTCGGTCACCGGCCCGACCGGCGCGCGGGTCGAGTCGACCTACGACGATCTCGACCGGCAGGTGACCCAGACCGTCGTGGAGCGGCGGCCGACCACCCGCAACCTGGTCAGCAAGCTCGCCTACGACGACGCGGGCAACCTGACCTCGTCGTCGTCCCCGACCGGGGCGACCACTGTCAACACCTTCAACGCAGCCGGTGAGATCACCCGCAGCACCGCCCCGACCGGCGAGGCCACGATCTTCGGGTACGACTTCGCCGGCCGCCAGGTCCGCGTCTCCGACGGCCTCGGTCGCACCACCCGGACCGGGTACGACCAGTTCGGCAACCAGACCAGCACCATGAACCTCAAGGCCGACGGCACGGTCCTGCGCACCCAGAGCTACGGCTACGACGAGGCCGGAAACATGACCTCGTCGAAGGACCCCTACAACACCGTCACCACCTACGAGTACGACGCCGCGGACCAGCTCGTCACGCAGGTCGAGCCGACCGACGCGGACCCGATCACCACCACCTTCGGGTACGACGCCGCCGGCAACCGGACCCGCTACACCGACGGCCGCAACAACTCCACCATCTACACCTACAACACGTTGGGCCTGCCGGAGTCGGCGATCGAGCCGTCCACGGCGAGTCACCCGAACGCCGCGGACCGGACCTGGACCGTCGCGTACGACGCCGACGGCAACGCCGTGCGGCTCAGCGCCCCGGGTGGGGTGAGCCGCACGCGGACCTACGACGCGTCCGGTCGACTGACAGTGGAGACCGGTTCCGGGGGTGACACCCCGACCGCGACCCGGACCCTGGACTACGACCAGGGCGGCCGGTTGACCAGCGTCAACGCCCCCGGTGGCAGCAACACGTACGACTGGAACGACAGGGGTGGGCTGCTGTCCACCGCCGGCACGTCCGGCACGGCGAGCTTCGACTACAACGACGACGGCCAGCTGACCACCCGCACCGATCTGACCGGCACCGCCACCTTCGGCTACCTCAAGGGTCGCCTCGACACCCTCACCGACGGGATCACCGGCCAGCAGCAGAAGCTGGACTACGACGCCGCCGGTGACGTCAAGACCGTCGACTACGGCGCCGGCCGCGTCCGCACCTTCGGGTACGACGACTACGGCCGGATCGAAAGCGACGTGCTGCGCAACGGGGGTGGTCAGACGGTGGCCTCGGTCACCTACGGTTTCGACCTGAACGGCCACCTCACCAGCAAGAACACCACCGGCACCGCCGGCGCCGGCAACAACACCTACGACTACGACAAG
The DNA here is from genome assembly GCF_040649675.1 of Micromonospora parva. Taxonomy (NCBI): domain Bacteria; kingdom Bacillati; phylum Actinomycetota; class Actinomycetes; order Micromonosporales; family Micromonosporaceae; genus Micromonospora; species Micromonospora parva. Next base: position 538,550 of record NZ_JBEZFX010000002.1, on the reverse strand, counting down.
GCCGGCCGGCTGATCTCCTGGACCAGTCCGGCCGGGACCGTCACGTACGCCTGGGACGCCAGCGGCAACCGGATTCGGGCCGGGTCCAAGACCGCCACCTTCGACGAACGCAACCGGCTGCTCTCCGACGGCGACTACACCTACGCGTACACCCCGAGGGGCACCCTGCGGACCCGGACCAGTTCCGGTCTGGCCGAGCAGTACTCGTTCGACGCCTTCGACCGCCTCACCGCGGCGCAGGGCCAGACCTACAGCTACGACGGGCTGGACCGGCTGACGTCCCGTACCGGCAACTCCTTCATCTACGCCGGCCTGGGCGACGAGGTGGTTCACGACGGCGTCGAGTACTACGGTCGCGGGCCGAACGACGAGCTGCTCGCCACCGCCCAGGGCGCCGACAAGCGCCTGTCGCTGACCGACGCCCACGGTGACGTGGTGGCGGCGATCAACCCGGCCGACACCCAACTGTCAACGCTGAACGACTCCACCGCGTACGACCCGTTCGGCAAGAAGGTGACCAGTGTCGGCAGCACCGGCCGGTTGGGCTTCCAGGGGGACTGGACCGACCCCGACACCGGGCAGGTCGACATGGGCGCCCGCTGGTACCAGCCCGGCACCGGAACGTTCACCTCGCGGGACAGCGTCAACTACACCACCGGCGACTCGATCCTGGCCAACCGCTACACCTACGGGGCTGGCGCCCCGCTGGACTTCGACGACCCGGACGGGCACTGGCCGCGCTGGGTGAAGCGTGCCGCGAGCGCGGTAGCGAACGTCACCTCCAATGTGGTCAAGACGGCGTACAACGTCGGCGCCTCCATCTACAACGGCGCCAGGAGCCTCGTCTCTTACACCGTCAACCTGGCCGTGTCCGGCCTCAAGGCAGTCGGCCGGGTCATCTCCAGCACCGCGAAGTGGCTCGGCGAAAAGACGATGAACGCCGTCCGCTACGTCGGCAAGCAGATCCAGTCTGGAGCCAAGCAGCTCGCCCGCGCTGCCGACTGGGCAAAACAGCAGAAGCAACTCGTTGCGCAACGCATCTACCAAGCCAAGGTCGCGGTGACAGCCGCCGCGAAGTCGGCCATCAAGAACGCGGTCAAGTTCACCAAGTTGCCGGTGATCCAGGCCCTGACAAAGCCCATCATCGCGCTCGGCAAGGTGGTGTCCACCGGTTTCAAGGTGGCGGCGAGCGTCGTCGCGGTCACCACAATGGCCATCAAGGACCCGCAAAAATACAGCCAGAACCTCTGGCTGGAAGCCGCACAGAGGTTGACGCCGCTCGTCGAGGGCGCCGAGAAGATCTGGGACAAGGCGACCCAGTTCGTCGACGAGCACGCCGCCGAGATCGCCGGCTTCGCCGTCGGTGCCGTCGTCGGTCTGGGCTGCGGCGCGGCGATCGGCTGGACCGGTGTCGGGGCGGTGGCCTGCGGGGCACTCGCCGGGGCGGTCGGCTCGGCGGTCACCGGCTACATGGACGGTAAGCGCGGGTCAGATCTTGCCGGCGCCACCGCCATGGGCGGTCTCACCGGCGCTCTCGGTGGTGCGCTCGGCTCCATCGGTGGCCAGGCGCTGGGCGCGGGTATCCGTGGGCTGAGCGGTGGGCTCCGGTCGGCCGGCAGCAAGGCGCTCAACGCGGGCGTGGGCGAGGCCCGCAGCATTGGTCGAGGTCTGCTCGGTAAGTGCGCCAGCAACAGCTTCACCGGCGAAACGCGGGTGCTGATGGCGGACGGCAACTCCAAGCGCATCGACCAGGTGCGGGTCGGCGAGAAGGTGCTCGCCACCGATCCCACGACCGGACGTACCGAGGAGCGCGCGGTTACGGCACTCATTCTCGGAGCGGGTACCAAGGACCTCGTCGAGGTCACTGTCGACACAGACGGCAAGAAGGGTGACCGGACGGAGAAGCTAACCGCCACGGCCAGCCACCCGTTCTGGGTCGCTGTTCAGAACCGATGGGTCGAGGCGAAGGACCTTGCGAGCGGTTATGTCTTCGAGACAGCTGACCACCGGCCAGCGTCTGTGGTTGCCACTCGCAAGTGGACCGACCAGCGTCAGGTATACAACCTCACGGTCGATGTCATCCACACGTACTATGTGGTAGCTGCGGATGCTTCAATCCTTGTTCACAACTGCGGCGAAGACTTCATTGAGAGCGCAGCGGGTGATCGTCTCTATGGGCCATTCCATCGACTGTGGTCTCCTACGCAGGGGGACGAGGTGGCTGCTCAGATGGTGGATAGTGGTGAACTTTGGGGCAGGGTCGCGCGAATTTCGTTCCAGGATCGGCCGATGGTTCAGGCTTATCGGGGGGCCTTGCCGGACGGTAAGCGGGGGGTCGAGTTCTACACGCCGGTCCAGCCACTGTCTCCGCGTAACTCACCCCCCGGTGAGGCTCGGTGGCCCGTCGGGCTGCCGGGCGTGAGGCACGAAGATGTTTATGCGAAGATAAAGATTATCGTCACACGAAACACCCAAGGATAAGTGATGGAAGAAGATCGGTTCGGTACATCTGTCGAATTGGACGACGGGGTCGTGGTCGTTCGACTTGATCTAGAGACGGCCGAGTGGCTTTGGGACGCACTTTATGCGCTCGGTGAACACGTCGCTGCTGGTGCGAAGTTCGAGACAATGCCAGCTGATATGGCGGAGAGATTAGGCTCCCTGATGGGAAAACTGTCGAATATTGTGCATTCGAGAGGCGGTGATTCGTAACAGCTTGTTTCTGGCGTTCGAAGGCGTTGACTGAATGCTATTATCGACGGACCCGATTTCTTGTTGGAGCCGAGACCAATTCTGTTTAGGTAAACGTGACTTCTTTAGATCCGTTGCCGCTGATCACGGTTGAAGGCGTAGTCGAACACCGGCCGAATTGCGATCTGGGATTAGAGTATGGGTGGGGATGAGAGTTTTGGTCCAGCAAATCCGAGTATGGCTGCTTCCCAAGAAGATAGTTGCGGCGTTACTGAGTGCGACATTGTTCGTCGGACTGATCGCTGGTGCGCCAACGGGCGTCAGCGCCGACGCCGCCGGTAGGGGTGGTGACTTCGTACCGATCGACAGCGTGCCCCTTCTGGACACCCGGGACGGCACCGGCGGCACGACCGGTGTGCGGGGCGCCAAGTCGGTCACCACGTTCAACGCCGTCGGCATCGCCGGTATCCCGACCAGCGGGGTCGGCGCGTTGATGGTCGACGTGACGGCGATCTACCCGACCGCCAACACGTTCCTGACCATCTACCCGGACCTGACGGAACCGAAGGCGTCGGCCATGAACGCCTCGATCGGCGAGGTCATGACCAACTCGGCGGTGGTCAAGCCTGGTACGAACGGCAAGCTCGCGGTGCGCAACGCGGGCGGCAACGTCCACATCAGAGTGGATGTGGTGGGTTACTTCACGACCGCCACCGGCAGCGTCGGATCCGGCTTCGTGCCGGTGGACCACACCCGGGTGGTCGACACCCGAACCGGGCAGGGGATCACCGCCGGCACGATGCCCACCCGTGGGACGCGTACCGCCAACATCTACGGCGGTGGGCTGGTGCCCAGTTCCGCTACGGCGGTCATGCTGGACGTCGTGGTGATCGGTGCGACCGGCAACGGCTGGATGACCGTCGGGTCGAGCACGGCCGCGGAGACCGGCATCGACTACGCCAAGGGCGCCACCTCGATGGGGATGGTCGTCAAACTGAACCCCGGTGCCGGCTCCGTGACGCTGGAGAACCGCGGTTCGGCCGTGCATGTTGCCATCACCGTCCAGGGCTACTGGACCGGCAGCTCCACCACCGGCGCCGGCCTGCGCACGGTTCCGGCGGTCACCCTGTACGACAGCCGTTTCCCCAGCGGCGCCCAGCCGGTGCCCGCCAACGGCACCGTCGATGTCGCGGTCGCCGGCACCAACGGCCTGCCGACCCGTGGCATCGCCGCCGCCGTCCTCAATGTCCATGCGGTCGCCCCGACTGTCGACGGGTTCTTCACCGTCACGCCGCTGGGCAGCACCGCGAACACCGTCTCGACGACGAATTTCCCCGCCGCGCACGTCGCCCGGTCCAGCATCGTGGTGACCAAACTGGGCACCGAGGGGAAGGTACGGATCAAGAACGCCAGCAGTGGGACCGTGCACCTCGTGGTCGACCTGCAGGGCTGGTTCGCCGACCCGCTTCCGTTCCTGCCCACCGAGTCCTTCTCCCGCTCGACGGCTTTGCAGGGGCAGCCGAGCGACGGCAGCGCGCTCGGGGTCATCGTCTACGCGCACACCGACAACACCGGTCAGGTGCGGGTCGTGCACCAGCAGAACCCGGACGACTTCACCAGCGTCCAGCACATCCCCCAGTTCGGTGCGGAGGCGTTCACCGGGCAGCCCGCGTTGAACGTGCAGAGTGGCAACAAGCAGGTGCAGATCAGCGCCCTGCACACCACCGGCACCGTGTGGACCGGTGCCCAGACGGCGGCGAACGCGGCGACCTGGGCGACGACCGGGAACCTCGGCGGCACCATGGTCGGCCGGCCCGCCACTGTCACCCTCGCCGACGGCACCAGCGTGATCTTCGCGGTGGACGTCGACGGTCGCCTGTGGCACTACCGCCAGAGCGGGACGGGTGCGTCGTGGAAGAGCCTCGGCGACGTCGACCTCACCGGCGGCGTGACAGTGGTGAATGTCGACACCGGTGTCCGGCTGGTCTCCACCACCATGACCGGCACCATCAAGACCGCTGTCTACTCCACCGACGGCACCCTCAGCGCTTGGGTGGACCTGGGCGGGAACGTGACCGGGGTGCCGGCCGCCTTCCTCAACCAGGGCTACCGCACCGGCGTGGTGGCCCGTGCGGCCGACGGTTCGCTGATCACGAAGAAGCAGGAACTGGGCGGCGCCTGGCCGAGCACCTGGCAGACGGTGGGCACGTTCACCGCGGCCGGGTCCCCGGCCGCGATCCTCGACCCGGCCTTGGGCCGGATCGCTGTTGTCGCCCGCGGGCCCGACAACGAGATGTACCGGGTGTACGAGACCGAGCAGGGCTCCGGCACCTGGGGTGAGTGGCTGCGCCTGTACGAGAACCCGAGCGACCCGACCGCCGCCACCGCCGCCACCGATCCCAGCATCGCGCCGATCCAGAACTCCGGCGGAACTGGCTTCGTGGTGGTGTACCGCAACCGGAACAACACCACCATCGCGCTGGACCGGCGGTTCGCCGCCCCCGGTGGGATGGCGGCAGCGAAGGTGAGCCCGTCCCAGGTCAGCTTCGGCGCGCACCTCATCCCGACGCCGAAGGACTGATCCTCGGCACCACCAGGACCGGGGGCCTCCGTCAACCTGACGGAGGCCCCCGGGTCGCTGGTCACCGGCGCGTCGGCTGCCTTTCTAGACTGAGGCGATGAGCGTTGGCACCGACGGCCGGGGGATGGCCGAACTGGCCGCCCTGCTGGCCGACGGCACCCGCGCCGGGATGTGCCTGGCACTGCTCGACGGGCGGGCGTGGACCGCCGGTGAGCTGGCCCGGCGCGCCGGCGTCGCCCCGTCGACGGCCAGCGACCACCTCACCCGACTGGTCCGCGGTGGGCTGCTCGTCGAGGAACGACAGGGTCGGCACCGCTACCTGCGACTGGCCGGGCCGGCGGTGGCCCAGCTGATCGAGGACCTGGCCGGCCACGCCCCGGCCACCCCCACACCGACCGGGTCGCTGCGCGCGGCGACCGCCAGCGCCTCCCTGGCGTACGCCCGGACCTGTTACGACCACCTCGCCGGGCGGCTGGGCGTGTTGATGTACGACGCGCTGCTCAGCGCGGGCCGGCTCGACCGGTCCAGCGGGCTGGCGCTGACGCCCGACGGCTGGGCCTGGGTGAGCGGGTTGGGCGTACCCGTGGACGTGCTGCGCGCCGCCCGCCGCCCGGTGGTCCGCGACTGCCTGGACTGGACCGAACGCCGCCCGCACCTGGCCGGCGCGCTCGGCGCGGCGCTCTGCCGCCGCTTCACCGACCTGGGTTGGATCAGCCGGGGCGCAGGCCGCGCCGTCCGCCTCACGCCCACCGGCCGCCCTGGCCTGGCCGCGGCTCTGGCGGTCCCCGACCACACCCTCGACCCGCCGGTAGCCCCGCCGCCCAGGAGCGGCCGCGCCTGACGATTGTGCGCGCCTGACGGGGGCGGGATCGTTCGGTGCGGGGCGAAAGGTTCGCGCCCTACGGTCGGGCGGTGACAGACACCTGGCCCGTCATCGCGCCCGCCCCGGGAACCCCGGCGTGTGGGCCACCCTCGTTCGCACCGGAGCGCGGCTGGTGGGTGACCCGGCACGCCGACGTGCGGGCCGCACTCACCGACCCGGCGTTGCGGGTGCCGCCCGTCGACACCGGCCCGTTCGGCACCCTCGCCTGGCTGCGCGCCACGGTCAGCCGGTTCAGCGCGCCGCGACAGCACGCCGACCGTCGGGCCGTCGCGGTGGCGGCGCTGGTCCCGCTGGACCCGGACGAGCTGCGACACGATGCGGCCCGGCTGACCGTGGCCGTTCTCGACCGGGCCGGCGACCGGGTCGACGTGATCCGGGAACTGGCCCGGCCGGTGCCGCTGCGGGCGTTGGCCGCTCGCCTCGGTTTCGCGGATCCGGCAGCCGCCGGGACGGCGGTCGCGGTCGTCGCGGCCGCGTACCACCCGGGGGTGGACCCGGCGTCGACCGCGCGGGCCGACCGGGCGGTGGCGGCGCTGCTGGCGCTCGCGCCAGCGGGACCCCCGGTGGTACGGGCGAACCTGATCGGCCTGCTGGTCCAGGCGTGCGACGCCACCGCCGGCCTGATCGGCGCCGCCGCCCATCACCTGTTGCCCCCGGCCGCCCCGGAAACGCCCGCCACAGCACTGACCGCCGACCTGCTGGCCGAGGTGCTGCGCCTCGACCCGCCGGTGCGCGCCACCCGACGGGTCACCGTCGACGCGGTACGGCTGGGCGGGCAGGATCTGCCGGCGGGCACTCCGGTGCTGCTGCGTTTCGACGCGGCCAACCGCGACCCGCGGGCGTTCACCGACCCCGCGAGGTTCCAGCCCGGTCGTTCCGGTGCCGGACTGTTGACGTTCGGGACGGGGGAGCGGGGTTGCCCCGGCGACCGGCACGCCCTGGCGCTGGCCAGCGGGGTGCTCGACGTGCTGCGGGAACGCGGCCGGCGTAGTCCGACCCCGGTGCGTCACGAGCCGCACCCGACAGTGCGGGTGCCGACAGATCTGGAGGTGAGCGTCCGATGATCGACAGTCGTGCCGCGTTCCACGCCCTGCACCGCGCCGGCCGCCCACTGCTGCTGCCCAACGCGTGGGACCACGCCTCGGCGGCGGCGCTCGCCGCGCGAGGCCACCCGGCCATCGGCACCACCAGCCTCGGGGTCGCCGCGACCACCGGCCGTCCCGACGGCGCGGCGGCCACCGCGGGAGAGACCCTCGCCCTGGCCCGCCGCCTGGCCGGGTTGCCGGTGCTGCTCAGCGTGGACGTGGAGGGCGGGTTCAGTGACGACCCGACGGAGGTCGCCGCGTACGTGGCGGACCTGGCCGGGCTCGGCGTGGTCGGGATCAACCTGGAGGACGGCCGCCCGGACGGCACGCTTGCCGACCCCGAGTGCGTCGCCGACAAAATCGCGGCGGTGAAGGCGGCGGTGCCGGACCTGTTCGTCAACGCCCGCACCGACACGTGGTGGCTTGCGGTGGCCGACCCGCTGCCGCAGGCCCTCGCCCGAGCCCGCGCCTACCGGGCGGCCGGCGCGGACGGGATCTTCGTGCCGGGCACCGTCGACGACGCGACGCTGCGGGTCCTCACCGAGCGGGTCGACGCTCCCGTGAACGCGCTGTACCAGCCCGGCGGCCCGGGGCTGACCGAGCTGGGCAGGGCCGGGGTGGCCCGGGTCAGCACCGGCTCGCTGCTGTTCCGGGCAGCACTGGGCGCCGCGCTCGACGCCGCCGACGCCGTCCGCCTCGGCAGGCCCACCACCTCGTCGGGCCTGCCGTCGTACGCCGAGGTGCAAGCCCTGGTGCCGCCCGCCGCCGACTGACGGCGCCCGCCGCCGACTGACGGCGCCCGCCGCCGACTGACGGCGCCCGCCGCCGACTGACGGCGACTGACGGCGGCGGCCGGCGTCTGGCGGTGGCGGCCGGTGGCCGGTGGCAAGCGACGGCGGACGGCGGCGTCTAACGGCCCGCCGGTGTCCGCCGGCTGCGCCGGCCCGCGCGGGCAGTGGCCCGATCAACCGGCGCCGGTGGGGTGAGGCTGCGTTCCGGCGCCTTTGGAGCTGAATCGTTGACGACATCACAGGCCGGCTGCCGACCCAACCACCCTCTGCCCGCCCCTGCCCCGCGCCCCCGACCCTGCGTCCCCGCCCTGCGTCCCTGCCCTGCCCGCCGCCCACCCTGTTGATCAAGAGGTTTGCGTCACCGGAACGGCTTCGGATGACGCAAACCTCTTGATCACGTCACGGTGGCGGTCGGTGGGCGGGTGTGGGGGAGTGGGGCATGCCGGGGGCGAAGGGGGCGGTTGGGGGTCGGGGCGGTCGTGATTCGTTGGCGACATCAGCTCCAAAGGGGTCAGCAGCATGGGTTGCCCCCGGCGAGGGCGGGTGGGTGGTGTGTGGTCCGTTCGGGGGCGAATAGGAGGAATGTTCGGTCGGTTCCGGTGCTGATGATTACGGTGTGTTTCAGGGCGAACCACCCAGTGCCGTGACCGGAGAAAGGGACCCCGTCATGCGAGTGCCCAGCCGTAGTCCGGGACAGCAGCCCGGTTCGCCTCCGTCGCCCACCGCCCCGGCCCGCCGTCGACCCTCCGGCACGGCCCCCCGCCGCCTTCCCGCCGCCGCGCCCGACCTGGCCGCTTACCGGGCCGCCGTCGCCGAGCTGCTGGTCGAGGTCGGCGCCCTGGCGGACGCGGCGAGCACCCGGGCCCGGCAGGTGCTCATCGACGAGCGGCTGCGGGAGCCGGCGCTCGCCGCGGTCCTCGATGGCACCCCGCAGGGGCTGATCGGCGCGCGCGAGACCCTGCTGCTGGAGATGGCCCGCTATCAGCCGAACGACCGCACCTCGGCCGGTGACCTCAGCGCCCTGGTCCGGATCTACCTGCTCTCCCGCATCGACGTGCTGTGGTGGCAGGACGCGCCGACCTTCGTCACCGACGACCAGGTCAACGGCAGCGCCGAACTGGTCGACCTGGAGTGGCTGCGCCGCCGTGACCTGCTGCGCTTCCGCTACCAGGAACAGCCCGCCACGATGCTGGGCCGGGCTGCGCGCGGGCTGCGGCGCCGACTGCTACCCGACGCCACCCCGCACACCGCGGGGCTGCTGTTCCGCCGCGCCCGCCGCGAGGTGGTGGCGCTGCTCAACGACATCGCCCGGGAGTTCGCCGCCGTCGCGCCGCCGGCCACCCCGCCGCTCTGGGTGACCAGCCTGGTCCGCAGCGCCGAGCACCAGTACCGGTTGCGCCGCCTGGGCTACGCGGCGATGTTGCCCAGCGGGCACTGCCTCGGCTACTCGGTCGACGTCGAGCTCGCCTGGTTCGAGCGTTTCGGCGCGCGGGACACCCTGGCGCAGCTGCTGCTGAGCCGACAGGAGGCCGGTGAGCTGAACGTGATCGACGAGGGGCAGGCCTGGCACCTGTGTCTCGCGCCCACCGCCCGGCGTCGGCTACGCCGGGCGTACGAGGCCGAGATGGGGGTCTGAGCCGGTGTGCGGCATCGCGTTGAGCATTGGCCCCGAAGCCGACCCGGCGACCTTCCGGCGGATGCTCGCCGCCCTGGCCCCACGCGGTGAGGTCACCGAGACCCGGTCGGAGAACGGTCTGCTCGCCGGCACCCGTCGACTGCGGGTCGTCGACCGGGACCGGGCGGTGCAACCGTGGACCTCGACCGACGAACGATGGCTGCTCTGCTTCAACGGCGAGATCTTCAACTACCGGGAGTTACGGGCGCAGCTGACCCGCCTGGGGCAGGCCTTCCGCACCGAAAGCGACACCGAGGTGCTGCTCGCCGCGTTCCAGCAGTGGGGCGAGGCGGCGGTGACCCGGCTGCGCGGCGAGTACGCCTTCGCGGTCGTCGAACGGGCCACCGGTCGGGCGTACCTGGCCCGCGACCCGCTCGGCGTCAAGCCGCTGTACTGGTCCCGTCGGCCCGGCTGCCTGCACATCGCCTCCGAGGTCAAGGCGCTCGTCGGGCACGGCGCCCCGATCGCCGAGGTGCCGCCCGGGCACCACGGCTGGGCCGAGGCGGACGGGCACGTGCGCCTGAGCCCGTACGTCGACCTGCTCACCATCGGCGACGGCCTGCCGATCATCGACGACCCGGACGAGGCCGCGCTGCTGGTCCGCGCTGCGCTGAGCGACGCCATCCGGATGCGGGTGGAGACCGACCTGACCGTCGGGGTGGTGCTCTCCGGTGGCCTGGACAGCTCGTTGACCCTGCGGCAGGTGCGGGACATCCACCCGGACTGTGTCGCGGTGACCGTCGGCGTGGCGGACAGCCCCGACGTGGCGTACGCCCGGCGGCTCGCCGCCGACCTCGACGTGCCGCACGTGGTGGTCGAGCTGCGCCCGCGCGACATCCGGCTCGCCGACGTCCGCGAGGCCATCCGGATCTCCGAACTGACCGAGTACGGCGACATCATCAACGCGGTCGTCTCGGTGCCGATCTTCCGGCGGCTGCGCGACCTGGGCATCAAGGTGGTGTTGACCGGTGACGGCTCCGACGAGCTGTTCGGCGGGTACCCGATGTACCACCAGGTCGCCCCGGCGGCGGCCCGCAGGCTGTTCCTGCACCGCATCCGCAACCTGTGCCGCACCGAGTTGCAGCGGGTCGACCGGGCCGCCATGGGACACGGCGTGGAGGCACGGGTGCCGTTCCTCGACCTCAGCGTGGTGGAGCTGGCGATGCGGTTGCCGGTGGATCTGAAGCTGCGCCACGGCCAGGAGAAGTGGATCGTCCGGCGGGCGTTCGGCGACGTGCTGCCCGACTACATCCTCCGCCGTCCGAAGAACCCGATGTCGTACTCGTCCGGGTTGCACGAGCGGGTCCGGCTGTACAAGCCGCTCTTCGCCCGGCTGCACCGCTCGTTCGGCTACGACCTGCAGGAGCCGGTCCGGCGGGACTTCGACACCGTGCTGAGCCGCTGCGGCAACGACCTGGACCGGGCCATCGCCGACGGTCTCAGCCGACCCGACTACACGGTCCTGGAGCACGCCCGCGACCTGGTCGGCGCGGCCAAGTGGAACGCCGCGCCGATGGTCCGCCGGCTGGTCGGCCCGCGCCCGGCCCGCCCCTGACGGTCGCCCCGCACGCCACGCTTGACTCTGACACGGTGTCAGGGACGAGTGTGAGGGGGCCATGTTCACCATCGGAGACTTCGCCAGATTCGGCCGGGTGTCGGTGCGGATGCTGCGCCACTACGACAGCATCGGCCTGTTGCGCCCGGCCAGCGTCGACCCGCACAGCGGTTACCGCTTCTACCGGGCCGACCAGCTGCGTCGGCTCAACCGGGTGATCGCCCTCAAGGAGCTGGGCCTCACCCTGGAACAGGTGCGCGCGATCGTCGACGACGCCGTCGACGTGGCCGAGCTGCGGGGCATGCTGCGGCTGCGCCGGAGCCAGCTGGCGGAGCAGTTGGCCGCCGACACGGCCCGGTTGGCGGCCGTGGAGGCGAGGCTCCGAATGATCGAGTCGGAGGGTCGGATGACCACCCAGGACGTCGTACTCAAGGAGATCGCACCGGTCCGCGTCGCGGAGCTGACCGCCGTCGCGGCCAGTTACCAGGGCGAGGACATCGGACCGGTGATCCAACCGCTCTACCCCGAGCTGTTCCGGCGGTTGTCGGCGGCCGGCGTCAACCCGAGCGGGCCCGCCGTCGCCTGGTACGAGCCCGCCGACGCGGGCGGCGACGCCGTCGTCGTGCACGCCGGGGTGCTCGTCGACGCCGAGCCGGCCGCGGCTCCCGACGTCACGGTGCGCGACCTGCCGGCGCTGCACAGCGCGGCGACCATCATCCACCACGGTGCGATGGCCGACGTCGAGCCGAGCATGCAGGCGCTCGCCCGGTGGATCGAGGAGAACGGTTACCGCACCGACGGTTTCGCCCGGGAGGTCTACCTGGACTACTGCGCGGACACCCCGGAGAAGGGCGTCACCGAGCTTCAGCTCGCCGTGTACCGCGACTGAGCCGGCCGCCGCGCACCGGATCGCCCCGCCGACCGGGCGCTCAGCTCACCAGCAGCAGCGCGCCGACCGCGCCGAGCGTGCCGGTGACCGCGAGCAGCGTGCTGGTCAGCACGAACCGGGTCACCGGCACCGTGACCCGGGCCGCCCGGCACCGCTCGAACCACAGCAGGGTCGCCAGCGACGCCCAGGGTGCGGCCAGCGGGCCGACGTTGGTGCCGATCAGCAGGGCCAGCAGCCGGGTCGCGTCGCCGCCCGGCAGCACCGACTCGCCGGCCAGGTAGGCCGGCAGGTTGTTCAGCGCGTTGGCGAGCAGCGCTCCGGTGCCGCCGGCGCGCAGCGCGCCGAGCGCACCACCGTCGGCCCCGAGCAGGGTGCCCACCAGGTCGTCCAGCCCGTGCCGGCCGAGGGTCTGCACCACCAGGAACAGGCCGGTGACGAAGAGCAGGAGGCGCACCGGCACCAGCCCCGGACGCAGCGTGGCGGGGGAGCGGACGACGAACCCGACCAGCACCAGCGCCAGCGCGACGGTGGAGGCGAGACCGATCTCCACGCCGGCGAGGATCCCGCCGATGAAGAGCAGACAACCGGCGAGGGCGGTGCGGTGCAGCACCGGGTCCGCCGGCACGTGCGCGGCCGGCGGGACGAAGCGCCCCCCGGTCGGTTGGTCCCGCCGCCACCAGGTGAACCAGAGCAGCGCCATCGTGACCGCCACCGCCACCAGCTGAGGCAGCGCCATGCGGGTCGCGTACGTCAGGGGCGCCAGCCCGACCCGGTCGGCGGCCAGCAGGTTGGTCAGGTTGGACACCGGCAACAGCAGACTGGCGGTGTTCGCCAGCCAGACCGTGGTGACCGCGAGCGGGCCGGCGGGCACGCGCAGGGTGCGCGCCAGCGCGAGCAGGACCGGGGTGAGCAGCACGGCGGTGGTGTCGAGGTTGAGCACGAGGGTGGTCAGTGTCGCCAGGCCGCCGCAGAGCAGGAACAGCGCCGCCCACCTCCCCCGGGAGGCGATGGCCAGTCGGCTGGCCAGCACGTCGAACACACCGGCCACGGCGGTCAGCTCGGCGAGCACGATGACGGTGCCGAGGAAGAGCAGCAGCGGCAGGATCCGGTGCAGCGTGGCGGTGGTCTCCGCGCGGGGCAGCAGCCCGCTCAGCGCGCAGGTCGCGCCGACCACGGCGAGGACGACCGCCACCAGGTCCAGCGGGTGGGGTCGCCAGCGGGTGGTCGGCTCGGGTGTGGCGGGCGGTGCGAGGGCGGCAAGCTTCACGTCTGACCACGTTGACACGGTGGCGGGTCTGCCGCCCGCGCTGGAACTGTCAGGGTGACCAGGCCCACCAGCGCGTGACCGGCGACCGGAGCAGCGCGGTCGACCAGTCGCGGCGCTGCGGCGCGGGGAACCCGACAGACCGGCCCGGGACGGGAGACAACCGACGATCGGCCCCACCGCATCCGATAGGTAAGCGTGACCGGCGAATTCCGCCCGAACAGGGCCGGGCCCGGCCCCCGGAGATCGGGGGCCGGGCCCGGCTGCGGGCTCGGTGCCTACCAGCCCAGGTAGCTGGGCTGGGTCTGCACGTTGAGCTCCTGGTAGCGGGTCAGCTTGGCCGTCCAGGTGCGCCAGTCGTTCAGCTCCAGGACGTCCAGGCCCTTCACCATGTCGTTGGAGTAGATGTGGCCGTTGTAGTAGTACGCGGACCAGGTGCCACCGCCGACAGGCCGGTCTGCCGAGAGCGGGCCGCGCTCCCAGAAGGCGATCTCCTTCGGGTTGGCCGAGTCGGTGAAGTCCCAGACCGAGATGCCGCCCTGGTACCACGCCTGGACCATGATGTCCTTACCGAGCACCGGGATCAGCGAGCCGTTGTGCGCCACGCAGTTCTCGGTGTCGGCGTTCGCCCGGGGGATCTTGTAGTAGCTGCGGAAGGTCATCTTCCGGGCGTTGCCGCGGCCGCTGATGTCGTAGATGGCGTCCGCGCCCCGGTTCGGGCCGACAGCCTCGTTGCAGGTCGCCGCGCCGCCGCCACCCAGCTCGTCGGTGAAGATCACCTTGGTGCCGGCGTTGTTGAAGGTGGCCGAGTGCCAGAACGCGAAGTTGACCTCGTCCCGCACCCGGTTGATGACCCGGGGCGCTTCCCGGTTCTTGATGTCGAGCAGGATGCCGTCACCCATGCACGCGCCGGCGGCCAGGTCCTTGGCCGGGTAGACGGTGATGTCGTGGCAGCCGGTGGTCGCCGAGCCGGTCTCACTGCCCGGGAAACCGCCGTCCGGGAAGAGGTTCGGGGCCGCGATCACCGCGGCGTCCGTCGGCTTCTTCAGCGGCACCTTGATGATGGAGATGGAGTCGTGCGGGGGCTGGCAGTCCGGGAACTCGGCCCGCGGGCTGTACGACGAGACGTACAGGTAGACCGTCTTGTTGTTCTTGCCCGGCACCAGGGTGTGGGTGTGTGAGCCGCAGGCCGTTTCGACGGACTTGATGTAGCGCGGGTTGGCCTTGTCCTTGATGTCGAAGACCTTGATGCCCTCCCACGAGCCCTTCACGTCCGCCCCCTGCGCGGTGCTGTTGCAGGAGTCGTCGCTGCGGGACGAGTCGGTGGAGAGGAAGAGCAGGTCACCGTGGACGGAGATGTCGTTCTGCGACCCCGGGCAGAGCACCCGGGCCTTGACCGTCGGGGCGCTGGGCCGCGAGATGTCGTAGATGACGAAGCCGTTGTAGTTGCCGGCGAACGCGTACTTGCCCTGGAAGGCGATGTCGCTGTTGGTCGCGTCCAGTGGGGCGACCTTGGGCACGTTGGCGATCTGGCGCAGGTTGGGGCTGCTCACGATCTCGTCGACGCCGGGGATCGTGTTGGTGAGCGCGGGGGCTGGGGCCGCCTGCGGCACCGTCTGGGCGTTGCTCGCCGGGGCGACGAGAGCGCTGGCGACGAGGAGGCCGGTCGTGGCGAGCGCCACGATGCGCAGTTGTCGTAACCGTGGCTTGTGGAGTCTGATCATCGGCGGGGCCCTTCGCAAGGGGGAGACGATGGCTGACACGTTACCGCTCGACGAAGAACGTCGATGTGAGCTGGATCACATGAAAGTGGGTTCTTCAATGGATAGCATCGCGGTGACCTCGACTGCAGGGAGTGGCCCATGACCAACCGGCGCGCACGCACCCTGGCGATCGTCACACTCGCTGTCGCGTTGCCGCTGGTGGCGTTCATGATGATCCGCCTCGACGGCGACACCGGCACGCGGGCCGCGCAGCCGGTCTCCGCGCCCGCCCCCGCAACCGCGTCGCCGACGGTCAGCCCGGTCCCCACCGACCTGACCGTCATCGCGCCTGGCCGCCCGGGCGAGACGGCGGCCACCCGGCCGGCGCACGAGGTCCGCGACGTCGGCCCCGCCCCGCACAACTCGCTGGACGTCTGGTTCGTCCGGATGATGATCCCGCACCACGCGCAGGCCCTGGCGATGGCGGAGCTCGCCCCCGACCGGGCCGCCGACCCCGACGTGCGGGCCATCGCCGAGCGCATCCGGGCCAGCCAGGGCCCGGAGATGGGCATGATGCGCGGCTGGTTGCAGACCCGCGGCCTCCCCGCGGAGGTCCAGGGGCACGACCACGGCACCATGCGCGGCATGCAGTCACCCGAGGCGATGGCGCAGCTCGCCGCGACCCGTGGCCATGACTTCGACAAGCTCTTCGTCCAGATGATGACCGAGCACCACCAGGGCGCCATCGAGATGGCCACCAACCTGCTCACCGTCGGCTCCGACCTGACGCTCAACGAGTTCGCCAACGCCGTCGCCACCGAGCAGACCGTCGAGATCGACCGCATGCGCGAGATCCTCGGCTCCTGAGCCCGGGCGCGCGGGGCGCGAGGGGCCCGGGCGCGCGGGGGGCGAGGGCCGCCCGTCCCGGCACGTACGCTGGGTGACCGTGAGACGCACAGTGCTCGGCCGCCCGCTGCGCGGCGTCGCCTTCGACGTGGCCGTCGCCGCCCTGGTGGTGCTCGTCTCGCTGGCCGCGGCGGTGAACCAGCCGGGAGGTTGGGCGGCCACGGCGGTCGGCGTGGGCATGGCGGTGGCGCTGCTGTTCCGCCGCACCCACCCGGGCGTGGTGACGGTGGCCGTCGCGGCGCTCGCCCTCATCCAGGTGGTCGCCCGGTGGGGTCCGCTCATCTACGACGTGGCCGTCCTGATCGCGCTCTACAGCGTGGTGAAGTACGGGCGGCGGCTACGCGACGGCGTGCTGGCCGGCGCGGTCGCGGCCGTCGGGGTGCTGCTGGCCGCCGCACAGACCCCCAACGTCATCCAGTGGTGGGTGACCGCGCTGTGGTACGCGCTGGTCACCGGAGCGGTGTGGTTGGTAGCGCTGAACGTGCGGACCCGCCGGCTCTACGTGCTCAGCCTGGAGGAGCGGGCCGCGACCCTGGAACGCGAACGGGAGGCCGAGTCCCGGGCGGCGGTCGCCGAGGAGCGCACCCGGATCGCCCGTGAGCTGCACGACGTGGTCGCACACAGCATGGCCGTGATGATCGTCCAGGCGGACGGCGCCCGGTTCATGCTCGACAGCGACCCCGCCCAGGCGCGTACCGCGGTGAAGGTGGTGGCGGACACCGGCCGGCAGGCCCTCGAGGAGATGCGCCGGCTCGTCGGGGTCCTGCGCGACGCCGGCCCGACCGGCGGGGAGGCCGACGCGGCCGGGCTGGCGGTGGCGGCCGACCCGGAGCACCGGCGTCTCGCCCTGGCGGAGCTGCCCGACCTGCTGGCCCGGTTCGTCGACGCCGGCCTGCACGTCCGCAGCACCGCCACCGGTACGCCACCGACCCTGCCGCCGGGCCTGGAGCTGACCGTCTACCGGGTGGTGCAGGAGGCGCTGACCAACGCGCTCAAGCACGCCGGGGTCGGCGCCGGCGTCGAGGTCGTCCTGTCGTACACCGTCGAAGCCGTCGTGGTCCGGGTGGTCGACGACGGTCGCGGCCGTCCGCTGGTCAGCCCGGCGCCGCCCGGCGGTCACGGCCTGCTCGGCATGCGGGAGCGGGTGACGGTGTACGACGGCAGCCTCACCGCCGGCCCCCGACCGACCGGGGGCTGGCAGGTCGAGGTTCGGCTGCCGCTACCGTCGGAGCCGGCAACGGAGGTGATCGCGGCATGACGGTCCGGGTAGTGATCGTGGACGACCAGGCGCTGGTCCGCGCCGGGTTCCGGATGGTGCTGGACTCCCAGCCCGACCTTGAGGTCGTCGGGGAGGCGATCGACGGCGCGGACGCCCTGCGGGTGCTCGCCCGCACCGAGGCCGACGTCGTCGTGATGGACATCCGGATGCCCACCATGGACGGGGTGGAGGCGACCCGGCGACTCTGCGCCGAGCGGCCCGCGGACGGGCCCCGGGTGCTGGTGCTGACCACCTTCGACACCGAGGCGGACGCGTTCGCCGCCCTACAGGCCGGGGCGAGTGGATTCCTGCTCAAGAACGTTCCGCCGGAGGAGCTGCTGGCGGCCATCCGGGTGGTGGCCCAGGGCGACTCGGTGGTGGCTCCGTCGATCACCCGGCGTCTGCTGGACCGGTTCGCCGGGCAGCTCGGCGCCGCCCCGAGCGGCGACCCTCGGCTCGCCCAGCTCACCGAACGCGAACGGGAGGTGCTGCTGCTGGTCGCCCAGGGGCTGTCCAACGCGGAGATCGCCGCCCGGGTGCACGTCGCCGAGGCGACGGTGAAGACCCACGTCGGGCGGATCCTGGCCAAGCTCCAGCTGCGCGACCGGGTCCAGGCGGTGGTCCTGGCGTACGAGAGTGGGCTGGTCACGCCCGGCGGATGACACCGCGTACGACCTGGGTCGTGGCGGACGGCGGGCGCACCGCGACCCCTGGCGCAGGCAGGTCGAGCGCGCAGGTGGAGATCGATCCAGCGGTGCCGGCCATAGCGTCGGAGGGGTCCGATCCGCCACCCGCACCGGGAGCCCCGCATGATCCGCCTGACCCTGCGCTCGTTGCGTGCCGAGGCGCTGCGCATGCTGCTCTCGGCGCTCGCCGTCGTGCTCGGCGTCGCGTTCGTCGCCGGCACGATGATCTTCGTCGACGGGATGCGGACCGGCGCGTACGAGCGGGCCGGCACCTTCGACCGCCACACCGACCTGGGTGTCTACTCGACCGGCCGGAAGGTGTTGCCCCCGACCCTGGTCGATCGGGTGCGGGCGGTCGACGGGGTGGCCGCCGCAGCCGGTGAGCTGACCAACACCGCCGGGATCGTCGGCGCCGACGGTCGGCCGGTGCTCGGCTTCACCATGCTCGTCGCCGTCCCCACCGAGGACGCGCTGCGCTCGTACGACGTGGTGGCCGGCCGGTTGCCCGACCGGGCCGGTGAGGTGGTGCTCGACGCGCCCACGGCGACCGAGCAGGGCTTCGGGCTCGGCGCGACGGTCCGGATCGGTGCCACCGGCGGGGCGGCCCGCCCGTACACGCTGGTCGGCACCGTCGACGTGGCCGGCACCTCCCGCGACGTCGGCGGTCCGTTCGTCGGCCTGGTCGGGCCGGACGCGCTGGCCCTCACCGGCGAGCGGGGCTACGGCCGCGTCATGGTGGCGGCCCGCCCGGGCGCCGACGTCGCGGCGCTGACCGAGCGGGTACGCGCCGTGGTCGGCGCCGAAGCCACTGTGAAGAGTCGCCAGCAGATCCTCGACGAGGCGGTGCAGGAGGCGGTCCGCAACGTGGACCAGTTCCGCATGCTGCTGTTGATCTTCGTGGGGGTCGCGATCGTGGTGGCCGGCTTCGTGATCGCCAACACCTTTGCGATCGTTCTGGCACAGCGCACCCGGCGCACCGCGCTGCTGCGCCTGATCGGCGCCACCCGGGGGCAGGTCTTCCGGTCCACAGTGCTGGAGTCGGCAGTGCTGGGGTTGGTCGCCTCCGCGCTCGGAGTGCTGATCGGGGTGGCCCTCGCCGGTGCGATGCGGCTCCTGCTGTCCCGACTGGACGTACCGGTCACCGGCGGCCTGACCGTGACCGGTTCGACGGTGCTGACCGGCCTGCTGCTGGGCACCGGCCTCACCGTGTGCGCCGCCCTGCTCCCGGCCTGGCGGGGAACGCGGATCGCCCCGGTGGCCGCGCTCACCGACGCCGCGGTGCAGCCCAGCCGGGGTGCCGGTCGGCTCCGGCTGACCGCCGGCGCGGTGGTGCTCGCCGTCGGGGTCGCCGCGCTGGCCGGTGCCGCCAGCGCCGGGCAGCTGCTGCTGGTGGCGGCCGGCGGGGTGCTCAGCTTCTTCGGGATCGTGCTGTTCGGGCCGGTGCTCGTCCCGGCGCTGGCCCGGGTGTTCGGCTGGCCGGTACGACGGGTGCTCGGCACCGCCGGTGAGCTGGCGGTCGCCAACACGGTGCGCAATCCACGGCGGGTCGCCGCGACAGCCACGGCACTGGTGATCGGGATCGGACTGGTCTCGGCGTTCATGGTGGGCGCGCGCAGCACCAAGGACGGCATCGAACGCAGCGTCGACGCTCAGATCGGCACCGACTTCGTGGTCAGCGGAATCGGACAGGACCTGCCGGCCGCGCTCGTCGGTGAGCTCACCGCCCGCCCCGAGTTGGGGGTCGTGCACGAACAGCGCAGCGTCGTCGTCGACGACGTCGAGATCCGCGCGGCCCACCCGGCGCTGGTCTCTCGGACGCTGAGCGGGGTGCTGGCCGGCGACGCCGACCGTGTCGGTCCGGGGCAGGTGCTGGTGCACAGCGAGTTGGCGCGCTCCCGTGGTTGGCAGGTCGGTTCGCCGGTGACCGTCGCGGGCCGGTCGTTGCGGGTGGCCGCCGTGGTCACCGACGACACCCCCGGCGGTGCGGTGCCGGCGGGTCACGTCATCGACCTGTCCGACCAGGACTTCGCCGCGCTCTTCCCCGCCCAGCGGGGCTACCTGGCCGAGATCGACCCCGCCGCCGGGGTGAGCGCCGATCGGGCTCGTGCGGCGATCACGGCCGTGCTCGGCCGGTACCCGACGGTGAACCTGATGGACCAGGGCGCGTACAAGAAGATGCTCACCGGCACTGTGGACATGCTGCTCGCCTTCGTCACCGCGCTGCTCGGCCTGGCCGTGGTGATCGCCCTGGTCGGCGTCGCGAACACGCTGAGCCTGTCGGTGCTCGAACGGACCAGGGAGAACGCCGTGCTGCGGGCGGTCGGGCTCACCCGGGGGCGGATGCGGGCCGTGCTCGCCGTCGAGGCGGTGCTGATGGCGGTGGTCGGCGCGGTGCTCGGTGTCGGGCTCGGCACCGGAGTCAGCGCGTCCACGATGGCCCTGCTGGACCGCCTCGGCGGCGACTTCCACGTGGTGCTGCCGTTCGGTCAGCTCGGGCTGATCGTCGGCGTCGCGGTGCTGGCCGCCCTGCTCGCCTCGGTGCTGCCGGCCCGCCGGGCGCTGTCCCGCCCGGTCGTCGAGGCGCTCGCCGACCAGTGACCGGCCGGGTTGTCGGCAGTGGCACCGGACGGACATCGCCGGCCGGCCCCGCCCTCTTCCCCGGCGGCGGGACCGGCCAGCGGTGCCGGGTCTACAGGCGCTCGACCATCGGGCCGACGCACCGGTTGCGGGTGTCGAAGACGTAGCGGGCGTGCGTGACCACGAGGTCGTAGTCGAAGATGTCATGGTCGGTGACCACCACCACCGCGTCGGCGGCGCGCACCTCCCGCTCGGTGAGCCCGACCATGGTGACCCCGGCGGGGAGCTGGTGCGCCTCCGCGTACGGCTCGACGGCGTGCACCTCGGCGCCGAGGGCCTGCAACCGTCGCGCCACATCGACGGCGGGGGAGTCCCGCATGTCGCCGGTGTTCTTCTTGTAGGCCAGACCGAGCAGCAGCAGCCGGGCGCCTCTGGCGGCCCGACCGTCCCGGTTCAGCCCCGCCATGATCCGCTGCGCGACGTGCTCGGGCATCTCGTGGTTGACGTCGTTGGCCAGCTCGATGAACCGGAACTGCCGCCCGAGGCGGCGCTTGACCTGCCAGGACAGGTAGCACGGGTCGATCGGCAGGCAGTGCCCGCCGACGCCGGGGCCGGGCCGGAACGGCAGGAAACCGAACGGCTTGGTCGAGGCCGCGTCGATCGCCTCCCAGACGTCGATGTCGAGGTGGTGCGAGAGCATGGTCAGCTCGTTGATCAGCGCGATGTTGACCTGGCGGAAGGTGTTCTCGATCAGCTTGGTCAGCTCGGCGACGCGGGTGGAGTCCACCGGCACGGTGCGTTCCACGAGGCGCCGGTAGAACTCGTCCACCCGGGCCAGCGACGCCCGGTCCACACCGGAGACCACCTTCGGGGTGTTCTCCAGGCGC
Source organism: Micromonospora parva (assembly GCF_040649675.1). Classification (NCBI taxonomy): domain Bacteria; kingdom Bacillati; phylum Actinomycetota; class Actinomycetes; order Micromonosporales; family Micromonosporaceae; genus Micromonospora; species Micromonospora parva. The sequence goes on along the minus strand of NZ_JBEZFX010000002.1, from coordinate 517,119 downwards.
CAGGTCGGGTTGCCCGGGTCGATCCGCTCCGGGCTGTAGCCCAGGTGGAAGTCGCCGGGGCTGGTCAGCCCGCTGGCCGACTCCAGCAGCGGGCGCAGCAGCTCCTCGGTGGTGCCGGGGTACGTGGTCGATTCCAGGATCACCGTGCAGCCCGGGCGTACGTACGGGCCGATGCCGATGCCGGCCTGCTCGACGAAGCTCAGGTCGGGGGTGCCGTCGCGCAGCGGGGTCGGCACCGTGATGACGCAGATGTCGAACCCGTCGGCGTCGGTGTACTCGGTGCTGGGGTGGTAGCGACCGCTGCCCAACGCCCGGCCCAGCCGGTCGGCCGGGATGTCCTCGACGAACGACTCGCCGGAGGCGAGGCGCTTGACCCGGTCGGCGTCGACGTCCAGCCCGACCACGTCGAGCCCCGCCTCGACGGCCCGCATGGCCAGTGGCAGTCCCACATACCCCTGACCGATGACGACCAGCTTTTCAGCGCTCACCCAGGCTCCCGCAGCAGATGGTGTAAATGGCCTGCTGAGAGCCTAGAGGCGTCTTCGGTGACGTAAGTCCGTTTTGGGGATATGGGTGCCGGTGGGACTGTGGGGACGTCGACGGCGCGTGGCTCAACCGCCGGCCGGCACCTCCGGATCGGCCGGCGCGCTCGTGGTCGTGGGCGGCGTGGTCGGCGGCGTCGGATCGGTCGGTGGCAGGCTGGTCGGTGGTGCGCTGGTCGGTGGTGCGCTGGTGACGACCGCCGTCGGCGTCGGCGAAGTGGCGGTCTGGCTCGGCTCCAGGCTCGGCGTGGCCGAGACCGAAACCGACGGCGGGTTGTTGGGTGCCCGCGTGCGGTCGGGCCGGCCAGGGTCGACGCTGGTGATCTGTTCGTTGGCCGCGGGCAGGTCCACGGGACCGCTCGGCGCGACCGTCGGCGCGGTGGTCGGCAGATGGACCGCCGGATCCTCGCCCGCGTGGCGCTGCGCGGCCAGTGCCGCGCCGAGCCCGACCAGCGCGACGAGCATGGCCGCGGCCGCACCGACCAGCGGGCCCCGCCGGCGCGCCGCCCGTGACCCGTTCGCCACCGCCGCGCCCACCGGCACGTCGGTGCGGGTGCCCGGCCCGGCGTTGCGCAGCGCGACAGGGGTGGCCATCGCCGTCGGTGGCTCGCCGTCGGTGACCGCCGTCCGAGCGGCCTCGGCCATCGCCGCGCCGCTGGTGAACCGCTCCAGCGGATCCTTGGCCAGGGCCCGCGACACCAGGGCGCGGACCGCCTCCGGGATGTCGTGCGGCAGCTCCGGCGGCTCGTCGTCCAGGTGTCGGACGGCGACCTGCAGGGGGTTGTCGCCGGTGAACGGCGGACTGCCGGTGAGGCAGCAGTAGGTGACCGCGCCCAGGGCGTAGATGTCGGTGGCGCCGCTGACCGGCCGCCCGGCCGCCTGCTCGGGAGCCATGTAGAGGGCGGTGCCCGGCACCGCGTTGGTGCTGGTGATGCTGGTGATGTCGGTGGAGCGGGCCACGCCGAAGTCGACCAGGACGACGGTGCCGTCCTCCTGCACCAGCAGATTGCTGGGCTTGACGTCGCGGTGCACGATGCCGCCGCGATGGGCCGCGTTGAGCGCTGCCGCCGCCTGGGCCACGATCGACATCGTCTCGGCCACGTCGAGCCGCCCGGCCGCCTCGATCCGCTTGGACAGGGGCTCACCGGCGACGAACTCCATGACGAGGTAGTCCGCCCGGCCGCCGTCGGGCAGGTCGTCCGCGCCGCAGTCGAAGACCTGCACGATGCCGGGGTGCCGCAGCGCCGCCATGATCCGGGCCTCGGCGCGGAACCGGGCGATGAAGTCCGGGTCGGAGACCAGCGCGGGGAGCAGAACCTTGACCGCGACCTGTCGGCCGAGGATCAGGTCGGAGGCACGCCAAACGTCGCCCATGCCGCCCGTGGCGACACGTTCGTCCAAGCGGTAGCGACCGCTGAGCACGACCTCCGATGACAACACCGCCTTACCGTACCTAGCGCGGCTCGGGCCGGCGCGCCGTGGCAGGGCCGCCGTGCGGCTGGTTCGGGTTGGCTGATTCGCTGTGACCTGTGTGGACGCTCACCCTTGGTGACGCAGCGGATATGCGGTGTCACGAAAAGCGACAAATTCCGTCGTTCAAGCCCTCAGCGGTGGCAAGAAACCGCCTCCGAACGCGGTTCGTGTTCCCTGCTCACCGGCCGTTACCGCGACGCGCCGCCCGGCAGGGCTGAGAATTGTCACTCTTCCGTGACACGACGCCGACTTGTCGCGTCGTGAGCCCCCTCCTAGCGTTAGCCCCGGCTCGGGCCCTCCCGGCTACCTCGGCGGGCAGCGCGCCGATCGACCCCCCTGGCGTCGGCCCCAAACACGCCGCCCCGACAATCGTGGTCGCGGGCACAACGAGAGCGGCGGAGGGCGGTGCGGGCGTGGTGCTGAACGGGCGGACGACTCGTACCCCGTGCCGTGCCCCGGTGCCGTTGGTCGGGCGGGGCCGCCCCGGGCGATACGTGGGCCGCGGATGACCGACGATCTGTCGGAGGTGGTGAGCGCCGCGCAGGCCGGAGACGAAGAGGCGTTCCGCTTCCTCTACCGCAGCCTCCAGCCCGGGCTGCTGCGGTACCTGACCGCCATCGTCGGGGCCGACGCCGAGGACGTCGCCTCCGAGACGTGGCTGCAGGTCTCCCGTGACCTGCCCGGCTTCACCGGGGGTGAGTTCCGGGCCTGGACGGTCACCATCGCCCGTAACCGCGCCATGGATCATCTCCGCCGGATGCGCCGCCGCCCCTCGCTCCCGGTCCCGGTGCAGGCGCTCGTCGATCTGGCCAGCGACGCGGACACCGCCGAGCGAGCCAGCGAGACGATCGGTACCGAGACCGCGCTCGCGCTGATCGCCACCCTGCCGCCCCGGGAGGCCGAAGCGGTCCTGTTGCGGGCCGTGATCGGCCTGGACGCGGGATCCGCCGGCCGGGTGCTGGGCCGCCGCGCCGGTGCCGTACGCACCGCCGCTCACCGGGGTCTACGACGGCTGGCGGTGCTGTTGGAGCGGCAGAGCCCGACCGGGTCGCCGGTCGCGAGCGAGGGGACGCAGCCGCGTGCGGGCAGCGGCCCCGCCCGGCGGGCACCGCAGGCCGAACCGGCGGACGGCTGACGTGAGGGGACTCCCGATGAACCCGTTCCGGCGGGCCGACCACGCCGACGCCGAGCGGCTGCTCGACGCGGCCCGCGCCCGGCTGGACACCGCGCCGGCCCAGCGTCACGCCGCCACGCCCGCGGACGCGACCGCGCCGGAGGCGTACGCCACCGGCCCGAACGTGCCCCCGGCCGAGCCGGTGGCCGCGTTGCTCGCCGCTGCTGCCGGGCCGGTCCGTGCGGGCGAGCTGGCCGGGGAGGAGGCCGCGCTGGCCGCGTTCCGGGCCGCCCGGGCCAACCCGGCCTCAGTCGCGCCGCAGCCGACCCGTCGTCGTCGGATCCGGACCGGCGTGGTGGCCTGGATCGGCGCGGTGGCCGCCACCGCAACCGCGGGGGCCGCCTTCGCCGCGGTCACCCGGGACCGGGCACCGGACCCCGTCGCGCCGGCCCCGTCGGGCTCGTCACCGTCGCCGCAGCCGGGCACGTCCCGGTCGGACGAGTCCGGTCGGTCGGTGGCCCCGGGTGTCCCGTCGCCGGGCACGTCGTCGTCCGTCACCGCCACGCCATCGGCCAGTCCCGCCCTCACCAACCAGCTGCCCGGACTGTGCCGTGCGTGGCGGGCCAAGAAGCCCGACCAGCGGGAGAGGGCACTGCGCTCGCCGGCCTTCCACCCGTTGGTGACCGCCGCGGGCGGCCCCGCCGACGTCGAGGCGTACTGCCAGCGCCTGGTGCCGGAGACGAAGCCGTCCGAGTCGGCGAAGGTCACCCCGTCCGAGTCGGCGAAGAGCAAGCCGTCCCCGGCGGCGAAAGCCCCACCGTCACCACCGCGGCCAGGCCATCCCACCGACGGCTGAACGGTAGGCGGCCGAGACGGTTTGGTTCCGCCCTGCGCCGGAAATTCGTCTGTTAGACAGAGATTGGCGGCACGCACACCCACCGACGGTGTCGGTGGGTGGGTTTACGGTGGCGCGAAGTGCCGAAACCGGCACACGGAGAGGGGGTCCGACCCGTGGTGACGTCACCCGACCTGGACCGCAGCATCATCCTGCGCGATTCCGCAGCCGCGGTCCGACACCTCGTCCGGATCTGTTTCAAGACCGGGCCGCCCACCCACACCGGCGTCGAACTGGAATGGACCGTGCACGACGCCGCCGATCCCGCCCGCCCCGTCGACGCGACGCGGCTGCGGACGGCGTTGGGGCGGCACACCCCCACCGCGCTGGATGCCGGCAGCCCGGCCGAGCCGCTGCGAAACGGCGGCACCGTCACCCTGGAGCCGGGTGGCCAGTTGGAGATCTCCACCCCGCCCCGCCCCTCGGTCGCCGCGCTGATCAGCGCCACCGAGGCCGATATCGCCCAGGTCACCGACCTGCTGGCCGCCGCCGGGCTGATCCTGGGCCGCAGCGGCATCGATCCCCACCGACGGCCCCGCCCGGTGGTGGAAACCCCCCGCTACCGCGCGATGCGCGACACCTTCGACCGTCGTGGCCCGGCCGGCCGCACGATGATGTACAGCACCGCCGGCCTGCAGGTCTGCCTCGACGCCGGTGAGGCGGACCAGGTCGGTGACCGCTGGGCAGCGGCCCACGCGGTCGGGCCGCCACTGCTCGCGGCGTTCGCCTCCGCCGCCCGACACGCCGGGCGTCGCACCGGTTGGGCCTCCGCCCGGATGGCCGCCTGGCTGGCCATCGACCCGGCCCGGACCCGCCCGGTCTGGTCACCCGCCGGCGCCGCTGACGATCCGATCGACGCCTGGGTCAGCTATGTGCTCGCCGCACCGCTGCTGTGCCTGCGTCGGCGTGACGCCGACTGGGCCGCGCCGCCCGGCGTGACGTTCGCCGACTGGCTCGACGGCGCGTTGCCGCAGTCGCCCACCACCGATGACCTCGACTACCACGTCAGCACGCTCTTCCCGCCGGTGCGGCCGCGCGGCTACCTGGAGTTGCGCTACCTGGACGCCCAGCCCGACCGGGACTGGCGGCTGCCGTTGGCGGTGCTGACCGCCCTGTTCGACGACCCGGGCACCGTGCGCGAGGCGTCCGCGATCGCCATGCCGGTGGCGCACCGCTGGTCGGCGGCCGCCCGGCACGGTCTGGCCGACCCGGCGCTGGCCGCCGTCGCGGCGGCCCTGCTCGACCTGGCCCTGACCGCCCTACCCCGACTGGAGCTGCCGGCCAGCACCCACGACGAGATCCAACAAGGGGTACGCCGACGGCTGGCTGCCGCAGAGAGGAGAGACCAGTGAGCGCGAGGAGTGAGCCGGGGTTGCGAGCCTCGCAGTCGCGAACGGAGGGCGGCTCGGTGAGCGCGAGGAGTGAGCCGGGGTTGCGAGCCTCGCAGTCGCGAACGGAGGGCGGTGTTCACGGGGAGCGGTTGCGCGACCGCATCGCGGCGGAGTTGGCGCGGGCGCGTGCCCGTACCACCTTGTTGACCGAGGTGGTCGACGAGCGCGACCTGATGCACCAGCACTCACCGCTGATGTCACCGCTGGTCTGGGACCTGGCCCACGTGGGCAACCAGGAGGAGCTCTGGTTGGTCCGGGACGTCGGGGGCCGGGAGCCGGTCCGGTGTGACATCGACGAGTTGTACGACGCGTTCAAGCAGCCACGTCGGGACCGCCCCGCGTTGCCCCTGTTGCCGCCCGCGGAGGCGCGCGCCTATCTGGCCACCGTTCGGGACAAGGTGCACGACCTGCTCGACGCGGTGGCCTTCACCGAGCGGCCGCTGGTCGCCGACGGGTTCGCGTTCGGCATGATCGTGCAGCACGAGCAGCAGCACGACGAGACCATGCTCGCCACCCACCAGCTGCGTTCGGGGCCGGCGGTGCTGCACGCTCCGCCGCCGCCGGAGCCGTCGGCGCGGGTCGGCGGGGAGGTGCTGGTGCCGGCGGGTGAGTTCATCATGGGCACCGACACTGATCCGTGGGCGTTGGACAACGAGCGCCCGGCGCACCGGGTGGACCTCCCGGCGTACGCCATCGACGCCGCGCCGGTGACCAACGGCCAGTACGCGGCCTTCATCGCCGACGGCGGCTACACCGAGCGGCGTTGGTGGAGCCCGGCGGGTTGGGAGCATCGGGTTCGCGAGCAGCTCAGCGCGCCGATGCACTGGCGCCGCGACGGCGACGACTGGTCGTACCGGCGCTTTGGTCGGTGGGATCGGGTTCGCGCCGACGAGCCGGTGGTGCATGTGTGCTGGTACGAGGCGCAGGCGTACGCGGCGTGGGCCGGCAAGCGGTTGCCGACCGAGGCGGAGTGGGAGAAGGCCGCCCGGTGGGATCCGGCGACCGGGCGGTCCCGTCGTTACCCCTGGGGGGACGACGACCCGACCCAGGTGCACGCCAACCTCGACCAGCGTCATCTGTGGCCGGCGCCGGTGGGCGCGTACCCGGCGGGTGCGTCGCCGTTGGGTGTGCACCAACTCATCGGCGATGTCTGGGAGTGGACCTCGACGACGTTCGACGGGCACCCGGGGTTCGCCGCGTTTCCGTACCGCGAGTACTCGGAGGTCTTCTTCGGCGGCGACTACCGGGTGCTGCGCGGTGGCTCGTTCGGCACCGACCGCTCTGCCTGTCGGGGCACCTTCCGTAACTGGGACTATCCGATCCGCCGGCAGATCTTCAGCGGTTTCCGCTGCGCCCGGGACGTGCGACCGGACGAGTCGTACCGGTGAGTGGCCGCACGACCGGTGGCCCGGCGGCGGGCCGTGGGCGCTGATGTGCCGCCACCTGGCCTACCTGGGGCCGCCGGTGACCCTCGCCGAACTGTTGTTCGAGCCGCCGTACTCGTTGGTGCGGCAGTCCTGGGCGCCGCGCGACATGCGCGGCGGCGGCACGATCAATGCCGACGGGTTCGGTGTCGGCTGGTATCCGGGTGAGGGTGAGCCGGTGCGGTACCGGCGGGCGCAGCCGATCTGGAGCGACCCGACCATCGCGCAGTTGGCCGCGGTGACGCGCAGCGGCGCGGTGCTGGCGGCGGTGCGCTCGGCCACGGTGGGGATGGCGGTGCTCGACGGCGCGGCGGCGCCGTTCGCCGAGGGGCGCTGGCTGTTCAGCCACAACGGTGTGGTCCGCGGCTGGCCGGACGCCGTGGTGCCGCTCGCCACCGGTCTGCCGGTGCGTGACCTGCTCACCCTGGACGCGGCCACCGACTCGGCGCTGCTCTGGGCGTTGGTGCGGCATCGGTTGCGCGCCGGCGTCGACCCGGTGGAGGCGGTCGGGCGGACGGTGACCGACGTCGCCGCCGCCGCTGCCGGGTCGCGGCTCAACCTGCTGCTCACCGACGGGCACCGGGTGGTGGCCAGCGTGGCGGGGCACGCGTTGTCGGTCCGCGAGTCGCCGGGTTCGGTGCTGCTCGCCTCGGAGCCGCATGACGACGATCCCGGGTGGCGGCCGGTGCCGGAGGGGCACCTCGTCGTCGCCACCGCGGGCGAGGTGCGGGTACGTCCACTGCCGGCTGCGGTGCGCCGCGCCGGGCACACACGCAACGGTTGATCGAGCAGAGGAGCGAACCGATGACAGCCGAACCCCTGGAGATCTACCTCGAAGAGGGTGACCTGGAGCGGGGCCTGCGTGACGACGTTCGGGCCGGGCTGAGCGCCGGGAGGAAGTGGCTGCCGCCGAAGTGGTTCTACGACGCGCGGGGGAGCGAGCTGTTCGAGGAGATCACCCGACTTCCGGAGTACTACCCGACCCGGGCCGAGCGGGCGGTGCTGGCCGCGCACGCTGCCGACATCGCGGCGCTGACCGGGGCGAAGACGCTCATCGAGTTGGGTTCCGGTTCGTCGGAGAAGACCCGGCTGCTGTTGGACGCGTTCACCCGCCAGGGTGGGCTGGGCACGTTCGTTCCGCTGGACGTGTCGGTCAGTGCCCTGCGCGGGTCCACCGCCGAGATCGCCGCCGACTATCCCCGCCTGCGGGTCCGGGGCATCGTCGGGGACTTCACCCGGCAACTGGACCGGCTGCCCACCGGCGGTCGGCGGTTGGTGGTGTTCCTCGGCGGCACCATCGGCAACCTGTTGCCCGCCGAGCGGGCCGAGTTCCTCACGGCGATGCGCGCGGCGCTGGAGGTCGGCGACTGGCTGTTGCTCGGTACGGACCTGGTGAAGGACCCGTCGGTGATCGTGCCGGCGTACGACGACGCCGCCGGGGTCACCGCCGAGTTCAACCGCAACGTGCTGCACGTGATCAACCGCGAGTTGGGCGCCGACTTCGACCCGGGCGCGTTCGAGCACGTCGCGGTCTGGGATTCCGACAATGAGTGGATCGAGATGCGGTTGCGGGCGACCCGGCCGATGAACGTGCGGGTGCTGGGGCTGACCGTCGACTTCGCGGCGGGGGAGGAGCTGCGGACCGAGGTCTCGGCGAAGTTCCGCCGGGAGGGGATCGCCGCCGAGTTGACCGCGGCCGGCTTCGGCACGGCGGAGTTCTGGACCGACCCGGACGCGCTCTTCGGCGTCACGCTGGCGCGGGCGCGGTGAGCCTGTTCACCCGACCCGGTCGGGCCGGAGGGTGATCCGCTAGGCTGACCACGCGAAGGGGAGTAGCCCCCAATGTCGTGGTCGACATACTGGTGCGTTCCGCATCCGGCCACGCGGCCCCGGTTCTCCCGGGGCGGGCGAGACCTTCGACTCAGGCTGTTGCAGCCGGGTCGAGGGCGCCCCTGTACCTCCTCCCGGCGTGAACGGGAAGGACGTCATGGAGGGATTCTTCGCCGCGCTGGTCGTCAGCTTCGGCGTCATCTTCGTCGCCGAGCTGGGGGACAAGTCCCAGCTGATGGCGCTGACCTTCGCCACGCGGTTCAAACCGATCCCGGTGCTGATCGGCATCACGGTGGCGACAGCTGTGGTGCACCTGGCGTCGGTCGCCATCGGCGCGGGTCTCGGGGCGGTGCTGCCCACCGAGTGGATCTCCCTGGTGGCCGGCGTGGCGTTCCTCGGGTTCGGTGCGTGGACGCTACGCGGGGACAAGCTCACCGAGGAGGAGAAGCGCAAGGCCGAGAAGACCAACAAGACCGCGCTGGTGGCGGTGTCGGTGGCGTTCTTCCTCGCCGAGCTGGGCGACAAGACGATGCTGGCCACGATCACGCTCGCCACCAAGTACGGCTGGTTCGGTGTCTGGCTCGGCTCGACGATCGGCATGGTGGCCGCGGACGCGCTGGCCATCCTGGTCGGCCGGATGCTCGGTCGGCGGCTGCCGGAGAAGACCATCAAGTACGGCGCCGCGATCCTCTTCGCCATCTCCGGTCTCTGGCTGATCCTGGAGGCGGTGAACGAGCTGACCTGAGCGCCGACTAGCTGCCCCGTGGGCGGGTAACGGCCCGGGGTGGACCCGGCCGAGTTGTTGCGCCAGGGCGACCAGGTGCTGGTTGCGGTGGTGGAGGTGGCCGGCGCGCTGGTGATCTTCGTTGGCGCGGTGTGGGCGGCGGTGCGGTTCGTGGTCGAGGGGCTGCGACACCGCACCGCCGCCCGCTTCACGCCGATCCGACTCTCGCTGGGTCGGTTTCTGACCCTCGGCCTGGAGTTCCAGCTGGCGGCCGACGTGCTGCGCACGGCGGTGTCCCCGTCGTTCGCGCAGATCGGCCAACTGGCCGCGATCGCGACGATCCGAACGGCGTTGAACTACTTCCTGGGCCGGGAGATCCGCCAGGAGCAGCGTCAGGTGGCTGAGGGCGAGCAGCGGCGGTGACGGGCGTCCTGGTCACAGCGGTCACCGCGCTGGCGCTGGTCGCTGGCGTGGTCACCGCGCTCAGCGCCCGCGCGCTGCGCAGCGGCGTGCGCGTCCTGCTGGACCTGCTCACCGCGGCCGGCCTGCTGCGGCTCGCCGGTGATCCGGGTTGGAACGGGCTGGCCGGCGCGGTGGCGATCATCGCCCTGCGTCAGCTGCTCGGGGCGGCGCTGAGCAGGCCAGCACCGTGGTCCGGCCGACAATCCCCGGCCCGCTGCGCCGACGACGATCACCACCTACCGTTGGCGTCGACAGGTGAAATCGGTAAATCGGGAGGATGACCAGATGGGTCGGCACGACGAACCGAACGAGTACGGCTTCGCCGGCGGTGCCACCGCTCCGGAGCCGCAGCCCGGCGGGAAGCCCGACGAGCAGGACCGCGCCGAGGCGGTGGCGGTGCCGGGCGACGACCTCACCGGGCCGACCGCCGAAGCGTTGGCCGAGGAGACCGAGGACCTGCCCCCCGCCGACCGTCGCCACTGAGCGCCGGCCCCGGGCCGCCGGCGCGGCGACGAGCCCATGCTCGTCAGGCCGCGCCGTGCGCACCCCGGGGCGGGCGGTTCAGTGGGCGTCGGGGTGCTGGTAGACGTCGGGTACGCCATCCCCGTCGGCGTCCATCCGCTCGCGTTGCGCCACCCTCCGGTACGTCGCGTTGCGGCGGCTGAGCACCGTGGCGGCCAGCCCGGCGGAGATCACCGAGCCGAGCAGTACGGCGACCTTGACCCGATCGTCGGCGGTGCTGCCCGCCCCGAAGGCCAGGTCGCCGATGAGCAGCGAGACGGTGAACCCGACGCCGGCCAGCAGGGCGATCCCGAGCAGGTCGGTCCAGGTGATGTCCTCGTCGAGTTCGGCGCGGGTGAACCGCGCCAGCAGGTACGTCGACCCGAAGATGCCGATGCTCTTGCCGAACACCAGCCCGGCGACGATGGCGATCACGATCGGGTCGCGCAACAGGGCACCCAGGTCGGTGCCGCGCACTGTGACCCCGGCGGCGAACAGGGCGAAGATCGGCACCGCGAGGCCGGCCGACACCGGCCGCCAGCGATGCTCCAGGCGCGCGGCGAGGCCACCCTGGTCCGCTCCCGCGTCGGCGGTGGCCGGCTGGCCGCCGCCGCGCGGTCGGCGGGCGAGCACCGGGACGGTGAAGCCGAGCAGGACGCCGGCCACCGTGGCGTGCACGCCCGAGGCGTGCATCAGGGTCCAGGCGGCGACCGCGAGGGGGATCAGTGCCCACCACCAGGTACGCCCCCGCTGCACCAGCACCGCGAAGAGCGCGATCGGCGCCAACGCGGCGAGCAGCGCGAGAGGTTGGAAGTCGGCGGTGTAGAAGATCGCGATGATGGTGATCGCGAACAGGTCGTCGACCACCGCGAGGGTGAGCAGGAATGCGCGCAGGCCCTGCGGCAGATGTGAGCTGACCACGGCGAGCACGGCGAGCGCGAAAGCGATGTCGGTGGCGGTCGGAATGGCCCATCCGCGCAGGCCGTCGCCGCCCGCGCTCAGCACCACCGCCACGTAGATCAGCGCCGGCAGCAGCATTCCGCCGAGTGCGGCCGCCACCGGCAGCGCGGCCCGGCGCGGGTCGCGCAGTTCCCCGGCGACGAACTCCCGTTTGAGTTCCAGGCCCACCACGAAGAAGAAGATGGCCAGCAGGCCGTCCGCCGCCCAGGTGGCCACGTCCAGGTCGAGGTGCCAGGGGGCGCCCGGCCAGGGCACGGCATGGCTGAGCCGGGTGTACGAGTCGGACCACGGGGAGTTGGCCCAGATCAGCGCGAGCACGGCGCCGGCCAGCAGCAGCGCGCCACCGACGGTTTCGGTGCGGAGCACGTCGGCCAGGTGCCGGGCCTCCGGCCAGGACGACCGGGAGAACAGCCGGGTCTTCGGCGGGCGCGGCCCCGATGGCGGGGTGTGGGAGGTCATCTGCGGGCTCACCTAGGGGAGTCGGGACGGCAAAAATCCACTCGCCGACCAGGCTTCCCGGCACACCGTTGTCAACCCTATCCGGCGCCTCGGGCGGGGCGACGGCCGGGCCGATCGGCTGCCGTCCGATCGGCCGGCGACTTTTCCCGGTTGTCGCCGCTGCCGAATGGGTGTTTGTCGGGTTGGTCAAGCGGGCGCGCATCACGTCACCGGAAAATGCATAACTCCGGACATAAGCCGTATGAGCCGCTTTAATGGTTTCACGAGTTTAGAGACGACCTTGGGGGTTTTCGTGAAGTTCTTTGGCGTAACCGGACCGACACGGAGGCGCTCCTGATGGACCTGCTCCGCCAATTGCGCCATGTGCGTCGGCACTGGTGGGTCGCACTGGTCACAGTCATGGTGGCCCTCGGCGTCTCGGCGTTCGTGACCGTACGGGCCCAACCCCGGTACGTCGCCTCGGTGACCTTCTTCGTCACCACCCCCAACTCGGGCGTCACCGACGCCTACCAGGGCGGGCTCTTCCTGCAACAGCGCGTCAAGTCGTACGCCGACCTGCTCAGCAGCGACCGGCTGGCGCAGAGCGTGGTGGCCGAAACTCCGGTCGGCCTCACCGCCGACGAGGTGCAGCGCCGGGTGAGCACCTCCACCGAGACCGGCACCGTCCTGCTGCGGGCATCGGTCACCGACACCGACCAGACCCGCGCGTTGCGGGTGACGGAGAGCCTCGCCAGCAAGTTCGTCGAACTCGTCCAGAAGGTCGAGACGACGCCGGAGGGCAAGGCACCCATCAAGATCGAGGTGGTGAGTGGCCCGCGGGTCAGCGCCAACCCCGTCTCGCCGCAACCGGTGCGCAACCTCACCCTCGGTGGTCTGATCGGCCTGATCCTCGGCATCGGCCTGGCGATCCTGCGCGGCGTCGCCGACGTCCGACTGCGCGACGCCGCCGGACTGCAACGCGCCACCGGCAGCCCGCTGCTCGGTGAGATCCCGTTCGAGGCCAACGCCCGCAGCGCCCCGCTCATCGTGGGCGACGCCGCGACCTCGGCGCGGGCCGAGGCGGTCCGCAAGCTGCGCACCAACTTGCGTTTCGTGGACGTCCACGAGCCGGCCCGGGTCATCGCGGTGACCAGCGCCCTGCAGGGCGAGGGCAAGACCACGCTCTCCTGCAACCTGGCCATCGCGCTGGCCGAGGCGGGCTGGCGGGTGCTGCTGGTCGACGCGGATCTGCGCCGACCGAAGGTCGACGACTACCTGGGCCTCGACGCCGGCGTCGGCCTCACCGACGTGCTGGTGGGCGACGTGAAGGTGGGCGACGTCGTGCAGCGCTGGGGAGACAAGTCGCTGTTGGTGCTGCCCAGCGGGTCCGCCCCGCCGAATCCGAGCGAGCTGCTCGGCTCGAAGGCCATGTCGGACCTGCTGCTGGCGCTGCGCGAGTCGGCGGACATCGTGATCATCGACACCGCGCCGCTGCTCGCCGTGACCGACGGCGTGGTGGTGGCCGTGCAGGCCGATGGCGCGCTGTTGGTGACCCAGCAGGGCCGTACCTCACGCACCCAGGTCGCCGCGGCGGCCCGGTCACTGCACTCGGTTTCGGTCCGGCTGCTCGGCTGTGTGCTGAACATGGCCAAGGTGGCCAAGGCTGAGGCTTACCAGTACGAGGCCTACCGGGTGGTCGCCTCGGCGACCGGAGCCTCGGTGCCGGCCGACCGGGCCGCGTCCGGCCGGCACAGCGAGACCATCACCGGGGTCAACGGCGTCGCCGACCACACCCAGGAACTCACCCGGCTGCCCCGATGAGCGCGGCGAGGGGTCGCAGCGACCGTTCGATCTCCTCGGCGCAGAGTCGGAAGTCGGCGGCGGTGCCGCCGATCGGGTCCCGAAGGTCGTCCGCGTCCGGGGCGGCCGGTTGCAGCCGGCCCCGGGCCTGGGCGGCGGCGGCGATCGCCGCCCGCAGCGGGTCGTCGGCCGACCCGGCGGGCGGCTCGGCCGCGGCGGCCAGCCGTCCGAACTGGCGCAGCGTGAACGTCCGGTGCAGCGCTCCCGGCGCCAACGCGGTGCAGACCGAGCGTTGGCGCCGGGTCGCGGTCAGCACGAGCGTCGCGTCGACCAGGTACTCGGGGCGCAGCACCCGGGTCCGGAACGCCGCCGGGTCCGCGCCGCTCTCGGTCGCGACCTCCATGGCGTACGGGTGCATGGCCAACCCGTCGATCGCGTCGGTGCCGGCGCTGGCCACCTCGACGGGTCGGTCGGTCAGCAGCCGACGGGCCAGGTACTCGGCCATTGGCGACCGGCACAGGTTGGCGTGGCAGACGAACAACACGCGATCAGGCATCGGTGCCCCTCTCATCGGTGCGGACGCGGGCGCGCACACCGCGAGGGCGGTGCGTCGACGCCGGTGGCCGCGCAAGGAGGGGTTGTCGGCATCGTACGCGGGCCGCACGCCCACCGGCTGTGCTGCCGCGCCGGCCGACGTCGATCCGCCGCGGACGGGGGTGAACCGGTGAAGATCGGCATCCTGTCGTACCACTTTCCGCCCGAGCCGGCGTTCATCCCTGGGAGCCTCGCCGAGGAGTTGGCCGCGCGGGGGCACGAGGTACGGGTCCTGACCGGCTTTCCGGACTACCCCGGCGGGCACGTCTATCCGGGCTGGCGGCAGCGGTGGTACCACGAGACGCACAGCCAACGGCTCAGTGTCCGACGGGTGCCCCGCTACCCCGGGGGCGCCGCGTCGGTCGGGGGCCGGATGGCCAGCTACCTCTCCTTCGCCGGCAGCGCGGGCCTGGTCGCCCGCCGGTTCCTCGGCGATATCGACGCGCTCTACGTCTTCCAGCTGCCGGCGACGACGTTCGCCGCCGCCGGGGTGCTCCGGTTGCTGGGCCGGGTGCCGGCGGTGCTGCACGTGCAGGACGTCTGGGCTCGCGACGGCGTCGACGAGCGGGGCGAGGGGCGCTGGGCGGCGCGGCTGGGCGCCACGATGACCCGGCTCTACCGGACCGCGGCGCGCATCGCGGTCGCCGCGCCGTCGATGCGGGACCTGGTGGTCGCCGCCGGCGCCGACCCGGACCGGGTCCGGATGGTGCTGAACTGGACCGACGAGCGGATCTTCCATCCGGCGACGCCCGGCGCGGCGGCCCGCCAACTGGTCCGCCGCGACGGTCGGTGCGTGGTGATGCACGCCGGGACCATCGGGGCGCGGCAGGGGTTGGAAACGGCGGTCCGGGCGGCTGCGGCGCTGGACCGGACGATGGATCTGGTCCTGGTCGGTTCGGGTGCGCAGGAGCGGCGGGTGCGGGGGCTCGCCGCCGAGCTGGGCGCGGAGAACGTGCGCTTCCTGGAGCGGCGCTCGCCGGTCGACATGCCCGAGCTGTACGCCGCCGCCGACTACCAGCTGGTCATGTTGCGTGACCTTCCGGAGCTGCGCGGCACCGTGCCCGGCAAGCTCCAGGCCGCGCTCTCCTGTGCCGCGCCGGTGATCGCGTCGGCCGGTGGGGACACCGCCGAGCTGGTCGAGCGGGCGCGGGCCGGGTTGTCCTGCCCGCCGGAGGACTGGGCGGCGCTGGCCGACCGGTTCTGGTTGGCCGCCACCATTCCGCCGCCGACCCGTACCGAGATGGGTCGTCGAGGGCGGGCCGCGTACCTGCGGGAGATGGCGCTGCCCGCCGGCGTGGACCAGATCGAACGGCTGTTGCACGAGGCGGCCGGGCGGGTCGCGCCCAGCCAGCCGGTACGTGCGAAGAAGACTCATTAAAAGGGCAACAACCGTGATAAGGGTACGAAATTCCCTAAGGCGTGCTAAGAACGTCAGGGAATCGACCTTCTGTCCGGTTCCGTGAACAGGAGTGTGGTGTGACGGTGAGCGATCGACCGACCCGGCGACGGAGCCGGTCCCGGCGTCGTCGGCGTGCCCGACTGCGCCGGGCCCTTCTCGGCGTCCTGGTAGTCGGCTCGCTGCTGCTGGCGACCGGCGGATGGATCGGCTTCCGCGGTTGGCAGGCGCGCGCCCACCTGCTCAACGCCGCCGGGCTGGCCCGGGAGCTGAGCGCCCAGGTGGTCGGTGGGGACAGTGCCCGGGCGCTGCGGACCCTCGCCGCGCTCCAGGAGCAGGCCGGTGCGGCCCGCGCCGCGACCACCGACCCGAGCTGGCAACTCGGCCGCCGTACGCCGATCGCCGGCGACGACCTCGACGCCGTCCGCCGGATCGCCATCGCCATCGACGACCTGGCCCGGCAGGCGTTCCCGACCCTGCTCCGCACGGACCTGACCAGCCTGGTGCCGACCGGCGGCCGGCTGGACCTGGCCCGGCTCACCACCGTTTCCGCCGAGCTGACCCGGGTGAACGAGTCGGTGCAGCGGACCCGCCGGGATCTGGCCGCGGTGCCCGCCGACCGGCTGGTCAGCCAGATTCGGCAGGCGCTGACCGACCTGCGTGACGAGATCGGCCGGCTGGCCAGCCTCACCACGGCCGCCGACCAGGGAGCCCGTCTGTTGCCGCCGCTGCTCGGCGCGAACGGCCCTCGTCGCTACCTGCTCGTCTCGCAGAACCTCGCCGAACTCCGCGCGACCGGCGGCATGTTCGGCGCGTACGCGATGATCGAGGCCGAGAACGGCGCAGTGAAGATGGGCAAGCAGGGCAGCAGCGCCTCGCTCGGTCGGTTCGTCCCGGCGTTGAAGGTGCCCACCGAAACCCGCGCCCTCTGGACCGACCTGCCCGGCATCTACCCCGCCGACGTCAACCTGTCTCCGCACTTCCCGACCGCCGCCACGCTGTACCGCGAGATGTTCCGCCGCAAGACCGGCACCACAGTCGACGGCGTGCTCGCCGTCGACCCGGTGGTGCTGTCCTATCTGCTCAAGGCGACCGGCCCGGTACTCGTGCCCGGTGGTGTGCCGCTCGCCAGCGAGAAGGTCGTGCAGACGCTGCTCAACGACAGCTACCAGCGGCTGGACCTGAAACAGCAGGACGAGTTCTTCGCGGCGTCGGCGGCAGCGGTCTTCGACGCCTTCTTCAAGAAGAATGTCAACCCGAAGGTGTTGTTGTCCGCATTTGACCGTGCTATCACGGAACGCCGGATATTGTTCTGGAGTGCCCGACCTGAGGAGCAGCGGACATTCGGCGACAGCCGGATGGCCGGAACGCTCCCGGAGCAGGACACCGTGCCAACTGTCGGCGTGTTCCTCAACGACGGCAGCGGCGCGAAGCTCGGCTACTACCTGCGGCCGACGGCGAACCTGACGGTCGGCGAATGCCGGCCCGACGGCCGCCGCGAGCTCCGGCTGCGGGTGACCCTCCGCTCGACGGCGCCGAAGTCCGGACTCACCGAGTCGGTCCTCGGCCTCGGCCTGGCAGGCGATCCGTACACCGCACGCACGTTGGTGTCGATCTTCAGCCCGGCCGGTGGAGCGGTGCTCGAGGCCCGGCTCGACGGGGTCGAGACGGCACTTGGCAGCGGCACCGAACGCCGCCGCCAGGTGGCGACGGCCAGCGTGGACGTCGGCCCCGGTGCCGAACGGGCGCTGGAGGTCACCGTGCTGACCGCCAAGACCGGCGTCGGGCAGGCCGAGCTGTGGCTGACCCCCACCGCCAGCCCCTGGACCACCCAAGTTCATTCCGCACCAAGCTGTGACCAGTAGGAGGGAACCAATCATGCGGCTATCCCGCATCATCATGGCGCTCACGGTCGGCCTGGCCGTGGTGGCCGTGCCGACGGCAGCGGGGGCGGCACAGCCGCAGCCGACGCCCAGCGCGACCACTGACCCGCCCCAGCCGCCGCCGTACCCGCCGGCAGCCGCTTCGCTGACCGTCAACCGGCCGACGATCTTCCTCGGCGAGACGGTGTTGTTGACCGGCACCGGCTTCGGCCCGAACGAGACGGTCGACATCTCCGTGACGGTGACCCCGCTGGCCGCACCGGCCGGCGGTCAGGCTCCGGCTCGCCGGAGCGACGGCAGCACCGTGGCCATGACCCCGGTGGCGTACCAGGCGAGCGCGCCCCTGAACTTCACGGCGTTCACCAACGCCCAGGGTCGCTTCACCAAGAGCTACAAGCCGTCGGTGACCGGTCTGCTGACCTTCACCGCCACCGGTCGGGAGTCCGGCCGGACCGCCAGCACCGAGCTGCGGGTGTTGCACAAGAAGCAGCCGCTGCCCGTCACGGGTGACAGCCTCGGCACACCCATGAAGCTCGGCGGCGGCCTGGTCGGCGCCGGAGCGGTCATGCTCCTGCTGACCCTGGCCTGGCGTCGCCGCCAGCGCTTCGGTGGTGCGGCGCACTGATCAACCCCACCGGGCTGCGCCCGGATCGCACGGAAGCTGGCGCCCGTCGGAACACTCCGACGGGCGCCAGCCCGTCCAGAAAGACCCGCCACCTGGTACGGCTCCCGACCTCCGCGTTGTCCGGCGCGACTCCCGACCTCGGCCTCGTCTGGTGCGGGTCGTGCCCTCGGCCGGGTCTAGTGCGGGTCGTGCCCTCGGCCGGGTCTGGTGCGGGTCGTGATCTCGGCCTGGTCTGGTGCGGGTCGTGACTTCGGCCTGGTCTGGTGCGGGTCGTGAACTCTGCGCCGCCAGGTACGGCTCCCGGCGAGACGGGAGGCTGTCCGCCGGGGAGGCGCGGATGATGGCGTTCTGCCCCAAGGGGCGGCGTGTCCGCTTTGCACCAGGCCGACCGTGCCGCCCGGCTCGCCGGGCGGGTCGTTCCCGATGGTCACCGCCGCCGACGTTGATGCCGTCGTCCGATGCGTGATCGACTCGGGTTTCATGAAGTCGGGGTGTCCCGACGTCCCGGATGCCCCGGTTTCCGTGAACCCGAGTGGATCACGGGCGTGCGGGCCGGTTCGGCGCCGCGGGGGCCGTTGTCGTGTGGGTGGTGTGTCGGGTTGTGAGGTGTTTGTGGTGGTGGTCGGGGGCACCCGCGGGCGGGAATCGTGGCCGGGCCGGGGTCGTTACACACCCTGACGATCGCAGCAGCACCTCCCGCCGCCCGGTCTTCGCGGGCGCGGGATCCGAGGTCCGGCAGGGTGGAATGCCCGCCGCCACCCGGTCGTTATGGTCCCCACGATCGACCGCAGGCACCGCCGTGATGGGGGTGCCGACAGGTTGGGCCAGCCCGGAATGACCCCGGCCCCCCGGTCGTTATGGTCCCCACGATCGACCGCAGGCACCGCTGTGATGGGGGTGTCGGCAGGTTGGGCCACCGGGGAATGACCCCGGCCGCCCGGTCGTTGTGATCCCCACGATCGACCGCAGGCACCGCCTCCCCGTGGGTGACGGGATGGGCCACCCCGGAATGACCCCGGCCCCCCGGTCGTTACACCTGGACCCCGGCGCCACGAGCCCCGCGCCCGTGAAGTCGCCGACCGACGCCCCTAAAGGCGTCACCCCCCAAACTTTCCCCGTTTGTTTGTGCAACGCCGGACGAGGTGCTCACACCCCGCCGCCGTTCCCCCCTTTGGCGGTTCGGGTGTTCCTACCCCCGAAGGAGCTACCCCCATGAACACGATCTTCCGTAAGAGCATGCTGTCCGTTGCTGGTCTCGCGTTCGCCGGTGGTGTCTTCGCCGGCCCGATCGCCGCCCACGCCAACCCGGCCGTGGACACCAAGCCCACCGCCGTGGCGGTGCAGGCGGCGAAGCCGCAGGGCGAGCAGTCGCACATCACCCTCAACGACGAGCAGACGGCCAACGTCAAGGCGATCATCGCGGCCACGAAGAAGGCCGGCCTGCCCGAGCGCGGCGCGGTCATCTCCATCGCGACGAGCCTGCAGGAGTCCAAGCTGGAAAACCTCGGCCACCTCGGCGACGCCAACGATCACGACTCGCTGGGCCTGTTCCAGCAGCGCCCGTCCAGTGGTTGGGGTACCCCGGAGCAGATCACCGACCCCGAGTACTCCACGACCGCGTTCCTCAAGGGCCTCAAGCAGGTCGACGGGTGGCAGGACATGCCACTGACCGACGCCGCGCAGACGGTGCAGGTCTCGGCATACCCGGACGCCTACGCCCAGTGGGAGCAGCAGGCCACCGACCTCGTCGCCCAGCACTGGAACAGCTGACCACCAGCACACCCGCACCACCGAACAGCAACACCACCACCGCACCACCGCACCACCGCACGACTCTGACCGCTGGCCGGCACCCGCAACCCGGGGTGCCGGCCAGCGGCGTACCCCGGTCAGTTCTTGTGGTTGTGGTTGCGCCAGATGTCGATCAGCGCGGCGATCAGCGCGAGCACGATGATGCCGGTAGCCAGCATGAGGGACTGTTCGAAGGCGGTGGTCCAGTCGCCGCGGCTGTCGGCCAACGACGAGAAGAACAGTGAGCCGACGGCGGCGATGCCGGCCGCCGCGCCGATCCGCTGACCGGTCTGGAGCATGCCCGCGCCGCTGCCCGCCTGACCTACCGGCACTTCGGAGAGGGTGATCGTCTGGTTGGGGGCGATCACGAGTCCGCTGCCGATGCCGGCGACGAGCAGCGGGCCGGCGGTGACCCACGGTGCCGGGGCGTGCGGCGCGAGGTGCAGCGCGATGACCGTCGCGGCCAGCCCGACCACCACGGTGAGCAGGCCGATGGCGACCAGTGGTCGGCCGAAGCGGTTGACGATGCGGCCACCGAGTACGGCGGCGGCGGCCGAACCCAGGGCGAAGGGGGTGATGGCCAGGCCGGCGACGAGGGCGCTGTAGCCGAGACCCATCTGCAGGAACAGGGTGAAGATGAAGAAGATCGCGGTGAACCCGCCGAAGTAGACGAGCGCCAGGATCGAGCCCAGGGTGTAGGCCTGGAGGTTGAACAGTCGAAGGTCGAACAGGGGTTGGTTGCGGCGCGCGTACCGTCGCTCCCAGAGCCCGAAGGCGACCAGCACCGCCAGGCCGGCCGGGATGAGCGCCCACTTCCAGGGGGTGCGCCACTGCTGTTCCTGCACCAGTGGCAGCAGGACCAGCACCACGCCGATGCCGAGCAGCAGGACGCCGACGGGGTCGAGTCGACGCCAGCCGGGTTGACCGGTGGGCCGACCGGGCAGCAACCGCCAGCCGAGGATCACCGCGAGAACACCGACGGGCACGTTGACGAAGAAGACCCAGCGCCAGCCGTGCTCCTCGCCGCCGACGGCGATGAGCAACCCGCCGAGTAGCGGCCCGACGGCGGTGGAGATGCCGATGGTGGCGCCGAGCAGCCCGAACGGGCGGGCGCGTTCGGGCCCCCGGAACAGCTGCTGGATCAGCCCGATGACCTGCGGGTTGACGACGCCGGCCGCGGCGCCCTGCAGCAGTCGGGTGATGACCAGCCAGGTGGGGGAGGTGGCGAGGCCGGCGAGCGCGCTGGTGATGGTGAACAGCGCGATGCCGAAGACGAACGCGTTGCGCCGCCCGCGGGCGTCGCCGAAGCGGCCGGCGGGCACCAGCGCCAGGCCGAAGGTGAGCGCGTACCCGGAGAGAACCCACTGCAGGTCGCTCGGTGAGGCGTGCAACGCCCGGTCGATGGACGGCACCGCGACGTTGACGATGCTCACGTCGAGCAGGGTCATGAACGCGGCGACGAGTCCGACGCCGACGGCCTGCCAGCGTCGTCGGTTCTCGGCCGGGGTGACCGGCTGCGGCGGCTGCGCCGCGTTCATCGTGCCCCCCGTCGGCCCTTGGTCACGCATGGTTGACCGCTACCCGGGTCGGCGGGGGGCGAACCGTGCCGGCTGGTTCCGTGGGTCACGCCATCTGGCGGGCGCAGAACCGGGGGCCGAAGTCGAGGCCGGCCATCGGTGAGTCCTCGCGGTGCAGCAGGCCCTTCTCGGTGAGCAGGTGCAGGGGGCTGCTCACCTGTTCCTCGGTGAGTCCGGATTCCTCGGCGATCAGGTCCGGGTAGGGCACCTGCCCGCGTGCCTCAAGGGTGGTGACCGCCTGGTACACCCGTTGCTCGGCCTCCGACAGTGGCACCTGCTGCATGGTTCCTCCTTCGCTCGGCCGCCACTGCGGTGGCGGTTGCCGTGCGCCGGTTACCCCCTCGGTGACCGAAGATGCGCACCCGATCGGGCGGTCGCGACGGCGGGCGGGTCGGCCGGTCGCGCGTCGGTGGTGCCCTAGGCTGCTTCCGTGATCGTTTGGGACCTCGTCGTTGTCGGCGCTGGCCCCGCCGGGCTGTCCGCGGCGCACGCCGCCGCCCGTGCGGGCGTTTCCACACTTGTTGTCGAGCGGGCCGCGCACCCGCGGTACAAGACCTGCGGTGGTGGTCTGATCGGCACCTCGCTGGCGGCTGTCGAGGGTCGGATCGAGGTGCCCGCGCACGACCGGGTGGACCGGGTGACGTTCACCCGCGACGGCGGTCGGGAGTTCACTCGCCGCAACGACAGTCCGGTGGTGACGATGGTGCGCCGCGAGGAGTTCGACGACCGGCTGCGGGCCGCAGCGGTCGCCGCCGGGGCCGAGATGCGGGAGCGGGTCGCGGTCCGCGCTATCGAGCAGGACCCTGATGGGGTACGCCTGCGGCTGGCCGACGGTACGACGATCGCGGCTCGTGCCGTGATCGGGGCGGACGGCTCGTCGGGGGTGACCGGCCGGCATGTCGGGGTTCGGTACCGGCAGGTGGATCTGGGTCTGGAGGTGGAGCTTCCGGTGCCGCCCGTCGAGCAGGAGCGGTGGCGGGGTCGGCTGCTGCTGGACTGGGGTGCCATGCCGGGCTCGTACGCCTGGGTCTTTCCCAAGGGTGACCGGCTGACCGTCGGTGTGATCGCCGGTCGCGGCGCGGGGGAGGGGACCCGTGACTACCTGCGGCGGTTCGTCGACCGGTTGGGCCTGACCGGGTTGCCGGCGGAGCACGACTCCGGTCACCTGACCCGGTGCCGTGCGGAGGATTCACCGTTGCGCAACGGCCGGGTGCTGGTCGTGGGGGACGCGGCGGGGCTGTTGGAGCCGTGGAGCCGGGAGGGCATCAGCTTCGCGTTGCGGTCCGGTGCGTTGGCCGGGGCGGCGGTCGCGGGCGGTGATCTGGCGGGGTACGAGCGGGCGGTGGCCGAGCGTCTGCTGCCGGAGATGCGGGCGGGGTTCCGGCTGCTCGACGTGTTCACCCGTCGCCCGGATGTGTTCCACGCCCTGTTGGCGACCCCGCCGGGCTGGCGGATGTTCGTGCAGTTCTGCCAGGGGCGGGCGAGCTTCGACGAGATGCTGCGCCGCCGCCCCATCCGGGCAGCCCTCGCGGTGCTGGATCGGTTACCCGCCCCCCGCCGGGCACCCGCTATTCACCCAGGATCCTAGGATGCCCTACGCGACGTGCGCCCCGCCACTGGTGTCCAACGGGCTGGGCGTCGGACAATCGCAGGGGAGTCAGGAGGTGCCGATGACCGAGCAGCCGTTCACCGACGACGAGTACGCGTTCCTGCGCCACGTACGGTTCGGGCAGTTGCCGCTCGCCGCCCGCCCCGATCAGCGGGTCGAGCTGACCGAAACCGAGTCACGAAGCGATCGGCCCGACGTGTGGGACGACCCGGTCCACTGGGACCTGCGCCACGCCGGCTGACAACGCACGACGGGCCGCGGGTGTCGCCACCCACGGCCCGTCGATGCTGCGCTGAGGTCAGAAGACCGGCACGCCCTCGCGTACCAGCCGCCAGTTGGGCTGGAAGAAGTCGGCCGGGTCGATCGTCCCCTTGGCCTGCGCCCAGTCGATGAGCAGCTGGCGGATCTCCTGCTGCGCGTTGTAGACCTGGGTCTTCACGATGCCGGGGAAGTTGCCGCCGCCGCTGCGCCGGTAGTTGTTCACCGCCACCACGAACTGGGCGTTGTCGGCCACCGGCGTGTCGGTGCCGGCCAGCACCAGGCGGGTGATGCGCTGCCCGACCGGCTTGGAGATGTCGATGTCGTAGTCGACGCCGGAGAAGACGTCGTAGTTGTAGTCCGGCACGGCCGGGTCACTGATCTGCTCCGGGTCGACCGGCGCGCCCGGCGCCAGGGTGCGGAAGTACTTCGCCGAGTACTCCAGGTACGCGCGCACCTCGGCCCCGCTGAGCACCACCGCCTCGAGGGTGTTGTCGTACACGTACAGGCCGGCCACGTCGCGAATCTTGACGTCGCCGGCGGGGAAGACGGCCGTGCGGCTGAACGGCGCCGCGATCGACAGCACCGGCAGGTCCGCGTACGCGGTGCCGGCCAGCGCCGCGCCGACCACCTCGGTCTGCACGTGGTTGATGAAGTCCAGGATGGGCGTGTCCTTGTACCGCGACTCGGCCGCCGACAGCTCCACCGTCGACTGCGCGACCACCTGGTTGACGTACGCGATGGTCTTCTGGTGTTGGGCCCGCACGGCGGCGAGCACCTTCGGGTCCTCGACCACCGTGTTGGTGTTCAGCATGGTGGCGGCCTTCTTGGTGATCGTCCACCGACCACGCTCGCGGGCCAGGGTGAAGTCCATGCGGGTGAGCCGCTGGCCCCACTTCGACGGCTCGGAGAGCAGCACCTGCGCGCCGGTTTGCTCGTTGGTGACGAACCGCTCGACCACCTCGTTGTGCGCGTGGCCGAAGAGGATCGCGTCGATTCCCGGCACCTGCTGGGCGATCAGCGCCACCGGGTTCTCGTTCGGCAGCTCCGGGCCGTAGCTGGAGGTGCCGCTGTCACCGCCGTGCGCGGAGATCAGCACCAGGTCCGCGCCGCGGGCCCGCATGATCGGCACCCACTTCGCGGCGGTCGCGATCATGTCGTCGAAGCGCAGCTTGCCCTCGACGTTGCCCTTGTCCCAGATGGCCACGCCGGGGTTGGTCAGCCCCAGGATGCCGACGCGCAGGGTCGGCGCGGCGAAACCGAGGGAGACCTTCTTGATGACGTACGGCAGGAAGGCCGGCTTGCCGGTCTTCGCGTTGACGGCGTTCGCGGCGAGCGCGGGGAAGCCGAGCTGGCGGATCCACAGGTCCAGCAGCGGCAGACCGTAGTTGAACTCGTGGTTGCCCAGGGTCACCGCGTCGTAGTCGATGACGTTCATCGCCCGGGCCATCGGGTGCTTCTCCCCGGTGGCGGTGATCGGCTCCTGCTTGGCGTAGTACGTCGCGAGGGGCGTGCCCTGAATCGTGTCGCCGGCGTCGAGCACGAGCGTCGCCTTGCCGCGCCGCTCCCGACGGATCTGGTTGATCAGGGTCGCCAGCTTCGCAACACCGATGTCGTTCTGCTTGCTGTCGTCGTACTCGGCGTCGCGGTAGTAATCCCAGTTGTAGACGTTGCCGTGCGTGTCCGACGTGCCCAGGAGGGTGAGGTCCCAGGTGCGCGGCCGGGCCGGGCCGGCCGCCTGCGCGGGCGCGGCGGCGATCAGCGGGGTGGTCGCCGCCGCCGCCGCGGCGACGAGCACCTGGCGGCGCGACGGGCCGGATCCAGAGGTCATGACGTGCCTTTCCATGGGGGTGGACGCGCCTCGTGAGCGCCTTGCGCACCATAACCAGCAGCTGACACTCCCGCCACGCCAGCCCCGGCAGCTGCAACGGTTTCCGCAGGCCGACCCGGGGTAGGGCGGTCGGGGACGAGATTTCGCGGGAGAGCCCCCGCCTCCCACGCGACGCGAGGAGACATCGGTGAGCGAGGACCAGCACACCCAGCAGGACCCGACCAGCCAGTACGGCCAGCAGTCCGGCCAACCCGCACAGCAGCAGTCGGCGCCGGGCGCGACCGCGGAGATGACCCCCAAGCCGGACCACGGGGAGGAGTCGTACCGGGGCAGCGGCAAACTCGACGGCAAGCGGGCACTGATCACCGGCGGTGACTCCGGGATCGGCCGGGCGGTCGCGATCGCCTTCGCCCGGGAGGGCGCGGACGTCCTCATCTCCTACCTTGGCGAGGAGGAGGACGCCGACGCCCGGGAGACCGTCCGGCTGATCGAGGCCGCCGGGCGCCGAGGCATCGCGGTACGTGGCGACATCACCGACGAGGCGCACTGCCAGGAACTGGTCGACCGGGCGGTGCGGGACCTGGGTGGCCTCGACATCCTGGTCAACAACGCGGCGTACCAGATGTCGCAGGACAAGGGCATCCTCGGGATCAGCACCGAGCAGTTCGACCGGGTGTTCAAGACCAACCTGTACGCGATGTTCTGGCTCTGCAAGGCCGCCATCCCGCACCTGGCCGAAGGGGCGGCGATCATCAACACGTCGTCGATCCAGGCGTTCGACCCGTCGCCGCAGTTGCTGGACTACGCCACCACGAAGGCGGGGATCGCCAACTTCACCAAGGCCCTCGCCGCCGACCTGGCCGAGCAGGGCATCCGGGTCAACGCTGTCGCTCCCGGTCCGGTGTGGACGCCGCTGATCCCGGCCACCATGCCGAAGGAGAAGGTGGAACAGTTCGGCACCGACACCCCCGAGGGACGCCCCGGGCAGCCGGCCGAGCTGGCACCCGCGTACGTCTTCTTCGCCTCGCAGGAGTCGAGCTACGTCACCGGCGAGATCCTGGGCGTCACCGGCGGTCGACCGACCAAGTGATGACCCACCCGGGTGGGCGTCGTGCGGGCGCCCACCCGGCGCTGTGGTGTGCCGGGGCCACCGGCCGTGCTGGCTCAGTGCCCCGCACGCTCCCGCGAACCGGCTCATCGGGCGTGGTCGGGTGGTGCGCACCGGTGGTGCGGTGCGGTCGGGCGTGGGGTTAACGCGGCCAGCTGGCGAAGCGTTGTCGGATCTCGGCGACGTCGGCGGCGCCCAGGCCGTACCGGCCGAAGCGCTGGTCGGAGAGCCGGTCCAGGTAGCGGCCGGCGGCGCGGACGTCGTCCGGGTCCAGCGCGGGATCGACCTGACGGGCCAGCACCAACAGCTCGGTAACGTCATAGTGGTCGAGAGCCGCGGCCACGTCGATGAAGTCGCGAACCTCCCGCCGGTTGACCAACGCCGCGATCTTGTTCGCCACCAGGTCACGGACGTCCATCACCGGGCCGAGGTCCATCACCACCGGGCTCTGCTGGCGGTCCAACCGGGCCAGGCTGAGCCGGATCTGCCGTCCGTCGCGGCTCACCACGAAGTCCTTCATGTCCTGCTCGTACCCGTCGAACAGCTCGGCCAGCTCACTGTCCGGGTCGGCGTCAGTGACGAGGAACCCGGCCCGCTCCAGAGCCACGCGCACCCCGGCGGACGCCGCCGCCGCGGCACCCTCCACGTCCGCGAAGAGGTCGACGTCCTCCGTCGGTCGGGCGACCAGACCGTGCGCCGCCCACGCCACCCCACCACCCAGCACGAACCGGTACGGCCCGGCGGCGGACAGCGCCACCCGGGCCACCTCCCGGTAGAACTCGTGCAGATGCGGTTCGGTCACGCCGTACGCAGGCCGCGGTGCCGGCTCTCCCACGCCTGGCGTACGCCCCGAGGCAGGTTGAGCAGTCGCCACACCCGGCGCAACGTCCGCCCGTTGATCAGAGAACGCAGATCCTCGGCGCGGGTGGTCTCGCGAAGCACGTTCTCGTACATCCAGAGCAACTGGTCGGGGTCGCCGAGGTCGAAGGTGCGCTCGGCGTTCCACATCAGCCGCACCGGCAGTTCCACCACACCCCGAGTGGGACCGGCCAGCTCGGCGAGCGTCCGCGCCACCACAGCGGGACGACCCGGGCGGGCCAGAAACGCCACGCCGGTCGCGGTGGGGGAGACGGCCTGCATGGTGTCAGGGTAACGCCCACCCGGGCCGGTGTCGCTCAGGCTGATCCCATCGCGCTATCGCAGACGAACCCACCCGACCTTGTTAGCCGCGATGTTTGTCCGGTTATGCGCCAGTCGAGGTCGTCAGACGATGCGTGATCGACTCGGGTTTCATGAAGTCGGGGTGTCCTGGCGTCCCGGATGCTGCGGTTTCCGTGAACCCGAGTGGATCACGGGCGTGCGGGCGGTTCGGTGCCGTGGGGCCGTTGTCGTGTGGGTGGTGTGTCGGGTTGTGGGTGTTTGTGGGTGGTGGCCGGGGGCACGCGTAGGCGGGAATCGTGGCCGGGCCGGGGTCGTTACACACCCTGACGATCGCAGCAGGACCTCCCGCCGCCCGGTCTTCACGGGTGCGGGATCCGGGGTCCGGCAGGGTGGAATGCCCGCCGGCACCCGGTCGTTATGGTCCCCACGATCGACCGCAGGCACCGCTGTGATGGGGGTGTCGGCAGGTTGGGCCACCGGGGAATGACCCCGGCCCCCCGGTCGTTGTGATCCCCACGATCGACCGCAGGCATCGCCTCCCCGTGGGTGCCGACGGGTTGGGCCACCCCCGGAATGACCCCGGCCCCCCGGTCGTTACACCTGGACCCCGGCGCCACGAGCCCCCGCGCCCGTGAAGTCGCCGACCCCTGAGACTTTTCCCGTTTGTTTGTGCAGCGCCGGACGAGGTGCTCACACCCCGCCGCCGTTCCCCCCTTTGGCGGTTCGGGTGTTCCTACCCCCGAAGGAGCTACCCCCATGAACACGATCTTCCGTAAGAGCATGCTGTCCGTTGCTGGTCTCGCGTTCGCCGGTGGTGTGTTCGCCGGCCCGATCGCCGCCCACGCCAACCCGGCCGTGGACGCCAAGCCCACCGCCGCAGCGGTGGCCGTGCAGGCGGCGAAGCCGCAGGGCGACCAGTCGCACATCACCCTCAACGACGAGCAGAGCGCCAACGTCAAGGCGATCATCGCCGCGACGAAGAAGGCCGGCCTGCCCGAGCGCGCCGCGGTCATCTCCATCGCGACGAGCCTGCAGGAGTCCAAGCTGGAAAACCTGGGCCACCTCGGCGACAAGAACGACCACGACTCGCTGGGCCTGTTCCAGCAGCGCCCGAGCTCGGGTTGGGGTACGCCGGAGCAGATCACCGACCCCGAGTACTCCACGACCGCGTTCCTCAAGGGCCTCAAGCAGGTCGACGGGTGGCAGGACATGCCCCTGACCCAGGCCGCGCAGACCGTGCAGGTCTCGGCCTACCCGGACGCCTACGCCCAGTGGGAGCAGCAGGCCACCGACCTCGTCGCCCAGCACTGGAACAGCTGACCACCAGCACACCCGCACCACCGCACGGTAGAACCGTGAGAACACCGACCGCTGGCCGGCACCCGCAACCCGGGGTGCCGGCCAGCGGCGTATCTGTCACGTGATGGTGCGCGCCGGCGTCGTCGCGTCATTCGTTGGCGAGATCTTGGACAGTTTCCGTTCTCACGTAACGGAAACTGTCCAAGATCTCGCGATTCCGGGTCCTGGTTGAGCGTCGCGGTGGGGCGTCGCGGTGAGGTGGCTCCGTCGTGGGGTGGGTCGGGCACCGCGCTGGCCGACCCGTCGCGGGCGGGGCAGTGTCGTGCCGCGACGTGCGGCGACGCCACGGCGGCCCGTGCGGGAACGACGGTGGTTCGTGCGGCAACCGACCGCGGTCCGTGCGGCAACCGACGGCGGACCGCGCGCCAACCCGGGACGACCCGCGCGGGAACGACGACCACCCGCGCGGCAACCATGACCGCCCGCGAGGCAACCCGCGGCGGTCCGCGCGGCAACCGACGGTGGTTCGTGCAGGCAACCGACGGTGGTCTGCGCGCCAACCCACGGCGGTCCGGGCGCCAACCCCACGGCGCCCGCCCGGAAACGACGGCGGCCCACCCGGGAAGCCGGCGCGTCCGTGCGCCAACCCCGGCGGCGCGGAGACCGATGGGCGGCCTGCGCGGGGAACAAGGTGGGGGTGCGGCTGGTTGAGGACAGTGTCGGTGTGACTCAGTGTCCCCGGGCCTCACCTAATATCGCCTTCGCGGAATACCGTTCGGCTGGAGCCGCGTCGTGCCACTCGCCGAGAGGCGACCTGCACACCGACACCCAGCGCCGCCCCCGGCCCAACGGCCGGGGGCGGCGCTGTCGGTATCCCCGGTTCGCGAACCTGTCTCGGTTGACCTATGTTCAGAGGGTCGCTCGCGTGGGAGGGGGTGTCGGGGTTGGGCCTGCGGACCTTTATCGAGGGTTGGCCGGTGTACCGGCAGCTTACCGGCACGGACCCGCTGGGTCGGGGCGCGGCGGCGAAGTCCGACGGGTCCCGCGCGCTCACCGCCCGCACCGACACCGCCGATTCGGTCGCCCGTTCCGTCTGCCCGTACTGCGCCGTCGGGTGTGGTCAGCGGGTGTTCGTCAAGGACGGGCAGGTCAGTCAGATCGAGGGTGATCCGGACAGTCCGATCTCGCGGGGTCGGCTCTGCCCGAAGGGTTCGGCCAGTAAGAGCCTGGTGACCAGCCCGCTGCGGCAGACCACGGTGCGCTACCGCCGCCCGTACTCGACGCAGTGGGAGGATCTGGACCTCGACACGGCGCTCGACATGATCGCCGATCGGATCCTCGCCGCCCGGGAGCAGACCTGGGAGGACGTCGACACGCAGGGCCGGCCGCTCAACCGGACACTGGGCATCTCCAGCCTGGGCGGGGCGACGCTCGACAACGAGGAGAACTACCTGATCAAGAAGTTGTTCACCGCGATGGGGGCGCTTCAGATCGAGAATCAGGCCCGTATTTGACACTCCGCCACCGTCCCCGGTCTGGGGGCCAGCTTCGGTCGTGGCGGTGCGACGGATTTTCAGCAGGACATCGCCAACGCTGACGTGATCGTCATTCAGGGTTCGAACATGGCTGAGGCGCACCCGGTGGGTTTCCAGTGGGTGATGGAGGCCAAGCGCCGTGGGGCGAAGGTCTTCCACGTCGACCCACGGTTCACCCGGACGAGCGCGGTAGCGGACGCGTACCTGCCGATCCGGGCGGGCACGGACATCGCGTTGCTCGGTGGGGTGGTGCGTTACATCCTGGACAACGAGTTGGACTTCCGGGAGTACGTGCTGGCGTACACCAACGCGGCGACGATCGTCAGCGAGGAGTTCAGCGATACCGAGGACGGCGACGGTTTCTTCTCCGGTTTCGACCCGGAGACCGGCACGTACGTGCAGGACAGTTGGCAGTACGAGGGCCACGAGGACTCGTCGGGCAGTGGGCACACCGCCCAGGAGCGGGACAGCGCCGCAGGGTTGACGCACGAGTCGCACGGCGCGCAGGTGGGTGGGCAGACGCGGCGCGACGAGACGTTGCAGCATCCGCGCTGCGTTTACCAGATCCTGAAGCGACACTTCTCCCGCTACACGCCGGAGATGGTGGAGCGGGTCTGCGGTATTTCCCAGGCGCAGTTCCTGGAGTTGGCGCGGGCGTGGACGCAGAACTCCGGGCGGGACCGCACCGGCATGCTCATCTACTCGGTGGGCTGGACGCAGCACAGCGTGGGCGTGCAGTACATCCGCACCGGCGCGATCATCCAGCTCCTGCTGGGCAACATGGGTCGCCCGGGCGGCGGGGTGATGGCGCTTCGTGGGCACGCGAGCATCCAGGGCTCCACCGACATCCCGACACTGTTCAACCTGCTGCCCGGTTACCTGCCGATGCCGCACCACGCCGAGCACCCGAGCTTCGACGAGTGGGTGGACAGCATCCGCCACCCGGGGCAGAAGGGGTTCTGGGGTAACGCGCGGTCGTTCGCCGCGAGCCTGCTCAAGGCGTACTGGGGGGACGCGGCGACGCCGGAGAACGACTTCTGTTACGGCTATCTGCCGCGGATGACCGGTGATCACGGCACCTACCAGCAGGTGCTGAACATGATCGACGGGAAGATCAAGGGGTACTTCCTGCTCGGGCAGAACCCGGCCGTCGGGTCGGCGCACGGTCGGGCGCAGCGCCTCGGCATGGCCAACCTCGACTGGCTGGTGGTCCGGGACCTGTTCATGATCGAGAGCGCGACGTTCTGGCAGAACGGCCCCGAGGTCGCCACCGGGGAGATCGTGCCGCAGGAGTGCCGCACCGAGGTGTTCTTCCTGCCCGCGGCGTCGCATGTGGAGAAGGAGGGCACGTTCACCCAGACGCAGCGGTTGTTGCAGTGGCGGGAGAAGGCCGTCGAGCCGCCGGGCGACGCCCGCTCCGAGCTGTGGTTCTTCTATCACCTGGGCCGCAAACTGCGCGAGAAGCTGGCCGGGTCGCCGTTGCCGCGCGACCGGGCGCTGCTCGACCTGACCTGGGACTATCCCACGCACGGTCCGCACGCGGAGCCGAGCGCCGAGGCGGTGCTGCGCGAGATCAACGGGTACCACGTGGCGACCGGCGCGCCGTTGTCCAGCTTCGCGGAGGCCCGCGCCGACGGTTCCACAGCCGTCGGCTGCTGGATCTACACCGGGGTGTACGCCGACGGCGTCAACCAGGCCGCCCGCCGCAAGTCCCGGCACGAGCAGGACTGGGTGGCCGCCGAGTGGGGTTGGGCCTGGCCGGCGAACCGGCGCATCCTCTACAACCGGGCCTCGGCCGACCCGGACGGCAACCCGTGGAGTGAGCGCAAACGCTACGTGTGGTGGGACGCGGACAAGGGCGAGTGGACCGGTTACGACGTGCCGGACTTCGAGAAGACCAAACCACCGTCGTACCGGCCGCCTCCCGGTGCGTCGGGGACGGAGGGCATCGCCGGCGACGATCCGTTCGTCATGCAGGGCGACGGCAAGGGCTGGCTGTACGCGCCCAGCGGCGTCCTGGACGGCCCGCTGCCGACGCACTACGAGCCGGTGGAGTCGCCGGTGCGTAACCCGCTCTACGGTCAGCAGGCGAACCCGACCCGCAAGATGTACGCGCATCCGGTGAACTCGGTGAACCCGAGCCCGCCGCAGGAGCACAGTCAGGTGTTCCCGTACGTGTTCACTGTCAGCCGGCTCACCGAGCACCACACCGCCGGTGCGATGAGCCGGACCGTGTCACCGTTGGCCGAGTTGCAACCGGAGATGTTCGTCGAGGTGTCCCCGGAACTGGCCGGCGAGGTCGGGTTGGCGCATCTGGGCTGGGCGCACCTGGTCAGTGGTCGCGCGGTGATCGAGGCGAAGGTGCTGGTGACCGACCGGCTGACTCCGCTGCGGGTGGACGGTCGGGTCATCCACCAGGTGTGGTTGCCGTACCACTTCGGTTTTGAGGGTTTGGTGACCGGCGACTCGGCCAACGACCTGTTCGGGATCAGCCTGGATCCGAACGTGCTGATTCAGGAGAGCAAGGTGGGCACCTGCGACGTGCGGCCGGGCCGGCGTCCCACCGGGCCGGCGTTGCTCGACCTGGTGGCCGACTACCAGCGGCGTGCCGGGATCAACCCGGGCCAGCACGCCCCGGCCGTGACCACTGACGATGAGGGGAAGGAGCACGGTGCTTCCTGACCCGAACAGCCTGTACGGGCCGCTGGACCCGGCACCGGACGCGGGCTACGAGGACGCGCCGCCGCGGATGGGGTTCTTCACCGATACCAGCGTCTGTATCGGTTGCAAGGCGTGTGAGGTGGCCTGCAAGGAGTGGAACGGTGTGCCGGAGAGTGGCCTGGATCTGCTGGGTATGTCGTACGACAACACCGGCGCTCTGACCGCGAACTCGTGGCGCCACGTCGCGTTCATCGAGCAACCCCGGCCGGCCGGGCATCGCGCGCCGCCGTTCGTGGGAACGCCGACCGAGGGTTCGGCCAGCGCGGCGTCGGCGGTCGTGGCGGCCCGCACCGGTGGGCGCACCGGCACTGACCCGGGCGTGCCGA
This sequence comes from Micromonospora parva, assembly GCF_040649675.1. Classification (NCBI taxonomy): domain Bacteria; kingdom Bacillati; phylum Actinomycetota; class Actinomycetes; order Micromonosporales; family Micromonosporaceae; genus Micromonospora; species Micromonospora parva. Next base: position 483,851 of record NZ_JBEZFX010000002.1, on the reverse strand, counting down.
CCGGTGCGCCGTCGGCGGCCGCCGGGATGGCCGCGGGCGGGCCGGTGGACGTGCTGGGTGCCCCGATGGGCGCCGGCCCGGCCGATCCGATCGCCGGGAGCGGGGGTGGCGCCGGTCCGCAGTTCCTCGGGATGCCGGGTGCGCAGCCGCCGGGGCGGGGCACGGGCGCGGAGGGTCGGACGGATTTCCGGTGGTTGATGATGTCGGATGTCTGTAAGCACTGCACGCATGCGGCCTGTCTGGATGTGTGTCCGACGGGTTCGTTGTTCCGGACGGAGTTCGGGACGGTGGTGGTGCAGGAGGACATCTGCAACGGCTGCGGTTACTGCATCTCCGCCTGCCCGTACGGGGTGATTGACCAGCGTAAGGACGACGGTCGGGCGTGGAAGTGCACGTTGTGCTACGACCGGTTGGGTGTGGGAATGACGCCGGCGTGTGCGCAGGCGTGTCCGACCGAGTCGATCCAGTACGGGCCCCTCGACGAGTTGCGCGAACGCGCCGCCGCCCGGGTGGCGACGCTGCACGAGCGGGGGGTGCCCGAGGCGCGACTGTACGGGCACGACCCGAACGACGGCGTGGGTGGTGACGGGGCGTTCTTCCTGCTGCTGGACGAGCCTGAGGTGTACGGGCTGCCACCGGACCCGGTGGTGACCACCCGCGACCTACCGGCCATGTGGAAACGCGCCGGCCTCGCCGCGCTCGCCATGGCGGCGGCGACCGTCGCCGCGTTCGTCGGAGGTTCTTCATGACGCCACCGGGCCCGGTCGGCGACCGGTTCCGCCGCTTCCGGGAGCGGCTCGCCGACGAGCACAGCAACCAACCCTCGGTGAGCGCCCCCGGGGGCGACCTGACGGTCCGGCGAGACGCCAACCGTCGGCGCGGCGGGCGGCGCGGTGGCGGCGAGGAACTGCGGGTGCCGGAGGCCGAGTTCACCTCCTACTACGGTCGGCCCGTCCTGAAGCCGCCGGTCTGGAAGTGGGACATCGCCGCGTACCTGTTCACCGGCGGGTTGGCCGCCGGCTCATCGTTGCTCGCCGCGGGCGGGCAGCTCACCAGGCGGCCCGCGTTGCGGCGCGCCGGCCGGGTCACCGCGTTGGCCGCCGTCAGCGCCAGCGCCGTCTTCCTGGTCAGGGATCTGGGCCGGCCGGCGCGGTTCCACCACATGCTGCGGGTGGCCAAGCCGACCTCGCCGATGTCGATGGGCACCTGGATCCTCACCGCGTACGGGCCGGCGGCGGGCGTCGCCGCGATCGCCGAGGCGGCCGGTGTGCTGCCCCGGCACGGTCTGCTCGGGCTGGCCGGTCGGGTGCTGCCGCCGGTCGGGCACGCCGCCGGGCTGCTCGCCGCCGGCACCGCGCCCGCGCTGGCCACGTACACCGGGGTGTTGCTGGCCGACACGGCGGTGCCGTCGTGGCATGAGGCGTACCCCGAGCTGCCGGTGATCTTCGCGGGCAGCGCGTTGGCCAGCGGCGCCGGCGTGGGTCTGCTCGCCGCGCCGCCGGCCCAGGCCGGGCCGGCCCGCCGGATGGCGGTGGCCGGCGCGGCCCTGGAGCTGTACGGCGCGCACCGGGTGGAGACCCGTCTCGGCCTGCTCAGCGAGCCCTACCGGTTGGGCCGGCCGGGTCGGTTGCTACGCGCCGGCCGGCTGCTGACCGCCGGTGGGGTGGCCGGCGCGCTGCTGGGCCAGCGCAGCCGGGTGGTCGGTGCGCTCTCCGGGACCGCGCTGCTGGCCGCGTCGGTGCTGACCCGGTTCGGGATCTTCTACGGCGGCGTCGCCTCGGCCCGTGACCCCCGGTACACGGTGGTTCCGCAACGCGAACGGGTCGAAGCGCGGCGAAGCGGCATGGATCTTCCATCTGATCGGGCGGCCCCGCCCGCGGTGTGATCGAATGTCCGGTGGAGGCGTTCAGGCGGCTGGTGCCCCTCCCGGTCTTCAAAACCGGAGTGGTCCGGGACCCGGGCCAGGCGGGTTCGATTCCCGTCCGTCTCCGCCACACCGCTTGCAGGAGATGACGTGATGGGCGACGGCCCGGTGGACCCGCGACGCCGGGTGCCCCGTACGGACACGCTGCTGGCCGACCCGGTGCTGGCCGCCGCCACGGTGACCCTCGGCCGGGAGCAGGTCAAGGCGATCGTCTCCCGCGCGCAGGACCGCGCCCGTCGCGGCGAGCTCCACCCCGACGAGGTACGCGACGCCGCGGTCGTCGCGTTGCCCACTCCCGGCCCCCGGGTGGTGCTCAACGCCACCGGCGTCGTGCTGCACACCAACCTGGGCCGGGCCCCGTTGTCGCCCGCCGCCGTCGCCGCGGTGGTGGCCGCCGCCGGGCACACCGACGTCGAGTTGGACCTGGCCACCGGCCGGAGGGCCCGTCGCGGCCGGGGCGCGCTCGACGCGCTGGCCGCCGCCGTGCCCGACGCCGGCGCCGTGCACGTGGTCAACAACGGCGCCGCCGCGCTGGTGCTGGCCGCCACCGCGTTGGCCGCCGGCCGGGAGATCGTCGTCAGCCGGGGTGAGCTGGTCGAGATCGGCGACGGTTTCCGCCTGCCTGACCTGCTGGAGAGCACCGGTGCGCGGCTGCGCGAGGTGGGCACCACCAACCGCACCACGGTCGCCGACTACGCCGCCGCCCTCGGCCCGCAGACCGGCTTCGTGCTCAAGGTGCACCCGTCGAACTTCCGGGTCACCGGCTTCACCTCCGCCGTCGGGGTGCGGCAACTGGCCACACTCGGGGTGCCGGTGGTCGCCGACATCGGCTCCGGGCTGCTCGGCGCGGACCCGCTGCTGCCCGACGAACCGGACGCGGCCAGCACCCTGCGCGCGGGCGCCGCACTGGTCACCGCCAGCGGCGACAAGCTGCTCGGTGGGCCGCAGGCGGGGCTGCTGCTGGGTGACGCCGAGCTGATCGACCGGCTGCGTCGCCACCCGCTGGCCCGGGCGCTGCGGGTGGACAAGCTCACCCTGGCCGCGCTGACCGCCACCCTGCACCAACCGGGCACCCCGACCCGGGCGGCGCTGCACGCCGACCCGGGTGTGCTGCGCGAACGGGTGGAGCGGCTGCGCGACCGCCTCGGCGCGGACGGCCGCAAGGCGGAGGTGGTGCCGGCCGTCGCGGTGGTCGGCGGGGGCGGCGCCCCCGGGGTGGAGCTGGACTCGTGGGCGTTGAGCCTGCCCGAGCGGTACGCGGCGCCGCTGCGCACCGGAGAGCCGCCGGTCCTCGGCCGGGTGGTACGCGGCCGGCTCCTGCTCGACCTGCGCTGTGTGCCCGCCGACGCCGACGAGGCCGTCCGCCAGGCCGTGCTGCGCGTACCCGGGAACGACTGACAGTGTTCGTCGTCGCGACCGCCGGGCACGTCGACCACGGCAAATCGACCCTCGTGCGGGCGTTGACCGGGATGGAACCCGACCGGTGGGCGGAGGAACGCCGCCGGGGGATGACCATCGACCTGGGTTTCGCCTGGACGACACTGCCGTCCGGCGGCACCGTCGCGTTCGTCGACGTACCCGGGCACGAACGGTTCGTGCCGAACATGCTCGCCGGGGTCGGCCCGGTCCCGGCGGCGCTGATCGTGGTGGCCGCCGACGAGGGGTGGATGCCGCAGTCCGCCGAGCACCTGGCCGCCCTCGACGCGCTCGGTGTCGCGTACGGCCTGCTGGCGGTGACCCGCGCGGACCTGGCCGACCCGGGGCCGGCGATGGCCCGCGCGCGCGCCGAGATCGCCGCGACCAGCCTCGGCGCGGTGCCGGCGGTGGCGGTCAGTGGCCTGACCGGTGCGGGCCTGCCGGAGTTGCGGGCCGCCCTGGACCGGCTCGCCGCCGACCTGCCGGCGCCGGTGCTGGACGATCCGGTCCGGCTCTGGGTGGACCGCAGCTTCACCGTGCGGGGCAGCGGCACCGTCGTCACCGGCACCCTCGGCGCCGGTCGACTGCGGGTGGGCGACGAACTGGAGCTGGCCGGCGCCGACGAACCGGTCCGGGTCCGTGGCCTGCACTCGCTGGGCGAGCCCCGACCGGAGACGGCGGCGGTCGCCCGGGTCGCGGTCAACCTGCGCGGTACGCCCCGCGACCGGCTCGGTCGGGGCGACGCGCTGCTCACCCCGGGCCGGTTTCACCACACCGACCTGGTCGACGTCCGGCTCGCCGGCGACCCGGCCGCCGACCTGCCGGCCACCCTCACCCTGCATGTCGGGTCGGCGGCGGTGCCGGTACGGGTGCGCCCGCTCGGCCCGGACACCGTCCGGCTGCGGCTGGCCCGACCGTTGCCGTTGCTGGTGGGCGACCGGGCGCTGCTGCGGGACCCGGGTCGCCACCACGTCAGCGGCGGGGTGTGGGTGTTGGACGTGGCACCCCCACCGTTGGCTCGACGCGGCGCGGCGGCCGCCCGCGCCCAGGTCCTCGCCGAGCTGGACGGTCGACCCGACCTGGCGGGGGAGCTGCGCCGCCGCCGGCTGGTCCGGGCCGGCGCGTTGGTCCGGATGGGCGTGCCGGTGCCCACCGTGTCGGATCGGGACCGGCCGGAGTTCGCCCAGCCGGTGGCCGGTGACTGGTTGGCCGACCCCGCGTACTGGCGGGTGCTCGCCGAGCGGCTGACCGAGGAGGTCGCCCGCCACGCGCGCGAGCACCCGTTGGAGCCCGGGATGCCGGTGGACGCGTTGCGGCAGCGTCTCGCCCTGCCCGACCGGGCGCTGGTCGAGGCGCTGGTCCGGCCGCCGCTGCGGATCCACTCCGGCCGGGTCGGGGCGTCGAGCACCGACGCGCTGCCCGAACCGGTGGCCCGGGCCGTGCAGCGGGTCCGCGCCGAGTACGGCGACCGGCCGTTCCGCGCCCCCGAAGCCGATCGCCTCGTCGACCTCGGTCTGGGTCCCCGGGAGATCGGTGCCGCGGTGCGCGCCGGTGCCCTACTGCGGTTGGCCGACAACGTGGTGTTGCTGCCCGACGTGCTCGACGACGCGGTGCGGGTGCTGGCCGGGCTGCCGCAGCCGTTCACCCTCTCCGCGGCGCGGCAGGCGTTGGACACCACCCGCCGGGTGGCGGTGCCCCTGCTGGAGTTGCTGGACCGGCGGGGCGCGACCCGCCGGCTGCCCGACGACGCCCGGATCGTCGTCACCTGAGCGCCGCGCCGACCACCGTCAGTCGAGGTCGGACATGTCCAGCACGAAGCGGTAGCGGACGTCGTTTCGCCGCAGGCGGTCGAGTGCCGTGCCCACCTGCGCCGACGGGAGGATCTCGATGTCGGCGGCGACGCCGTTGTCGGCGCAGAACTGGAGCATCTCAGCCGTCGAGCGGCGGCCTCCGCTCCCGGCGGAGCTGAGCCTCTTGCGGCCGATGAGCAGGTCGGTGGTCTCGACGGTCACCGGTCCCAGGTATCCGAGCAGGCTGAGGGTGCCGTCCATCGCCACCAGCCGCAGGTACGGCGCGAGGTCGTGCGGTGCGGAGATGGTGTCGATGACGAGGTCGAAGGTGTCGCGGGCGGCAGCCATCTGCTGGGGATCGGTGGAGTCGACGAGGTCGTGTGCGCCGAGCCGACGGGCGTCGTCCCGCTTGTCCAGGGTGCGGCTGATCACGGTCGTGGTGGCGCCGAGTGCCACGGCCATCTTGACCGCGAGGTGGCCCAGGCCGCCGAGCCCGGCCACGGCGACGCGGGTGCCTGGGCCGACGTTGTGGGAGCGCAGGGGTTCCCACACGGTGACGCCGGCGCACAGCAGCGGGGCGGCTGCGGCCAGGTGGAGGCCGGCGGGGAGTGGGTAGGCGAAGGTGTCCCGCACGACGTATTCGCGGGAGAAGCCACCCAGCGTCGTCGACCCGTCCTGCCGGTCCGTGCCGCCGTAGGTCAGGGTCGGGAAGGAGTGGCAGAAGTTCTCCTGTCCGGCCGCGCACATCGCGCAGGCGCCGCAGGAGTCGACGATGTTGCCCACCGCGACGCTCTGGCCGATCGAGAAGCGGGTCACCTCGGGGCCGGTGTCAATCACCACGCCGGTGAATTCGTGCCCCGGCACCAGTGCGGCGTCGGCGTGCTGGTCGTGGTCGCGCAGGGCGTGCAGGTCGCTGTGGCAGACCCCGCAGTAGTCGACGCGCACCGCGATGTCGTCCGGACGTAGGTCACGGCGCTCGATCGGGCTACGCCACAGTTCCGTCGGGCCGGTTGCTCGCCATCCGGTGGTCCTTCGCATGATCGACTCTTTTCTAAACAGACTGTTCGGTCTGTTGGAGCTTAGGTCGGGCCGCGAGCCGAAGCAAACCAACTGTTCTGTTTTGCTACTGTGGGGCCATGCCGGAGCAGCCCCTGACCTCGCGAGGTGCCGCGACCTACCAGCGCATCCTGGACGCCGCCACCGAGGAGTTCGCCCAACACGGCATCGCCGGGGCCCGCGTCGACCGCATCGTGACGGCGGCCCGCACCAACAAGGCGCAGCTCTACGCCTACTTCGGGGACAAGGAACGACTCTTCGACGCGATCTTCCTCAGCTCGCTGGAACGCATCACCAACGTCGTGCCCATCGACGCCGACGATCTCGCGGACTGGGCCGTCCGCCTCTACGACGAATACCTGCGCCGCCCCGACCTCATCCGGCTCGCGACCTGGACGCGGCTGGAACGCCGGCCCGCAGGACACCTCGTCGAGACCCACCAGCACTACGACGATCGCAAGCTCACGGCGATCGCCGAGGCCCAGGCCGCCGGCCGGATCCGCGGTGGTGACCCGTTCGACATCATGGCCCTGGTCATCGCGATGTCGATGGCCTGGTCGCCGGTGAGCAACGTCTACGCCGCCAGCGGCCAGGAACCCGACGACGTGCACTCCCGCCGTCGTGCTCTGCTTCGCGACTGCGTCCGGCGAGCCATCGTGCCGACGGACCAGGATCACCCCGACCGCTGAGCGCCGCGACCGATCCGGTGCTGACCCGGTTGCGCCGAGATGCGACGGTGGGCTGATGGTCGAGGTGTCCCCGTCCCGGTCGTGCGGTCGTCGGTGGCGCGTCGTCTCGGTGGCGCTGCGTTGGGCGCTGCCGGTGCTGTGGGTGCTGTGGGCCGCTCTGGCGTGGTGGGTCGAGCCCCGCGAGTCGACCGAAGCCCAACTCGACCGGGATCTCGCGGCTGGCCGGGTGGTGACCTATCAGCGGGCGAACGGCTGGGACGACGACGACCCCTACTGGGGCAGCCGACCTGATCTGCGGCCCGCCGAGCAGGGTTGGATGATCACGTGGACGGTGCCCAGCGGTCAGACCCGGTACGCCTCGGTCCAACCGCCCGACCTCCAGCCGTACTCGGCGGGGCCGGACCGGCCAGCGCGGACCGGGCTGGATGCGCGGCTCGCCGCCGTCGCCGATCCGTGGCACGCCGTCGGGGACGTGGCGTCCCGGATTGCGACCACGGCGGGTCTGCTCGCCGGTGTGCTGACTCTGCTGTGGCTGGGCCGGCTGATCGTCGGCGCGCCGCCGCTGGCCGGCACGAGGTGGTTCTGGTTCTGGGTGGGGCTCCTGCCGTTCGGGGTGGGTGTGCTGGCGTGGACCTACCGGGAGGTGTGGAGACCACCGTCGGCGCCGGTGCCCGGCCGGGGCTCGGGGTGGCGTGGCTTCGGCTGGTTGATCCTCGCCGGAGTCGGGATCAGCCTGCTGGTGTCCGTCGCCCGGATCGTGTTCGGAACGACGGTGGTGCCGGGCTGAGCCGGCGGTGCTGGCCAACCGACCCCGAGGTCGGCGGTGGTCACCTACGGTGACGCCATGGACCCTTCGGCGGTCTGGCGGGACCGGCAGCACCGGTGGCGGATCGAGGCGTACCGCGCTCCGGACCTGCGCTTCGCCATCTACGCCACCAGCGGCCCCACCGAGTCGGTGCCGCTGTGGCTGTTCGGGATGTCGGCGCTGGCCCGGTGGCTGATGACCCACGCCATCTCGCTGGACGACCTGGAGGTCGACTGAGCCGGGCGCGGTCGCAAACCGGGCCCGCGCCGCGGCCCGCTGCGGTTGAGTGACCTCAGGCGGCGGACGGGGGTACGCGATGGGCGGTCAGCTCGGGCAGTTGGCGTTGGTGGCCGTGCTGGTGCTCGTCAACGCCGCGCTCTCCGGCAGTGAGATGGCGTTGGTGACCCTGCGCGAGGGGCAGTTGCGGCGGCTGGGTCGGCGCAGCCGGGCCGGGGACCGGTTGGTGCGGTTGTCCCACGACCCCAACCGCTACCTGGCCACGATTCAGCTCGGGATCACCCTGGCCGGGTTCCTCGCGTCGGCGGCGGCCGCGGTGTCGTTGGCCGGTCCGCTGGTCGGCCCGTTGGGTTTCCTCGGAGGGGCGGCCCGTCCCGCCGCGGTGCTGCTGGTGACCGTGGCGTTGACGTTCGTCACGCTGGTGCTGGGCGAGTTGGCGCCGAAGCGGCTGGCCATGCAGCGGGCCGAGCGGTGGGCGTTGCTGAGTGCCGGTCCGTTGGACCTGCTCGCCCGGGTGTCCCGGCCGGCGGTGTGGTTGCTCAGCCGGGCCACCGACGCGGTCGTGCGACTCGCCGGTGGCGATCCGAGGGCCAATCGGGAGGAGATGACCGAGGAGGAGCTGCGGGAGATGCTGGCCAGCCAGCGCGGCCTGTCGGCCCAGCAGCGGGAGATCCTGACCGGCGCGTTCGACATCGCCGGCCGGACGCTGCGCGAGATCCTGGTGGCACGGCGGGAGGTCACCACGCTGCCGGCGAGCCTGGCCGCCGACGAGGGGGTCCGACGGCTGGCCGCCGCCGGGCGGTCCCGCGCACCCGTCACCGGTCCCGGCGGCCTCGACGAGGTGCTCGGGGTGGTGCACATCCGTGACCTGGTGCGGGCCGGCACCGCGCCGGTGGGCGAGCGGGTCCGCGCGCCACTGCTGCTGCCGGTGACCCTGCCGGTCGCCGACGCGATGCGTCAGCTGCGGCAGGAACATCAGCAACTGGCCCTGGTCGTCGACGAGCACGGGGGCATCGACGGCATGGTCACCATGGAGGACCTGCTGGCCGAGGTGGTCGGCGAGTTGTACGACGAGACCGACCGTGACGTGCGGGGGGTGGTCCGGGAACCGGACGGGTCTCTGCTGGTGCCCGGTGACTTTCCGCTGCACGACCTGCCGGATCTGGGGGTGCGGCTGAGCTTCCCGTTGTCCCGGGACTACACGACCGTCGCCGGTCTGGTGCTGGCCCGGCTGCGGCACCTGCCGGACTCCCCGGGTGAGACGGTGCGGCTGCCCGGGCTGACCCTGCAGGTGGTGGAGGTCGCCGACCGGGCGGTACGCCGGGTGCGGCTCTGCGGGTTCGTCACCGAGCGCTGAGCATCACTCAGAAGAATGACATAACGTCTAAAAAGGTACGCAGGTAAGGGTGGTCCCCATACGGTGCCAGACGTGAAGGACCGAGGTTTGCGGACGTTCGTCACGGTGCTGGCCGGTCTCGCGGTGATCTACTTCGGCAGCGCCGGGCGCAGTCCGGAGGAGGGCCGGGGCATCTCCGGCGGGGTGGTGGTCCTGGCGTTGCTCGCCGCGTTGCTGGTGTGGCACCTGACCCGCCCGGGGGACAAGACGGTCAAGTGAGCGCCTCACCGGGCGGCGACGCGGGTGACCTCACCGGCGGACTCCTCACCCAGCGCCACCCGCACCAACGCTGAGGCGAGCCTCCCGAAGTCCGGTTCGGCGACGAGACCGGCGAGCCGGTCCGGGGACCCCGGCAGACCCAGCCGCTTCGCCCCGGCCAGGGCCCGACGGTCGGCGTACGGGCGCACGTCCGACCAGACCGACTGTGCCTCGCGCAGGTAGATGTCCGCCCCGGTGGGGCCGATGCCGGGGAACTCGGTGAGTCGCCGACGCAGCCCGGCGGGATCACCCTGGGCTTCCCGGTGCAGCCGTCGCAGGTCACCGTGCCAGCGGTCCAGGCACAGCCGGGCGCCGGTGCCGAGCATGGTGGCGGTCCGCTCGTCGTAGCGGCGGTAGTGGCCCCGCCCCAGCGCGTCGACGCGCTCCTGCCAACTGGCCGCCTCCATCGCCTGTGGGGTGCGGTAACCGGCGGCGAACAGCTCCCGGACGGCGTCCACCGCCACACACGCCCGGATCCGGGTGCTCAGCAGCGTGGTCAGCACCAACAGCTGGTAGAGCGGGCCGGGCCGGTCGGCGAGCCGGATGCCGGCCTCCTCGGCGTACGTGCGGCCACGCCGGTCGAGCAGGACCCGCACCACCCGTCGGTCATCGCCCATCTTGGCGGGTTACCCAGTTGCGGACGGGCTAGCCGTCGCACCGGTGCCCGCAGCCGGAATGCCACCGGGGCGGGCGGGTATGCCGGCGGTGGAGGCGGTCGATGCCGCCTGCCGTACCCGGAAGGGAGACACCCGTGGTCAATCCCCAGCAGGAAGAGCTCCGGCGCAATGCCAAGGGAGCCACCAGCCAGGACAGCAAGGGGCCCAAGCCGACCGGGCACCCGCTCAACCGTGGTTCGTCGCGCGGGGACGCCGGTCGACCGGTGCCCAAGGGGCAGGTGTCGCCGTACGGCCCGGCCGGTGAGCCGGTGGCCGAGGACGACAGCGACACCCGCTGACCCGGTCAGCGACCGCGACCTGGCGGCCGCCGCAACCTGTTCCAGGTGGCGGCGGCCGCCAGCCCGTACGCGAGGTGCGGAATGATGTCGGAGATCCAGTCGGAGCGCCGCCAGGTGCGCGGGTCGCTGATCCCGAGCACCGTGATCGACCCGTCGGTCATGGTCATGACGCCGGCGCCGAGCAGCCCGGTGGCCACCGGCAACGGCTGACGCCGACCACCGGCGTAGAACGCGAACCCGACGCCTGCGGCGACCCCCAGGGCGTAACCGATGAGCGGCCCGAGGCCCGAGCGGCGGTTGGCCGCCCGGGCCCCGTTGCCCAGGTCCACGTGCGCGATCCCGGCCAGCCGGTCGACGGTCTCCTGCGGGACGTCGCTCTCGGGCCGTCCCCGCAGTGCCATGTCGAGGTAGCTGACCACGTTCAGCGCGGTGCTGCCGACGGCGCCCGCGATGGCGCCGTCGGCCACGTCGACCCTGCTCACTTCGGGTCGCCCGGTTCGCGCTCGCTCTTCGGGCCGTACGCGCGGTCACCGCGTACCACGCCGCGTTGGCCGCGATCCTCCTGCAGGATCCGGTTGGCGACCTGGTTGGCCTTGCCGTCGGGCACTCGGCGTCCGGAGTCGTCGATCGCGTTGCGCAACCGTGCCCGCTGCTTGTCGTACGCGTTACTACCCGGCCGTGGTCCTGGCATCTGTGCCTCCTTCGTCGGTCTGGGCACCTGGTGCTGCCCACCGTCCGCTGGGCGTACCGCGGCCGTCTACCCGCCTGGCGGCGGACGAACCCCGGCGGGCTAGTGGGGGGCGCGGACCACCATGACCGGGCACTGCGCGTGGTGGAGCATCGACTGGCTCACCGACCCCAGCAGCAACCCGGTCACCTCGCCGCGCCCGCGCCCGCCGACCACCGCCAGTTGGGCGGAGCGGGACGCCTCGGCGAGCACGGTGCCGGGTCGACCACGTGTCGCCTGGCACGTCAACCGCAGACCCCGATGGTCCTCGGTGAGGCCGGTCAGCCACCCGGCGAGCATCCGCTCCTGCTCGCGGTGCAGCTTCGCCTCGTCGTACACCAGGGGTTGCATGTCGCCCGGTCCGCTGCTGCCGGGGTGCCGGTAGGCGTGCACCGCCACCAGCGGCACGCCGAGCGACACGGCCGTGTCGGCGGCCACGTCCGCCGCCCGCCGGGAGGCGTCCGAACCGTCGACAGCTACCAGCACCGGCTGGTCGGGTCGTTGCGTGCCGCGGGCGACCAGCACCGGGCAGTCGGCGTACGCGGCGACCTGCACCGCGACCGAGCCGAGCACCAGCGCGGAGAACCCACCGAGCCCGCGGTCGCCGAGCACGATGAGCGCGGCGGTGGGGGACTCGCCCACCAGCACCGCGGCGGCCTCCCCATCGATGATCTCGCCGGAGATCGACAGGCCGGGCACGGTGGCCTCGGCCTCGTTCACCGCGGCCTCGACGAGTTCCTCGGCCCGGTGGCGCAGTCCACCGCCGGGTGGCGCGTCCGGGGCGGGGGAGACCGGTACGTGCAGCAGCGGCCAGATGAAGCCGTGCACGACCCGCAGTGGTCGGTGCTGCCGTGCCGCCTCGGTGGCGGCGAGGCGGACGGCACGCAGCGCCGACTCCGAGCCGTCGACGCCGACCACCACCGCCGCATTGTTCGCCGAGTTCACCGCCCACCTCCGCCCGCGGCCAGTATCGCGGGCCCGGACGCCTTCGCGCCGCGATACCGCTGAGCGCTCCCCGGTCGGTACGCTGACGAGGACCGGCCGGGGAGGGAGCGTCGCCGATGGGTGAACCAGACCAGCCGAGCACCGCTCGCATGATCGACTTCTGGCTCGGCGGGCAGCATCACTTCCCGGTGGACGTGGCCGCCGCTCACGCGTTCGAGCGGGCGTACGGGCCGTGCGCGCCGGTGTTCCGGGAGCTGCGGGCGTTCCTGGGCCGGGCGGTGCGGGCGATGGCCGGCCAGGGCGTGGACGGTTTCCTGGTGTTCGGCGCCGGGGTGCCGACGATGGGTAACGTGCACGAGGTCGCCACCGACGCGACGGTGCTCTACACCGACGTCGATCCGGTCACCATCCGGTTGGGACAGAGCATCCTCGCCGGCAGCGACCGGGCCGGCTACGGCTTCGGCGACGCGACGGACATCGGCACCATCGATCCGGCGCAGCTGCACCGCTTCGTGCCGGGGTGGGGTCGGCGGCCGGTCGGGGTGGTCTTCCTCGGCCTGGCGGCGTTCCTCGACGACGCCACGCTGACCCGCACCCTCGACGAGTTGTACGCTGCCGCGGCGCCGGGCAGCCTGCTGGCGGTGGACTTCGACACCGAGGAGCTCGCGGGCCACCCGGAGGCGCTGGCCATGATGGGCCCGCAGTTTCGGATGCGCCCGCCGGCGGCGTTCGCGCCCCTGCTCGGTCGGTGGGCGCCGACGGCGGACGGGATCGTCCCGGTCGCCCAGTGGCGGGCGGCGGGCCCGCCGGCCCGGGTGCCCGACGCGTTCCACGGTGTGCTCGCGACCCGCGCGACTGACTGACCGCGCCGATCCGCCGTCCGAGGGCGTCCGTATGATGCTTGCCCTATAGCAAGCTTCTGGGGAGGACGACGATGGTAGACGCGCCGGACGTGGTGTCGCGCGCGTTGCGCGAGGCCCCGCCCGACCAGTTGGCCGAGGCGGCGGACCGGGCGATCCGGTCGGCGATGGGCGCGCTGCGCACCGACGTCTTCGTCGCCGACTACCGGATCAGCGGCCTCTGGCCGGTGCTGGACCCGGACCTGCCGGCGGCCGGGTTCCTGGAATGCCACACCGTCGCGCAGCGCTGTTTCAGCAGCCAGCAGCCGGTCCGCGACGGCGAGGGCCCGTGCCGGCTCTACCTGCCGTTGACGGTGTGGGGGGAGCGGCTGGGCGTGCTGCTGATCGAGCTGCCGGCCGTGCCGAATCCGGCGGTGACCGGTCAGGCCACGGACATCGCCGACGCCCTGGCGGTGGCGATGCGCGCGGCGGACCGGGAGACCGACCGTTACCGGCGGGCCCGTCGGCGGGAGCGACTGACGATGGCCGCCGAGATGCAGTGGGATCTGCTGCCCGGTCGCGGTGTCGCGCACCACGCGTTCGATCTGGCCGGTCAGCTCGAACCGGCGTACACGGTGGGCGGTGACCACTTCGACTGGTCGCTGGACGGCGACCGTCTCACCGTGACGGTGCTCAACGGTGAGGGCACCGGGCTCGCCGCGTCCCTGTTGACCGCCGTCACGGTCAACGCGATGCGCAACGCGCGGCGCTCCGGTGGCGGCCTGGTGGAACAGGCCGAGCTGGCCTCGGACACGGTCTTCTACCAGCACCGGGGTGCGCGGTACGTGGCCACCCTGCTGCTCGAGGTGGACACTCGCTGCGGCCGGGTGCGGGCGGTCGACGCGGGTTCGCCCCATCTGCTGCGGATGCGCGGGTCCACGGTCGAGCCGATGAAGCTGGATCAGCAGCTGCCGCTGGGCATGTTCGCCGAGACGCGCTACGAGCTTCAGGAGGTGCAACTCGCGCCGGGCGACCGTCTCTTCGTGGTCAGCGACGGGGTGTGGGCCGCCGAACCGCCGGGGCAGGAGCCGTACGGGCAGCGGATGATGGCGCGTTCGTTGCGCGCCACTCGGCTGCAGCCGCCGGCCGAGGCGGTTGGTACGGTGATGCGCGAACTGCACGCCTATCACGCGGATTCCGACCTGCGCGACGACGCCGTCGTGGTCTGTCTGGACTGGCATGGTCCACGCGAACAGGGCACGGGGTGAGAGTCGCGGCCGCGTTGTCGGGCGGGCACCAGCGCGACGACGGCAGGGGACATCAGGTGGAGCGACCTGCGGATCTCGCCGCGGCGATCGACGCGGCTGCCGGAACGCTGATCGCTGTGCTGGACTCGGCTGCGGCGCGGCATCAGGTGCCGCCCACCCAGCTGCGGGTGCTCACGCTGATCTGCGGTCGACCGGAGACCAACGTCAACGGGTTGGCGGAGTTGCTGGACGTGGTGCCGTCATCGGCGAGCCGCCTGTGCGACCGGCTGGAAGCGACCGGCCTGTTGCGCCGGGTGGCCGATCCGCGCGACCGGCGGGAGGTGCGGTTGGTGCCGACCGCCGCCGCGCTGACCCTGCTGCGGGAGTTGGCCGAGCGGCGCCAGCGTGCGGTGCAGGCGGTGTTGGACCGGATGCCGACGCGGATGCAGCACGAGCTGTTGTTGGCGCTGGTCGGGTTCGCGCGGGCGGCGAACTCGGTGCCCGAGCAGCAGAGCGACTCCGCGGTGCAGACGGCCTGAGCGTCGCCCCGTTCTTCACTAGTATCCTAGGACGCTTTAGGCGTGGTGATCCACGCCATAGTGCGGCACAGCCGCACCGACAGCCCGGCGGCGGCACCCGGCCGGCGAGAGGAGGCCCGATATAGTGGCAGCGCATCTACCCGGCCCGCGATCTCGATGACCGCGGGCCGCAGCAGAGGAACGGGCCCCACGCGGGGCCATCGGGGAGAGCCGGCGGTGGTCGGCCCGACAGCACGGACGACCCTCAGCCGCGCCCGGCGTCGGCGGGGGCCCGCGTGCCGTGGAGGAGGATCGGTGTCGCGTCGGCCGGCTCGGGCAGAGCACCCGCGGGACACCGGTGACGAGGCTCCCGGCAACCAGGTGCTCACAGTGCCCAACCTGATCAGCTTCGGGCGGCTGCTGGGCGTGCCGCTGTTCCTCTACCTCTTCCTGGTGGCGCGGGCCGACGTGGCCGCGGTCGTCGTCCTGGCCATCGGCGGCACCACCGACTGGGTCGACGGCTGGATCGCCCGCCGGCTGCGTCAGGTGAGCCGCCTGGGCGAACTGCTCGACCCACTCGCCGACCGCCTCTACATCCTCGCCACCCTGGTCGCGTTCACCGCGCGGGAGGTGGTGCCGTGGCAGTTCACCGCGGCGCTGCTGGCCCGTGAGGTGCTCCTGCTCGGTTCGCTGGCGGTGCTGCGTCGCCACGGGTACGGGCCGCCGCCGGTGCACTACGTCGGCAAGACCGCCACGTTCCTGCTGCTCGCGGCGTTCCCGGTGCTGCTGTTGGCCACCGCGGCGACCGACGTGGCGACCGCGGCGAGCGCCATCGGTTGGGCGCTGGCCTGGTGGGGTCTGGTGCTCTACTGGGTGGCCGGCGGGATGTACGTCGTGCAGGCGGCCCGGCTGGTGCGCGCGGTGCGCGGCCCGGGAGCGGCGGCGTGAGCGCGCCGCGGCTGGGCAAACCCGGCCAGGACCGGGTGTACGCGCCGGATTTCCTCACCGAACTGTTTCGCAACCCGTTGGACCCGGGGTACGCGGACGCGGCCGCCGCCCGTCGGAGCTCGGCGCAGTCCGCTGCGGCGCGAGGATGGCGGGCCTGGCCGGCGCGGTCGGTGAGCCTGGTCGTGGTGGTGATGCTCGGTTTCCTGTTCGCGGTCGCGTACCGGCAGACGATGGCGGACGAGCCGGGGCGGAGCCAGGCCCGTTCGGGTCTGGTGACGCAGATCAAGGAACGGGAGAGCCAGACCGACCGGTTGTCCACGCGGGCGGATCAGCTGCGCGAGGAGGTCAGTCGGCAGCGGGACGCGGCGTTGAGCGGGTCGGCCGCCGCCCGGTTGCGCAACCTGGAGGCGAGCACCGGGCTGGGTCGGGTGCGCGGTGATGGTGTGGTGGTGCGGTTGGCGGACGCGCCGGACAAGGCGGACGCGGTGACCGGTGCGGGTGCCGGGCCGCCGCGGGTGCTCTACAGCGACCTGCAGGGGGTGGCGAACGCGTTGTGGAGTGCCGGCGCGGAGGCGATCGCCATCAACGGGCAGCGGTTGACGTCGACGTCGACGATCCGGTCGGCGGGTGAGGCCATGCTGGTGGATTTCCGGCCGGTGACCGGGCCGTACGAGGTGTCGGCGATCGGGCCGGATTCGATGCGGCGCAAGTTCGAGGACAGTCGGAACGCGGCGCTGATGCGGAAGGTGGCGCAGGGGACCGGGTTGTCGTTCGGTGTTCGGGAGTCGGATGACCTCACCCTGCCGGCGGCTCCGGAGCCGCAGCTACGCTACGCCAAGCCGTCGGTCAGTCCGAGCCCTTCCGCGTCGGGTGTCCGGTCCGGCAGTCCCGGGTCGTCCGGTCCGGCGACGACTGTTAGCCCCTCCGGAGGTGGCCGATGATCGCGGTGCTGGCGTTGCTCGCCGGTGTGGTGCTGGGCGTGTGGCTTGATCCCACGGTGCCGGCGGCGTTGCAGCCGTACCTGCCGATCGCGGTGGTGGCCGCGTTGGACGCGGTGTTCGGTGGGGTGCGGGCCCGGTTGGACCGCATCTTCGACGACAAGCAGTTCGTGGTGTCGTTCATTTCGAACGTGCTGGTCGCTGGTCTGATCGTGTATCTGGGTGACCAGCTGGGTGTGGGCGGGCAGTTGTCCACCGGTGTGGTGGTTGTGCTGGGTGTGCGTATCTTCGGCAACGTGGCGGCGATCCGCCGGCACCTGTTCCGGGCGTAGGTTGGGTTGCGATGAGTGACGAGCAGACCGACACGGGGACCGGGTGGCCGCAGCCGGCGGGCCCGGCGCGCCCGGGTGGGCCGGCGGGTGAGCCTGATCCGCGGCCTGACGCGCCGGATCCGGACGAGCTGAGCCCGTTGGCGCCGCAGGGGCCCGCGCGGCCGTCGGACGATGAGCCGGTGGCGGAGCCGGGTGTGGAGCCGGTCGACGACGGTGCGACGGTGGACCTGAACGCGGTGTCGCGGTCGGGGGAGCCGGTCGTGGGTTCCGACGCGTCGGTGGAGCCGGCGGAGCCGGTGGTGGCTGGTCGGTCCCGGTGGAGTACGGCCGGTGTGATGATCGCCGCGTTGCTGGCGTTGTTGGGGTTCACGTTGGTGGTGCAGTTGAAGACGACCTCGACGGACCCGACGTTGGGGGCCACGCGGCAGGAGGACCTGGTTCGGATCCTGTCGGATCTGGATGCGCGGGAGAACCGCCTGCAGCAGGACATCCGTGCCCTGGAGGACAGTCAGCGTCAGTTGCGCTCGGGTGAGCAGGGTCGTCAGGCGGCGTTGGACGAGGCGACCCGGCGGGCGGACGAGTTGGGCATCCTGGCGGGGACGTTGCCGGCGGTGGGCCCGGGGTTGACGGTGCAGTTCGACTCCGGGGTGAAGCCGATCTCGGCGAACCGGGTGTTGGACGCGGTCCAGGAGCTGCGGGGTGCGGGTGCCGAGGCGATGCAGATTTCCGGTGGGGATCGGGCGACGGTTCGGATCATCGCGTCGACGTACTTCCTCGATGGGGACAACGGGTCGTTGATGGTGGAGGGGCGTCGGTTGACGGGGCCGTACACGATCACGGTGATCGGTGATCCGGCGACGATGCGTACGGCGTTGAACATTCCTGGTGGGGTGGTGGCGTCGGTTCGGGGTGACGGCGGTAACGTGACGTTTGGGGAGCGTGAGGTTGCCGAGGTTTCGGCGCTGCACGTGCCGATCAAGTTGGAACACGCCCGTCCGGTCTCCTGACCGGCGCGGCCGCCCCGGACCCGGGTGGTCCGGGGCACCGATGGATGAAGGACGCGTCTGGTGATTCCCGAGGATCTGCGATACACCGCCGAGCATGAGTGGGTGGCGGGTGACGGCACGGCTTCGGTCCGGGTCGGCATCACCCACTTCGCGCAGGACGCGCTCGGTGACATCGTGTACGTGCAGTTGCCCGAGGCGGGTGCGGTGGTCGCGGCCGGTGACTCGTTGGGTGAGATCGAGTCGACCAAGAGTGTGTCGGAGATCTACGCGCCGGTGGCCGGTACGGTGGCGGCGCGCAACGACGCGTTGGCTGACACTCCTGAGCTGATCAACACTGATCCGTACGGTGAGGGTTGGTTGGTGGAGATCACGCCGGATGATCCGACGGCGACGGATGGGTTGCTGACGGCGGCCGCGTATCAGAAGATCACCGAAGGCTGAGTGTGCGTGATCCGGTGCGTGCGATGTCTGCGCGCGTCCGGTTGCCCTGCATTTCGGCGCTGGCTAGGCTCGCCCAGTCGACCGAGAACCCAATAGTTGAGCGTTGTGGAATTGCCTTCCCGGGCACGGGGAGCCAGCCGCCGGGTGTGCATGTGCCCGGCGGCCAGACCCGCCATTACCCGACGCCGACCGAACAGATCCGTGAGGTGGTCCCATGACGCGGCCAGACGACGAGTTCCCCCCACTCGACGTCACTTCGACGCTCAATCTCGGTTCGCTCGACGAAGTGCTGGAGGGGCCGGACACCGATGTGGTGCCGAGCCGGATGTCCGGTTCGTTGCCGCCGGGTATGGCGCTGCTGGTGGTTCGTCGAGGCCCGAATGCGGGTGCCCGGTTCCTGTTGGACCACGATGTGACGACCAGTGGCCGGCACCCGGACAGTGACATCTTCCTGGATGACGTGACGGTGTCGCGTCGGCATGCGGAGTTCCACCGTGACGGTGGGACGTTCACGGTGCGCGACGTGGGCAGCCTGAATGGCACGTACGTCAATCGTGAGCGGGTTGAGGCGGCCACGTTGAGCAACGGTGACGAGGTCCAGATCGGTAAGTTCCGGGTGGTGTTCATCGCCGGTCCGCGCCCGGAGGAGGAGGCCGGCCGGGGGTGAACGAGCCTGCGGCCTCCACGTCACCCGGGGCGGCTCGGTCTCAGCCGCTGATGAGCATCGGTGAGGTGCTTGGGCAGTTGCGGGTGGATTTTCCGGATACCACGATTTCGAAGCTGCGGTTTCTTGAGGCTGAGGGTTTGGTCGAGCCGCAGCGGACGGCGGCGGGTTACCGGAAGTACAGCTGGGACGATGTGGCGCGGTTGCGGTTCGTGTTGACCGCGCAGCGGGACAGGTACCTGCCGTTGCGGGTGATCCGGGAGCAGTTGGCCCAGTGGGATTCGTCCGGTGAGCAGCCGGAGCGGTCGCGGCCGGCGTTGGTGGCGGTTGGTCCCGATGGTGCGGTGCCGGGTCGTGAGGTGTCGGAGCCGGCCGAGTCGTCGCAGGTGCGGCTCGGCCGGTCGGATCTGGTGGCGCGCAGTGGGATCGACGAGTCGACGCTGGCGGACTTGGAGCGGCTCGGTGTGCTGGTGTCGGATCCACCGGGTTGGTATGACGCGGATGCCCTGATCATCGCTTCGGCGGTGGCGGGGTTGGCGTCGTACGGGTTGGAGCCGCGGCATCTGCGGGGTTATCGGACGGCGGCGGACCGGGAGGTCGGTTTGTTCGCGCAGTTGGTGGCGCCGTTGGCGCGGCAGAGTGATCCGGCGGCGCGGGCGCGGGCGGCGGAGACGGCGCGGGAGTTGGTGGCGTTGTCGGAGCAGTTGCACGCGGCGTTGGTGCGGGTGGGTCTGCGGTCGACGTTGGGTCGGTGAGGGTGCCCGGCGGGTGGCGGCTGAGCGGAAAGATCTCTTCGGGGAAGCGTGCCGTAGGCTTGCCGGGGTAACCCCTTTTCGGCGCGGGCGTGGTGCTGTAGCGCATGGGACGGCCGTGTTGCGGTCCGTGTACCGTGCAGGGAAGGGCGCGGTGCGTAGGTTGACGACGACACGGAGGCGGCGGTGCGCGAGCTGAGCGTGGTCGGAGTTCGGGTGGAGCTGCCCAGCAACCAACCGATCGTCCTGCTCAGGGAGGTCGAGGGGGACCGCTATCTGCCGATCTGGATCGGCGCGGTCGAGGCGACGGCTATCGCTTATGAGCAGCAGGGGGTCAAGCCGGCCCGGCCGTTGACCCATGATCTTCTGCGGGATGTGTTGGCGGCGTTGAAGGCGCCCTTGCAGGCGGTGGAGATCACCGAGCTGAAGGAGAACGTCTTCTACGCGGATCTGTTGATCGGCGATGGGGTGCGGGTGTCGGCGCGGCCGAGCGATTCGATCGCGTTGGCGTTGCGTGTCGGTGCGCCGATTCGTTGTGCGGAGCAGGTCCTCAGCGAGGCGGGGATCGTTATCCCTGATGAGCAGGAGGACGAGGTGGAGAAGTTCCGCGAGTTCCTGGAGCAGGTGCGTCCGGAGGATTTCGCGGGCTGAGGTGTGCCCGGGCTCGGTTGGTGATCTTTCTCGGTGGCTGCGCGGCGTGTCGCGTCGGTTCCTCCGTGGTAACCCCTGACGGTGGCGATAGGGTTTCCATGTCGAGGGGTGCGCGTCCCGGAAACGATGCGTCGCCACACTGACGGGGAGGTTGTCCGGATGCACGAGCCGCGGGATTCCGATCCGGGTGCAGAGTTCGACGAGCCGGGTGCCTCGTCGCCAGGTGTGGCGGCTGAGGGTGACGGTTCGGTTGGCTACCGGGGTGTGACGGCGTGTCACGCGGTGGGCATCAGTTACCGGCAGTTGGACTACTGGGCGCGGACGACGCTCGTGGTGCCGAGCGTTCGGGATGCTTCGGGCTCGGGGACGCAGCGGTTGTACTCGTTCCGGGACCTGGTGGTGTTGAAGGTCGTGAAGCGGTTGTTGGATGCGGGGGTGTCCCTGCAGAACATCCGTAAGGCGATCGAGGCGTTGCGGTCGCGTGGTGTGGAGGATCTGGCGGGGATCACGCTGATCTCTGATGGGACGACGGTGTACGAGTGCCGGTCTCCGGAGGAGGTGGTTGACCTGTTGCAGGGTGGCCAGGGGGTCTTCGGCATCGCGATCGGTGGGGCTTTCAAGGAGATCCAGGGGTCGTTGTCGCATCTGCCGGCGGAGCCGGCGACGAGCGGCCCGGTGGAGCCGGCGGCGGTGTCCGGGGCGGATCCGGTGGGTGACGAGCTGGCGGCGCGGCGGGCGCGGCGGCGGGCCGGCTGACTCGTTCGGCTTCCAATTTTTTCCGGTTGGGTTTTCTCGCGACCGTCGGTGACGGTGGCCGGGGGTGATCGACCACGCCGGTCCCTTGTGGATACGTTTGGTGTGGCGTTGGTGGCCGATTGTGGAGATACCGATCGGTAGTGATGACGCAACGTGTCGGTCGTATTGTCGGGAATCCGATAAGGGGGCGCTGACCGGAGGCGTTTGACACGCTATGGTCCCTCACGGTTCTGCACCCTTCATCCCCGGAAGGAACGACCGTGACGGTTACGGAAGAGACGGCTCCCGCTTCGCACTACGACCGCATTGGCGGTGCCAGTTCGGTCAAGGCGGCGGTTGAGCTGTTCTACGACAAGGTGCTCGCGGACCCGGAGTTGGCGGGTTACTTCACTGATGTGGAGATGGCGGGTCAGCGGCGGCACCTGGCGTTGATGTTGACCGTGGTGCTGGGTGGCCCGAACGAGTACACGGGTCGTGGGTTGGCTGAGGCGCACCAGCCGTTGAACATCACTGTGGAGCACTACGCGAAGGTGGGCGAGCACCTGACGGCGACGCTGACCGAGTTGGGGGTGCCGGCGGACATCCTCGCTGACGTGCAGACAGTGCTGGGGCAGGTGCAGGGCCAGGTGGTGGCTGCCGGAAACAGGTCGGGCGTCTGAGCGTGGACGCGGCTCGCCTCAAGCAGAGCTGGTCGGTGGTCGCCGGTCACGGCGACCAGGTGCCGCTCTATTTCTATTCGACGTTGTTCCTCGCTCATCCTGAGACGCGGCAGATGTTCCCCACGAACATGGCCGGTCAGCGGGATCGCCTGGTGACCGCGTTGGGCCACATCGTGTCCAACGTGGACCAGGTGGATCGGCTGGTGGGTTTCCTGCAGGATCTCGGCGCGGATCACCGCAAGTTCGCGGTGCGCGCGGAGCACTATCCGGCGGTCGGTGAGGCGCTGGTGGCGACGTTGCAGCATTTCCTCGCCGAGCAGTGGACCGAGGAGTTGGCAGCGGACTGGACGGCCGCGTACGGGTTGGTCGCCCAGGTGATGATGGAGGCCGCGCAGGCCGCTGAGGCGGTCAATCCGCCGTGGTGGGTGGCGGAGATCGTGGCGCATGAGCGGCGGGCGTTCGACGTGGCGGTGTTGACGGTGCGCCCGCAGTACCTGTTGCCGTTCACCCCGGGGCAGTCGATCGGGGTGTCGCACCCGTCGGTGCGGTCGTGGCGGTACTACTCGCCGGCGAACGCCCCGCGGGCGGACGGCACCCTGGAGTTGCATGTGCGGGCCGCGCCGGGGGGCGCGGTGTCGTCGCGGCTGGTGTACGGGTCGGCGGTGGGGGATCGGATCCACCTGGCGGCGCCGGTGGGGGACCGGCTGGGGTTGTGGTCGGCGGGCTCCAGTGACCTGTTGCTGCTGGTGGCGGGTACGGGCTGGGCGCCGGTGAAGGCGTTGGTGGAGCAGGTCGCCGCGGAGGGTTCCCGCCGCCGAGTTGATCTGTACGTGGGGGCCCGGTCGCGTAGCGAGTTCTACGACAGCGACGCGATCGACAAGTTGGCGTCGTCGTATCCGTGGTTGACGGTGACGTACGTGGTGGGTACCGACGTGCACCGGCCGGGGGAGTTCGTGCAGGCGGTGGATCGGGCGCTGGCCGACGGTGACTGGCGTTCCCGGCACGTGTTCGTGTGTGGGTCGGACGAGATGGTGTCGCACGCGGTGCAAACGTTGGCGCAGGCGGGTTACCACGCGGGTCAGGTGCACCACGAGGGCCTGGGTGCGCAGTGGTACGGCCCGGCGTGGCGGACGGCTGCGGGTGACACTTCGGAAGGTGGGCACAGGTGAGCGCGAGGAGTGAGCTTGCGAGCCCCGCAGTCGCGAACGAAAGGGCGGGTGCGGTGAGCGCGAGGAGTGAGCTTGCGAGCCCCGCAGTCGTGAACGGAGGTCTGCACAGGTGAGCGCGACGCCGATCAGCCGGTATGACGGGGTGCAGGTTTCCGGTGGTGTGCAGGTGCGGATGACCGCCGATCGGGTTCGGCGGTGGGAGTTCGGTGCCGCGTCGTTCGCCCGGCGGGGTTATGACAATGCTGACGTGGACCGGTTCCGGGTGCAGGTCGCTGACGAGTTGGATCTGTTGGCGACGCAGATCGCGACGTTGCGGGCGGAGAACGAGCGGCTGAACGACCGGGTGGAGTTGCACCGGCACGGGGTGATTCCGAGTACGGGGGCGGCGGCGAAGGTTCCGGCGGCGCGGGAGGTGAATCTGCTGTCGGCGGCGCAGCGGGAGGCGGAGCAGATCATCGCGCAGGCGCATGACTATGCGCGTCGGGTCGCCGAGTACGCCCGGGTGCAGTACGAGAGTTACCTGCAGGCGGCGGAGGCGGAGGCGAAGCAGGAGGCGGAGCGGGCGGTGGCGGAGTACCGCAGCGCGGCCGGGCCGAGCTTCGACGACACGGTGGCGACCCGGGAGGCGTTGCGGATTTTCGGCGAGATGATGGTGTCGCACATGCAGGCGGCGGCGCGGCATCTTGATGACGGCAGTGAGCAGTTGGCGCGCACGATGGATCGGATCGCGGCGGAGACGCCGGGGGCGCCGTTCGTGGGTGGTGTGGTGGGGCAGTCGGCGTTGCCGCGGCACCAGCAGCGCTGATCGTGGAGCGTGCTCGGCGCGTTGGCGGCGGTGGCATAGTCGGAGGGGTCAGGCGGGGCTGATCGGTGGCCGCGCCCGTGAGAGAGGCTCCTTCGTGTCTGTATCACCGTCTCCGACCGGCGGGTCGGTGGACCCGCTGGCCGCGTTGGAGGCTTCGGCGTGGGCTCTGGCGGCCGCGGTCGGCACCATGAGTGACGCCCTGTCGGCCCCGCTCGCCGAGGTCGTGGCGGCGTCGCCGCACCGCAGCGCGGTGCTGGAGGCCGCTGGTCTGCTGGCCTGGGATGGTGGGGTGCCGGTTGCGCACCCGTCGTTGGTGCCCGCCGATGGGCCGACGGGGAGCAGCGCGGTGCAGGCCCGGTTGAGTTCGCTGCGGCAGGCCGTCGCCGCGGCGGCGCAGGAGCCTTCCGGGCCGCGCGGGGCGGGTTGGGCGGAGTTGGACGACGAGGTGTTGCTGCACCAGGGTCGGGCGTCGGGGGCGACCGGCCGGGCGTTGGCGACCCGGGTGGTGCCCGAGTTGCCGGGGTTGGCGGAGCGCTTGGGCTCGGCGGACGGCCGGGTGCTGGACGTGGGCACCGGGGTGGCGGGGTTGGCGGTCGCGCTGGCTCGCGCGTTGCCTCGGGCGTCGGTGGTGGGTATCGACGTGCTGCAGCGGGCGTTGGACCTGGCCCGGGGTGAGTTGGCCGAGGCAGGCGAGGTCGCGGATCGGATCAGTCTGCGCCGTCAGGACGTGGCGGAGGTGACGGAGCCGGGCGGGTACGACCTGGTGTGGTTGCCGGCGCCGTTCCTGCCCGAGCAGACGTTGACGGTGGCGTTGCCCCGGCTGGTGCAGGCGTTGCGGCCTGGTGGTTGGCTGGTGGCGGGCACCAACCCGCCGGCGGGGGATCCGTTGCGGGCGGCCGTCGACCGGTGGAACGCGGTCCGCAACGGTGGTAACGCGTTCGACGCGGACCGGATGGCGCAGGTGCTGGCGGCGACGGGCTTGGCCGATGTTCGCCGTTTCCCGACCGTCCCCGGCGGGCCGGTGCTGGTCGCCGCGCACCGCCCGGGCGGCTGACGCCGACCGGCTGCGGGGCTGGCGGTCAGCTGAGCGGTTGTTCGGGGTGCGAGGCGGCCGCGCCGGGCACCGGTCTTCCGCGTGCCCCCGCCGCGAGGGCGAAACCCGCTGTCGGTTGCCGGGGCGGGGTGGTACAAAGCCGCGGTGGAAGAGACTCTGAAGTTCGCCGATCTGTTGCGGTTGATGGACGAACGGTCGACTGCTTTCCGGGCGGCGGTCGCCGCGGCGCCCAGCCTCGACGTGCGGGTGCCGACGTGTCCTGAGTGGACGGTGTTCGACCTGGTGCGACACCTGGGCGAGGGACGCCGCCGGTGGGCCGCCATCGTGGCCGCGGGGCCCGCCGACGCCCCACCGGACATCGCCGCGCCGGCGCCGCCCCGCGTGCGCGAGGCCCTGCTGGCCTGGTTCGCCGCGTCGACGGCGCAGTTGCTGTCGGCGTTGCGGGAGGCCGGCCCGGATCGTGGTTGCTGGACGTGGTGGGGTGATTCGCAGTCGCCGCAGACCGCCGGCGCTGTTGCCCGCCACCAGCTTCAGCAGGTCGCCGTGCACACCTATGACGCCCAGGTCGCTGTGGGCGCACCGGAGCCGTTGCCGGACGAGGTGGCCCTCGACGGTGTCGACGACTTCCTGACCACCTGCGTCGCGACGACGATCGCGTGGCCGCACGAGCCCGCTGTCATCGACTACCACGCCGCCGAGGGCCGTTCCTGGCGGCTGTGGTTCTCCGCCGACGGCGCACGGACCGCCCGGCTCTCGGCGCCCGTCACCGCCGAGGACCCGGGGGTGGCGTATGTTTCCGCCCGGGGTACGGCCAATGAGCTGGTCATGTTCTTCTACGGCCGCATTCAGATGGACCTGCTGCAGCTCGAGGGCGACCGCCGCGTCCTGGACCAGCTGATCGCCTGGGAGCCGCAGGAGTAGGACGCGGCGCGGGCCGGCGTAGTCGGTCAGGTGGCGGCGGCGCGGACGGCGTCGGCGATCGAGGTGGGCCCGTCGACGAGTTCCAGTGTCGCGCCGGCGGTGCGTGGTTCGTCGAGCAGCGCGGCGAGGACGTGGGCGACGTCGGTGCGGCTGATCGCGCCACCCCCGGCGTGTGGGGTGAGGGTGACCCGTCCGGTGGGTGGGTCGTCGGTGAGCCGGCCGGGTCGCAGCACCGTCCAGGCCAGGTCGCGGCCGCGCAGGTCGTCCTCGGCGGCGCGTTTGGCGCGCAGGTACGCCGCCCACACGTCGTCGGTGCCGGGGGCGGGTGGCTTGTCCACGCCCATGGAGGAGACGAGCAGGTAGCGGTGGACGCCGGCGCGGGTGGCGGCGTCGGCGAGCAGCGCGGCGGCGGCCCGGTCGACGGTGTCCTTACGGGCGGCGCCGCTGCCGGGCCCGGCACCGGCGGCGAAGATCACCGCGTCGGCGCCGTCGAGGTGCGCGGCGAGCTGCGTGATGTCGGTGTGTTCCAGGTCGTTGACCACGGGGGTGGCGCCGGCGGCGCGCAGTGTCGCGGCCTGCTCGGGGTTGCGGATGAGGCCGACGGCGGTGTCGCCGCGCCCGACGAGGTGACGTTGCAGCAGCAGGGCGATCTTGCCGTGGCCTCCGGCGATGACGACGCGCATGCGCCCAACCTACCGGCCGCATCGGCTTGACCTTGACCTTCGGGTAACCCTGAGCCTGGTCGTGCCGGTCGCCGTGACCGGCACGAGGAGGATGTTCACGTGGGGCTGATGACCATCGGGGCGTTCGCTCGGGCGGCGAGGCTGACGCCGAAGGCGTTGCGCCTGTACGACCAGGTGGGGTTGCTGGTTCCGGCGGCGGTGGATCCGGAGTCCGGCTACCGGTTCTACGACCCGGCTCAGCTGCCGGTGGCGCGGCTGGTCGCCCAGTTGCGTCGGCTCGGGATGCCGCTGGCGACGATCCGGGTGGTGTGTGCCCTGGAGCCCGCGGCGGCCGCTGAGGCGATCAGCGCGTACTGGCGGCGGGTCAGCGCCGACACCGCGGCTCGCGCCCGGCTCGCCACCCTCCTCGTGGATCACCTTTCTGAAGGGGGTACCACGATGTCCGACCCGAATGGCACGGTTGCCGTACGCTGCGCGGCCGGTTGTGACACCGGCCTGGTGCGCGACAGCAACGAGGACGTCGCGTACGCCGGCGGACGGTTGCTGGCCGTGGCCGACGGTATGCGGGGGACGGGCGGTGCGGCTGCCAGCGCGGCCGCCGTCGACGCCCTGAAGCCGTTGGAGTTCGCCGACCTGCCGTCCGCCGAGGTGTTGACGGTGCTGGCCGGGGCGGTCGCCGACGCCGACCGCGCTGTGCGCGGGTTGGCGTCCGACGCCGACCAGCCGGTCACCACGCTGACCGGGCTGCTGCTGCGCGGTTCCCGGCTGGCGTTGGTGCACGTCGGCGACACCCGGGCCTACCTGTTGCGTGACGGTGAGCTGTCGCTGCTCACGCAGGACCACACCTGGGTGCAGGCCCAGGTGGATCAGGGCCGGCTCGACCGGGAGCAGGCCGCGTCGCATCCGCAGCGGGCGGTGCTGGTGCGCGCCCTCGGTGGCGGTCGGCAGGTCGAGGCTGATCTCGCGGTGCGCACCGTGCAGGCCGGTGACCGGTACCTGCTGTGCTCCGACGGGTTGTCGGCGGTCGTCGACCGGGCCGAGCTGCGTTCGGCGTTGACCGGGGCCGGCGATCCGGATGCCACGGTGCGTGCGCTGACGGCGCTGGCGCGGGCCGAGGGGGCACCGGACAACATCGCCTGCGTGGTGGCCGACATCGTGGCGGTGTAGACGTCCCGGTGCCCGCGCCGGGTGGGGTTGCCCACCCGGCGCGGGGTTCGCCGGTGGCGCACGGGTTGAGGCAGCATGGAGAGGTGACGGAGAGCCTCGACGTGTTGACCTCGCTGGTGGCCGGCGGTGGGGTGGTGGTCCTCAGCGGCGCCGGCCTGTCCACCGAGTCGGGGATCCCGGACTACCGGGGGCCCAGCGGGGTGGCGCGGCGGCACACCCCGATGACCTTCCAGGCGTTCACCGGGGATCCGCTCGCCCGGCGGCGCTACTGGGCGCGTAGCCACCTGGGGTGGCGGTTGATCGCGGGCGCGGCGCCCAACGCCGGGCATCGGGCGGTGGCGCAGCTGCAACGCGCCGGTCTGGTCGACACCGTGATCACCCAGAACGTCGACGGTCTGCACGGTGCGGCCGGCAGCCCGTCGGTGATCGAGTTGCATGGTCGGCTCGACGAGGTGACCTGCCTGGACTGCGGCAACCTGACCTCGCGGGAGGAACTGGACCGGCGGCTGCGGGAGGCCAACCCGGATTTCGTGGCCCGCGTCGCCGGGGTCAACCCGGACGGTGATGTTGATCTCCCCGATGAGCAGGTGGCGGCGTTCCGGCCGGTGGACTGCGGGATCTGCGGCACCGGGATGGTGAAGCCGGACGTGGTGTTCTTCGGTGAGACGGTGCCGCCGCAGCGGGTGGCGCGGTGTTTCGCGGCCGTGGAGCAGGCCCGTTCGTTGCTGGTTCTCGGGTCGTCGTTGACGGTGATGTCGGGGCGCCGTTTCGTGATTCGGGCGGTGAAACGGGGCATCCCGGTCGCGATCGTCAACCAGGGGCCCACGCGAGGTGACGACCACGCCACCGTGTGCGTCGACGCGCCGCTGGGTGTGGTGTTGCCGCAGTTGGCCGCGCGGGTCGCCGCTGGAGTGCCGCTCAAGGTGTGATCGTGGGTCACTGGGCGCGGTGCCCGGCCCGGGGGTAGGACATCTGCGGGAAACACCGGCGCTGGTAGCGTTGACCACGCCGGTAACACCCACGTGGGAGAGACCGCCCGACAGCACGCAGGGCGGCGCCGAAGGGGCAAATCCTCCCCGGAACCTCTCAGGCAAAAGGACCTCGTGGGCAGGCACTGTGGAGTGCCCCTGTGGGTGCGACAGAGGGGGAGGCCGACACGTCGACCTCGCCCCGGGAGTGCCCCTATGACCGTAGAGCAGTTCGCCACCCGTCACATCGGTCCCGGCCCCGACGACGAGCGTCGGATGTTGGAGGTCGTCGGGCACGACTCGATCGACGAGCTGATGGACGCCGCGATCCCCGAGGTGATCCGCTGGCACGGCACCCTCGACCTGCCCGACCCGGCCACCGAGGCCGAGACGATCGCCGAGTTGCGGGCCCTCGCGGCGCGCAACACCGTCGCCGTCTCCATGATCGGGTTGGGGTATCACGGCACGCACACCCCGGCGGTGATCCGCCGCAACGTCCTCGAGGACCCGGCCTGGTACACGGCGTACACCCCGTACCAGCCGGAGATCAGTCAGGGCCGCCTGGAGGCGCTGCTGAACTTCCAGACCATGGTCACCGACCTGACCGGGCTGGCCACCGCGAACGCCTCCATGCTCGACGAGGGCACCGCGGCGGCGGAGGCGATGACCCTCGCCCGCCGCGCGTCCAAGACCAAGAGCCCGGTGTACGTGGTCGACGCCGACGCGTTGCCGCAGACCATCGCGGTGATCACCAGTCGGGCCGAGCCGCTCGGCATCGAGGTGCGGGTCCTCGACGTCGAGCGCGACGAGTTGCCGGCGGAGTTCTTCGGCCTGCACCTGCAGTACCCGGGGGCGTCCGGTGCGGTCCGCGACCACCAGGGTCTGGTCGAGGCGGCGCACGCCGTCGGCGCCCTGGTCACCGTCGCGGCGGACCTGCTGGCGTTGACGCTGCTGCGGGCGCCGGGGCAGATCGGCGCGGACATCGCCGCCGGCACCACCCAGCGCTTCGGCGTACCCATGGGCTTCGGTGGGCCGCACGCCGGTTACCTGGCGGTGCGCTCGGGCCTGGAGCGGATGCTGCCCGGACGTCTGGTCGGGGTGTCGCGCGACGCGGACGGCAACCCGGCGTACCGGTTGGCGTTGCAGACCCGTGAGCAGCACATCCGGCGGGAGAAGGCGACCAGCAACATCTGCACCGCGCAGGTGCTGCTCGCGGTGATGGCCGGCATGTACGCCGTCTACCACGGCCCGGACGGGCTGCGGGACATCGCGACGCGTACCCATCGGATGGCGGCGCGGCTCGCGGCCGGGTTGCGCGCCGGCGGCGTGGAGGTCGCGGACGTCGCGTTCTTCGACACCGTCACCGCCCGGGTGCCGGGCCGGGCCGCCGAGGTCGTCGCGGCGGCCGCCGAGCGGGGGGTGAACCTGCGGCTGGTCGACGCCGACCAGGTGGGGATGTCCTGCGACGAGACGACCACCGACGCGCACCTTCAGGCGGTGTGGGCGGCGTTCGGGGTGGCCGCGTTCGACGGGGCCGTCGACACGGCAGTCCCGGCCGGCCTGACGCGCACCACCGACTTCCTCACCCACCCGGTGTTCCGCAGCCACCACTCGGAGACGGCGATGCTGCGCTACCTGCGACGGCTGTCGGACTTCGACTACGCCCTGGACCGGGGCATGATCCCGCTCGGCTCGTGCACGATGAAGCTGAACGCGACCACCGAGATGGAGCCGATCAGCTGGGCGGAGTTCGCGCACATCCACCCGTTCGCGCCGGACGCGCAGACCGCCGGGTACCGGGAGATGATCGGTCAGTTGGAGTCGTGGCTGGCCGAGGTGACCGGCTACGACGCGGTCAGTGTGCAGCCCAACGCCGGTTCGCAGGGTGAGCTGGCCGGGTTGCTGGCGATCCGCTCGTACCACGCGTCGCGGGGGGAGACCCACCGCGACGTGTGCCTGATCCCCTCGTCGGCGCACGGCACGAACGCCGCGTCGGCGGTGATGGCCGGCATGCGGGTCGTCGTGGTGGCCTGCGACGACAACGGCAACGTCGACCTGGTCGACCTGGACGCGAAGATCGACAAGCACCGCGACGCGCTCGCCGCGATCATGGTGACGTACCCGTCGACGCACGGCGTGTACGAGACCGGCATCGCGTCGCTGTGCGCGAAGGTCCACGACGCCGGCGGGCAGGTGTACGTCGACGGGGCGAACCTCAACGCCCTGGTCGGTTTCGCCAAGCCCGGCACGTTCGGCGCGGACGTGTCGCACCTGAACCTGCACAAGACGTTCTGCATCCCGCACGGCGGCGGTGGCCCCGGCGTGGGCCCGGTGGCGGTCCGCGCGCACCTGGCGCCGTTCCTGCCCGGTGACCCGCTCGGCGCGCACGCCGACGCCACCCCGGCGATCTCGGCGGCGAAGTACGGGTCGGCGGGCATCCTGCCGATCCCGTGGGCGTACCTGCGGATGATGGGCGCCGAGGGGCTGACCCGGGCCACCGGTGTGGCGGTCCTCGCGGCGAACTACGTGGCGGCGCGGCTGCGCGGACACTTCCCGGTGCTGTACGCCGGCAACAAGGGCCTGGTGGCGCACGAGTGCATCCTCGACCTGCGGCCGTTGACGAAGGCGACCGGGGTGAGCGTCGACGACGTGGCGAAGCGGTTGATCGACTACGGTTTCCACGCGCCCACGATGTCGTTCCCGGTGGCGGGGACGCTGATGGTGGAGCCGACCGAGAGCGAGGACCTGGCCGAGCTGGACCGGTTCTGCGACGCGATGATCGCGATCCGCGCGGAGATCGAGCAGGTGGCGTCGGGGCAGTGGCCGGCGGGGGACAACCCCCTGGCGAACGCGCCGCACACCGCGGCGATGGTCAGCGGTGACGAGTGGTCGCACGCGTACCCGCGGTCGGTGGGCGCGTACCCGGCCGGGGTGGACCGGGCCGGGAAGTACTGGCCGCCGGTGCGGCGCATCGACGGCGCGTACGGCGACCGGAACCTGGTCTGCTCGTGCCCGTCGCCGGAGGCGTTCGAAGACTGACAGCGCCCGCGGGCGCTCAAGGTTTGACAGCGCCGCCGGGCGTCGAAGGGCCGATGACGGCGCGCCGGGGCGGGCGGGTACGGCCTGCCCCGGCAGTCGCTGCGACCTGGGCGGGGACGTCCCTAACCGGGGGACTAGCCTGGGTCGACGGCGGCTATTCGGTGACGCTGAGTGGTCGGTCAGGCCACGAGGGCGTGGCGGGCGGGGCCGCGGTGCGGTGCGATGCTGCTGCCGTCGGGGAGCAGCTCGCCGGTGTCGTCGAAGACGATGACACCGTTGCAGAGCAGGCTCCAGCCCTGCTCACGGAAGCAGGCGAGGACCCGCGCGGCTTCCCGGTCGGTGGCTTCAGCGGAAGGGCAGGTCGGTTGGTGCTGGCACATCGGGTTCTCCGGACTGTGGGGGCACTGTGTCATGGTTCACATGACCAGTGACGCACAGTACCAAGCGAAAGTGTCCAGCATCGACCAGGTGTCCGCCTGGTGCGCGGGAAATCCACTGAACGGATGAGGAAGGTTGGACCGTACGGCGTGGAAACGCTCCCATACGTGTGCGACGCGGACCTCGGTCCGGCGACGTACGTCGATGTGCCGGCCGCGCCGGCCGGATGCCGGGGCGCGCTCACCGAACGCGCCCGCCTGCACTGGTCCCGCGCCGACGGCGGCGACCCGGCGGCCCTGGCCGAGGAGTTCCTCGCCGCGCACGGCCTGCCCCTGCACGACCTGGCCCGACCCGTCACCGGCCGCCACGGCGACGGGGTCTGCGGCGCGGCGTTGTACCTGTCCGCCGCCGCCGGGGCGCTGCTGACCGGCGCGCCCACCGGGGCGCCCGAACCCGCGCCGACCCTGCCCGACCTCGTTGTCGTCGTCTACCAGCACGGCCGCGTCCGGATCACGCCGCCCGGCCCGCCGAGGCGGTGGTGGCTCGGCGAGTGGACCGAGAGTTGGACCCCCCGCGAGCACGCCGCCGCCGTCGACGCGGTCCGCGCCGCCATCGGCCGTGGCGACGTCTACCAGAGCAACATCGTCGGCCACGCCGCCGCCCCCTACACCGGCGACCCGCTGCCCGCCCTGCGCCGCCTCGGCGCGCTCCCCGGCGCCCGCTACGGCGGTGTGCTCACCGGCGACGGCTGGGCCATCGGCTGCGCCTCCCCGGAAACCCTCGTCGAGGTCACCGACGGGCAGGTGATCACCCGACCGATCAAGGGCACCCGCCCGGCCACCGCCGCCGGGCGCGCCGAACTGCTCGCCAGCGCCAAGGAACGCGCCGAACACATCATGATCGTCGACCTGGAGCGCAACGACCTGGCGCGCATCGCCCGTACCGGCAGCGTCACCGTCGACGACCTGTTCGCCGTCCGCCGCTGGTGCGACCTGTGGCAGGCCGAATCGACCGTCCGCGCCACCGTCGCCGACGGCCTCGGCCTGGCCGACCTGCTGCGCGCCACCTGCCCCGGCGGCTCGGTCACCGGCGCGCCGAAACTCGCCGCCCTGACCCAGATCAGCGCCCTCGAACCCGTCGGCCGCGGCGCCAGCATGGGCGCGCTCGGCTGGGTCGCGCCCGGTCGTGTCGACCTGGGTCTGACCATCCGCACCGCCGCCGCCGACGGCCAACGGCTGCACACCTGGGCCGGCGGCGGCATCACCTGGGACAGCGACCCGTACGCCGAGGTCGCCGAGGCCGCCGCGAAGACCACCCCGATCCGCGCCACCCTGGCCGGGCGCTGACGGCGCGCCCGGACGGCGATACGCTGACCCGCATGACCATGCGGCCCATCCGGATCATCGGCGACCCTGTCCTGCGCACCGGATGTGAACCGGTCACCACCTTCGACGCGGAGCTGCGTGCCCTCGTCACCGACCTGATGGACACCCTGCTCGGCGCCCCCGGCCGCGCCGGCGTCGCGGCACCACAGATCGGCGTCAGCGCCCAGGTGTTCGTCTACGACGCCGACGGGCACCGTGGCCACCTCATCAACCCGACCCTGGAGCTGTCCGACGAGCTCCAGGACGACGAGGAGGGCTGCCTGTCCATCCCCGGCCTGTACTTCCCGACCGTGCGGGCCATGCACGCCACCGCCCACGGTGTCGACCAGCACGGCGAGCCGTTGACCATCGCCGGCAGCGGGTTCCTGGCCCGCGCCCTGCAACACGAAACCGACCACCTGGGCGGGCGGCTCTACGTCGACACCCTGCGCGGCGACACCCGACGCCGGGCGCTGCGCGAGATCCGCGCCGGGCGGTTCGACTCACCCAGCCGGCGCGGCTAGGCCACCCACTGGTCGTGGCCCGGCCGGCTAGGCCGGTGGCCGTGGCCCAGCCGCTAGGCCACCCACTGGTCGTGGCCCAGCTTCGCGATCAACGCGGCCACCACCACCACCAGCACCACCCGCACGAACCCGGAGCCGCGGCGCAACGCCATGCGCGCCCCGAGCACCGCGCCGGCGATGTTGCACACCGCCATGCCCGCGCCCAGCAGCCACCACACGTGCCCGGTCACCGCGAACACCACGAGCGCGCCCAGGTTCGTGCCCGCGTTGACGACCTTCGCCATCGCCGAGCCGTGCACGAAATCCGAGCCCAGCAGGGCGGTGAACGCCAACACCAGGAACGTGCCGGTGCCCGGGCCGATCAACCCGTCGTACAGGGCGATGCCCACCCCGGCCACCGCGATCGCCGCCGCCACCCTCGCCGGGGTGCGCCGGTGCGGCGCCGGTAGCACCCCCAGCCGGGGTCGCAGCAGCACGAACGCCGCCACCGCCACCAACACGACCAACACCACCGGCCGGTACGCCGCCGCCGGCACCGCCCCGGCGAGCACGGCGCCCACGCCGGAGCTGAGCACCGCCAACCCCGCCGCCGGTCCCACCACCCGCCAGTCGAGCGTGGTCCGCCGGGCGTACGTCGTCGCTGCCGTGGCCGTACCGAAGATCGCGGCCAACTTGTTCGTGCCCAGCGCGGTGGCCACCGGCAACCCCGGGGCGGCCACCAGCAACGCCGGCAGCAGCAACAACCCGCCGCCGCCGACCACGGCATCGACCCACCCGGCCAGCGCCGCGGCGGCCAGCAGGGTACTCAGCGATACGGCGTCCACGGGCGGCAATTCTTCCCACAGGGGACGGCCAGACCGGGCCTGACGTGGTCAGACTCACGTCAACGACCTCGCGTACGGCGCAGAAACACCCCCAACGCCCCGACCGCCACGAACACCAGCACCGAACACAGCAACACCTTCACCACCCGGCAACCATGCCACGGGCACGTAAGGTGCAGGAGTGCGCCTGGCCACCTTCAACGTGCTGCACGGACGGTCCCTCACCGACGGGCTCGTCGACTCCGACCGACTCGCCGCCGCCATCGGCGCCCTCGACGCCGACGTGCTCGCCCTGCAGGAGGTCGACCGCGACCAGCACCGCAGCGGCAACCTCGACCTCACCGCCATCGCCGCCCGCGCCCTCGACGCACCCCACCACCGCTTCGCCGCCGCCGTCGTCGGCACCCCCGGCGAACAGTTCCGCCCGCTGCGCCACGACGACGACGGGCACGGCGAACCCTGCTACGGCATCGGCCTGATCAGCCGACATCCCGTGCGCAGCTGGCAGGTCACCCGGCTCAAACCGGCGCCGGTGCGCTCACCGGTCTACGTGCCCGGCCCCCGCGGCGGCCTCATCCTCCTGCACGACGAACCGCGCGTGGTCCTCGCCGCCGTCCTGGACACCCCCCACGGCGCCCTCACCGTCGCCGCGACCCACCTGTCGTTCGTGCCCGGCTGGAACGCCCGCCAACTGCGCCAGACCGTGCGCGCCCTGCGCGCGCTACCGGCCCCCCGCGTCCTGCTCGGCGACCTCAACCTGCCCGCCGGGGCGGCCCGGCTCATCTCCGGCTGGCACCCCCTGGGCCGACGTCCCACCTACCCCTCCGGGCAGCCCCGGGTCCAACTCGACCACATCCTCGCCGACCGGCACGCCCTCGACCAGCTGCCGCCGGTACGCGCGGTCACCACCCCGCTGTCCACCATCTCCGACCACCGGCCGCTCCTGGTCGACCTGGGCTGACCCCACGGCTGTCACCCGTCGTCATCCCCGCCGGGTCGTCACACCGCCGCTGACGTAGCCGGCGACGGCGCGTCCGAGATGGTCGATCGCGTCGCGGGTGCCGACGGCGACCAGGGTGTCGCCGTAGCGCAGGTCCCGCCGGGCGTCGGGCCTGAGGACGGGGTGGCCGTCGCGCAGGACCGCCACCACGACGGCGTCGGTGCGCAGACTGCCCAGCGGGCGACCGTCGTAGTCGCTGCCGGCGGGAACCGGCACCCGGGCCACCGTGACGGCGTCCACGTCCGCGCCGCCGTCGGGCACCAGGTCGATGACCGCTGTCGCCGCGAGCAGGTTGGCCAGGTGGTGGGCCGCCACCGGCGACAGCGTCGCCGCGGCACGGACGTCGGTCGGGTCGTCGCGGTCGTACAGGGCGATGTCACGGGCGCCGTTGGGGTGGCAGATCACGCCGAGTCGGGTGCCATCGCCGGTGACGAACGAGTACGAGACGCCGACGCCGGGGAGGGCGATTCGTTCGATTTCCATGACGGACTCCTCCTTGATGGTTCCGCACGCCGGTCGGGGTCGCCGTACTCGCCGTGCCAGTGGGCCAGCCGCCCGGCGCGGCTGACCGCCCGCAGTCGGCGTTCGGTGGCCTCACGCACCGTCGGGGTGGTGAGGACGAGCAGATCGTCGCCGGTGCGCAGCCGGGTGTCCGTCGCGGGAACGAACGCGACGCCGTCGCGCACCACCAGCGGGGCCACCGCGGGCGTGGGCAGCCGCAGCTCGTCCAGGTACGTGCCGTGCAGTTTCGAACCCGCGGTGATGGTGACGTTGATGAGGTCGGCGTCGATGTTGTCCAGCGGGGCGATCTCGACCTGCAGGTCCGGGCCGACGCGGTGGGGGGCCAGCCCGAGGCGTTGCGCGAGCCACGGCAGCGACGGCGCCTGGATCGCGGTGAACACCACGACGAGCACGAAGACGATGTTGAACACGACCATGGCACCGGGGGTGCCGGCCACCACCGGCACCGTGGCCAGCACGATCGGCACGGCGCCGCGCAGCCCCGCCCAGGACAGGAACACCTGCTCGCGCAGCGGGATGCGGAACGGCAACAGGGTCAGCAGCACCGAGACGGGCCGGGCGATGAGCAGCAGGGCGGCGCCGACCACCAGCGCCGGCACGATCGCCGCCGGCAGGTCGGCCGGCGACACCAGCAGACCCAGCATGACGAACAGGCCGATCTGCGCGATCCAGCCGAGCCCTTCGGC
Source organism: Micromonospora parva (assembly GCF_040649675.1). Classification (NCBI taxonomy): domain Bacteria; kingdom Bacillati; phylum Actinomycetota; class Actinomycetes; order Micromonosporales; family Micromonosporaceae; genus Micromonospora; species Micromonospora parva. Next base: position 446,797 of record NZ_JBEZFX010000002.1, on the reverse strand, counting down.
CAGCGACTCGGTGGCGCGCCGGTGCGGCAGGCCGGCGTTGCCGAGCACCAGACCCGCCAGGTACGCGGCGATGAAGCCGCTGGCCTGCAGCAGGCCGGAGCCGGCGAACGCGAGCACCCCGCACGCGAACGTGGCGATCGGGTACAGCCCCGAGGTGGGCAGGGTGAGCCGGCGCAGCAGCCACACCGCCGCCATCCCCACCCCGACGCCGGCGAGCGCGCCGACCACCAGTTGGTAGCTCATCTGGGCGAGCATCCCGCCCGGGGACAGCGTGCTCAGACTCGTCGCGCTGAACGCCAGCACCAGGATGAACGTGGGCGCGTCGTTGAGCCCCGACTCCGCCTCCAGCAGGTTGCTCAGCCGACGGGGCAGCGGCACGGCGCGCAGCACCGAGAAGACGGCGGCCGCGTCGGTGGACGAGACGATCGCGCCGAGCAGCAGCGACAGCTGCCATCCCAGGCCGAGCAGGTAGTGCGCCGCCGCGGCGGTGACGGCGACGCTGATGAACACCGCAAGGGTGGCGAGCGCGGTCGCCGGGCGCAACACCCGCCGCACGTCGCTGACCCGGGTGGTCAGGCCGCCCTCGACGAGGATCACCGCGAGGGCGGCCAACCCGAGCGCCTGCGCCAACGCGGCGTCGTCGAACGGCAGCCCGAGCCCACCCTCGCCGAGCAGCAGCCCGACACCCAGGTACGCCAGCAGCACCGGCATCCCGGCCTTCGCGGCGATCTTCGCGGCGCCCACGCTGACCAGCGCCACCAGCGTCCCGGCTGCCAGCAGCAGATACAGCGACGGCAGCGTCACGGAGCGCCGCCCAGGACGAAGTAGCGCAGCCACACGTACACGCCGGCGAGCACGACGGTGACGACGGTCAGCAGCAGACCGTCGCGGGTGAACCGCCAGAACGAGATCGGCTCCCCGGCTCGCTGCGCCAGACCGACCATCACCACGTTGGAGGCGGCGGCGACCACTGTGGCGTTGCTGCCGAGCCCCGCGCCGAGCGCGAGCGACCACCACAGCATGCCGGCCTGTTCCATGCCGCCGTTCGCCGCGACGAGCTGCTCGATGATCGGGCTGATGGCGGTCACCGACGGGATGTTGTCCACCAACGCCGACATGAGCGCCCCGCCGCCGATCAGGGTCAACGACGCGCCGAGCAGGTTGTCGCCGACCGCGTCGGTGGCGAAGGTGCCGACCACCTGGATCACGCCGGTGTCGACCAGGGCCCCGACCATGATGAACAGGCCGGCGAAGAACGCCAGGGTGGGCCACTCCACGTCCCGGACGACGCTGCCCGGCTCCAGCCGTGACACCCCCAGCAGAACGACACCGCCGGTCAGCGCGATCACCGCCGGTTCCAGATGCAGGACGGTGTGCAGACCGAACCCGGCGAGGACGAAGGCGAGAACGATGCCGCTGTACAGCAGCAGGCGCGGTTCGCGGATCGCGTCGCGTTCCCGCATCGCCAGCACCGGCCCGACCCGCTCCGGGTGGTACGTCAACGCCGACCGGAAGATCACCCGGCAGAACAGCAACAGAACACCCAGCAGCACGATGACCAACGGCGTCAGGTGCACCAGGAACGCGTTGAACGACAGCCCGGCCCGCGCCGCGATGATGATGTTCGGCGGATCACCGATCAGCGTCGCCGTGCCGCCGATGTTCGCCGCGAACACCTCCGCCAGCAGGAACGGCACCACCGGCACACCCAGCTGCCGACACACGGAGATGGTCACCGGCGCAACGAGCAGGACCGTGGTGACATTGTCCAGCAGCGCCGACGCGGCAGCCGTGATCAACACCAGGATGACCATGAGCCGGTACGGTCGCCCACGGGCCCGCTTCGCCGCCCAGATCGCCAGATACTCGAACACGCCGGTACGACCGAGCACCGACACGATGATCATCATGCCGATGAGCAGAAAAATGACCCGCCAGTCGATGCCCGTGTCGGTGGAGAAGAACGCCTCCTGCGTACCGGTCAACCCGACCGCGAGCATCAACACCGCACCGCCCACCGACGCGGCCACCCGATCCACCCGGTCCGTCGCGATCAACGCGTACACGACAGTGAACACCGCCACCGCCAACCAGCCCGCCGTGGTCATCCACCGCCCCCCTCCCCACGGACCCCGAAGGCCCGCCCGCCGTCTGTCCCTTTACCGTTGCCAACCGGGGGCACTGCTGACATCGGGGCCAACACTCATTCCAGGGCGGTCAGCAGGGGACAACATGGGAGCCAGCCCCCATGGACACCCACTCGACGCCCACGAGATCCTGAGGTACCGGAGCGTCGACCCACCCGGGGGCAGCCGCGCCCGCGACGATGGAAGGGCGGAGACGACAGGGGGAGGTTCGACACGGTGTCGCTGTTCTGGCGGATCTTCCTGATCAACGCCGCCGTCCTCACCGCGGCGACCGTCCTTGTCCTGCTGGGCCCCGTGACGGTGTCGACCCCGTTCGTCCTCACCGAGGCACTCATCCTCAGCGGCGGCCTGGTCGTCATGCTCGTCGCGAACGCGCTGCTGCTGCGCGTCGGCCTGGCACCACTGCAACGCCTCACCCGGGCGATGACCACCATCGACCTGCTGCGCCCCGGCCCCCGCCCCGCGGTCACCGGACACGCCGGCATCGCCGCCCTGATCAGCACGTTCAACGCCATGCTCGACCGACTCGAAGCCGACCGCGCCGCCAGCAACGCCCGCGCGCTGTCCGCCCAGGAGAACGAGCGGCGGCGCATCGCCCAGGAACTGCACGACGAGATCGGCCAGACCCTCACCGCCGTCCTGCTGCAGATCAGCCGCGTCGCCGACAACGCCCCACCCGAGCTACGACCCGAACTGCACCAGGTGCAGGAAACCACCCGCGACAGCCTCGACGAGATCCGCCGCATCGCCCGCCGCCTGCGACCCGGCGTCCTGGAAGAACTCGGACTGATCGCCGCCCTGCGCTCCCTGTTCGCGGAGATCTCCCACCACAGCGGCCTGCAGATCCGCCGAGACTTCGCACCCGATCTACCCGTACTCACCGAGGAAGTCGAATTGGTGCTCTACCGCGTGGCCCAGGAAGGCCTCACCAACGTCGCCCGGCACGCCAACGCCAGCCGCGTCGACATCACCCTCATCCCACACGGCGACGGCGTGCGGCTACGCATCCGCGACGACGGACGCGGCATCGCCGGCCAACCGGAAGGCGCCGGCATCCGCGGCATGCGCGAACGGGCGCTGCTCGTCGGCGCCCACCTCAGCATCGGCCCCGGCCCCGCCGGCGGCACCGAGGTCACCCTCGACGTACCCGACCCAGCAGGCCTGGCATGAGCGCGCCCATCCGCATCCTGCTCGCCGACGACCACGCACTGGTACGCCGCGGCGTACGCCTCATCCTCGACGGCGAACCCGACCTGACCGTCGTCGCCGAGGCCAGCGACGGCGCCGAAGCCCTCGAACAAGCCCGACTGCACCAACCGGACCTGGCCATCCTCGACATCGCCATGCCCCGGCTCACCGGCCTGCAAGCCACCCGTGAACTCGTCAGACAGCAACCGGGCCTGCGGGTACTGATCCTGACCATGTACGACAACGAACAGTTCTTCTTCGAAGGCCTCCGAGCCGGCGCCAACGGATACGTCCTCAAATCCGTCGCCGACCGCGACCTCGTCGAGGCGTGCCGGGCCGCCATGCGCGACGAACCGTTCCTCTACCCCGGCGCCGTCACCGCCCTGATCCGCAACTACCTCGACCGCGTCCGCAACGGCGAACCCGTACCCGAACGCGCCATCACCGGCCGCGAGGAGGAGATCCTCAAACTCGTCGCCGAAGGGCACTCCTCGAAGGAGATCGCCGAACTGCTGTTCATCAGCATCAAGACCGTCGAGCGGCACCGCAGCAACCTGCTGCAGAAACTGGGCCTCCGCGACCGGCTCGACCTCACCCGATACGCCATCCGCGCGGGCCTCATCGAACCCTGACCACCACCGACACCCGCCAGCGGCGGCCACCGGGGGAGCGGCCCGCCCAGCCGCAAGATTCCCTCAAGATCATTGCATAGACGATCTCCGACGACCATGCTGATCGAATCGCGCCACGATCAACTAGTCGGAGGCCACATGCGACACCAGCGACCCCTAGCGATCGCCGTAGCCACACTCCTCACCCTCACCCTCACCACCGCACCCACCCCCGCCAACGCCCAGAGCGCGGCAGCACCCAACCAGGTCACCAACCTCACCATCCGCCAAGCCGACGGGTACGCCACCCTCGCCTGGCAACCCGTCGACGGGGCAACCGACTACCAGATCGAACGCACCGCCGTCGACGCCACCGGCACCCCCACCGGCGCACCCACCATCGTCGGCATCTGGCGCCCCAACCGCCAGATCAACCAACAGGCACCCACCTTCGCCGACGCCGGATTCAACCCCGGCGACACCTTCCAGTGGCGGGTACGCGCCCGCGCCGGCACCACCGAACAGCCCTACTCCGACCCGGTCGTCGCCACCACCACCGCACCCTGGGGCAACCCCGACACCCCCGGCGAGCAACTGCGCACCCAGTGGGAAACCGCCCACGCCGCCCAGTACACCAGCGACACCGACGAGTACGCCTACACCGCCGCCATCGACGCCCTCAGCGACCGCGTCCGCGTCGTCGAACTCGGCCGCACCGTCCAGAACCGACCGATCAACATGCTGGTCATCGGTTACCCCACCCCCGCGACCACCCCAGAGGCCGTCGCCGCCACCGCACCCGTGGCCATCAACTGCAACGTGCACGGCAACGAACCGGGCGACCGCGAAGCCTGCCTCATCATGGCCCGGCAACTCGCCTTCAGCACCGACCCCCGCATCACCGACCTGCTCAGCCACACCACCGTCCTGATCGTCCCCACCATCAACGGCGACGGCCGCGCCAACAACACCCGCGGCAACTCCACCGGCCAGGACCTCAACCGCGACTACTCACTGATCCGCCAGCCGGAAACCGCCGCGTACATCAAGATGGTCCGCGACTACCGACCCGTCGCCGGCTACGACGGCCACGAGTTCGGCAACTCCCGCGCCGGCGACCTGCCGATGCTGCCACCCCGACACCAGAACGTCGCCCAACCCATCTTCGACCAGTCCCAGGACATGATCGAAGGCCACATGTACACCAAGGGCGCCGAAGCCGGCTGGTGGGCCTGCCCCTACGGCTGCGAAGGCGGCGGCAACGTCGGCCTCAGCGAGGAAACCATCCTGCGCAACACCCTCGGCCTCAAGAACGTCGCCAACTCCCTGCTGGAACTGCGCAGCTCCGGCGGACAGACCCGCCCCGACGAGGGCAACACCGCCAACAACCGACGCCGCAAGACCTACTCGGCCCTGTGGACCTTCCACCAGTTCCTGGACTACCACCGCGTCGACCGCAACGACATCCTCACCTCCCGCGCCGAGTCCATCGAAATCCAGGCCGCCAACACCGGCCGCCTCGTCTTCCGCGGCTCCCGACCCATCCCCGCCCACCCCGCCCCGCACCCCGGCGACAGCCCGCCGCCGCTCGACGCCCCCCGCGCCGACCTCATCCTCGACAACGCCCCCTGCGCCTACAAGCTCACCGACGAGCAGTACAACGGCGCACGCACCGACGGACCAGGCGGCGTCGGCACCACCGTCGCCCAGCGCATCGCCGCACACGGCTGGCAGGTCATCAAGACCAACGACGGCTACTACGTCCCCCTCAACCAGCCCGAACGCGGCCTCATCCCGCTGCTGCTCGACACCCAGGGCGTCGAGAAGCTGACCGACGGCGAACGCGTCTACCCCACCCTCACCGGCCGACGCAACGGACCACTGACCGTCACCGGCTTCACCTGCGCCGCCGACGCCACCATCAACGGCCCCGTCACCGTCCAGCCCGGCGCGGCACTCGTCGCGACCGCAACGACAATCAGCGGACCCGTCAGCGCCAACCGCGCCGCCGGCGTCGTCCTCGCCGACAGCACCGTCAACGGCCCGCTGCAGATCACCACCACCAACGCGATCTCCATCATCGACGTCACCATCGCCGGCCCGGCCAGCCTCACCGGCAACACCACCGGCACCACCGCGGCACTGCTCGCCGGCAACACCATCCGCGGCCCGCTCAACTGCACCGCGAACAGCACCGCCCCGACCAACCTCGGCGTCGCCAACACCGTGCACGGCCCTCGCACCAACCAGTGCGCGGCACTGTGACCATCAGCTAGCCGAGCCGGCGTGCCGGCGGTGCGAGGCCACCACGCCCCGCACCGCCGGCACACCCCACCCCCCCAACCCCGACCCGTGGAGCCCGCCGTGTCGAACCCGTCCCGCGCTCTGCACCTGGTTGCCGTGGCCCTGCTGCTGACCCCGGTCGCCTGCACCACCACAACGGACCCGAAGCCACCGCGCGACACCACCAGCGCCACCCAGGTCACCGGGCCGCTCTGCGCCGCCCTGCCCACCGGCACCGATCCCGGCAACCCGAGCTTCCTCGCCGACCAACCCGTCGACCAGGCACTGCGGTGGATCCCCACCCTCACCACGTTCGAAGCGGCCCTGCGCACCAGCGGCGCCCTCACCGACCTGCCCACCGGCACCGACGTCACCATCCTCGCCCCCTCCGACGACGCCTTCGCCGCCACGTTCTCCGAGGACAACTGGGACGACCTGATGACCCGCCACACCGACCAGCTACGCACCCTGCTCAAGGCACACCTGATCACCGGAACCCACACCATCGACGACCTGGTGACCGCCGGCACCACCACCACCCTCGACGGCACCACCGTCACCGTCACCCGCACCGGACCCACCGCCCGCCTCGCCGACCGGGCCGACGCCGTGTGCGCCGACTACCGGGCCACCAACGCCCGCATCCACATCATCAACGCGGTCCTCGGCGCACTGCCCAAAACCGCCGGCGACACCGACGAGCGGGCCCACTGACCGCGCTCACCGCTCCTCCCGCACCGGCACCAGCGCGGCCAACGCCCGGTTGGTGCGGTTGGCCCGCACCGCGTCGCGCTGCTGAACGGCCGTCACCTCGATGTACGTCTGCGACGACGCCAACGACGCGTGCCCCAGCAACCGCATGATCTCCGCCGCGCTCGCCCCGTCCTCGGCCAACCGGGTCGCGAAGGTGTGCCGCAACGCGTGCAACCGCGCTCCCCGCGGCACCCGGTCACCGACGCCCGCCCGCCGAAAACACGACTCCACCAGATACTGCAGCCCACCCCGGCGCAGCGGCTCACCACGCCGATCCACCAGCAACGCCGAGTCCGGCCGCACCGACCGCGAACCGAAGCGCCGCACCCGACTGTCCAGGTAGTCCCGCAGCACCCGGTCCAGGTCCGCCTCGATCGGCACCACCCGGGGCCGCCCACCCTTGCCGAGCACCTCGATGCGCCGCTCACCAGGCCGACCCGCCAGCGAGCCGACCCGCAACGCCAGCAGCTCCGACAGGCGCAGTCCCGCGCACAGCGCCACCGCCAGCACCGCCACGTCCCGCTCCGGCCACGGGTCACGCTGCCGGCCGTCGTCGCGGGCGACCGCCGCGAGCAGCACCTCGGGGGTGTCCGCGCCGCGCAGCGGCTTCGGCTGGGGGAGGAGCGCCCGGGGCCGTCCGACCGCCGGCATCGGGTTGCCCGCTACCACCCCGTCGGCGACCAGGAAGGTGAAGAAACTGTTCCAGGTGGACCAGGCCCGGTGCACCGACGCGGGCGCCCGGGGAGCGGCGAAGCGGGCGAAGGCCGCCCGCATGACGCGGGGGGAGAGGTCGGTGATCAACAGCTCGTCGAGGGGGAGGGGAGTGGCGTCACCGTCGGCGACCAGGGCGGCCACCGCGTACAGGTCCCGACGGTAGGCAGCCAGGGTGTGGGGGGAGGGCTTGCCGGTGGCGCGAGCGGTCAGGAACTCCTCGATCAGCACTCCGAGCGATTCGTCCTTTTTGTCATGCATAAGGGATATTATGCAGCATTTTCGCGTTCCCGGGAAGTGGCGGCGGACGACCGCCGGGCGAGGGGGAGCCGACCGACCCAGGGCAGGTGCCGACGCTGTAGAACCCTCGACAGCAGCCGACCGGCGTTACCCACCGCCGGCCGCTGCGGGCGAAACCGAGTGAAGTCGATCGAGGAGCCCGTATCCTGCGCGGCATGACGTCGCCCGTCACCACCTGCCCGCGCTGTGGTCGGCCCGGTACGGCCACCGCCGACCGGGAGCCGGGCGGCCCGACGGATCTGATCTGCCCCGAAGGGCACCAGTGGCGGGCCGCCGGACGACCCGGGTGGGCTCGCTACGCGTCGCCGGGCCTCATCAGGCAGCCCGGCGCGGACGCATCGACCGTGACGCCACTCAAAGAGGTCGACAAGGACGGGCGCCGCTGGCGGATCGGCACCGCCGGCGACGTCGCCTGGTTCGCCGGGCAGACCACGCAGGGCCTCTCGATCACCGCCGCGATCCCGCCGGTGTTCGACGCGTACGCCACGTTCCATCCGCCCGACGGCGTCGGTTTCGCCGCCCACGAACGTGCCGTGGTGGACGAGTTGGTCGCGTGCACCCCGGACCAACCCTGGTGGCTGGGCTACCTCGACACCGGCGCCCACGACGTCGTCTTCCCGCGCGCCCCGAGGGTGTCGCTCTACTCGGACTATCCGTACGTGCTGGTCGAAGCCGGACCTGAACAGGCACTGACCTGGAGGGTCGGTCACATGCGCGGCGATGGCCCGCTGCCGGATCTGTTTTTTCCGGCGGATCGCTCCTGGCTCGTCTCCGCGCTGTGGGACGACACCTGGACCGACTTCGGCGCCAGCGCCGCTGTGGTTGCCCGCCTGCAGCGCAATCCGCTGGTCGCCGCCCGCCCCGTCAGCCTGGACGAGGACGCGTGCCCGCCCGGACTGACCCGCGAGTGACCACTGCCGAGGGGACCGTCAGATAACGGTACTTTACATAATGTGCATTATCGAATCGCGGTGGGAACGGCTGGACAGGGGACAGCCATGAATCCCCGCACGACGTAGCGTCATCAGTGGTCGCTGTCTCGTGAACTGTTGGCACGCGCACCAGTCAGACCTCACAGCAGACCAGGAGGAGACGCGGCGTGGGGATGGTCGAGACGGCGTTGCTGCGCCTGGCTGGCTCGGTGGTGACACCGGCGGTGAAACGGTGGCTGGGACGCCGCCGGGAACACCGGGAACGTGAGACGCCGCTCATCGAGCTGATCGGCTCCGGGATCACCGATGACCTCGGCCTGCGCCGGGCGGGCCGGCGGTTGGACGACATCGTCGACACCGTCTACGAACGCCTGCAGCCACTGGTTCGCCGCCGGGAGCCGGCGCTGCCCGACAACGAGATCGCCGCCGCCCTGAACGCGGTGGTCGACACGCTGCGCGACGCGGACCTGTCCGACGCCGCGGTGTTCGCCGACGACGTCGACCCCGCGCTGATGGCCACCCGACTGCGCCGGCAACTGCCCGACGTTCCCGCGCGGGCGGGTCTGAGCGAGGCGGCAGTACACCTGTACGGACGGGTCCTCGACGAGTGCTGCACCTGCCTGACCCAGTTGGTGGTGCAACTCCCCCCGTTCCAGGGTCGCGCCACCGTGCAGACCCTGGAACGGCTGTCCGCGGTGGCCGACAGCCTGACCCAGGTCCTGGCCCGGCTGCCGGTGACCAGTCTGGACGCCCCGACCGGGACCAGTCATGACGCCCAGTTCCGGACCCGGTACCTGGCCCACCTGCTCACCGTGCTGGATCATCTGGAGCTGTTCGGCGTCGACGTGCACCGCTACCGGTTGCGTACCCCGCTGAGCATCGCGTACATCAGCCTGGCCGTCACCGGCGGCACCACCCGTGGCCTGCGCCGCAGTGGGTTCCGCTGGGGCCCCGGCCTGCTGCGCTCCGACGGCGGTGGTGGTGACAGCGCTTCGGTACGGGCCGAGCAGGCCCTTGGCGACGCGGCGCGGGTCCTGCTGCGTGGTGACGCCGGCTCCGGCAAGACCACTCTGATGCAGTGGATCGCGGTCACCGCGGCCCGGCACGGGTTCACCGGAGAACTCGACACCTGGAACGGGCGTACCCCGTTCCTGATCCGGCTGCGGGACCACGTCGCCCAGCCGTTGCCTCCCCCGGAACGGTTCCTCGACCTGATCGCCGCCACGATCGCCGGGCTGATGCCTCCCGGCTGGGTGCACCGCCAACTCGGCACCGGGGCGATCCTGTTGGTCGACGGCGTCGACGAGGTGCCCGAGGGCCAACGGCGGACGGTCCGTGACTGGCTGCACGGCCTGCTGTCCGCCTACCCGGACCTGCGGGTCGTGGTCACCTCCCGGCCGGCTGCCGCGTCGGCCCGGTGGCTGGACACCGAGGGGTTCACCTCGGTGTTTTTGGAGCGGATGGGGCCGGCCGACGTCAAGGCGCTGATCCGGCACTGGCACGAGGCCGTCCGGCGCGCCGCCGACCTGCCCTGCGAACCCCATCTGCTGCCCGGCTACGAACAGCGGCTGCTCGCCCAGCTCGACGGCAGCGCCCACCTGCAGAACCTCGCCGGCAGCCCGCTGCTCTGCGCGATGCTGTGCGCGCTGAACCTGGACCGGGACAGCAACCTGCCCCGCAACCGGATGGACATCTACCAGGCTGCCATCGACATGCTGCTGCACCGCCGCGACTCCCAACGCGGAGTTCCCACCGCGCTGCCGGAACTGACCAGCCGCGACCAGGCGCAGCTGTTGCAGGAGGTCGCCTGGTGGATGACCCAGAACAGCCGCACCGAGCTCACCCGCGCCGAGGCGACGCAGCGCTTCGCGCATCGGTTGGCCGGGATCCGGCACATCACCGCCCCCGTCGCCGCCGTGCTCGAGCACATGATCCAACGCAGTGGGGTCCTGCGTGAGCCGGTGCCCGACCGCATCGACTTCGTCCATCGCACCTTTCAGGAATACCTGGCTGCCCGGGAGGCCGCCGACCAGGGGCACACCGGTGCCCTGCTTGAGCACGCCCATCTCGACACCTGGCGCGAAACCATCATTCTGGCCGCCGGTCACGCCAACGCGCCGGTCCGCAGGCAGCTCCTCGCCGGTCTGCTCACGCTCGCCGCCGAGCGACCGAAGCAGGCCCGAAGGTTGCGGCTGCTCGCCGCGGCGTGCCTGGAAACCGCGCCAGCGGTCGAGCCGGAAGTCCTCACCCGGATCCGTTCCCACCTGCGTGAGCTGCTGCCCCGGTCCGTCGCCGAGGCCCGGTCCCTGGCGGCCGTGGGAGAACCGCTGCTCGCCGAGCTGCCGGCGGATCTCAGCACGTTGAGTGAGGCCCAGGCCGCCGCCACGGTCAGGGCTGTGGCGCTGGTCAACGGTCCCGATGCGCTCGCCACCCTCGCCCGCTACGGCACCGACCCGCGACCTCGCGTCCAGCAGCAGCTCATCACGGCGTGGGAGTACTTCGACCCCGCCGACTACGCCGACCGGGTCCTCGCTGACGCCCCTCTTGAGGGTGGCGAGGTGACGATCCGCAGCGCAGCCCTGCTCCCCGCGCTGCCCCGGCTGCGCCACCTCACCAAGACGGTCATCCGCAGCGACGAGAAGGTGGACCTGGCCCAGCTGTCTGCTGTGCCGCACCTGACCGAAGTTCACCTGACCGCGAGAGGGATCGTTGGCGACCTTGGGCAGCTAGCCAGGCACCTCGAGCTGGAGGTCATATGGTTGCGCGCCGATCAGCAACTGTTGAACCTCTCCTCGCTGCGAAAATTGCGCAAACTCGCCTACCTGTCCTTGTGGGGCCTCGCACCTCACCAGGACCTCACCGCCCTCACCTGTTTGAGGCAGCTGGAATGGCTCACTGTGAATGGCGTGGAGCTCAGCGCAGGTCATCTCGCTGAGCTCCACACGCTGAGATATCTGAATTTCAGTCCAGCCTCGCTGTGGGATCCGGCGATGCTCGATCCTCTGCAGAAGCTGACGCAGTTGGCGATCTACAGCGATGTGGGGCCTGTTGGTGGAGTTCGTGAGCTGGCGGTGAAACTCCGGCAGCTGAAAGTTACGTATCTAGCGCTGAGCGCTTGCGCGTGGCTGTCTGACCTGGCCCCGCTGGCCGCAATCGACACCCTGACCGAGCTGGTGATTGACGGGACGCCCGTCACCGATCTGAGCCCCTTGGCCGGGCTGCCTCACCTGGGCTGGCTGAGCATCGGCAACAGCGAACACGTGTTCGACCTCGCTCCGCTCGTCGGTCTGCCAGCGCTCAAGAACCTCTGGATCGGGGACTCGGCGCCCGGACTCGATCTGACACCGCTACACGGAAAACGCCTGACCGTGCATCTCGCGCGACGCGTCACGCTCGCCGATACCGCGCCCCCGGACGGGGTGCGCATCAAACGCGTCGGTTGAGTGTTCCGAGGCTGAGCGAACCCCGTGGCCTCGTGGGCGGGGTCCGCTCCCCCACTGACGCGTCTCAGTCTCGGGTGCGGTGCAGCCAGTCCTGGGTGAGCGATCGCAGCAGGGCGGGTTGTTCGTACGGCAGGTAGTGCCCGGCCGCGTCGATCACGGTGTAGGTGCCGCGCGGGTAGTGGCGCATGGCGCGGAACTGGTCGGCGTAGCCGACGATTCCGTCCTGTCGGCCGGTGATCACGCTGACCGGGCCGTCGAAGACGACGTCGGCGTCCTCGTCGGGTAGCGCGTAGCCGGGCCCGGTCTGGAGTTTCTCTTGGAAGGCCGGGTCGCCGGGGCCGCCGGAGTTCAGTGCCGCCAGCACCGTCGCGACGACGGCCGGGGTGCGGTGGCCCAGTGCGGCGTCGAGGTGTTCGTGCAGGGCGGCGGGGGCGTCGTCGAGCCAGCCGGTGGGTGCGTCGAGTGGTGGGTCGGCGGGCAGGGTCCGGGTGTGGCGGGCGATGGTGACGCCGGGGCAGACGAGGAGCAGGCCGCGGACGAGGTCGGGTCGTTGGCGGGCGATGCCGGCGGCCAGGTACGCGCCGTAGGAGCTGCCGGCGAGCAGGGTTGGCGCGTCGAGGTGCTGGTCGAGCCAGGCGCAGACGGTGTCCAGCGTCGCCTGGGAGGTGGGTGGGCAGTGTGCGGGGGTGTCTCCGTGGCCGGGCAGGTCCAGGTAGATCTCGCGGAGGCCCGCGCCGGCGAGGGCGGGGCTGAGGGCGGCGGCCGTGGCGGCGCGGCTCATGCTGAACATCGGTAGGCACACCACCGCTGGTCCAGTGTCTGCTGATTGGTCGAACGCCAGGTTCATGGCGGGGTCCTTGTTGGAGTCGGCGGTGGTTGGCTGCTTCACCGTCTCATGGGCGGTGGCCGGCCCGCGCGCCGTCGAGGTCGAGGGGCCGGCTCTGGACCCCGGTGTTGCGTTGGGCACTGGCCGAAACGGCCGGTGCCCACCAACAGCGGCGCGGTACGGCTCAGCGCCAGGGCACCTGTGGGGACGGGTAGAAGTCGACCTGTTGCAGTCGCCAGCGGGGTGCCTGCTCCCCCAGCCGGGTTCGGAACGATTCCCAGTCGTGGCTGGCGGAGGTGGACCAGCCGAGTTCGGCGATCGCGGGTAGGCGGGGGAAGGCCATGTATTCGATGTCGTCGAGGGTGCGCAGGGTTTCGGACCACAGGGGTGCCTCGACGCCGAGGATGGCGTTCTCGCCGACGCCGGTGACCCGGGTGGCGGGGTCCCAGCCGTACGCGTCGGACACCTCGATCAGGCCGGCCCAGCGGAGGCCGAGGCGGGTGTTGGCGTCGTACTTCATGTCCAGGTAGGCCTTGTTGGCCGGGGACATGATGATTTTGTTGCCGCGGGCGGCGGCCGCGGCGAGGCTGGCGTTGGTGGTGCCGGTGCCCCAGAACTGGGCGACAGCGTCGGTGGGCGGGTCGGCCTGGGTGATCTCGTTCCATCCGGAGGCGCGTTTGCCGTACTTGGCGACCAGGGGCAGGACCCGGTTCATGAAGGTGCGGTAGTCCTCGTCGGTGGTCGCGTGGGCTTCGTCGCCGCCAATGTGCAGGAACGGTCCGGGGGTGATGGCGGCGACCTCGCGGATGACGTCCTCGACGAATCGGTAGGTGAGTTCGTCGTTGATGCACAGGGAGCTGTAGCCGACCGCCATGTCGGTGCGCGGGGGCGGCGCGACGCCGTCGCAGTTGAGTTCGGGGTATGTCGACTGGGCGGCGTTGGTGTGCCCGGGCATGTCGATCTCGGGGATGATCGTGATGTGTCGCGCGGCGGCGTAGGCGACGACGGCCTGGTAGTCGGCCTTGGTGAGGTATCCGGGGCCGACGCCGTCGACTCCGGTGCCGGGTCCGCCGCCGACGGTGGTGAGGCGGGGCCAGGAGTCGATCTGGATGCGCCAGCCCTGGTCGTCGGTCAGGTGCAGGTGCAGGTAGTTGATTTTGTACTGGCTGAGCAGGTCCACGTAGGCGGTGATGTCGTCCACTGTGTGGAAGTGCCGGGCGAGGTCGAGCATCGCACCCCGGTAGGCGAAGCGTGGGTAGTCGATGATTCGTCCGCCGGGGACTGTCCAGGTGATGCGCTGCCGGTCGGGTGCCTCGATCTGGGCGGGGAGCAGTTGGCGCAGTGTCTGGGTGCCGGCGAACAGGCCGGCGGAGGTGTTGGCGCGGATGGTGACGCCGCGGCGGGTGACGTCGAGTTGGTAGCCCTGCTGGCCGATGCGGTCGTCGGTGCCCTCGATGAGCAGGGCGATCTCGGGTAGCGGGGTGGAGCGTACGGGCAGGACGGGCAGGGGGTGGCCGGTGGCGGGGCGCAGGGTGATGGCGAGTTGGTGGCCGATCTGCCGGGCGGCGGTGGAGCCGGGGGTGGTGCGGATGACGGTCAGCGGGGTGATCCGGAAGGCGTTGTGCGCGTCGGGTCGGGTTTCGACGGGTGCGGGGATGACGTCGCTGAGCTGCCGGGCTGGTGTGGTGGGTGCCGCGGCGGGGGCGGGTGTGGCGGGCAGGGTGAGTGGGAGCGCGAGTGCGGCTATGGCCAGCAGCCGTGTGGTGTGTCGGCGACGCACGGTACCTCCAGGCCTCGTCATGATCGACCTCTGTCGATTAGAATCGCAGGCTACCGGCGCCCTGCCTGTACTGTAAACCTTCCTTAAGGTAAGGGCGTGTCGAGACAGCGTTGTCGCCGACCTCACGTGTGCCGCTCGCGGGGGAATTCCCGCGGCGGGTCGTGCCGTTGTCCGTTCGGAAGATCAGAAGCACATGATCGAATGGAAGTGCCATGCACATGCGCTCAGACGCGGTAGTGCTGTTCGGCGTCACGGGAGATCTCGTCTCGAAGAAGCTGTTCCCGGCGCTGTACGAGTTGACCCGGCGCGACCGCCTCGACGTCCCGGTGATCGGCGTGGCCCGCTCCCCCTGGGATGATCAGCAACTGGTCACCATGGCGCGCAAGTCGGTCACCGAGGCCAACGACGAGATCGACGACGAGACCTTCGACCGGCTCGCGGACAACCTCTCGATGATCTCCGGCAACTACGCCGACCCGGCGACGTACGAGCGGCTGGCGGAGCGGCTGCGCGACGCCGAGCGGCCGGTCTTCTACCTGGCGATCCCTCCGGCGGTGTTCGGCTCCGTCGTCGAGGGCCTGGCGGCCGTGGGTCTGGCCGACCGGGGTCGGGTGATCGTGGAGAAGCCGTTCGGGCGTGACCTGGAGTCCTCCCGCGAGCTGGATCGCACGCTGGGCGCGGCCTTCGCGCCGGAGCGGGTGTTCCGTATCGACCACTACCTCGGCAAGGAAGCCGTCGAGGGGCTCTACGCCTTCCGGTTCGCCAACCGGCTGTTCGAGCCGTTGTGGAACAACGAGCACATCGACAACATCCAGGTCACCCTCGCCGAGGGTTTCGGCACGCAGGGTCGGGCCGGCTTCTATGACACGGTGGGCGCGACCCGGGACGTGCTGCAGAACCACATCCTGCAGGTCGTCGCGCTCATCGCGATGGAGGCGCCGGCCAGCGAGGACACCGTGGCGTTCCGGGAGGCGGAGGCCGCGGTGCTGCGGCAGATCGCGCCGCTGTCGCCGCAGTCCACCGTCCGGGGGCAGTACGCCGGCTACCGCGACGAGCCGGGCGTGGCCGGGGATTCCAACACCGAGACGTTCGTGGCGACCCGGTTGACCGTCGACTCGCCCCGCTGGGCGGGTGTGCCCTTCTACCTGCGTACCGGCAAGTCCCTGCCGGGGACGGCGACGGAGGTCGTGGTCGAGTTCAAGCAGCCGCAGCGCTCGCTGATTCCGGCCGAGCGGGGCACGGCGACCGCGGCGAACCTGCTGCGCTTCCGGCTGGGGCGCGGTGACGGCATCACCATGTCGATCCAGGCGAAGAGCCCGGGCGCCGAGGTGGCGAGCCGACCGGTGGACCTGTCCGTCGACTTCGGCGCCGCTCTTGGTCGTCGCCAGGAGGCGTACGAGCGGCTGCTCGACGACGCCATGGACGGGCAGCACCTGCGCTTCGCGCGGGCCGAGACGATCGAGCAGGAGTGGCGCATCGTCGAGCCGATCCTGGATCTGCCGACGCCCGCGCGGTCGTACGAGAAGGGCAGCTGGGGTCCGGCGGACGCCGACGCGCTGGCTGGCGGCTGGCATGTCCCGGACCTGCGCTAGCTGCCGACGCCGCGGCGCGCGGGTGGCTGACTGACCGCTCAGCTCAGCGGAGCGACCGTCCGGCGACGGTGAGGTTTGCCGCTCACGAGTGCGCTGGGCACGTTGGGGGCGACGTTTCTCGTCCTCACCGAGAGGAAGCAGCGCATGCTTTCCGCACTCGATCGTCGGCACACCGTCGCGCCGCCCGGCTACAGCCGCTGGCTCATCCCCCCGGCGGCGTTGGCCATCCACCTCTGCATCGGTCAGGTCTACGCCACCAGCGTCTACAAGAACTCCCTGATCGCCCACTTCGACACCAGCCAGACGGCGATCGGGGTGATCTTCAGCATCGCGATCGTGATGCTCGGGTTGTCCGCGGCCGTCGCCGGGACCTGGGTGGAGGCGAACGGGCCGCGCAAGGCCATGTTCGTCTCGGCCTGTTTCTGGGCGGCGGGTTTCCTGGTGGGTTCGCTGGGCATCGCCACGAAGCAGCTGTGGTTGCTGTATCTGGGCTACGGGTTGCTCGGCGGCATCGGCCTGGGCATCGGCTACATCTCCCCCGTCTCCACCCTGATCAAGTGGTTCCCGGACCGGCCGGGCCTGGCCACCGGGCTGGCGATCATGGGGTTCGGTGGTGGGGCGATGGTCGCCTCTCCCCTGTCCCGGCAACTGCTGTCCTTCTACGACGCCGGCTACGACCCGGCCAACGCCGGGTCGACGGCCTCGGGCAGCGCCCTGGTGTGGCTGTTCGTCACGCTCGGCCTGGGCTACTTCGTGATCATGATGTTCGGGGTGGCGAACGTGCGGGTGCCGGCGCAGGACTGGCGTCCGGCCGGTTTCGACCCGGCGAGCGTGGCGGCGAAGCCGCTGGTCACCACGGCGAACGTGTCGGCGGCGAACGCGGTGAAGACCCGCTCGTTCTGGCTGCTGTGGGTGGTGCTGTTCTGCAACGTGACAGCCGGCATCGGCATCCTGGAACAGGCCAGCCCGATGATCCAGGACTTCTTCCGCGACAACGGCACCTCCGCGGTGACCGTCGCGGCGGCCGGCGGGTTCGTGGGCCTGCTGTCGCTGTTCAACATGGCCGGCCGGTTCGTGTGGTCGTCCACCTCGGACGTCATCGGCCGCAAACCCATCTACCTGGTGTACCTGGGTGTCGGCATGGTGCTGTACGCGCTGCTGGCGCTCGTCGGGCAGACCTCGACGGCGCTGTTCGTGCTGTTGGCGTGCGTGATCCTGTCGTTCTACGGCGGTGGGTTCGCGACGGTGCCGGCGTACCTGCGTGACCTGTTCGGCACCTTCCAGGTCGGCGCGATCCACGGGCGGCTGCTGACCGCCTGGTCGGCGGCGGGCATCGCGGGTCCGCTGATCGTCAACGGGTTCCTCGACGCGCAGGGCGAGCCGGGCTCGCTGACGGCCGCGGCGTACCGGCCGGCGCTGTTCACGATGGTCGGGGTGCTGGCGGTGGGCTTCGCGGCGAACCTGCTGGTCCGGCCGGTGCCGCAGCGCTACCACGAACCACCGGCGGATCAGCGCGCCGACGAGACGGCGCACCGGGACGAGGACACGACGAGGCAGAGGAGTGGTACGCGATGAGTGAGGACAGCCGTCCCGGGCAGCAGGCCCGGTTGTGGATCTCCTGGTTGGTGGTGGCGGCGCTGCTCGGTTACGGGGTCGCGCAGACCGTCATCACCGCGGCGAAGCTGTTCACCCACTGAGGTGCGTGCGGGGTGCCGTGCGACGGCACCCCGCAGCGCGGTCAGAGGCCGCCGGAGACGCGCAGCACGGTCCCGGTGGCGTACGAGGCGTCCGGGCCGAGCAGCCAGGCGATGGCGGCGGCGATCTCGTCGGGTTCGCCGGCGCGGCCCAGTGGGATACGGCCGACGGCCGAGTCGGCGCGGTCGGGCACCCCGGAGTCGGCGTGGATGTCGGTGCGCACGATGCCGGGGGCGACGGCGTTGACCCGGATGCCCCTGGGGGCGAGTTCCTTGGCCAGGCCGACGGTGAGGGTGTCGGTGGCGGCCTTCACGGCGGCGTAGTGCACGTACTCCCCCGGGCTGCCGAGGGTCGCCGCCGCCGAGGAGACGTTGACGATCGCCCCACCGTCGGTGAGCCGCCGGGCGGCCTGCTGGGCGCAGAGGACGTAGCCGACGAGGTTGACGTCGACGACCCGGCGCAGGTCCTCGACGCGCAGCTCGGTGAAGGGCCCGATGAGGCTGGTGACGCCGGCGTTGTTGACCAGGCCGGTGAGCGGGCCCAGCTCGGCGGCCGCGTCGAACAGGGCGCGTACCTGCTCGGGGTCGGTGGTGTCGGCCCGTACCGCGATGGCCTGTGCGCCGGCGGCCCGCAGGTCGGCCAGGACGGCGTCGGCGGCGTTGTGGTCGTGGCGGTAGCACAGGGCGATGTGGTGACCGGCGTGGGCGAGACGGCGGGCGGTGGCCGCGCCGATGCCCCGGCCGCCGCCGGTGATGACGGTGACGGGTGCCACGGTGCCTCCAGGGATGTCGGTGGGATGGGCCGACGCTACCGTGACCGGCGCGGGTCGGTCGTCGAGAGGAGAGTCACACGCAGCGGGCGCCGGTCCCCGCGCCGACGTCGGCGGCGCCGGCCGGGCGGGCCCAGGCCGATGAGATGGCGGCGCTCTGGGGGTGATCGCTTACGCTCACCGCGCGGTCGATCGGGCAGCGGTCGATCCGACGATGGAGGTGCGCGGTGGCGGGTGTGGGTGTCGGCGACGTGGTGCAGGATTTCGAGCTGCCGGATGAGACGGGCACGCCGCGGCGACTGTCGGAGTTCCTGGCGACCGGGCCGGTGGTGCTGTTCTTCTACCCGGGCGCGATGACCCGCGGGTGCACTGCGGAGAGCTGCCACTTCCGCGACCTCGCGGCGGAGTTCACGGCGGTGGGCGCGTCGCGGGTGGGCATCAGCCGGGACCCGGTGGCGAAGCAGGCCGAGTTCTCGACGCTGCACGGGTTCGACTATCCGCTGCTCTCGGATGCGGACGGGACGGTGGCGCAGCAGTTCGGGGTGAAGCGGCGGCTGCCGTTGGGGGCGTTGAGCACGAAGCGGATGACGTTCGTGATCGGCACCGACCGGCGGGTCATCGAGGTGATCCACAGTGAGGTGAGCATGAACGACCACGCGGACCGGGCGCTGCGGGCGCTGGGCGGCTGAGCGGGCGTGAGCCCCGTGCGGCGGGTGTCGCAGCCGGCTGATATCAAGACAGCAATCAAACAGGTGTACGGAAGAGGGTTGTGATGGATGCCGGCCAGGGTTTGTCCACTAGCGAGGTGCAGAGCATCCGGGAGGCGTTGGCGGCCGGGCGTAAGCCACGGGTGGTGTTCACCGCGGCGGCGGGGCAGATCGCCGGTCAGGTCGGCCAGGTGACCGAGCTGACCGACCCGGAGGTGTCCGACGAGTTCGTGGTGGTGCGCTTCGGCCGCGACGAGTTGCCGTTCTCCCCCGCCGACCTGGCCGTGGCGCCCAAGGGGTCCGGCCGTCGGGTGGAGCCGAAGCCGGAGCCCGAGCCGGAGACGCCGCCCGCGGTGGCCGCGCCGGAGTTCGTGTTGGACACGCCGCGGGTGCCCGCGCAGCGACAGGAGGAGCCGAAGGTGGAGCAGACGGAGAAGCCGCCGGCGCGGCGGGCGGTCAAGGCCGTCAAGCCGAAGGGCCCCGCGGGTCTCACCGTGACCCTGGCGTACGCCGACGGTGAGTGGACCGTCGCGGCGCAGCAGGGCAGCAAGGCCCTCGCGAAGCCGTACGTGGTGAAGCCGGCCGAGGCGTTGAAGATGGTGGCCCTGGTCGACGTGCCGGGGGTGCAGGAGGCGGTGGAGCAGATCCTCGGCACCGAGCGGGCCGAGGCGGAGCAGCAGGCCGAGAAGCTGCGCGCCGAGTTGGCCGAGATCGAGGCCCGGCTGGCGGAGCTGCGCGAGGCCCGCTGAGGCGGGTCAGTGCCGGCTGTGGTGCCGCAGCAGCCGGGTGAGCAGTCGGGTCAGCTGTTCGCGCTCGTCGGTGGACAGTGGGGCGAGCAGGTCGGCCTGCACGCGCTCGACTGTCGCGCCCATCCGGCGCGCCTCGTCGGCGCCGGCGTCGGTGACGCTGATGACGTTGCGGCGGCGATCGGCCGGGTCGGGGGCGCGCACCACGAGCCCTCGGCCGGCCAGGTCGTTGATGGTGGCGACCACGTCGCTGCGGTCGATGCCGCAGCGGCGGCCGAGGTCGGCCTGGCTCGCGGGCCCGTCCTCGGTCAGGGTGGCGAGCAGCCGGTAGTGGTAGCCGCGCAGGTCGTGCGCGGCGAAGCCCTCGCTGAGCAGCCGGGCGGCGTGGCTGGCGGTCTGGTTGAGCAGCCAGCTCGGGGTGGTGCTGAGCCCGGCGGGTGACTGCGGGGCCGCGTGATCCATGGGGCGCAGCCTACCAGGAATCGTTGGCGCGACCCACGATCGAGTGTTACGTTGGCTGCACCAACGTTGGCTTGGCCAACGTATTGAAGGAGGCGTCATGTCCACCGTCCCCACCCTCAACGGCCAGGTCATCGGCCAGGCACACTACGCCACCCGCGCCCTGCTCGAACGGACCGTCGCTCCCCTCGGCGTCGAGTTCCACCAGCTGCTCGCCCTCAATGTCCTCGCCAACGGCCCGGTCGAGCAGGCCCAGCTCACCCAACGGATCACCAGCACCCTCAAGGTCGACGAGCGGGAGGTGCGGCGGGTGCTCACCACCCTCGTCGACGCGGACCTCGCCCAGAGCGACCCGGACGACGCGACCCGGCTACGGCTCACCGACGCCGGTCGCGCCGTGCAGGCCCGCATCGCCGACGCCGTCGCGGGCATCAGCGCCCGCCTGTACGCGGACATCGCACCCGCCGACGCCAGCGCCGCCGCCCAGGTGCTCACAGTGGTCACCCAGCGCGCGAACGCCGAACTGGCAGCGATCCCGACCTGACCGGGAACGAGTCCACCACCGTCGACCAGTGGGTAGCGCAGCGACCAGGGGGGCGTGCCCGTTCCGGTGACCGGCCCCCGCGCGGGGGCCGGCGCGTCAGCGTGAAACGCCGGCCAGCGACCCACGCGTCAGCGTGACGCCGGCCAGCGACCCGCCTGCCGGGCCCGGTCGGTCAGAAGTAGTCGAGCAGCTGCGCCGGGCCGCCCACCCCCAGCAGGTCCAGGGCGGCCGGGTCGGCGTCAGCGGCGCTGTGCAGCAGCCCGGCCTGCGCCACCGACCGGGCGTGCGCCGCCCCGGCGTACAACAGCGCGAAACCGCGCACGTCCAAGCGCAGGTCCGCCTCGGCGTCGACGCGGGTCAGCTCGGCGGCGCCGTCGGCGACAGCCAATCGCCAGGTGCCGGTGTTCCACTCGGCGAGCGGGTCGATGAGGTGGAAGTCGACAACGCCCCGGGCGTGAACGGGCCACCCCCGCGCGCCCACCGCGCGGGCCACCTCCACCGGTCGGTGCATCCACAGATCCCGCTCGTGCTCGCGGGCCGACTCCAGCGGCAGCTGAACGCTGACCGCGTCCCCGTCGAGCGGGCACAGCCGCACCGTCGGCGCGACGCTGGCCCAACTGCCGAGGACCCCGACGAGTTCCCGGGCCGCCTCGGCGGTGGTGGCCAGCGCCTCGTCGACGGTGAGCACCGAGTCGGCTCCGTAGCCCCGGCCCCGCTGCCAGGTGGCGTAACCGACCAGCTCGCCGTCGGCCTCGACGAGGGTCAGCCCGTCGCCGGGCAGGCCCCCGTCGGCGGCGAAGAAGTCGTACAGCGTCCCCCGGCGCGTGAGCATGCCGTTGCGGTGCCGGGCGACCTGCTCGTAGAGGTCGGCGACGGCGGCCAGGTCGGCGGGTGTGCCGGCCCGCACGCTCAGGTGCGCGGCGGGCCGGTGCCGGGGCAGCGCGGCGGTGGCCAGGTTGAGCGTGCGCAGCACCCCGGCTGCCTCCCACCCGCAGGCCCGGTACGGGGCGGCCACGGTCGGGTACAGGGCGCTGACCGCAGCTCCCCGCTCGCGGGCGCCGCGCAGCAGAGTGGTGAGCAGCGCTCGGGCCACACCCCGGCCCCGGGCCTCGGGCGCGACCGCCACCCCGGCCACGTCGGCCGCCGGCACCGCCCGGCCCGACCACCACTGGTCGTGGTGCAGGTCGACGGCCTTACCGACGAGCCGACCGGCGTCGTCGAACGCGCCGTAGCGGGTCAGGCCGGGCACGTCGACGCTCGTGCTGGCGGGGCGCTGCGGGTCGGAGCCGAACGCGAACCGACCCAACTCCCAGGCGGCGTCGAGGTCATCGGTGGTGAGTTCACGTACGTGCACAGTCGCGGGCATCGGGACAACCTAACCGGACGGCTCCGCAGCCACCGCTGATTTACCGCCGCCATGATCACCCCGGCCCGCGATCTTGCACTTCCTGTCCCGGCGAAGGGGCTATGTCCCGCATATCGTCCACCGAAAGTGCAAGATCGGCGCGGGCCCGTGCGCGGGCCCGCCGGACCGGTCAGTGCTGCGGGATGTTGGCCACGCCGATGCGCTTGCGGAACACCCAGTACGTCCAGCCCTGGTAGGCCAGCACCACCGGGGTGAAGATCACCGCCACCCAGGTCATGATCTTCAGGGTGTACGGGGTGGAGGCGGCGTTGGTGGCCGTCAGCGTGCCGGCCGCGTCCAGGGTGGAGGGCAGCACGTTCGGGAACAACGCCGCGAACAGGGTCGCCACAGCCAGGCCGATCGCCACGGCGGTGCCGGTGAACGCCCAGCCCTCCCGGCGTACCTTGGCGGCGGCCAGGCCACCGAGCAGGGCGAGGGCCGCGCCGACGGCGAGCACGACGGCGGCCGCGCTGGAGCGGATGGTCAACGTCCAGGTGAGGAAGCCGACCGCGAGCACGGCGGCGCCGACGCCCAGGCGCACGGCGAGCGCGCCGGCGCGCTCGCGGATGTCGCCGGTGGTCTTCAGGGCGAGGAACACCGCGCCGTGGGTGAGGAACAACGCGAGGGTGGTCGCGCCGCCCAGCAGGGCGTACGGGTTGAGCAGGTCCAGCAGGCCGCCGACGTACTCGTGGTCGGCGTCCAGTGGCACACCGCGCAGGATGTTGGCGAAGGCGACGCCCCACAGGATCGCCGGCAACAGTGACCCGACGACGATCGCGGTGTCCCAGCGGCGCTTCCAGGACGCCTCGGGGCGCTTGTGCCGGTACTCGAAGGCGACGCCCCGGGCGATCAGGGCCAGCAGGATCAGCAGCAGCGGCAGGTAGAAGCCGGAGAAGAGGGTGGCGTACCACTCGGGGAACGCGGCGAACATGGCGCCACCGGCGGTGATCAGCCAGACCTCGTTGCCGTCCCAGACCGGGCCGATGGTGTTGATCAGGACGCGGCGTTCCCGGTCGTCGCGGCCGAGCACGGGCAGCAGCATGCCGACGCCGAAGTCGAAGCCCTCCAGGATGAAGTACCCGGTGAAGAGGACGGCGATGAGGAGAAACCAGATGGTGGTGAGGTCCACGGCGGGCTCCGGTGATCAGTAGGCGAAGGCGAGCGGGCGCTCGGCGTCGTCGTGGGTGTCGTCGATGGGGTGCTCTTCGCTGACGTCGGGCACACCCGCCTTGGCGTAGCGCAGCAGCAGCTTGACCTCGATCACCGCGAGGGTGGCGTAGATCAGCGTGAACGCGGTGAACGAGGTGAGCACCTCGGTCAGCGAGACGCTGCGGGAGACGCCGTTGCGGGTGAGCATCTCGCCGAAGACGATCCACGGCTGGCGGCCCATCTCGGTGAAGATCCAGCCGAAGGAGTTGGCCAGCAACGGCAGCACCGGCATGGCCAGCCCGGCGCGCAGCAGCCACTTGCTGCTCGGGGTGCGGCCCTTGCGCTGGCTCCAGAGGACCAGCAGGGCGATCGCGCCGGCCGCCATCCCGAAGGCGATCATGAAGCGGAAGCTCCAGTAGGTGACCGGGATGATCGGGGTGTAGCTGCCCGCGCCGTACTGCGTGGCGTACTGGGCCTGCAGGTCGTTGATGCCGTGCACGGTGCCGTTGGGGTCGCCGGTGCCCAGGTACGACAGCAGGTACGGGATCTTGAGGGCGAACACCTCACGGCTGCCGTCGAGGCTGCCGATGGTGAGCACGGAGAACGAGGCGGGGCTCTCGGTGGTGTAGAGGCCCTCGGCGGCGGCCATCTTCATCGGCTGCACATCCGTCATGATCTTGCCCTGGATGTCGCCGGTGAACAGCACGGCGGCGGAGGCGACCAGGACCACCCAGGAGCCGAACTTGGTGGCGAAGCGGTACGCGCCGGTGTCGGCCGAGTCGCGGTTGCGGATCACGTGGTAGAGGCCGACCGCGACGACCAGCGACCCGGCGACCAGGAACGAGCCGGCCAGGGTGTGCGGGAAGGTGATCAGGGCGACCTTGTTGGTCAGCACGGCCACGAAGTCGGTCAGCTCGGCGCGCCCGCTGTCGGGGTTGATCCGGTAGCCGACCGGGTTCTGCATGAACGAGTTCGCCGCGAGGATGAAGTACGCGGACAGGTTGGTGCCGATCGCGGCGGCCCAGATGCTGGCCAGGTGGGCCCGCTTGGGCAGCCGGTCCCACCCGAAGATCCACAGGCCGATGAAGGTGGACTCGAGGAAGAATGCGACGAGCGCCTCGATGGCCAGCGGTGCGCCGAAGATGTCGCCGACGAAGCGGGAGTAGTCGCTCCAGTTCATGCCGAACTGGAACTCCTGCACGATGCCGGTGACCACGCCCATGGCAAAGTTGATCAGGAACAGCTTGCCGTAGAACTTGGTGAGCTTGAGGTAGCGCTCGTTGCCGGTGCGGTGCCACATCGTCTGCAGGATGGCCACCAGCACGGACAGGCCGATGGTCAGTGGCACGAAGAGAAAGTGGTAGACGGTGGTGACACCGAACTGCCAGCGGGCAACGTCCAACGCGTCCACCTGAAAACCCCCAGCCATCCGTACTACGAGACGTAGTAAATACTACTGCTCGTCGTAGAGAAAAGAGCAGGGCCAGGCGGCCCGAAACGGCCCGGGACCAATGACCCTGATCACCCGGGCAACCCGCCGACCCGCCCTCGCGGCCCGGCCACCGCGTGCGACGATGTCGCGCTGATGAACACCTCCACCTGGCAGCCGCCGCTGACCTGGCGCGCCGCCCTGCTGCTGGCCCGGGGCCTGGTCGGCCTGCTCGCCCGCCTCGAGGTCACCGGCGACGTCCCGGCGCACCTGCGTCGCGGCCCGCTGGTGCTGGCCGCCAACCACATCAGCCCGTTCGACCCGTTGGTCATGGCCGCCGCCTGCCAGACCCGCGGCATCGCCCCGCGGATCATGGCGACCGCCGGACTGTTCCGCGTCCCGCTCTTCGGCGCCGCCATGCGCCACGCCGGGCATATCCGGGTCGACCGGGGCACCAGCGCCGTGCACCGGGCCCTCGACGACGCCGCCACGGCCGTGGCCCGCGGCTCGGTGATCCTCATCTACCCCGAAGGGCGCATCGGCCTGGACCCGGGCCTGTGGCCCGAACGCGGCAAGACCGGCGCCGCCCGACTCGCCCTGGCCTGCGGCGCCCCCGTCATCCCGGTCGCCCAGTGGGGCTCGCACGAGGTGCTGCCCTACCAGGCGCCCCGGGGGATGCTGCGGGGCATCGCCCGCTCCCTGCGCCGTCGACCGGTGATCAGGGTGCACTTCGGCACCCCCGTCGACCTGGGCGAGACAACGGCAACCAACCCCGGCGCGGCCCGCCGGGCCACCGACCGGATCATCGACGCGCTCACCGACACCCTCGCCCCGCTGCGCCCCGACGAGCCGGACCTGCCCCGCCACGTGGACCCGGGCCGCCCCGTCGACCCCAGTCGCGCCCACCGCCGCCACTGACCCGGTCGGCCTCCTGCCGCGATCTTGCACTTACTGTCCCCGCATAAGGGGCATTCACCGTGTTTTGGCAGCATGAACTACAAGATCAGCGCCGTGAGCACGCGTCGAGATCGCCTGGTCCCCTGCTCGGGGGGCGCGGCTGCCCCGGCGGGGGGATGAGGCCACGTCGACCGGTGGTGATGCTGAGACACATCAGCAGGCCATCGATCAAGGAGGTCATGTTCATGTCTGGTGCGCACGTGGCGGCGTCGGGCGCGGTGGTGGTCGCGGCGGGGCCTTCGGCGGCCCGGGGAGCCGGCGCCAGACACCGGGCCGGGTCATGAGCGGGCTGCGGCTCTGGTGGGGGCACTGGCCGAGATGGACCGGTTACGCGGCCGCGGGCCTCTCCCTGATCTACGGCGGACTGGGTCTGTACTGGACGGCCGGGGGTGACGGGTTCCCGTTCGCGCCGGTCGACCCGGCGCGCGCGTCGGCGTCGATCCTGGAGGGCAGCCGCGTCGAGGTCGTCGCCCCGATCATCGCCGCGCTCGGGCTGGTCGTCGCGGGGGTGATGACCCGCCGCGCCCGACCCGGCCGCCGATCGGCGGCGGCGCTGGTGGTCTTCGGATGGGCGATGGCGATCGGGTTGACGGTGATAGTCCCCGACTACACCCTGATCGTCCTGGTGGCGTTCGCGCCGCTGCTGCTGGTCTTCGCCTTCACCGGAATACCCGGCGACCAGGGCGGTATCGGCGAGATCCTGTACTGGCACCGGACGAACCTGATCATCGTGTTCGTCGGCGGTCTGCTCTGGGCCGCCGCCACCCTGGCCTACCGGCGGCGGGCCCGGGGTGCCTGCGCGTACTGCGGCCGCCGCCACGAGGATGGCGGCGGGCCGTCACGGCAGACGCTGCTGCGCTGGGGTAGGTGGGCCGTCGCGGTCGCCTGCCTCGCCCCGCTGCCCTACGAGATCACCAGGATCGCCTGGTACCTCGGTCACCCGCTCGGCGTCACCCCGGACTTCCTGCGGATGATGCAGGACACGCCGGGAATGCTCGAGGTCGGGCTGGGCTGCGCGATCGCCTCCGCGCTGGGTGGTGTGCTCACCCACGGTCTGGTAGCCGGCTGGGGAGAGACCTACCCCCGCTGGATCTGGTTCAGAGCCGGCAGGCGCGTCCCGCCCGCTCTCGCCATCGTCCCGGCGTCGATTGTCGCCGTGACGATCATCCCGGCCGGCCTGATGTTCCTCTGGACGAGCGAAGCCCGGGGCACCTGGGCCATGTACGTCCCGAGCCTCTTCTGGACGGTCTGGGGGGTCGCGCTCGGCGTCGCCACGATCGCCTACCACCTGCGTCGGCGCGGTGCCTGCCGACACTGCGGTCACGGCCCCCGACCCGGCCCGGAACCGCGGAACCCGGTCGACCAACGCCAGGTGCGCGACGAGCCCGTCAGCGCACCGGGATCACGGGCGTGATCTTCGCCGGCAGGCCACCCACGCGCCACCGGCGGCGGGCATACTGCGTCGCGTGTTGACCCGATTCGGCTACCTCGACGCACCCGCGCCGCTGGCGTTCGCCCACCGTGGCGGCGCCGCCGAGGGCGACGAGAACACCACCGAGGCGTTCGCCCGGGCCATCGGGCTGGGTTACCGGTATGTGGAGACCGACGTGCACGCCACCGCCGACGGCGTGGCGGTGATCTTCCACGACCCGACGCTACGGCGGGTCACCGGCGAGCCGGGGCGCATCGCCGAGATGAGCTGGGCGGACCTCGCCTCGGTACGGGTCGGCGGCGCCGCCGTCGTACCCCGGCTCGACGAGGTGTTGGCCGCCTGGCCGCAGGTCCGCTTCAACATCGACGTGAAGGCCGACGGCGGCGTCGAGCCGACGGTGGCGACGGTGTCCCGGGCCGGCGCCGGGGACCGGGTGCTGCTCGCCTCGTTCAGCGACGCCCGGTTGACCCGGCTGCGGGCGCTCACCCAGGGGCGGGTCGCCACCAGCCTGGGCATGCGCGGCGTCGCCCGGCTGCGGCTGGCCTCCCTGCACGGGCGGCCGTTGCGGCTGCCGCCGTCGGTGGTCGCCGCGCAGGTGCCGCCGCGCTACGGGCGGGTGCCGGTGGTGGACCGCCGGTTCCTCGACTACTGCCACCGCATCGGCCTGCAGGTGCACGTCTGGACGATCGACGAACCAGCCCAGATGCACGAGTTACTGGATCGTGGCGTGGATGGCATCATGACCGATCACGTCGGCGTGCTGCGCGACGTCTACCGCAGCCGCGGCCACTGGGCCGCCTGAGCGTCGAAGGACCACCGATGGCCGAGACCGTGACCCCCACGGTGGACGACACTCCGCTCCCGGCGAGTACTCGCCGGGAGCGGCGCGGCTGGTACATCTACGACTGGGCCAACTCCGCGTTCCAGACCACCGTCATCACGGTGTTCCTGGGACCGTTCATCACCACCGTCGCCGAGCTGGCCGCCGGTTGCGAGTTGGGCGCGGACACCTGCGACGGGTACGTGTACCCGCTGGGCATCCGGGTGGCGGCCGGGTCCTACTACCCGTACCTGATCTCGCTGTCGGTCTTTCTCACCGTGTTCGTGCTGCCGGTGATCGGGGCGATCGCCGACCGGTCGGCGCACAAGAAGCGGCTGCTCGGCGGCGCCGCGTTCACCGGCGCCGGCGCCACCGTCGCGATGATCTTCGTGACCGGCGACCGTTACCTGCTTGGCGGGGCGCTCTTCCTGGTCGCGAACATCTCCTTCGGCGCGGCCCTGGTGGTCTACAACTCGTTCCTGCCGCAGCTCGGCGGCCCGGACGAACGCGACGGCATCTCCAGCCGGGGTTGGGCGCTGGGTTACCTGGGCGGTGGTCTGCTGCTGGCGTTCAACCTGGTGGCGGTCACCCTTTTCAGCGAGGACGACAACCCGCAGCGCACCCTGGACCTGGCCCGCTGGTCGATCGTCTCCGCCGGGGTGTGGTGGGCGGTGTTCACCCTCGTGCCGCTGCGCTGGCTGCGGGAACGCCCCGGCGCGGCGGCGGCGCTGGCCCGGCAGGGCAACGTGCTCACCGACGGGTTCCGGCAGCTGGGCCGCACCCTGCGGGAGATCAAGGCGTACCCGTTGACGCTGTTCTTCCTGCTGGCGTTTCTGGTCTACAACGACGGCATCCAGACCGTCATCACCCTGGCCAGCCAGTACGGCACCGAGGAGTTGCGCCTGGAGCAGAGCACCCTGATCATCACGATCCTGCTGGTGCAGTTCCTCGCCTTCGGCGGCGCGTTGAGCCTCGGCGCGTTGGCCCGGCGCATCGGCGCCTGGAAGACGGTGCTGCTCAGCCTGATCCTCTGGATCGGTGTGATCATCGGCGCGTTCCGGCTGCCGGCCGAGGCGCCGGTGCCGTTCATGATCCTCGGCGCGGCCATCGGCCTGGTGCTCGGCGGCAGCCAGGCGCTGAGCCGGTCGCTGTTCAGCCAGCTCATCCCGGCCGGTAAGGAAGGCGAGTACTACGGCTTCTACGAGATCAGCGACAAGGGCACCAGTTGGCTCGGCCCGCTCGCCTTCGGGCTGGTGTTCCAGCTCACCGCCTCGTACCGGGTGGGCCTGGTCTCACTGCTGATCTTCTTCGTGGTCGGTTTCCTGCTCCTGGCCGCCGTGCCGATCCGCCGTGCCATCGTGGCCGTGGGCAACACCCCACCCCGGGTGCTCTGAGCACGCGTCCCGGACCAGGCAGATCAGGGGCGGTCGATCGGCTAGGCTGCCCGACCGTGACTGACGACGCCGCCACCGTCCCGACCTGCCTGGCCCACCCGTTCCCCGGGCAGCCGCACGCCCCGGCCGGGTGTGCGGCCGCGCGTGGGCTCGACGGGCGTCCGGTGCACGCGGCGGCGTTGAAGTTCTTCTGGGGGCCGATGGACTGCGGCAAGTCCACGATGGCGTTGCAGATGAACTACAACCACGCCCGGCAGGGCCGGCGCGGACTGGTCACCACCCGCATCGACCGGTCGCTGGGACCGCAGGTCACCACCCGTATCGGCCTGGCCCACGAGGCCATCGAGGTCACCGACGACCTGGACCTGCGGGCCCTGGTGCGCGGCCGGTGGGCCGACGGGGTACGCGTCGACTACCTGATCTGCGACGAGGCGTGCTTCTACACCGTCGAGCACGTCGAGCAGATGGCCGAACTGGTGGACAGCTACGACGTCGACGTCTTCGCGTTCGGCCTGGCCACCGACTTCCGGTCCTGCCTGTTCCCCGCCGCGCAACGCCTGTTCGAGCTGGCCGACGAGGTGGCCCGCATCCAGGTCGAGGTGCTCTGCTGGTGCGGCCGCGAAGGGCTGCTCAACGCCCGGGTCGTCGACGGGCAGGTCGTCCGCGAGGGCGCCCAGGTCGTCATCGGCGACACCGTCGACACCGCCGAGGTGCGCTACCAGGTGCTCTGCCGCCGCCACTACCGCAGCGGCGACCTCGGTCCCCGAGACTGAACCACCGGCCGGCTCAGAACGCGGTCACCGCGCGAGCGCCAGGGAACGGCGCCGGTCGGTCAGGATCACCGCCACCGTCACCACCAACGCCGCCGCGGCGCACCCCGCGACCGGCGCACCCAGCGCCACACCCACCGGCATCAACGCCAACAGCACCACCACCGCCGTGACCCGGCTGATCGGCAGGGCCCGCCACAGCAGCGCCTTGTAGGCGGCGTGCCCGGCCAGGAACAGGGCCGGTCCGCCGAGGGTGAGCAGCACGTCGACCGTGGCAGCCGGGGCGCCGGGTTCCCGCAGCAACCGCTCGTCGGCCGCCGACGCCACGACGACACCGGCGACGATCACCGGGTGCAGAAAGTTGAACGCGACCCGGCTCAACGCGCCGGTGCGCTCTCCGGCGTGGGCGATGACCTCCGTGGCGGCCGGCGCCGAGCGGGCGAAGTACACCCACCACAGCGCCACCGAACCGCCGAACGCCAACAGGAACGCCCCGGACGTCACCAGGTTCACGTGTGACGTGAGGGTGCTGCCGGTGACCAGGATCGACTCCCCCAGCGCGATCAGGACGAACGCCGCACACCGTTCGGCCAGGTGCCCACCCTCCACCATCCACCGCTCGGGTCGGCTGCGTCCCCGCTTCGGCAGCGGGTAGCCGAGCGAGAGGCCGACCACCTCGATCACGATCACCGCCGCCCACACCGCGTCCCGGGCGGCCCCGCCGACCAGACCACCGAGGACCACGAGCACCGACGTCCCGGTGATCCACGGCAACGACTGCTGAAATCCGGCCACCAACCACGGACTGCCCTGCACCGCCCACAACGCGAACAGTGTGCGGCCCACCTGCATGACCACGTAGACCAGCGCGAAGAGTGGACCGGTCGAGCCGAACGCGTCCGGGATCGCCGCCGACAACAGCAGGCTGCCCAGCGCCATTCCGATCAGCATCGTCCGCACCGGCCCCTGGTCCGGTTGCAACCAGTTGGTCAGCCAGGTGGTGTAGACCCAGACGAACCACACCAGCGCCAGCAACAGGCCGGTACGGGCGGCGCCCCGCCAGTCCAGGTGCGCGAGCAGGTAGTGCGACAGCTGGGTGATGGTGAAGATGAAGACGAGGTCGAAGAAGAGTTCCGTGGAGGTGGTCGGCTGCACCCCCTCACGTGGTCGCAGCAGTTGCGGGCGTACCGGGGTGGCGACCGGGGGCTCAGAACGGGTCACCGCACACCCGCCAGCCGCCGTCCTCGCGGACCACCGGCAGGCGACGTTCCTCGCTGAGCCCACCGTCGCGGGTCACCTTCACGGTCACCGTGCCCTGCGGTCGCCCGCTGCGGGTGGCGACCGACACGTCGGTGATCTCGTAGTCGGTGACCATCGGTGGAGTCCGCACCCAGCTGGTGAAACCGATCGCGCTCCACCGGCTGCGGGCGTCCGCGCAGAGCCGCTCGTACGCCCGGTCGCTGTCGCCCAGGGTCACCTCGTTGAGGAAGCCGTCGGCGGTCTCCCGGATCGGGCCGGCGGCCTGCCGGACGGTCTGCAGGTTCCAGGCGCCCAGCCCGGCCACCCCCACACAGCACAACGCCACGCCGAACCCGGCGAACGCCAACCCGGTGCGCATCGGGCGGTGACGCCGGGCCGGTCGACTCCACTGTTGGCCGGCACCCACGACTACCGACCGTAGAGAACACGGTCGCACCGGGGTACGACAAGCCGAAAAATCGGGTCCGGGGCTCACCCTGTTCGCGGCGGCCCCGCATCGTCTACCGTCGGCGCACACCCCCGAGCAGTGCCAGGAGCCGATCGATGAGCCGCTTCGTGCAGCCGGTACCACCCCCCGTCGACCCGTACGCCGGCGATGGCCTGCTGCGCTCCTGGCTGGAGCGTCACCTCGGCCCGGGCGGGCACGCCGCCGCGAAGGGCCGCCTCGCGGACCTGGCCGCCGACGTCACCGGGCCGCTGCGCGCGGCGCACGCCGACGCCGAGGCGCACCCGCCGACGCTGGTCCGCTACGACCCGTGGGGCGCCCGCGTCGACCGCATCGACACCTCCGCCGGCTGGCAGGAGCAGCGCGCCGCCGCCGCCCGCCACGCCGTGGTCGCGCTGCCCTACCTGCCGGACGCCCGGGGCACCTGGGGTGCCGCCGCGCGGGTCGTGCAACACGCCCTGCTGCACCTGTACGGGCCGGAGTCGGCGACGTTCTCGTGCCCGGTGGCGATGGCCGACGGGGCGGCGGCGCTGCTCAGCATGCCCGACGTCGACGCCACGGTCCGTGCCGCGTGGCTGCCCCGGCTGATCTCGACGGACCCGGCGACGGCGATCACCAGCGGGCAGTGGATGACCGAGTCGCAGGGCGGCTCCGACCTGGGCCGCTCCAGCACGCTCGGTCGACCGGCGGCGGACGGTTCGTGGCGGCTGACCGGGGAGAAGTGGTTCTGCTCCGCTGCCGACGCGGCGATGGCGGTGGCGCTGGCCCGACCGGAGGGCGCCGGGCGGGGCAGCCGGGTGCTCGCCCCGTTCCTCGTTCCCCGGTACGCGGTCGACTCCCCGTTGGCCGACGGCGCGGCACCGGGCGCACCCGCACCGGGCGTCACGGTGCACCGGCTCAAGGACAAGCTCGGCACCCGGGCGCTGCCCACCGCCGAGATCGGTCTGCGCGACGCGTACGCCCTCCCGCTGGGTGACCCGGCGGTGCCCGGTCTGGTCCGGGCGATGACCCTGGTCGTGGTGACCCGGGTGCACAACGCGGCGGCGGCGGCCGGCGGGATGCGACGTGGCCTCGACTACGCCCGCGCGTACGCCGAGGTGCGGCACGTCGCCGGCGGCCCGCTGGTGTCCTCGCCGCTGCACCGGGCCACGCTGGGCACCCTCGCGGTCGACGCCGCGGGCGCGTTCGCCCTGGCCGGGCACGCCTTCGCCCTGCTGGGGCGGGTGGAGGTCGGCGCCGACCCGGAGGCCGCGGCGGAGCTGCGCATCGTGGCGCCGTTGGCGAAGCTGGCCACCGGCCGGCTCGCCGTCAGCTCCGCCAGCGAGTACGTGGAGAGCTTCGGCGGGGCCGGTTACGTGGAGGACACCGGGGTGCCCCGGCTGCTGCGCGACGCCCAGGTGCTGCCGATCTGGGAGGGCACCACCAACGTGCTGGCCCTGGACGTGCTGCGCGCGCTGACCCGGGAGGACGCCGGGGTGCCACTGCTGAGCCGGCTCGCCGCCGCCGTCGACCTGGCGCGGCCGTTGTCGCCGGTGCTGGCCGACACGCTGGCGACCGCCGCCGCGCAGCTGACGGAAACCATCAGCGCGGTGACCGTCGACCCGGGTGCGTCGGCGGTGCTCGCGGGCGCCCGTGGTCTGGCGTTGCGCCTGGCGTACGCGCTGACCACCGCGTTGCTCGTCGAGCACGCCGCGTGGGGGGACGAGCAGGCGGAGCTGGCAGCCCGGTTGTGGGCGCGCCGCTGGCTGCGCCACGAGGAGATCGCCGAGGACGCCCACCACCACCTGGACCTGCTCTGCTGATCGGCCGGCGCGAGCGGACGGGTGGGCCCGCATGTCGGTGCTGATCGAGCTGGGCGACGACCGGGGCGCGCCGCTGGACGAGCGCCGGCCGCCGCCGCAGGTGTCGCGCCGGTGGCGGGTGGCGGCGCTGGTGGCGATCTGTGCCCTGCTGGGCGGTGCCGCCCCGGTCGGGCGCCTGTCGCCGCAGGTCGGGCCGGTGGTGCCCGCCGGGGCGACAGTGCTGGGCGCGGGACCGCTGCTGCTGGTCGTCGGCCCCGACCAGAGCCCGCCGACGCTGAGCGCCTACGACTCGGCCGCGCCGGGCGGCCCGCCGCGGTGGCGGGTCACCGTGCCACCCGCCGCCGGGTGGTCCGCCGAGGTCGTCGGTGACCTGCTGCTGCTGGTGGAACGGGATCAGACGCGCGGGGCGCGGGTGACCACCGCGCGGTCGATGCGTACCGGACAGCCTGTGTGGCGGCGACCCGAGCGGGTGTACGCGGCCGGGGACGCGGCGGTCGCGGTGAGCGAGGTACGCAGCGCCTCCGATCCGGGGCGGCGGGTCGAGGGCACGGTGCACGGCGTCGACCCGGCCACCGGTGCGACCCGGTGGTCGGTTCCGCTGCCCTCCACGGCGGTGCTGCGGGCGCTGCCCGGGCGGGTGCTGCTGGTGCAGGACAACGGGTTGGTCCGGTTTCTCGACGCCCGCGACGGTGTCGAGCGCGGGCGGGGCCAGCTTCCGCCGGCCGACTACGGCCCGGACAACCCCCAGGTCGTCGGCGCGCACCTGGTGCTGCGCCACCCGGTCGCCGGCGCGGTGGCGCTGACCGGGTACGACCTACCGGGGCTGGCGCCGCGCTGGCGGGTGCCGGTGCCGTCGGGTGAGTTGACCCTGCGGCCCTGCCAGGGCCTGATCTGCGGGCAGGACGAGCAGGGCCGCTGGGCGATCGACGCGGGCACCGGGGCGCGGGTGTGGTCGTGGCCGGACGGCGCGCGCTGGCGCACGGTGGCAGGCCCCCGGGTGCCGGCGGAGCCGCTGGTGGTGCTGGGGTTGGCGGCGGACGGCAGGCGTGCGCTGGTGGCGACCGTGGGACGCGACGGTCATCGGGTGTCGGTGGTGCTTCCGGAGGGTCTGACCGACTGTCGACGGGTGGGCGCCGGGCTGATCTGCCGTGACAGCACCGCCCGGGTGACGTTCTGGCCGCTCGAGGCCCTCTGATGGGCGGTGGGTGTCGCAGGCCCGGAGTTTGTCGGACCCCGTCGGCATACTGCCGGCGTGACAGTTTCTGCCGACCTCGCGATGGTCAACCTCGACAGTTCCGATCCTGCCGGCCATGCCGCGTTCTACCACCAGGCGCTGGGCTGGGAGGTCACCCACAGCCAACCGGAGTACGCGATGATCAGCTCCGGTGGCGTCTCCATCGGCTTCGGTCTGGTCGAGGGTTACCGACCGCCCTCCTGGCCGGATCCGACCGGCGACAAGCGCTACCACCTGGATCTCTACGTCGACGACCTGGCGGCGGCGGAGGAGAAGTTCGTGGCGGCGGGCGCGTCCAAGCCGGATTTCCAGCCCGGCGGCGACAAGTGGGTCGTGCTCCTCGACCCGATCGGTCAGCCGTTCTGCATCTGCCCCCGCCCGCAGGGCTGACGCCGCACAGCCTGCTCAGCCGCGCCAACGTCTCCTGACTCATGCGTGTCTGACACGATCGTCTGGTGGAACGAAACACCGCTCTGCGTGACTTCCTTCGCTCACGACGGGCGCAGGTAAGCCCGGCGCAAGCCGGTTTGATCGACGGCTCGGGACGCCGGGTGCCCGGGCTGCGGCGCGAAGAGGTGGCGGCCCTGGCCGGTGTGAGCGTCGACTACTACATGCGCCTGGAACAGGGCCGTAACGTCTCGCCGTCCGATTCAGTTCTCGATTCTCTGGCCACGGCGTTGCGCCTTTCGCCGGCGCAACGGGCACAGCTGTATCTGCTGGTTCGGGGCCGTTCGAAACACGAGGCAGACCGTGTTCCGGACGATCATCCGAATATCACCGGGCTTCTGCGCGCCGTCGCTGTTCCGGCGATTGTGGTGGGGCGCGGTAGCGAGGTGATCGGCGCGAACGCACTGCATCGAGAACTGACGACGGACTTCGACACGTTCCCCCGTGAGCGCCGCTACTACGCGTACTGGCTGTTCGCCGATGCGGGTGCTCGTGAGGTGATGGTGACGTGGGAGCACTCCGCCCGCGAGACCGTCGGTGTCCTCCGGGCCGCCGTCACCCGGTTCCCGGAGGACCGCCGTCTCCACCGCCTGGTCGAGAATCTGAACGCGGGGAGTCCCGAGTTCCGCGAGCTATGGGACGAGCACGACGTCGCGACCCCGGCGCCCGGTGTCAAGGTGTACCGTCATCCGCTGATCGGCTTGCTGGCGCTGCGGCAGGTGGCCGCGCAACTGGCCGACGACGTCTGGCTCTACCTTTACTGGGCCGATCCGGGTACCGACGCCGAGGCGGCCCTGCAGCGGCTGCGAGACGTGGTCGCCGATGCGCTCAGCCGGCCATCGGCACCGCATCGGTGATCTCGATGATGGTGCCGATGTTGTCCCGGATGAAGGCGAAACGCTGACCGCTCTTCTCGACCGTCATGGGGCCGGCGAACAGAGCCACACCGCGCCGGTCGAGTTCGGCGATGGCCGCGTCCAGGTCGGGAACCCGGAGGCAGATGTGGTGCAGACGCTCGACGTCGTGGCTGGCCGGCAGGCTTTCGGCGGCCGGGGCCGGGTTCGCGGCGGCGCCAGCCGAGATGATCTCGATCTTGGTGTTGTCGGTGCCGATGAAGGTGAACACCGATTCGCCGACTTCGAATTGCTGGATCACCAAGAAGTCGAGGTGGTCGCGATACCACGCGATGGTCTGGTCGAGGTGCGCTGCAGAGGTAGTGATGCCGACGTGGTCGAACTGGAATCCGAAGGTCATGTCACAAGTACAGCAACGTGCGATGCTGCCGAAAAGCGGCCGGTTTCACCCTAGGTCTGCCGGTCCTAGGGCCGACGCGGCGGGCGCTGCTCAGCCGCGGCGGCGCGACCGGGCGGCCCACACCGCGTAGGCCGGGTCGCGGTCGAGGTTGTGCCGGTCCCGGTCGTAGCGGCGGGTGGTGCGCGGGTCGGCGTGCCCCATGGCGTCCTGCACGTCCTCCAACGGCACGCCCTCGGAGCGGGCGGTGGTGGCGAACGCGTGTCGCAGCGAGTGTGGCGACAGCTTCGCCCAGGCCGGGATGCCGGCGGCGCGGGCGAGCCGACGGACCATCCGGAACACGGAGTGCCGGTCCAGCCGGGCACCGCTGGCGGTGACCAGCAGTGGACCGGTCAGCTGTGCCACCGGCACGCCGGTGGCGGCGGCCCGCTGGGCCAGGTAGGCGTCCA
The DNA here is from genome assembly GCF_040649675.1 of Micromonospora parva. Taxonomy (NCBI): domain Bacteria; kingdom Bacillati; phylum Actinomycetota; class Actinomycetes; order Micromonosporales; family Micromonosporaceae; genus Micromonospora; species Micromonospora parva. Next base: position 409,067 of record NZ_JBEZFX010000002.1, on the reverse strand, counting down.
GGGCGTGCCCGGCGCTGGGCGTGAGGGCGCGGCGGCGTTGTTTGCCGCCCTTGCCGACGAAGCGCACGCTGCGGTGGCCGCGTTCGGTGCCGAGGTCGGTCAGGTCCAGTGAGATCAGCTCCCCGACCCGCAGACCCAGATCGGCCAGCAGCGCGAGCGCTGCCCGGTTGCGGACGGCTGTCGCGCCGGTGTCGGCGTCGGCGGCGTTGAGGAGGGCGTCCACCTCCTCGGGGGTGAGCCCGACGGTGGCGGAGTGGTCCCGGTCGACGCGGGGGCGGTCGGCGCCGGCGACCGGGTTGGCCGGCACCGCGCCGAGTTTGGCGAGGAAGTCGTACCAACTGGACAGCGCCGAGAGCCGGCGTGCGACGGTCGCCGGGGTCAGTGGGCGGCCGCTGCGGGCGCCGACGCTGTTCTCCAGGGCGCGGGCGTATTCGTTGACGTGCAGGAACGTGGCCCGCAGCGGGTCGAGGTCACGCTCGGCGCACCAACGCAGCCAGCCGGTGACGTCACGTCGGTAGGCGTCGCGGGTGTGTTCGGACAGCCGCCGGTTTCGCAGCCACGCCTCGGTGACCTCGATCGGTCCGCTCGGCAGCGCCGGTGGTGTGGACGGACGGGCGAGCACCGGAGCGTCGGAGAACACCATGTGAAAAAGACTCTCAGCCTCGGGTGGGATCGGCGCGCAGGCGCGCCGGTCCCACCCGTCACCGTGGCGGATCAGGCGTTGATCTCCCGGCGGGCGTTGCCGTTGGCCTGGATGGTCACCCGGCGGGGCTTGGCGCGCTCGGCGACCGGGATGCGCAGTGTCAGCACCCCGTTCTCGTAGCCGGCCTCCAGCTTGTCGGTGTCCAGGGTGTCGCCGAGGAACAGTTGCCGGGTGAAGGTGCCCATCGGGCGTTCGGCGGCGACCAGTTCGACGCCGTCACCGGCCGGTCGGCGACGCTCGGCGCGGACGGTGAGCACGTTGCGTTCGACGGTGCAGTCGATGCTGTCCGGGTCGACGCCAGGCAGGTCGAACGCCGCGTAGAAGTGGTCGCCGTCGCGGTAGGCGTCAAGGTGCATCATCGCGGGGCGGGCCGCCGTACCGAAGAACTGCTCGGCGAGCCGGTCGATCTCGCGGAACGGGTCGGTACGCATCAACATGGTCATGCCTCCTCGGTTCTCCTGGCCGAAGGTGATGAGTTGAGTCGGGGTGACTCAACTTCCTCTTCTTATTTAGCGCGTCCGGATGCGAGCGTCAACTGCTCAGGACAGCCGTTTTTCAAACCAGTGATCGGCGTAGGGCCCCTGCGAGTACGCCGGGATCTCCGCGTAGCCGTGCCGGGCGTACAGGGCGCGGGCCTCAACCAGATCGTGGCGGGTGTCGAGCCGAATCCGGTCCGCCCCGGCCGCGCGGGCCCGTTCCTCGACGGCGGCCAGCAGCGCGGCGCCCCCGCCGGCGCCGCGATGGTCGGGCCGGACGAACACCCGGGTCAGCTCGGCCCAGCCCCGCTGCCACCGCAGCCCGGCGCAGCCGGCCAGCTGGTCGCCGTGGCGGGCGAGCAGGAGCAGTCCGCTCGGCGCGGTCAGGTCGTCGCTGGGCATTTCGGCCAGGGCCGCGTCGACCTCGCCGGGCAGGGCCGGTCGACGGTGGTAGCGAACCACCATCTCGGTCATGTACTCGCGCAGCAGCAGCGCGGCGTCAGGTCGATCAGGTCGGGCGGCGGTGGTCGTCCACGTTGGTCGGGCGGTAGTGGTCACCTGTTGATCATCATCGCCCGGTCAACGGGATTATCCGGACGATCAGAGCCGCTGGTAGATGCCGTGCTCGCGGGTGAGCAGCTGTTCGTCGATCAGGTAGCGGCGCAGTGTCACGTGATCGGACCCGCCCGCGGCGCACCACGGTTTGAGGGCGTCGTCGACGGCCCGCTCCGGATAGCGGGTGCCCGGCTCGAACGACCGCTCGGCGATGTGTGTGAGCAGGACCCGCCGCCGGCTCGGCTGCGCCGGCAGGCTCACCAGGACGCCCGCGCGGAGAAAGGTCCGCAGCACCGGGTCGGCGGCGGGTTCGGCGGCGTCGGGTGACCGGTTGTCGCGTACCACCGCCCGTAGCGACGCCTCGTCGACAGCGAGCGCGCCGTCGGCACCGGCGACCAGGCCCGCGTCGGTGAGCCGGCGAACCCCGGTGAGCACCACCCGCGCCGGCAGGTCGACCCGCTGTGCGACAGCGGTCGCGCTGGTCGCACCCAGCACGATCGCCGCGAAGATCCGTCGCCGTGCGTCGTCGGCCAGGGCGCCAGCCAGGGCATGCGCAGTCATGCCGGTCACCCTCGCATCAGCGGTACGCGGGCCGCCAGGCGATTTTCCGGCCCGCTCAGTCGGTCTCCGGCGCGCTCGGCGGCTGCTCGGCGACCAGGAGCACCCGACGCAGCAGGTCGGAGAGGTGTCGGCGCTCGGTCGCGGTGAGCGCGCCGAGCAGGCGGTGCTCCTCCGCGCCCTGGACCTGCATCGCCCCCTGCCACGCCGCCCGGCCTGCCTCGGTGAGCTCCACGTCGACCCGCCGTCGGTCCACCGTGGACGGCATTCGGCGCACGAAGCCCCGCCGCAGCAGGGTGTCCACCCGCGCGGTGATCGAGGCGGGGGCCATCGCGAGGTCCGCGGCGAGATCCGAGGGCGCTGCCCGTCCACCACGACCGGCCAGGGCGTGCAGGGTGTCGTACTCGTGGGCCGGCAGGTCGAGGTCGACCAGGACCCGCTCCTTGACCGCCCGCAGGTGCCGGGTCAGGCGGATCATCCTGGTCACCGCCCCCTCGACGTCCGCGTCGAGGTCGGGCACCACGGGCCGCCAGCGCTCGATGTGCTGGTCGACGGTGTCCGGGGTGGTGGTCACCGCGCCAGCTTACCTCAGCGACAAAATATTCATTGCCGAAATATTCGATGTCGAACTATGCTCCGGGTCATGGCTCACCCCCTGCGCAACCACTCCTTCCGGCTGCTGTTCCTGGGTCGCAGCATCTCCGCCATCGGCGACGCGGTGGTGCCCGCCGCGCTGGCGCTGGCCGTGCTGCGCGCCACCGGCTCCACCGGCGCGCTGGCCGTCGTCCTCGCCGCCGCCGTTGTCCCCCGGCTGCTCCTGCTGCCGTTCGGTGGTGTCGTGGCCGACCGGTTCGACGCCCGCCGGGTCGCCCTGCTGGCCGACCTGGTCCGCTGCGCTGCCCAGATCGCGGTTGGCGTCGAGCTGCTCGGCGGCGACCCGTCGCTGAGCACCGTCGTGGTGGCGTCGGCGCTGGGCGGCGTCGCCTCGGCCTTCGCCATTCCGACAGCGTCTCCGCTGGTCGCCGGCACCATCGAACCGACCGATCGGCAGCGGGCCAACGCCCTGATGGGGATCACCGCCAACACCAGTCGCCTCGCCGGGCCGGCGCTGGCCGGCGCGCTGATCTGGGCCGCCGGGCCCGGCTGGGCATTCATCCTCGACGGTGCGTCGTTCGCGCTCAGCGCCGCGCTGCTCGCGCTGGTGCGGGTCCGCCACGTGCCGGTGCCCCGCCGTTCCGTCCTCGCCGACCTGCGGCACGGCTTCGGCGAGGTACGCGCCCGCGACTGGTTCTGGACCAGCCTGCTCGGGCACGGCGTGTGGAACGGCGCTGCCGCCGTGCTGATGACCCTCGGCCCGGCCGTCGCCATCGACCGACTCGGCGGCGAGGCGACCTGGGTGCTGCTGTTGCAGGCCGGCGCGATCGGCATGCTCACCGGGTCGCTGCTGGCCGGGCGGGTACGGCTGCACCGGCCGGTGCTGCTGGCCAACCTCGGCCTGGCCTGCTACGCCGCGCCGCTGTTCCTGCTCGCCGTCGCCGCGCCCGCCCCCGTGGTGATCGCCGCCTACGCGGTGGCGCTGACCGCCCTCGGTTACCTCAACCCGGTGTGGGAGACCGTCGTGCAGCACCACTTCCCGCCGGACGTGCTGGCCCGGGTCACCTCGTACGACTGGCTGGTGTCGCTGGGCGCCATGCCGCTGGGCTACGCGCTGGCGCCGTTGGCCGCCGACGCGTTCGGCGCACCCGTCCCGCTGGCCGTCGCCGGCCTGCTGGTCCTCGCCTCCTGCGCGGGCACCGCGCTCGTCCCCGGCGTACGCCGCCTCACCTGGCCGGCGACCCCGAAACCGCAACCGGCCGAGCCCACCGGCGTACGCTAGCGAGGTCAGCCGGCGTGGCGGGCCTGCGCGACGAAGCGCCGCCACGACTCGGGGCGGAACGCCAGCGTCGCGCCGTCGCGGTCCTTCGTGTCCCGAACGAGCACCACACCCGGCAGGTTGTCGGCCACCTCGACGCAGTTGCCGCCGTTGCCGCCGCTCCTCGTGCTCTTCCGCCACCGCGCGCCGGTCATGTCCATGCTGCTGCCGCTTCTCTGAGGAGTGTCAGGGAACGCCCGCGCGGCAGTGCCTCGCCGCGGATCCGCTCCCACCGTCGCTCCAGATTAACAAGGTCCGATGGCTGGTCCAGGATCTGCGCCTGGGCCGCGCTGTCGACGTGGGCGACCCGGGAACCGTCCGGCATGTCCGCGATGGTGAACGGCCCGTCGAGCCCGGGATAGCTGGGCGCGTCCGCCGGGACGATGTGCAACTGCACGGTGCCCGCCTCGGCGTGCCCGAGCAGGCACGCGAGTTGCGCGGCCATCAGGGCGCGGTCGTCGCCCACACGTCGTCGGAGCACCCCCTCGTCCAGCACGGCCACCAGCAGAGGCCCGTCCTCTCCCGGGGCGAGGATCGCCTGGCGGGCGATGCGCGCCTCGGTGAACTCGTCGACCGCCTCCGCCGCCAGCATCCCGCCGGCCAGGGTCGCCCGCGCGTACGCCTCGGTCTGCAACAGCCCGGGCACCCACGCCAGTTGGAACGACCGCAGCGTCACCGCCTCACGTTCCAGGTCGACCCACGGCCGGAACCACACCGGCTCACGACGCCGGCCGGCGTCCGGCACACGTACGACGGTTGGCTCTGGCTCGACGCCTACCAACTGGACCCGAAGGGCGAGGCGGTGGCCCGGCGTGAACTGTTCGTGCTGCGCGCCGGCGTACGGCGGCAAGCACCCGGCGAGGCGCGGCGGCCCGCCCCCGCGCGGCGTCGGACCGCTGCGCGGGCCGTCTGATGCCCCAGCGCCGCAAGCACCTGCCGTCGCGGCCGTCGTGGCGCTGCCCGACCTGACCCCGCGTTTCGTCGGCTGGGTCGAGGCCCGTTAGGCCAGTCGTGCGTGCAGGTGCATGTCGTGCCAGCCGTCGGCGTGGCGCACCGACCCTCGGGCCACGCCCTCGACGGTGAACCCGGCCCGGGTGGCTACCCGGCAGGACGCCGCGTTGGCGGTGGAATGCTCCAACCCGAGCCGGTGAAACCCGCCCCGGGTGAAGGCCCATCGGGTCATGGCGAGCAGCGCCTCGGTGGCGAGCCCTCGACCGCGCGCGGCGGGCATCAGCCAGTACGACACCTGCGCCGACGCCTCGGTCAGCAGCACGTCGCGCAACCCCACCTGACCGACGGGCCGGTCGTCGGCGTCGACGAGCGCCCAACTGGCGGCGCTCTCGTCGCGCCAACGGCCGGCCCACTGCGCTGTCCACGACCGTGCCTCGTCGTCGCTGTCGAGACGACGCACGTGCCATCGCTGGATCACCGGACAGTCGAAGGCAGCCCGCACGGCCGGGGCGTCGTCGTCACGCCACGGCCGCAACGCCACCCCGGGGCGTACCGGAAGGTGGGGTTGCTCCTGGGCGGCGAGGCTGCCGGCGGGCAGCGCGGGTACGACGAGCAGCGGCATCCGCCCATTATCGAGCCGGCGGCCGCACGCTCCCGGCCGGGCCACCGACGAGCGCGGCGACCACGTCGAGGGGCCGGCGCGGCTGAAGGGACAACCCGGTCAGGGGTTGATCAGTTTCCAGTCGCCTTCGGAGATGACGTCGACATTGCCATCGACCACCGTGATGGCGGTGTTGTCGTCGATGGCGTAGGTCGGGACCGGGATTCCGGACGCCCACTTCTGGATGGAGGACAGCTCGGTGTCCTCCATCTCCGGATGATTGAGGTGGGGGTACAGGGTGAAGTCCACCAGCCCCAGCGCCCGGTCGGCGTCCTGCGCCCTGTCGCTGCCGTCAGGGACGAACGCGAGGTCGAACTCGGCGTCGCAGTTGTACGGGGTGACCGCGATGCTCCCGGCACTGACCCCCACATAGACCGTGTCAGTCAGCGACGGCAGCAGGTCCGCCAGGCCCGACTGGCGCAGCCAGTAGGTCAGGTACAGCACGTCGCCGCCCCAGACGAGGAGAGCGTCGGTCTCCCGGACCGCCGGGACCCAGTTCTCTTCTCGAATGGTCGGCAGCGCGGTGAGCTCCAGCAACCCCAGGGATTTCCAACCGAGCTGGCACAGCGGAATGTCGGCCCGACCGTGAATCGCCTTCCACGCCCTCTCAGCCCCGCCGGGGAATGGATAGACAGCGGTGGGAATGAACAGGGCCGTGGACTCGGCGATCGGCTTGCCCAACAGGTCGACGAGCGCGTCGGAGATGCTCGGGTTGCTGATGCCTCCCGACGTGAGAAGGAACTTCAACACATCCGCTCTCCTAAATCCATCGGATGACCGCGATCATGTTGCCCATGAGGGCCAGCGCCCCGGCTCGCCAACCCGAGCGACATCGCTGGATCATCCACCGGCGACCGTCCAACGTCAACGGCCTCCGCCCACCGCGCAGTTCGACTGGATCACCGCCGACTCAATTGATCGAGGGAAACCGCGAACAGCGGCATCAGCCCATCACTCTCCGGTCGGGCCGCCGGCGAGTTCGGCGACCACATCGAGGTGGCCGAGGTGACGGGCGTACTCCTGCACCAGGTGGAACAGCACCCGCTCCAGCGACGCCGGGTCCGCGCCGTCCCACCGCGGGCCCGGCGCACCGATCTCGGCCAGGTCGTGTGCCGTCACCACGGCCGTGGTGTGCGCGCCCTGCGCCCGCAGCGCCGCCACCAGATCCGCGCGGGTCTCGTCGGGGGCGACGTACCAACGGTCGTCGCGGCGGTCGCCCCACGGCTCGGCGACATCCCGACCCTGGAAGCCCCACTCGATCCAGCGCCGCTCCACGTGGCGCAGGTGGGTGAGCAGCTCCAGCGGGGTCCACCCGGACGGCAGCCGGCTGCGCCGCAGCTCCGGCTCAGCCAGCGCCGACACCCTGGCCACCATGGACTCGCGGAAGTAGTCCAGGTAGCGCAGGAAGACCTCGGCGCGGCTGCCGGCCGGGGCGGTGGGCTCGGGAAACGACGTCACGATCCGGCCGGCAGGTCGCGGGCGCGCTGGCGCACGCCTGCGGCGCCGTACGGGTAGTCGCCCACCGGTGGGGCGCTCACCTCGTCCAGCAGCCGCATCTGCTCGGCGTCGAGGACCAGGTCGGCGGCGGTCAGGTTGTCGTCGAGCTGCGCGGTGGTGCGCGCGCCGAGGATCACCGAGGTGACCGCCGGTCGGGCCGCCAGCCAGGCCAGCGACACCGCCGACATGGAAACCCCCAGGTCCCCGGCGATCTGACGGACCGCGTCGAGCACCCGCCAGGTGCGCTCCTCGGCGTTGCGACCCGCGTACGCCTCGACGCCGCGCTGCGGGTTCTCGCCGAGCCGCGTCGCGCCGGTGGGCGTGTTGTCGCGCTGGTACTTGCCGGTCAGCCAACCGCCACCCAGCGGTGACCACGGCAGGATGCCGATGCCCTCGTTCTCACAGACCGGCACCAACTCGAACTCGATCTCCCGGGCCAGCAGGTTGTACTGCGGTTGCAGGGTCACGATCGGGGTGAGGTTGAGGTGCTGGGTGAGCAGGGCGGCCTTCTGCAGCTGCCAGCCGGTGAAGTTGCTGACCCCCGCATAGCGGATCTTGCCAGCGCGCACCGCGTCGTCGAAGAACCGCAGCGTCTCCGGCAGCGGGGTCAGCGGGTCCCAGGCGTGCGCCTGGTACAGGTCGACGGCGTCGACGCCGAGGCGCCGCAGGCTGGCGTCCAGGGCGCGGGTGAGGTGCACCCGGGACAGGCCGGCGTCGTTCGTCCCCGGGCCCATCGGGAACCGCCCCTTGGTGGCGATCACCAGGCGGTCGCGCACGTCGGGTCGGCTGCGCAGCCAGCGCCCGATGATGTCCTCCGAGACACCGGTGGAGTAGACGTCGGCGGTGTCGATGAAGGTGCCGCCGGCCTCGACGAACCGGTCCAGTTGGGCGAAGCTGCCGGCCTCGTCGGTCTCCGCGCCGAAGGTCATCGTGCCCAGGCACAGTGTCGACACCACGGTGCCGGTGCTGCCCAGAGTGCGGTAGCGCATATCGTCCTTTCGGTCCGAGTGACAAAGCCGATCTTCGCACCCGGTTGGGCCACCTGCACATGGAGGCCGCCGGGCCCCGGCACGGGCACCCACGCGGGCACCTCGCCGGTCATCATGAGCGGGTGAGTGAGCCCGCGATCGGCATCGACCGGCCTCACCGGTCGGCCCAGTCACCACCACCGCCGGAGCGTCAGCCGGAGCCCGGCGCGCGCACCCGCGGCCCGTGGCTGGTGGCCGCCGCCACCAGCGTGACGCTGCTGCTGCTCGCCGGCCGCTACGGCTATCACCGTGACGAGCTGTACTTCCTGCTCGCCGGTCGACACCTCGACTGGGGCTACGTCGATCAGGGTCCGCTGGTCCCGGCGCTGGCCCGGCTGCTCGACACGATCGCGCCGGGCAACCTGGTGGTGCTGCGGACCCCGTCCGCGCTGCTGGCCGGCGGTGCGGTGCTGCTGGTCGCCGCGATCGCCCGGGAGCTGGGCGCGGGTCGGGGGGCGCAGCTCGTCGCGGCGGTGCTCGCCGCGCTGTCCGGCATCGTGCTCGCCAGTGGTCACCTGCTCAGCACCACCACCGTCGACCTGCTGGTCTGGTTGCTCGCGGCGTGGTGTGCGGTGCGGTTGCTGCGTACCGGTGACAGCCGTTGGGCGCTGGGCATCGGGCTGGCGCTCGGTGTGGGCATGCTCAGCAAGCTGCTGCCGGCGCTGCTGGCGGTGGGCCTGATCGTCGGGGTGCTCATCGCCGGGCCGCGTCGGCTGCTGCGCGACAGGTGGGTGCTCGCCGCCGCCGGGGTCACCGTGCTGTTGGCCGCGCCGAACCTGATCTGGCAGGCGTCGCACGGCTTTCCGCAGCTCGGCGTGGCAGCGTCCATCTCCGGCGGTGACAGCTCCTACAGTGGTCGGCTCGACGCGTTCACCCTCCAGTTCGTCATCATCAGCCCGTACGCGGTACCGATCTGGATCGCCGGCCTGGTCGCGCTGCTGCGCCGGCCGGCGTGGCGGGCCTACCGGGCGGTGGGCTGGGCGTGGTTGGTGGTGGTGGGCATCGTGCTGGTCGCCGGCGGCAAGGGCTACTACGACGCGCCGCTGTTGCTGGTTCTGACCGCCGCCGGTGCGGTGGTCACGGTCGCCTGGGCGTCGCGCGGGTCGCTCTGGTGGCGTCGAGGGCTCCTCGCGCTGGGTGTGGTGCCGTTCCTGCTGCCCAACGTCGTGCTGCTGCTGCCGGTGCTGCCGGCCGACCGGTTGCCCGGTTTCGTGGTCGACGTCAACTACGACGCCGGTGAGACGATCGGCTGGCCCGCGTTCGCCGACTCCCTGGCCGCCGTCCACAACGGACTGCCGCCCGAGGAGCGTTCGCGGGCGGTCATCCTCACCGCCAACTACGGGGAGGCCGGTGCGGTGGCCCGGTACGGTCCGGCCCGTGCCCTCCCCCGCGCGTACTCCGGGCACAACAGCATGGTCGACTTCGGGCGGCCGCCCGCCGACGCGGACGTGGTCATCGCCGTCGGCTGGGAGCGCCCCGACCAGCTGAGCACCTGGTTCGAGCAGTGCATCCTCGCCGGGCGGGTGGATCAGCGGGTCGAGGTGGACAACGACGAGAACGGCGGCCCGATCCACGTGTGCCGGGGGCTGCGGCGTCCGTGGGCGCAGATCTGGGACACCGAGGTACGCCACACCGGGTGAGCGCGGTCAGCCCGGGTCGGCCGGAGCCGCTGGTCAGCAGGGTTCAGCCGGAGCTGCTGGTCAGCCAGGCCTGGATGCCGACCAGGGCCTCGGGGCCGGAGGTGGCGTCGACGTCGCGGGCGAGGTCGGCGATGGTGACCGCGGCGAGCGCCTGCCGCCACGCGTCCTCGGCCGCCCACATCGCCCGGGCGACGGGGCACGGCGTGGTGCAGGCGTCGGCGGGGGTCGCGAAGGGGCCGCGCTGGCGGATCTCGGTGCAGACGAAGCTCGGGCCGGGACCGTCGACGGCCCGGACCACGTCGAGCACAGTGACGCTCTCCGGTGCGCGGGTCAGCACGTAGCCACCCGACTTGCCCTGCACGGAGTGGATCAGGCCGGCGCGGGCCAGCGCCTGGAGCTGCTTGGCGAGGTAACTGCTGGAGACGTCGTGCAGTTCCGCCAGCTTGGCCGCCGGAACGGGCGTGTGGCTGGCGGTGAGCACCACGCAGCAGTGCAGCGCCCACTCGACCCCGCCGGACATCTTCATGACGTCACCCTAGTCACCCCGTTACTCGGACCTCGTGTGTCCGAGTATAGTTCCCGGACAGAAGAAGTCCGAGTATCGGCGAGGTTTCCGTAGCCGGACACCGGACCACACACGTCACTGGAAGGTGCATGGGCATGAAGATCGCCGTACTGGGCGGGACCGGTCTCATCGGGTCACAGGTCGTCAAGATCCTGCAGGCCGCAGGGCACGAGGCGGTGCCGCTGTCGCCGTCCACCGGGGTGGACCTGCTCACCGGGCAGGGCCTGTCCGACGGGCTCGCCGGCGCCGAGGTCGTCGTCAACCTGACGAACTCACCGACCTTCGACGAGGCCTCACCCGCCTTCTTCCGCACGACCATGGACAACCTGCTGGCCGCCGCCGCCCGCGCGGGCGTGGGGCACGCGGTGATCCTCTCCATCGTCGGCGTCGACCAGGTGCCCGACCTGGACTACTACCGCGCCAAGACCCTCCAGGAGGACATCCTCACGGCCGGTCCGATTCCGTACTCCATCGTCCGCGCCACGCAGTTCTTCGAGTTCGTCGACGCGATCCTGTCCTGGACGGCCGACGACACCACCGTCCGCCTACCCAGCACCCCGGTGCAGCCGATGGCCGCCGCCGACGTGGCCCAGGCCGTCGCCGAGGTCAGCATGGGCGCGCCGTTGCAGGGCATCCGCAACGTCGCCGGGCCCGACGTCTTCGCCCTCGACGAGCTGGGGCGGATCACCCTCGCCGCCCGCGACGACCAGCGCACCGTGACCACCGACGACAGCGCCGGCATGTTCGCCGCCGCGCCCGGCGACGTCCTGATCGCCAAGGGCGACGCCGTCATCGCGCCCACCGCCTACCGGGAGTGGCTCGCGCGCCGGGCCTGAGGTTGTCAGCCCGATCCGCACGTCGCCGTGGCAGCCGGTCACGACGGCGACGTGCGGGTCCCGGCGCGCCACTCGTGCGCCAGGATCGCGAAGACGAGCTGGTCGGCCCACTCCCCCTTGAACAGGTAACTCTCGACGTGGCGGGCCTCCTGGCGCATGCCGAGTCGCGTCATCATCCGGGCCGACGCGGCGTTGCGGCCGTGGCACCTGCCGTAGACCCGGTGCAGCCCGAACTCGTCGAACCCCCAGGCCAGCACCGCGGCGGCGGCCTCCGTCGCCAACCCGCGACCGCCGTGATCGGGGTGAAAGACGAACCCGATCTCGGCGGTACGGTCCACCTGGCTGCGCCACACCAACTCCACGATCCCGATCACCCCGGCGTCGGTGACCGCGGCCACCGTCAGGCAGTCACCCTCCGCGCGCCAGGCGTCCTCACCCGCCATGGCCAACACCGACGCCCGGGACTCTTCACGGGTACGCGGCTCCGCCCCGAGCATCCACCGCACCACGTCGGGCCGGCGCTGATACGCGTACACGTCGTCGAGGTCGTCGATCGTGACCGGGCGCAGCGTGAGGCGGGTGGTGCGGATCGGGTACGTCGGCTGGAACATCACGCGATCGTAGAGATCCGCTCGGCGTGCTCGGGTGCCGGTCGATCGGTGTCCGGGCGTCGGGGCAGCAGCAGCGGGCTCGCGAGGATCACCAGCCCGGCGACCGTGATCGCCGTGCGCGCGCTGGTGGCCTCGGCGAGTAGCCCACCGAGCGCGCTGAGGGTGGCGATGGCCGCACTGCTGCCGATCGACCAGGCAGAGAGGGTGCGGACAACGCGCTCCTTCGGAGTCTGTTGAAGGCGGTAGGTGGCGAGCACCGGGTTGTACAGACTCATGCAGATGATGATCGCGAACTCGACGGCGATCACCGTGGCGAGACCGGCCACGCCCGGCTGCACGACGGCGAGGCCGATCAGCCAGATCGCGCGCAGCGCTCCCACGGTGCGGATGATCCGGTGTTGGCCGTAGCGCGCCACCACCCGACGGGCCAGGCGTGACCCGATGAGTCCGCCCACACAGGGCACGGCGAACGCGAGACCGTACTGCCAGGGCGGAAAGCCCAACTCGCCGAGCAGCAGCACGGCCAGCAACGGCTCCGTGGCCATGATCAGTCCACTGACGAGCAACTGGTTGAGGTAGAGCGCCCGCAGGCCGCTGTGGGTGAGCAGATGCCGCCAGCCGTCGAGCAGCTCGCCGGCCCGGACCCGGGCCGCTCCGGTGCGCCGAGGGTGATCCTCGTGGCCGCGAATGGCGGTGATGCCCAGCGCCGAGAGCAGGTAGCTGAGCGCGTCGGCCACGATGGTGACCACCGGCCCGAACAGGCCGACCGCCGCGCCGCCCAGCGGTGGTCCGAGCGCGATCGCGCTCCACGTCGTCGACTCGAACCGCGCGTTCGCCACCAGCAGGTCGTCCGGCCGCACCAGGGCCTTGAGGAACGCGCCGCTGGCCGCGTTGAAGGCGATCTTGGCGGTGGCGACCACGGCCGAGACGACCAGCAACTGCCCGAAGCTGAGCCGGCCCAACGCGTACGCGACGGGGATGGTCAGCAGCACCGCGAACCGGGCCAGGTCCATCCCGATCATCAGCGGCCGCTTGCGGTGGAACTCCACCCACGGCCCCAGCGGCAACGCGATCAGCGCGCCCACCGCCGGCCCCAGCGCGGCCAACACCGACACCTGAGCCGGGCTGGCCCCCAACACCAGCACGGCGATCAACGGCAACGCCCCGAAACCCAGCCCCGACCCGTAGGCGCTGACCGCGTACGACGCCCACAACCACCCGAACCGCCGACCCAGGGATCGCCTCGCGGACAAGCCCGCACCTCCCGCTCCCGACAACTCGTCGTTGACCGCCGCGATCAAAGCAAGGCCACTGACCGTGGATCAAACAACCGGACGGGCGGCGCGGCACAACCAGAGGTTGTGTCAGTAGGGTTCGTCGGGTGAACCTCGACGCCGTCCGCACCTTCGTCGCCGCCGTGGACGCCGGCCAGTTCCAGGACGCCGCCGCCGCGCTGTCGATCACCCAGCAGGCCGTCTCCAAGCGCATCGCCGCACTGGAGAAGGACCTCGGCGTACGGCTGTTCACCCGCACGCCTCGCGGCATCGCCCTCACCGTCGACGGTCAGACCTTCCTGCCGCACGCCCGTGAACTGCTGCGGGCCGAGGCACGCGCCGACGCCTCCGTACGCCCCGGCCGGCGGGCACTGCGCGTCGACGTGCACAGCCGGCGGACCGCACCGGCGGTGCTGCTTCAGGATTTCCACCGCGCGCATCCGCGTATCGAGCTGGACGTGGTCACCCTCGACGCCGACGTGCACGCTGCGATGGCCGCCGTCGAGGCGGGGACTGTCGACGCCACCTTCCACGCCGTCACCGTCGCCGCGCGCCACCTGCCCGCAGCGATCAGTGCCACCCGCGTGATCGACGAGCACCACGACCTGCTCGTGGGGCCACGCCACGCGCTCGCCAACGCCCGTACCGTCACGCCCGCGCAACTCGCCGAACACCGCATCTGGATGCCCGGCATGGCCCCCGGCACCGAATGGTCCGCCTACTACGACGAGCTCGCCGCCGCGTTCGGCCTCACCATCGACCTGGTCGGGCCGGTCTTCGGCAACGAGGCGCTGCTGGCCGAGATCGCCGACTCCGCGCAACTGGCGACCCTCGCCGGCGAACGCACCCGGTACCTGTGGCCGGACAGCTACGACCTGCGCCGGATACCGGTACGCGACCCGGCGCCGGTCTACCCCATGTCACTCATCTGGCGCGACGACAACCCGCACCCCGCGCTGCGCGCACTGCGTGAGCACCTCGACTCCCGCCGGGTCCCGGCCCCCGACGCCGAGGTCTGGCTACCTCCCTGGGGTTGAGACGACGCCGGGACAACTGGGTACGGTGGCCCCGTGCTCTCGGCCGTGAAGGGTTTGTCCCGCTACCACACCGAGGAGTCGCTGCGCGCGTACCTGCTCCAGCGCTCGCACCGCACCGAGAGCGGCTGCCTCATCGTCCACGGCTACGGGCCGCGACGCGGGGTGCACCAGAAGGTCGCCGGCCGCGCGTGGGCGCACATCGCCGCGTACGCGGTGCTCGTCGGTGACTACGACCCCGGCCTCGACGTCGACCAGGCCTGTGGGGCCGCCGACTGCATCGAACCAACCCACCTACGTCAGGTCAGCCGCTCGGAAACCTGCCGAACCCGGTCACAGTCAGCGCAGTGCCGCAACGGCCACGACCGTGAGCTCGATGACGCGACGGGTCGCTACCGGCGGGTCTGTCGGGCCTGCAACCGGGAGGCGCAGCGTCGGTGGCGTGAACGCGAGGCCGCCGAGGTGGCGCAGGCGCGCGCCTCGTACGGCCGCACGTAGCGCGCCCGACGCGCAGAGCTGAACGAAGCCGGCCGTACGGCGGATGCGACCCGGCCGCAAACCCATCCTTAGGCAGATGTCCCGGGCGGCTCGGTGTGACAGTTTTGCCCCGTGACGACAGTTGATCGTGAAGTACAGCGCCGCCACCGGGTCCTGACGGTGGTGGCCGGTGGGGTTCTTCTCGGCGTGGTGGACCTGTTGCTGCAGCTCGGTCTGCCGTACCCCTGGGCGAACCTGGCCAATTCCAGCGCCGTCTGGGCGGTCGGCGCGTTCGCCATCGGATGGTGGCTCCGCGCCGACTGGCGGCGGTCCGCGTTCGCCGGGATCGTGCTGCTGGTCGTCGCCGTGGAGGCGTACTACGTCGCGGCGGTCGTCCTGTTGGACGACAGCGCGCAGAACCTGTGGTCGCCGACGACGTTGATGTGGCTGTTCTTCGGAGTCCTCGCCGGCGCACTCTTCGGGGTGGCAGGTGGGCTGAGCCGCCACGGGCAACCGTGGGTTCGAACGATCGCCGTGGCCATGCCCGGTGCGGTCCTGCTCGCCGAGGCGGCCATGCTGTTCCACCGCAGCGCACAACCCGGCCACGACTCGCACTACCGCACCGACAGCCTGCAGACCGCGGTGATCGAAGCGGTGCTCGGCGCCGCACTGATCCTGGTGGTCGCTCGGACCAACCGGGTACGTCTGCAGGCGCTCGCCGCGGCAACGGCACTCGCGGTGCTCGGCTTCGCCGCGTACACCATTGCCGGCTTCGGCAGCTGATCAGTGCCGCATCAGCCCCGTTCTGCCAATGGGCTCCCCGTGCCCCGTTGGCGGTGTGTGGCGATGCAGGTCAAGCCCGATGTCGACGACCACGGAACGCTCCAGGGTGGCGACCTGTTCCAGCGGCACCCATTGCGCCAGGTCGGTCGTGCCGCCCGTCTCGGATCGCAGCTCACCGCCCGCGATCCGAGCCCGGTAGAAGACAGCCAGCGTGTGCAGGTCGACAATCCCGCCGTCGTAGCTCTCGACGGTCCGGGTCCGCGAGTTCACACCGAGCAGCAGCTCGACCTGCGCCTCGTACCCCGTCTCCTCGGCCACCTCCCGCACGACGGCGTCGAACGGATCCTCGGCGTGCTCGACCCCTCCACCAGGTAGCGTCCAGTGCCGCCGCGCCCGGTCTGGTGAGACCCAGCGGGCGAGCAGCAGACGATCGTCTCGCAAACACACCGCGTACGCGGCGACCCTGAGCCGTTGTGCGATCACAGTGACAGGATCTCGCAGTTCGCGGGCCAAGCGCTGCCCCCACGACACCATCCTGATGCATTACGCACAAGAACTGTCATTATGATGCACGTACGATATGCCCGTTTTGTGGCGGTGATTTATTGGATTACTGTTACCGGTAAACCGTTAATTGCCATAACGGGGTGGACGACGTCGCGTGTGGAGGGGCCCCGAAGGCGCGAGGGAGACGGGCACCTCCCGTCTCCCTCGATTCGAAGTCCTGGCCCAGCCCTATCTGCTCGATCAGGCCGCGGCGCGGTCGGCGAGTGGGCGGCGACGCAGTGCGGTGTCGGTCAGCGAACGCGGGGGCATGGGAGCGTTCGGGTTGTACAGGTTGGTCCCGGGCGGCACGATCTCGTCGATTCGGTCGAGGGCCGCGTCGTCCAGGGTCAGCGCGGCGCCCTTGAGGAGATCCTCCAGCTGCGGCATGGTCCGCGGTCCGATGATCGCCGAGGTGACGGCCGGGTGGGCCACTGTGAACGCAATGGCGAGCTGCGGGAGGGTGCAGCCGATGCTCTCCGCGAGGTCGACGAGCTGCTCGACGACGTCGAGCTTGGCGGCGTTTTCCGCGAGCGTGGGATCGAATCGTTCCGGCCGGATTGTGGGACGCCCGGTGGACAGGTCGATGGGCTGGTTCTTGCGGTACTTGCCGGTGAGGAACCCGAAGGCCAGTGGGCTCCAGACAAGCACGCCCATTCCGTAGCGCCGGCAGACGGGCAGGACCGAGGCCTCGATCCCGCGGGCCAGGATCGAGTACGGCGGCTGCTCGGTGCGGAAGCGTCCGAGGCCACGACGCTCGGAGACGTGATGCGCCTCGACGATCTCCTCGGATGGGAACGTCGAGCAGCCGAAAGCACGGATTTTCCCCTGGCGCACGAGGTCGCTGAGCACCGAGAGCGTCTCCTCGACGTCCGTCGAGTCGTCGGGGCGGTGGACCTGGTAGAGGTCGATCCAGTCGGTGTTCAGGCGCCTGAGGCTGTCCTCAACCGCCCTGAGGATCCAACGCCGCGAGTTGCCACTGCGATTGCGGCCCTCGCCCATCTGGAAGTGCACCTTGGTGGCCAGGACAACGTCATCACGGCGCCCCCGCAGCGCCTTGCCGACGATCTCCTCGGACTCTCCCTGCCCGTACATGTCAGCGGTATCGACAAAGTTGATCCCCTGATCCACTGCGGCATGGATCATACGAACGCAATCGTCATGGTCGGAGTTGCAGCCATCCTGGAACATCATGGTCCCGAGGCAGTAGGCACTGACGTGAATGCCAGTTCCACCGAGGGTGCGATAGCGCATGGTGATGCTCCCTTGATTCAGCCGTGATCGCGGAGCGACAGAAGTGTCGACCGCACGGGAACCCTAGGATCTAGAGTTGACTCTAGGTCAAGCCGCTAGCCTGAACGGCATGGCTGAGGTCACCACAAATCTGAGCATCGGGCAGGTCGCCGAACGCACCGGCTTGAGCGTCCACGCGCTGCGCTTTTACGAGCACGAGGGCCTCTTCGTCAACCCTGTGCAACGTGGACCTGGCGGGCGTCGCGTCTACAGCCAGGATGACGTGGACTGGCTCACCGTCTGCATCATCTTGCGCGCCTCCGGCATGCCCCTGCCCGCGCTACGCCGATACGCCGACCTCGTCCGGCAGGGAGCCGGCAACGAGGAAGAACGACTCACGCTCATGCGCGAGCACCAAGCCCACGTCACCACCCAGATCGGCAAACTCGCCGAGTGCCTGGACCTGATCAGGTTCAAGGTCGGGGTGTACGAGGACCTCCTCGACCCGGACAGCGGTGGCGACCGCCAATGCCACGCGGCATCTCCTTCGGCGAACGACGAAGACGCCAACAACATCGGGCTCATCAATGGCCCGCGAGGACCAATGACGCCGGACCCGGCGCTGAGCCCGTAGTGGTCGTGCCATGGATAAGCTCCAGCGCTTACGGTCAGGTCGTCACTGTCAGCTCTTGCGAAAGCGAGAACCCATGTCAGCGTCCCACCCCCCGTCGCCGGTGATCACGCATTTCGCGGCCCGCGCCGGCGACCACAACGACCGGGCCATGCAGGCGTCGGGAATGATCGCGGCCGAACTCGCCGCCCGGCTGGGTTCAGCGCCGGTTGTCATCGGGTCACCCGAACCCGCGCTGTGTACCAACTGGGAAGAAGAGTTGGCCGCGGCTCGGCCGGCACTGCGCGCCATGGCAGAGCATTTCGACACGTTGTTGCGCGACGGCGCCTTTCCGGTCACGGCGCTGAGCCGCTGCGCGGTCGCTCTGGCGACGCTTCCCGTCGTCGCCAGGTATCGCCCGGACGCGGTGGTCGTCTGGTTCGACGCACACGCGGACCTCAACACTCCCCAGAGCAGCACGACCGGCTACCTCGGCGGCCTCGCCTTCAGCGGCCCCCTCGGTATGTGGGACTCCGGCCTGGGACAGGGGCTGAAGCCAGAGAACGCGATCCTTTGCGGGGCACGTGACATCGACCCGGGCGAGCAGCCCCTGATCGATGATGGCGTGATCACGCTGGTCGGGCCAGGACCGGACCTGGCGAAGAGGCTGCGGGCCGCGATCGCCGGCCGTCCGGTCTATGTGCACCTCGACTGCGACGTCCTCGAACCCGGCATCGTGCCCACCGACTACCTCGTTCCCGGCGGCCTCACACTCAGCGAACTCAGATCCGCCGCGCTCGCCATCGGCGATTCCGACCTCGTCGGCTTGGAGATCGGCGAGTTCGAGGCCGGGGAAGACGCCGATGGCCTACCAGTCCACCCCGGTCCGCTCCTGGACGCTCTTCAGCCGCTACTCGACACGGCGGTGGGCCCGCATGCTGTTCCGTAAGGGGCATCCCTGTCCGGAGCAACCCGGGGTCACGAAGGCGACCCGTCGACAGGGGTGCGCCCGGCCGGCGGCTGGAGCCAGCGATCAAACCAGGCGCGCGTGCGGCGCAGGAGGTCGATTTGGTGGTGGCGTTCCCGGATCGCGTGGCCCTCTCTCGGGTACGTCACGAACTCGTGCTCGACGTCGAAGTGGCGCAACGCCCGGTGCAGATACACGGCCTGCCCGAGGGGGACGTTGGTGTCCTCGGCGCCGTGCACGATGAGCACCGGAGTGCGGATCTGACTGGCGAAGGAGATCGGGCTGACCGCGTCGTGCGGGTGTGGTCCGATGCCGGACCAGCCGGTGCTGCCACCCAGCGCCGCCTCGAACTGGCCGTTGTCGCCGGTCGCGGCGAGCATGCCCCAGTCGACGATGCCGGCGCCGACGAGCGCGGCGCGGAAACGGTCGGTCTGGCCGATGGCCCAGGCGGACATGAAGCCGCCGTGGCTCCAGCCGGCGATGCCCAGCCGGTCGGGGTCGGCGACGCCCTCGGCGATCAGTAGGTCGATGCCGGTCAGGATGTCGGTCCACTCCTGCTGACCGACCCGGCCGGCGACGCTGGCGGCGAACTCGTGACCATGGCCCTGGCCGCCGCGCGGGTTGGGCAGGAACACCGCGTAGCCGGCGGCTGCCAGCCACTGCGCGCTGGGGAACCAGAACAGCTGGCAACGATCGGCGTAGCGATCGTACGGGCCGCCGTGCACGATCGTGACCAGCGGGAACGGGCCTTCGGACGCGTTTCTTCCGACCGGGAGGACGAGCAGGCCGTCCAGGTCGAGGCCGTCGACGGCGCGGTAGGCCAGCGGCTGTTGGGTGCCGAAGGTGATGCCGTCGAGTTCCGGACGGGTGTGGGTGATGCGTCGCAGCGGCCCCGTTGGCGCTCCGATGTGCACGTTCGGCGGTTCGTAGCGGGCGCCGGTGCGTACCGCGATCGTGTCGCCGGTGGGGGTGGCGGTGAGGTTGTCGAGACGTCCGGGGTGATGCGACAGGGTGGTGAGGTCGGTGTGATCGAGCCTGGCCACTGTGGTGTTCAGGCCGTCGGCGAACACCGCCAGCGGGGCGGTGTCGGTCTGGCAGAGTTCGGTGGGGCACATCGAGAGGCCAGCGGTGCGGTTGCGGAGGACGCGGCTCTCCACTGCCAGGTCGAACACGGCGGTGCCGGCTTGCAGAAGCGGTGGGGTGAGCGCGACGTAACCGAGGTGCCAACCGTCATCACCCGGCCACCATGCCAGCGACCGTGCGTCGACCGCGACCGGTCCGAGGTTCTCCGCCGTTTCGCTGGTGGGGTCGAACAGGTGCAGCTGGTTGGTGCGTGGCCCGTGGTCGTTGTCGGCGCTGGCCCAGGTCAGCACGGCGAGTGGGCCGCCGTCGGGACGTTGCCGCACCTCCACGACGTGCCGGTCAGCGAACACCTGCGGGCTGACCACCTGGCCGGTACGCAGGTCGAGCAGGCGCAACTGGGTACGCGGCTCGCGCTCGCCGACCACGATGGCGTCGTCGCGGTCCCGGGCCCGGCGCGCGTCCCGCTCGGTGGGTTCGTCCTCGGCGAGCAGCGCGACCAGGTCGGGATCGCTGAGCGGCAGGTGGTCGATGACGCCGCCGCTCCAGCTGGTGCACGTGGTCACCGTGCCGTCGGCGAGGGTGAGGCGGTGCAGTTGCGGGGTCCCACGCTCGGTGCGGTCGGACAGGAAGAACAGCGTCTGGGAGTCCGCCGACCAGCGTGGCCGGGACTCGGTTGCGGTGTCGGCGGTCGCCCGGCGCGACGCGACACCATCGGTGTCGACGAGCCAGAGCTCGGTGTCGAGGTGGTCACCGGCCCGGCTGATGGGAGCGAGAACGTAGCCGAGCAGTCGCCCGTTCGGGGCGAGTGCCGGGGTCTGCGGCTCACGACCATCGACGACGAGGTCGGCGGTCAGCCCTGTCATTCGATCAGTCTGCCAGCACCGGCGTGGCACCACGAACCGGTGCGCCGCTGACACGTCCGCGCCGGACTCTTCCACGGCGACGTCGAGGCACCGGGATAGCATGCTCACATCCCGCTGGTGACGGGTGCGAGGAGGAAGCCGGTGGCCTGGTGCCGATACAGCGTCGGGCCGTCAGCTCATCTCCGGCCGCCGGGCCACCTCGATGGTGGAGCAGCGTGACCACGTGTTCTCCGTGGAGGAACGCGACCTGATCCGGGAGCGGTTGTTGCGCCTCGCCGCGCAAGATCCCGCCGTGGTCGCCGCGGCGATCACCGGCTCGCATGCCAGCGGCGATGAGGATCGCTGGTCGGATGTCGATCTGGCCTTCGCGGTCAGCGACCCGCTCGACGTCGTCATGTGTCGGTGGACGCAACTCATGTACCGGGACTTCGCCGCTGTCCATCACTGGGACCTCCCTTCCGGGTCGATGCTCTACCGGGTGTTCCTGCTTCCCCACTGCCTGGAGGTCGACCTCGCCTTCGGCCCGGAAGCCGACTTCGGGCCGCGAGGTCCGAGTTGGCGTCTCATCTTCGGGCAAGCCGCACCGTCCCAGCCGGTTCCGGCGAGCGGTTACGACACAATCGCCGGCCTGGCGTGGCACCACGCCCTGCACGCGCGGATCAGCATCGAGCGAGGCCGATACTGGCAGGCGGAGCACTGGATCAGCGCGATGCGCACCCAGACGATCTCACTCGCTTCCCAGCGCCTGGGTCATGCCACCAGCTACGCCAAAGGCGCCCACCTCCTGCCCACCACCATCACCGGACCCCTCGAAACGACTCTGGTCCGTTCCCTGGACGAGGTCGAGTTACGTCGCGCGCTGTCGGCCGCCGTAGCCGTCCTGAGCACAGAACTCACTCGCACGGACGCGGCCCTGGCCGACCGACTGCGCCCGATTCTCGGCGAACTCGCCGCCAGCTCATGACGATCAACGCGATTGCGGTGATCGGGGCGTAGCAGGAGCATCGTCTCGTGGAGGAGATGATGACCGGCGGCAACATGGGCGGCGCGATACGCGTCGGCGACACCGTTCGGCGTGCTGCCGCCGAATGGAACCCGACCGTGCAGCGCCTGCTGGGGCACCTTCGTGACCGCGGCCTCACCTGGGTGCCGCACCCGTTGGGCACCGACGAGTACGGGCGTGACACCGTCTCGTACCTGCCGGGTGTCGTGCCTCAGTACCCGCTGCCGGCCTGGGTCTGGAGTCGGGAGGTCCTCATCGACGCCGGCGCCCACCTCGCCCACCTTCACCAGGCCAGTCTGGGCTTCGATGTCTCCGGTGCCGTCTGGCAGTCCGCGGTACGACAGCCGGCCGAGGTCATCTGTCACAACGACTTCGCGCCGTACAACATGGTCTTCACCGATGGCCGACTGAGCGGGTGTCATCGACTGGGACACGGCCTCGCCAGGCCCCCGGTTGTGGGACGTGGCGTACCTCGCCTACCGGCTGGTGCCGTTGGCGGACCCGAGCAACGGCGACGCCATTGACAGTGACCTGGGCGAGCGGGCCCGACGCCTGCGGCTGCTCGCCGCCTCCTACGGCTCGCAGCTGGCGCCCGCAGACGTCCTCCCCGTCGCCGTTGCGCGACTGCACGATCTCGCCGCCTTCACCGAGGCCCGCGCCGACCAGGGTCAGGAGACGGTTCGCAGTCACGTCGAGCTCTACCGCCGCGACGCGGCGTGGATCACGAGGCACGCCGATGAGCTGTGCCAGGAATCCGGCTGAACCACTGGCCAGTGTGACGCCGATTCCGGTGGGTGTCGTGGCGACGTCCTGGCAGACCGGGACGTCGCCACGGCTCGGCACCTGTTGGTGCGGCGGGATCAGTGGACGGGCCGGCCGAACCAGCGGGTGAGGTGGTGGTCCAGATCCCGCTGGTCGTCGCCGATCCAGGCGACGTGGCCGTCGGGGCGGAGCAGGACGCCGGGAGCGTCCAGTGCCGCGGTGGAATCCGCGAGGTGGTCGACCCGGTCGGACCAGCCGCCGACGGTCAGGCGTTCGGTGCGGTCCAGCAGCAGGCCACGGCCGCGGTGCAGCAGGCCGTAGAGGTGCCCGTGCTTCACGTCGATGTCGGGCAGCCGGCGACCGAGCAGGTCGGGGCCGTCGCCGAAGTCGTAGCGGATGCCGATGGCGGTGATCTTTGTGAGCAGGTGCAGGTTCACCTCGTCGAAGTCCATCAGCTCGATGAGCAGCCGGCGCACAGCCTGTGCGCCCGGTTCGGTGGACAGCAACTGCGTCTGGGCCCGGGTGTTGTCCAGCACGTCCTCGGCGACCGGACGCCGTTCGGCCTGGTAGGTGTCGAGCAGGGCCTCCGGCGCCCAGCCGCGGACCTGTGCGGCCAGTTTCCAGCCGAGGTTGACGGCGTCCTGAACGCCGAGGTTGAGGCCCTGCCCGCCGATGGGGGGATGGATGTGCGCCGCGTCGCCGGCCAGCAGCACCCGTCCGACCCGATAACTGTCGGCCAACCGCATGGCGTCGCCGAAGCGGGACAGCCAGCGCGGGGAGTGAACGCCGAAGTCGGTCCCGGCTACGGCGCGCAACTGGCGCTTGAAATCGTCGAGGGTGGGCGGTTCGGCGCGGTCACTGACGCCGGCGGCGGGGACCAGGACGCTGTAGACGCCGACGCCTGCTGGCCGGAGCCAGAACCGTTGATGGGTCTCGCGGATCTCGGCCACCCTGACGGCGATCTCCTCCGGCGGGATCCCTACTGCCATCTCGCCCATCAGGCTCTCGGTCCGTGCCGGCTCGCCGGGAAAGCCGACGCCGAGCAGTTTGCGAACTGTGCTGCGCCCGCCGTCGCAGCCGACGAGGAATCGCGAGCGCAGCCGTTCCCCGTCGGCCAGCTCAACGGTCACCCAGTCGTCGTCCTGCTCGACAGCGGTGACCGCCCGACCGCGCCGGACCTGCGCGCCCAGTTCGACGGCGTGCCCTTCGAGCAGACGTTCGATGACCGGCTGCGGAATGCCCAGCAGGTAGGCGTACCGGGGATCCAGGCCCGTGGGCGCGGGCTTGGGGATGGCGGCGAAGTAGGCGCTGGCCGGACGCTGCCGCCCGTGCGGGAGGATGCGTTCCAGCAGCCCGCGCATCGCCATCAGCTCCAGGCTGCGGATGTGCAGGCCGACGATGCGGACGGCCGACGGCGGCTCGGTCTCCTTCTCCACCACGAGTACCCGGACGTCGTGCAGCCGCAGCTCGGCGGCGAGCATCGCACCTGTCGGTCCGCACCCTGCGATGATCACGTCGTACGTGCGGGGGGCGTAATCGGTGCTGCGGGTCGGAGATGACGGGCGGCCGCCGACGACGGAGTCGGGCTCGACGGGGGCGGTCGACGGGTTTTCGGCGGTGAAATGCGCAGGGTGCACAGGTGTTGCCTCTCGGGAGTGCCGTGTTGGCGGGGCGCTCCCGGCGACACCTATGTCAGTCGCCCGACCGTGACGGCAAGGGGGAGCACCCACATCGCTTGAACGTTCATGGGTCTCACCTCCTCGGGTGGTGTCGCGGTCAGCGGCACGCTATCTCCCCCGGCCAGGTCGCGTCGAGCTCTTTCCGCCGCCGGGGTGATCACGACGTCGGGTGGGTCAGCGATCGGTGGAGCCACTCGGCCATCAGTGCGCGTTCGGCGTCGGTGAGCCCCGGCAGGTGGGGCAGCACCGTCGCGAAGGTCACCGCGACCGTGTTCGTGGTCGTGTCGGGTGTCGCCGGGGTTGTCGACAGGATGCTGGTGAGCACGGCGTCGAGCATGGCCTCGCTCAGGCCGGGGTCGCGCTGCTCGGGGGGCGTTCCGAGTAGCGCGAGGATGGTTCCGTGGCCCGCTGAGTGGATCATCATGAGTGCGCGTTGTTCGTCGACCCGCAGCAGACCGGCTGCGGCGAGTCGCCGGACGCGACGACGGAGCACGTCGAGGCCCGCGACGGTCGCCGGTGAGGGTGCGCCGCTCCCCCGGGCGGCCATCAGGGCGTACAGCTCGGGGTTTGTCAGGCCGAACTCCACGTGCGTGCGCCACCCGGTGCGCAGCTCCGCGACCGGGTCACCCGTCGCGGCGTGCGTGGCGACCGATTTGCCGCTGACGTAGCTGGCCATGACGTGCTCGGCGACGGCGTCGATGAGCCCGTCCTTGTCACCGAACAGGCGGTAGATGGTCGGCGCCTGCACACCTGCGGCCTGGGCGACGGCGCGCGTCGTCACCGCGTTAGCGCCCTTCTCGCGCAGCAGTTCGGTTGCTGCCGCGACGATGCCCGCGCGGACGTCGTCGCGGGATGCCATGTCCTGCGTCGTCACCATGAATCAATGCTAACAGCGACTTGTTAACCACGGATTATCGGTGCTAACGTCCCGGTCGTAACGCCGATATCAAGGGAGTGTGCAACATGTTCGTCGTCACCGGTGCCACTGGTCAGCTCGGGTCCCAGATCGTCGACCGGCTGCTCGACCGGTTACCAGCCGAGGCGGTGGGCGTGAGCGTGCGCGACGTCGACCGGGCCGTGGGCCTCGCCGAGCGGGGTGTGCGGGTGCGCGCCGGCGACTTCACCGACCCGGCCACGCTGGAGCACGCCTTCGAGGGCGCCGACCAGGTCCTCGTCGTGTCCGCCGCCATCCGTGGGGCCGCTGCGGTCGCCGCGAACCGCGCCGCCATCGACGCCGCCCGCGCCGCGGGAGCCAAACGAATCCTCTACACCAGCCACCAGGCCGCCTCCCGGGACTCGCTGTTCGCCCCCCAGCCCACCCACGCCGCGACCGAGGAGCACCTGGCCGGGCTGGGGGTTCCCTTCACCGCGCTGCGCAACGGGTTCTACGCGAGCACGCTCAGCCTCTGCATCGGGGCGGCGTTGGAGACCGGTCAACTCGTGGCGCCGGCGGACGGCCCGGTGTCCTGGACCGCGCACGCCGACCTGGCCGAAGCCGCGGCCATCGCCCTGGCCGAGGAGGGCCTGCTCGACGGCATCACGCCGGCGCTGACCGCTGGGCAGGCGCTCGACCTCGAGGCGGTGGCCGCCATCCTGAGCGACATCACGGGCCGCACCGTCACCCGGGTGGTCGTCACCGACGACCAGTGGCGCTCGGCCGCCATCGCAGGTGGCATGCCCCCGGCGGCCGCCGACTTCACCCTCGGCATGTACCGCGCGGCGCGTCGCGGCGAGTTCGCCGTCACCGATCCGACGCTGGAGACCCTCATCGGTCGCCGTCCGACATCCGCTCGCGCAGCACTGGAGGCCATCGTCGCCCAGCGTTGACGGGCCGGGTCGGCGGAGGTTGACCCTCGACGTGGTTGAGGCTCGACCATCGGCGACATGACCGAGCAACCGACCGCCGATCCGACCATGACCCGCATCATCGAGGCCGTGCACCTCGGCCATGGTGGCGCGCCCGCCGAGGCCCGTGCGCTGCTCACGGCGCTGTGGGACGACATCGGCCCGACCGGGGACGCCCTGCACCGCTGCACCCTGGCGCATCACCTCGCCGACCTGCAGGACAGCATCGAGGCGGAGCTGAGCTGGGACGAACGTGCCCTGGCCGCGGTGTCCGAGCTGACCGACGAACGCGCCCAGCGATACCTGTCCGCACTGCAGGTTCAGGCGTTCCTGCCGTCGCTGCACCTCAACCTGGCCGACTGTCACCGGCGGCTGGGTAACGTCGCTGCGGCTCGGGAGCACCTCGCCCGAGCCCGCGAACACCTGGTACGCCTACCGGACGACCCGTACGGCGAGAGCATCCGCGTCGCCGTCCGTGACTTCGTCGAGGACGATCCGACCGACCACCGGCGACAGGGACCGGTCACCGGTCCTGGTGCGCGACGGTCGTCCGGTAGGCCTGCGGTGAACGTCCGTAGCGGGCCCGGAAGAGGCGACTGAAGTGGGCCTTGTCCCGGAATCCCCAACGGGCGGCGATGGCGTGGATCGGCTGCCGCACCAGCGGGTTGGCGAGGTCACGCCGGCACTGCTCCAGGCGTTTGGCGCGGATGAGTTCGGCGACTGTCGTCGAGTCCCCCTCGAACAGGCGGTGCAGCGATCGCAGCGAGATGTGGTGGACGGCGGCGACGCTGCGGGGGCTGAGCTCGTCGTTGTCCAGGTGGCGGTCGATGAAATCGACGACGCGGGCCCGCAACGTGGTTTGCCGGGCCTCCGGCGACAGGGTGTCCTCAATGTCGAGGTACTGGGCGAACGCGGCGGCGAGCAGGTCCAGCGCCACGCTGCCCAGCACCTCGGCCTGGGCCGGCTGGTACTGCTCCGGGTGTGCGGCGATGCTGCGCAGGTGGTGGACCAACAGCCCGCCGACGCCGACGTGCGACGGCAGCGGCGTGGCCAGCAGCCGGCGGATCCGGTCCGGCGCCACTGGTAGCGACAGGTGCGGTATCTGCACGGTGATCGTGTGGGCGAGGCCGGAGCCGTCAGCGCTGTGCCGGGCGACGTGCGGCCGCGCGGTGTCCAGGAGCGTGAAGTGGTTTCCGGCTTCCAACGGGGACTCGGTGCGGTCCTGGATCAGCGTGCTGCGGCCGGTGAGTGGGAGCGCGAGCTGGTACACGTCCCCCTCGGTTCTGCGGACCAGTTTCGCGGGCCGGACCGAGTCCAGCGACGGGTACCGCAGCGAGGCCATCCGAACGCGGCCCAGATCGATGGCCTGGGCGTAGGCCACGAAGTTGTCCAGGTGACCGCTGCTGATGTGCGCAGGCGCCATCTCCTGAGCGATCAGTGCGTACCAGAACTCGAACCGGTCCGCCGGCGGTAACACCGTCGTGTCCACCACCAGGTTGGGCAACACTCTGCTCGCCTCCCCCGCATGCGAGGATGGATTCTTGCATGCTTCGATCCGTGGTGCCCATGACGGGATTCCCACACGTGGTGCGTCCCAGGGGGTTGCTGAGTGTCAGTGGTGACCGGTGCCGACCTGCACGAGGCGGCCGAGGAGATGACCCGGGTGCTGGAGCCACACCGCGAACGCGACTGGTCGGTGCCGGCCGGCTCGCTGAGCTGGAGCTGCTGGACCACCGCGGCGCACGTCGCGCACGACCTCATCGGGTACGCGGGCCAGGTCGCCGGCCGCCCGGATGATGGCTATCTGCCGTACGACCTGCGGGTCTCCCCCGACGCGAGCCCGACGCAGGTGCTCACCGTGGTGCGAGCCTGCGCCGGTCTGCTCGCCACCGCCGTCGACGCCGCGGGCCGGGACACGCGGGCCTGGCATTGGGGCCCGTGCGACCCGGCCGGTTTCGCCGCCATGGGCGTGGCCGAGACCGTGCTGCACACCCACGACATCACCCTCGGCCTCGGTGTGCCGTGGCAGCCACCGCAGCGACTGAGCGCGCTGGTGCTGCGGCGACTCTTCCCGGACGCCCCGGCCGGTGCGGCACCCGAGGTGCTGCTGTGGATGACCGGCCGGGGTGAGTTGCCCGGCCGGACCCGGCGCACCTCCTGGGTCTGGCGGGCCAGGGTGGACTGACGGCTAGGCGTGCAGGGCGTGCCGGTGACCGTCGAGCGGGAAGGGCGGCCGGGCCGGCAGCACCTCCTGGAACACGAAGCCGCACTTCTGCGCCACCCGGCAGGACGCCACGTTGTCCACCTGGTGCAGCAGGTCGAGACGCGTCACCTCGGGGAACCGGTCGAACGCCCAGCGACTCAGCGCGGTCACCGCGCGGGGCGCGACCCCACGACCGCGTGCCCACGACGCCGTCCAGTAGCCCACCTCCGGCGCCGGGCGCTGCGGGGTGACCCCCTTGAGCACCACGTTGCCGACCAGCCGCGCGCCGTCGCCCTGCTCTTCGACGACGGCGAAGGTGTACCGGCGGCCGTCGGCCCGGTCGCGCAGGGTGCCCTCCAACCACCGCCGGGCCTCGGCGGCGTTGGTCACCGGATGACTGGTCCAGTGCCGCAGGACCGGGTCCCGGTACGCGTCCACCAGGTCATCGAGGTCGTCGGCGCACCACTGACGCAGGGTGACACCCGGCGTCGAGGGTGGGCCGGGTGCCGGTGATGATCCGATGAGCATCGGCACATTCTGCCGTGTCCGTGGCCGTGGGGTCAGCCCCGACGGCGGCGCCACCGCTGCCACCAGCCCCGGCGCGACGGTCTCACGGCGGTCACCGCTTCGGTGACGGTGACGGTGACCTCGGGGCGGGCCCGTTCGGCGCGCCAACGGCGGATGACGTCCTCGGTGTTGACCGGGCGCACCGCGATCCGGGGCCCGTCGTCGGGGAAGCGCAGCCACGCCACGATCTGCACGTTCAGCTGCCCGACGAAGTCCCGGACGGACTGCTCGGTGGGCAGGTCACGGACCTCGTCGGGGACCTGCTCGATACGGCGGCGCAGTTGCAGCGACGTGGGCAGCAGCAGGTCACTGGGGAGTGCCTCGCGCTCCAGGAAGCTCTTGATCCACCAGGCCTCGTCGTACGGCGCCCCCCGACCGGGGATCGGCTTGCCCGTGCCGGGCAGGTCGTCGAACTCGCCGCGCTGAATGGCATCCTGGATCTTCGCCTCGACGGACGCTTCCCACGCCTCGGTCACCCTGCGGCACCTCCCCTGGCCACCGTAACGCGCCGCTTCCGGTTGGCGGCACGCGTGTGCCACTGATCAGCGCCCCCGTGACGGTGGGCATTCCCGCCGTGGCCGCGGGGCGCCGGCAAACGCGAGTGGATCACCCCGGATCGCAGGCCACGGCTCGCCAGGTGGCTCTGGGTCGGGATGTTCGTCCCGATTACGGTCAGTGTGGGGTCTACCGAACGGGGGAATCGTCGTGGTCGGTGCGGGCGCACTGCTGGGTATCGCGCTGGTGGCGTTGGGGCTGGTGCTCACCCCCGGCCCGAACATGGTCTACCTGGTGTCCCGCTCGGTGGCGCAGGGCCGCCGGGCCGGGCTGGTCTCGCTGCTCGGGGTGGCCGCCGGATTCGGCGTCTACCTGGCGGCGGCGGTCGCCGGCCTGGCCACCGTCTTCGTCCTGGTGCCGACGCTGTACGCGGTGGTGAAGCTCGCCGGCGCCGGCTACCTGCTCTGGCTGGCCTGGCGGACGCTGCGTCCGGGCGGCGGGTCACCGTTCGCCCCCGCACCGCTGCCACCGGACCCGCCCCGGCGGCTGTTCACCATGGGCCTGGTCACCAACCTGCTCAACCCGAAGATCGCCATCCTGTACGTGTCGCTGCTGCCCCAGTTCATCGACCCGACCCGGGGGCACCTCGCCACGCAGAGCCTGCTGCTCGGTCTGACCCAGATCGCCGTGGCGTTGAGCGTGAACGCGCTGATCGTGCTCAGCGCCGGCGCCCTCGCGGGGTTCTTCGCCCGCCGGCCGGTGTGGCTACGGGTGCAGCGCTGGGTGACCGGCACCGCCCTGGCCGCGCTGGCGATCCGCATCGCCGCGGACCGCTCGCGCGCGGCCGTGGCCACGCCCTGACCCGGCCGCCCACCGCCCCGGTCGGGTGGCCGTCCTGCGCCGCTCGCCCGGACGGCGCGCCGATGAGGTTTCCGCGTCGCGCTCGTCTGTACGGGTGAGATCGACTGACGAGAGGCGGACACGATGCGAAAATTGATCTTCGGTATGAACGTGTCAGTGGACGGTTATGTCGCCGCGCCGGGCGACGACCTCGGCTGGAGCGCGCCGAACGACGAGCTGTTTCAGTGGTGGCTCGACCGGGAGCGGGCGATTGCGCTGTTCCTGTACGGGCGAAAGCTGTGGGAGACCATGAGTTCCTACTGGCCGACCGGCGACCAGCAGCCGGGGGCCACCCCGGACCAGGTCGAGTTCGCGCGGAACTGGCGGGACACGCCGAAGGTGGTGTTCTCCTCGACGATCGACAAGGTCGACTGGAACACCCGGCTGGTCACCGGTGACGCGGTCGCCGAGATCACCCGGCTCAAGGCCGAGGACGGCGGGCCGATGAGGGTGGGTGGCGTAACCCTCGCCGGCGCGGTGATGCGGGCCGGGTTGGTCGACGAGTACGAGATCGTGACCCACCCGGTGCTGCTGGGCGGCGGCAAGCCGTTCTTCACCGCACTGGACAGCTGGATGAACCTGAACCTGGTGGAGACGCGGACGTTCCCGGGCGGCGTGGCGCTGGCCCGGTACGAGACGAGGCGATAGACGGCCACCTGCCCGGCCCGTGGCTGGACTTGTCGACGGTGGGGACCTGTGTGATCACAGTGTCGGTGCCAGGTCCAGCCACGGCTTGTCGGTGGCGTCGAAGCCGGTGAGCTCGGCGATCTTCCCGTCGACGATGTGCAGGACGGCGATGGCGAACAGCCGGTACTGCGAGTCGTCGGGGGCGCGGAGGTAGAGCGCGGCGGCAGGCATGCGGTTGACCGTCGTGGTGACACCGCGCCAGTCGTCGTGGCCGCGCTGGAAGAGCCCACCGGAGACCCAGCCGTCCACCGCGTCCCCGGCCGTCGTGGTCACGGTGCCCGGGTCGGGCAGCATCGCGAAGCGCAGGTCGTCGCGCAGCAGGGACATCAGCCCGTCGAGGTCGTTGCGCTCATGCGCGCGGATGTACGACCTCACCGCGCCGCGCTCGTCGCTCGACAGCTCGTGGGTGGCGGGGCTGCGCCAGTCGAGGCGGCGGTCGGGCAGCTGCTCGCGCATCGTCACGCGGGCCCGCTGCAGGGCGCTGGTCACCGATGCGACGGTCAGCTCCAGGGCGTCGGCGGCCGTCGACGCCGGCCAGCCGAGGACGTCGCGCAGGATGAACACCGCCCGCTGGCGCGGTGGTAGGTGCTGCACGGCGACGATGAACGCCAGCTCGATCGTCTCCCGCGCCACCACCGATTCCTGCGGGTCCTCGGGGAGCATCTGGTCGGGGTACGGCTGCAGGTACATCACCTCGGAGTCGGCGTCCGGCAGCGCGGACGCCACGGGTGTGCGGTTGGTGGGCTTCTTCAGGAAGTCGAGGCAGGCGTTCGTCGCGATCCGGTACAGCCAGGTCCGCAGGGCCGCGTGGCCCCTGAAGGACTCCCGCTTGTGCCACGCGCGCAGGAACGTCTCCTGCGTCATGTCCTGGGCGTCCTCGTAGTTCGCGAGCATCCGGTAGCAGTGCACCTGCAGCTCACGCCGGTGGCGCTCGGTCAGGAGCGCGAACCGCGCGGCATCTCCCGCGCGGACCGCCGCGAGAAGATCGGTCTCGTCGGCGTCCAACCGGGTGGCGTCGGTCATGTCAGCATCCTTCCAGCGGTGCGAGTGGCCAACAGAGCTGACGACCTGGTGGATCATTTCTGATCGCGCCGGCACTGTCACGCGCGAACCGCTGCCCGCCTCGGCTACCTGTCGCCGGTTTCCGGCGTCCTCCGTGCGGCCCCGCGGTGCCGGTCGACCATCCCGGCGGCCAGCGGCGCGGCGTCCAGGTCACCGGCGGCGAGCCGGGCGGCGAGGGTACGACGCACCAGCCGGTCGGCCAGCGCGGGCGCGTGCCGGCCGACGGCCATCTCCAGCCGGCCACGGGCGGTGGTCGCCACGTCCCGGGGCGCCCGCCGGGCGGTGGCGGTCCGCAGGATCGCCGCGACCACCCCTTCGACGGGCTCGGGGCGGGACACCCCCCGCAGGGACAGCCCGGCCTCGGCGGTGCTGTCGTGAATCGGTGAGGCGACCATGCTCGGGTAGACGACGCTCACCCCGACGTGGGTGCCCACCTCGTGGCGCAGCGCGTCGGCGTAGGCGACCAGTGCCCGTTTGCTCACCCCGTACGCGGCGGCGAGCGGCAGCGGCAGCACCGCCATCCGGCTGGCCACGAAGATCACCCGTCCGCGGGTGGTGAGCAGTGCGGGCAGCGCGGCGGCGGTGGTGCGCCAGGCAGCCAGCAGGTTGACCTCCAGTTGCCGGCGGACCACCTCGTCGGGGGGCAACTCGGCCGGCGCGGGACCACCGACCCCGGCGTTGTTGATCAGCAGGTCGAGCCCGCCGAGCCGGTCGACGGCGGCCCGCACCGCCGCCGGTACGGCGTCCGGGTCGGTCAGGTCGCAGCCGAGCACCGGCACGTCGTCGTCGGGGCGGGCGTGCAGGTCGAGCCCCACCACCCGGGCGTCGGCCGCGCTCAGCGCCGCGCCGAGGTGGCGGCCGAACGTTCCGCTCGCCCCGGTGACCAGCACCCGCCGGCCGGCCAGCGACCGGCCGCTCACCGGGGTGCCCGCACCGAGGACGGCGCGCCGGAGCGGGCGCGGCGGGCCCCGGCGGTCAGCTCCCGGGCCAGCTCGGCCAGGTAGACATCGAAGTCCACCCGCATCGCCGGGCGGCGCTGACCCCACCGGGCGGTAGCGGCCCGTAGTTCGGCCCGGCACACCGCGCGCTGCCGGTCCGGGTCCGGCAGCGCGTACCGGCCGGCGAGGTGCGCCGCGATCAGCTTGGCCTGCGCCTCGACCAGCGGGAACGCGGAACCGGTGGACTGCATCAACCCGACGAAGCTCAGTCCGGGGGCGTCGGGGTGGAACACGTGCCGGTACAACGGCAGGGTGTCGGCGCCGCCGGCGAGCAGCGCCGGGTCGAGGAACGGCACGTCTACCCGGTAGCCGGTGCACCAGATGATCAGGTCGACGGTGTCGCTGCGGCCGTCGGTGAACTCCACCCGGTCGCCGTCGAGGGCGGCGACGCCGGGGCGGGCCTCGACGTCGCCGTGGGTCAGCCGCGACAGCAACCCGTCGGAGAGCGTCGGGTGGTCCTGGAGGAAGCCGTGCGTCGGCGCGGGCAGCCCGTAGCGGGCCGGATTGCCGACGGTGGCGCTCAGCATCGTCTGGCTGACGCGTTGACGTAGCCGCCACGGCAGTCGGCGGGCCAACGCCCCGTTGAGGGTGTCCGAGGGGCGACCCAGCAGGTACTTCGGCACCACCCAGACGCCCCGGCGCAGCGACAGCAGGGTGCGGGCCGCCGCGTACGACGCGTCCACGGCGATGTCCATCGCGGAGTTCCCGCCGCCGACGACCAGGACCCGCCTGCCGGCCAGCTGCTCCGGGCCCCGGTAGTCGTGGCTGTGCATCTGCTCGGCGGTGCAGGCGCCGGGGTAGCCGGGATCCGGCAGCCGGGGCACCCGGTTGTGCCCGTTGGCGACGACAACGGCGTCGACGGTGACCTCGACCGGGCCGGTCGGGCCGGTGGCGGCCACCGTCCAGGTGCCGGTGGGGTTGCGGGTGACTCGCTCGACGGTGTGCCGAAGCCGGATGGTGTCGGCCAGCCCGAAACGCGCGGCGTAGTCGGCGAGGTATCCGGCGACGCGCCGGTGGTCGGGGTAGTCCGGCCAGTCGGTGGGCATCGGGTGGTCGGCGAACTGGGTACGACCGCGGCTGGTGTTGAGGTGCAGCGTGCGGTACGCGGGTGAGTCGGGTGCCCCGTACACCCAGAGGCCGCCGACCTGCTCGGCGGCCTCGAAGCCGACCGTCGGCACGTCGGCGTCACGTAGTGCCTTGACCGCGGCGAGCCCGGCGGCACCGGCGCCGATCACCGCCACCCGCTGTGCTGCGCCCATCGTCCCGCCCCCAATAAATCCAACGTCCGATGGATAATCGTCGGGCGACGGCGGCCCGTCAAGGGGCCGGTGGTCCGTACAGCCCGTCGAGCATCCGGTGCACGAACGTCCGGAACTCGCGCCGTTCCCGGGCGCCGGGCGCGCCAGCGGCCAACGCCACTACGTGCCCGTGGGTGGCCCACACCAGGCTCCGCACGGTGATGTGGGGAGTCGGCTCATCCAGGGCGCCCGCCGCCGCGGCGGCGGTGAGCAGCTGCCCGACCAGCCGGTACAACGGCTCGGAGTAACGCTTGTCGAGCTCGCCGTGCCGCTGTGGCTCCAACCAGCGCCGCAGCCACAGCGCGGTCGTCTCGGGGCGGTCCTCCAGGAAGTCGACGAAGACGTCGACCAGTTCGTGCAGGGCCCGCCGCGCCGCGTCCGGACCGGCGTCGACAGCCGCGCGGGCCTGCTCGGCGGCCGCGGTCAGCACCTCCTGCTCGGCGGCGAACACCCGGGCGAAGCACGCGTCGTAGAGGGCCGCCTTCGTACCCGTGTGGTGCGCGACGGTGGCGACGTCGACCCCGGCGGCGGCGGCGACCTCCCGCAACCCGACGGCGTCGAAACCCCGCTCGGCGAAGAGCGCCGTCGCCGCGGTGAGCACCACCTCGCGGGTCGGCCGGGTCTCGTCGCGGCGGGGCCGACCCGGGCGGCGGCGGGGCATGGTCATGACGCCATTCTGCCCCTAGAATCCAGCAACCGTTGGATTGCGGAGAGGATGCGGCGATGACCGGGCTGGACCGGCGGCCGGCGGCCGCCACCGACGCGACACTGCCCCGCGGCCCACTGGCGGGCTTCGCCGCCGGCTCCCTCGGCATGGGTGTCTGGGTGACGGTGCCCGGCCTGCTGCTGCTGTACTTCCTCACCGACGTGCTGGCCGTCGGCCCGTGGCTGGCCGGCCTGACGCTGCTGCTGCCGAAGATCGCCGACGTGCTGCTGCACCCGTGGGTGGGGCACCGCGCCGACGTGGAACAGACCCGCCGCGGCGACCGGCGTCGCCTGCTGCTGCTCGGCTGCGCCCTGCCGGTCGCGTTCGCCGCGCTCTTCGCCGTGCCCGGCGGCCTGACCGGAGCACCGGCCGCCGCGTGGGTGGCGGTGTTCTTCATCGCCGGCAACCTGCTCTTCGCCGCCTACCAGGTCCCCTACCTGGCCACCCCCGCCGACCTGCGGATCGGCTACCACGAACGCACCCGGCTGATGGCCTTCCGGATGGTCGTGCTGACCCTGGGCATCCTGGTCTCCGGGCTGCTGGCCCCCCTGCTCACCGGCGGCGACGCCGCGACCCGGGGCGGCTACCAACGCATGGGCGTGATCCTCGCGGTGGGGATGCTGGTGGCCATGCTGGTCGGTGTCGCCGGCATCGCCCGGCTGCGCGGCTCCGCGGCGGATCGGACCCCGGCCGGGCACGGCGGGTGGCGGGCGCTGCGCGTCGCGCTGCGCGATGCGCAGTTCCGGTGGCTGGTCGCCGCGTACCTGGCGATGTCCACCACCACCCACCTGGTGCTCGCCGGCGTGCCCTACTACGCCGAGTACGAGCTGCGCGCGCCCGGCCTGACCACGGTGCTGGTGGCCGCGTTCGTGGCGCCGGCGCTGCTGGTCACCCCGCTCTGGCTGGTGGTGGCGCGACGCGTCGGCAAGCAGCGGGCGCTGCTCGGCGCGCAGGGCGCGTTCGCCGTCGGCTCGCTGGTGCTGGCGGTGGGCCGACCGGCCGGCCTGCCGGTGCTGATCGCCGCGGTGGCGGTGCTCGGGGTGGCGTTCGCCGGCATGCAACTGTTGCCGTTCTCGATGCTGCCCGACGTGATCCGCGCCGCCAGCTCCGACACCGGCGGCACCGGGGCCGGCACCTACACCGGGGTGTGGACGGCAACCGAGGCCACCGGCGCGGCGCTGGGCCCGTACGCGTACGCGTTGTGCCTGGCCGTGGGTGGTTTCGTGGCCTCGACGGCCGGTGAGTCACCGGTGCAGCCGGACGCCGCGCTCGCGGCGGTCCGCTACGGCTTCGGGTTGCTGCCGGCGGTGGCCATGCTCGCGGCGCTGCTGCTGCAACGCCGCTACACCCTGGACGCGACGGCCCGGACGACGACCTGACCGGCCGGCACTAGACTTCGCCCTCGATGGACGCCCAGCCCGCCACCACCGAGACCCGTCCCTGCGCCCACTGTGGAGCGCCGGTGCCGCAGCGCGTCGGCGCGGGCCGACCGTTTCGCTACTGCCGCGACAACGACGGCGCCTGCCAGCGCGCCTCCCGCAACAGCCGGATGCGGCACCGCAACGCCCCCGGCCTGCCGGGGCAGGTGGCCCGCACCTGGGAGGCGGTGGACCGGCTCGACCAGATCGTCGAGACGTTGACCGAGTCGCTGCACGCCGAGTTGTCCCCGGTGGGTGTGCAGCGGCAGCTCGCCCAGGCCCGCGCGGAGGCCGCCACCGAGATCGCGGCGGCGCAGGCCGAACGTGACGAGGCCCGCGACGACGCCGAGGCCGCGGCGGCCGACGCGACGCGCGCCCGCGAGCAGGCCCGCGACGCCCGCGCCGACGCCGACGCCGCCCGTCAGCGCGCCGAGCTGGCGCACCGGCAGGCCACCGCCGCCGACGAACGGGCACAACACGCCGAGGACGCCCGGGACCAGGCGCGCCACGCGGCCAGCGCCGCCGAGGCGCTGCGTGTGCAGGCCGAACGCGACCGCGACCAGGCCCGCGCGGAGGTGCGGGACCTGCGCGCGCAACGCGACGCCGAGCGGCAGCGGGTCGCCGATCTCGTCGTGGAACGCGACGCGGTGCGCGCCGAGGCTGAGCGGGCCACCCGGGCCGCCGCCGACGCGACCGAGCGGGCCGGGCGGTGGCAGGCCGAGGTGCAGGACGTCCGGCGTCAGATCGAGCAGTCCCGCGCCGACGCGGCGCGTACCCGGGCGGAGGCCGCCGACGCGGCCCGGGCGCGTGAGCAGGCCGACCGGGCCCGCGACCGCGCCGAGGTCGCCGCCCGGCAGGCCGACGAGGCCCGGCAGGAGGCCGCGGAGCTGGCCGCGCGCCTGCGCGCGGAGCTGACCGCCGTGGCCGCCCACCGCGACACGCTCACCGCCGAGCTGAGCGTGGCCCGGCAGGCCGCGGCGACCGCCGAGGGACACCGCACCGCCCTGACGGTACGGCTCGACGCCGCCGAGGCCGACCGGGATCTTGCCCAGCGGCGGGTGGCGCAGCTCGGCGACCAGGTCAGCGACCTGGCGTTGGCGTTGGCCCGTCTCGGCGCCGGCACTCCCGGCGACACGACTTGAGCATCGTGGCGCAACCTTCGGTAAGCTTGCGCGGTTAACCTCCCCGGTGGCCGCGCACACGCACCCTTGTCGCGACTCGCCTGGGGATCACCTCACCGGGTGACCGTCCCGGCCGGCTACCCTTGGTCCCGGCCCACCCGTGGACGCCTCACGCCCTCGGGCGGGAATGGCGCGGCGGGGACGCACCGTTACACCCAGAAGACCAGCACCACGAACGAGGGGAAGTCGATCATGGGCGAGCGTATGCTGCGCGGAAGCCGCCTTGGCGCGGTGAGCTATGAATCCGACCGCAACACGGAGCTCGCGCCGCGTCAGACCCGCGAGTACCTCTGCGCCAAGGGCCACCAGTTCGAGGTGCCGTTCGCCGTCGACGCCGAGGTCCCGACGACCTGGGAATGCAAGTTCGACGGCAGCGTCGCCCGACTCGTCGACGGCAGCGAGCCGGAGCAGAAGAAGGCCAAGCCGCCGCGTACCCACTGGGACATGCTTCTGGAGCGGCGCTCGATCGCCGAGCTGGAGGACATCCTGGAGGAGCGCCTGCAGGAGGTTCGGACCCGCCGCGGCCGCGCCTGAGCCGCACGACACACAACGGCGACGCCCCCGGGGAAACCCCGGGGGCGTCGCCGTGTCTGATGGGCGGTGTCAGTGCCGACCGGGCTCGACGATCTCACCCTCGATGGCCCGACCGCCGTCGACCACCACCGGCTGTTCCGGTTGCGGGGTCGGTTGCGGCGCACCCTGGCGCACCCGCACCGTGCGCGGCCCGAACAGGTCACCGGCGACCATCGACGACACCCGCCGCTCGGTGGCGCGGCGCACCCCGGCGCGGGCCAGCCGACGCACCGGCGGCACCAGCAGCAACACCCCGACCAGCCCGCTGACCAGGCCGGGCACCGCCAGCAACAACGCGCCCGCCAACCCCACCAGGCCGTCGGTCACCTGCCCGCCGGGGGGCTGCCCGGCCGCCGCTGCGGAACGGAACCCCCGCCAGGCGCGCATCCCCTCGCGGCGCAGCAGCACCAGACCCAGCAGGGACGCGGCGAACACCAGCAACACCGCCGCGCCGAACCCCAGCGCCCGTCCCACGCCGACGAACACCGCCAGCTCCAGCACCACCGCCAGCAACAGGGCCAACGGTACGAACCTCAGTCCTCGGCGCATCTCACCTCATCGCCATTCCTACGGACACCACGGACGTGGTCCGCTCATCCAGCATGACACGACCGCGCTCACGGCCACCGGGCCTGACCGGTGGCGGTGCCGTGCAGGCCGCGGCGTACCGACTGGCGTCGGTCCCGCACCCCCCAGGCGGTGATCCGCCACAGCGCCTCCGCCACGATCTTCGGGCTCATCTTGCTGTCGCCGCGTTCCCGCTCGGCGAACGTGATCGGCACCTCCACGATCCGCACCCCGGCCCGGTGCGCCAGCCGCGACAGCTCCACCTGGAACGAGTAGCCCTGCGAGGTCACCGACTCCAGGTCGATCGCGTCCAACGCGCTGGTCCGGTACACCCGGTAGCCACCGGTGGCGTCCGAGACGGGCATGCCCAGCGCCAGCCGCGCGTACAGGTTGCCGCAGCGCGACAGCAGCAGCCGCCGCAGCGGCCAGTTGAGCACCCGCGCGCCGCTGGTCCACCGGGAGCCGATCACCACGTCCGCGTCGCGGGCGGCGTCCAGCAACGCCGGCAGGTCCTCCGGGGCGTGCGAGCCGTCGGCGTCCATCTCCACGACCGCCTGGTAGCCGCGCTCGCGCGCCCACCCGAACCCGGCCAGGTACGCCGCGCCGAGGCCCTGCTTGCCCTGGCGGTGCAGCACCTGCACGTGCGCGTCACCGTCGGCGAGGGCGTCGGCGATCGCGCCGGTGCCGTCGGGGCTGTTGTCGTCGGCGATGAGGACCTGCACCGCCGGGGCGGCGCGCCGGACCCGGCCCACGATCGCGGCGATGTTGTCGGCCTCGTTGTAGGTGGGGATCACCACCAGCACCCGGCCCACCCCGGGCACCTCGTCCGGGCGTCGGATCGTATCGGTCGCCTGGATCACGGTTCCTCCGCTCCCGCCGGCGTACCGGCTGTTGCTATCCGGGCATGACCCGCCGTCGGCGCAGCACCGCCGCGCCGACCAGGGCCGCCGCGGCCAGCGCGGCGAGCGTCACCTCCGGCCACCAACCGAGGCGGGTGGCGAGGGTGCGTCCGTCGTCGAGGCGCACCTGCCGCACCACGACCTCCCGGGTGTTGAACCCGGTGGCATCGCTTACCCGCCCGTCGGGTGCGACGAACCCGGACACACCGACAGTGGAGGCCATCAACGCCGGCCGGCCGTGCTCCACCGCCCGCAACCGCACCATGGCCAGCTGCTGGCGGGCCTCCGCCACGTTGAACGTGGCGTTGTTGGTCTGCACCACCAGCAGTTGCGCGCCGCCGGTGACGGTGTCCCGGACCACCTCGTCGTAGGCGACCTCGAAGCAGATCACGTCACCGAGCACGGCGGGGCCGGCGCGTACCACGCCCGGGGTGCTTCCGGGCACGAAGTCGTTGCGGATCAGGTCGACCTGCTTGCTGACCATCCGGGCCACGTCGCGCAGCGGCACGTACTCGGCGAACGGCACCGGGTGGCGTTTGGTGTACAGCTGCTCCATGTCGGCGCCGGTGCCGGGGCGCCACAGGATGCCGGCGTTGCGGACCTGCCCGACGTCGGGGCCCAGTAGCACCGCGCCGACCAGGATCGGCGCGCCGATGGTGTCGGCGGCCTGGGAGATCCGGGCACCGGCGGTGGGGTTGCGCAGCGGGTCGATGTCGCTGGAGTTCTCCGGCCACACCACCACGTCGGGGTGCGGCTGCTGCCCGGCGGCGACCTGCCCGGCAAGCTCGATGGTGGCGTCGACGTGGTTGTTGAGCACCGCCTGCCGTTGGGCGTTGAAGTCCAGGCCCAGCCGCGGCACGTTGCCCTGCACGATCGCCACGGTGACGGTGGCGCCGGACCCGGCGGAGGCGACCGGCACGAGCAGGGCACCGGCGGTCAGCGCGACGGCCACGACCGCGGGGACGACGACCGGCGTCCACCGCCGCGCCGAACCGCCGCCGGACGGCGCGGTGGTGGTGGGGTTGGTGTCGGCGGGGCCGTCGAGCTGGTGGCTGTCGGTGTCCGCGGTGTCCGCGGTGTCGGCCGTGTGGGTGCTCGGGCCGGTGCCGTTGGGGGTGGTGCGGCGAAGGGTGCTGACGGTGCGCCAGCCGGCGGTGACCAGCAGACCGCCGACGAGGGCGACGGCGAAGGTGACCACCGGCGCGCCGCCCAGCGCGGCCAGGCGCAGCAGCGGCGACTCGTCCTGGCTGAACGCGAGCCGCCCCCAGGGGAACCCGCCGAACGGGGTGCGGTCGCGCAGCGCCTCCTGGCCCACCCAGAGCAGCCCGGTCAGCGCCGGCCACGCCCAGCGGCCCCGGTCGGCCAGCGGCGACACCCAGGCGGTAGCGGCGCCCAGCAGCGCCAGGTAGCCGGCCTGCAGCAGCGACAGCAGCACCCACGGCAGGTAACCGGTGTGCAGGTTCGTCCAGGCCAGCAGCGGGGCGAACAACGCCACCCCGGTCAGGAAGCCCAGGCCGGCGCCGGCGCGCAACCGCCGCCGGTGCGCGGCGGCGGCCAGCAACGCCACCCCGACGGGCGCGAGCGGCCACACCCCGTACGGGGGGAATGCCACCAGCAGGGCCAGCCCGGCGGCCACGGCCAGGGGCACAGCGACCCGCAGCGGCAGCGGCCGACCCGCGACGACCGGCGCGCCGGTCACCCGGGGGGTGCGGGTTTCATCCTGGTCCAGCATCGTCACCGCAGCTTCACCTCGATCACCCGGCGAAGGCTACCCGCCTGATGGTCCCGCCGGCCGGGACCCCCGCTCGCCGATCTTGCGCTTTCCGTGCCGACACAAGGGGCATTCCCGCCCACGTCGACGACCGAAACCGCAAGATCGCCGGGAGTGGGAGTGGGAGTGGCGTGAGGGTGGGGGGATGAAATCGGGGCGCGGCTGACGCCGCGCCCCGATGCTCCCAGGCCCTTCCCGGCCGGTGTGGCGAGGATGGGGCACGACGACCTTCGGACCGACCGGACGTGGACTGGCTGCCCCCGCCGGGCCGTTGTCTACTGGCCGTGCACCTCACCCTGCCCGTACACCGGTAACCGCGGCCGGTTCGCGCCGCCCCGCCGACCCCCGCCCGCTGGACCTGGCCGCCGCGACGATGACGCTGAAACATGTCGCTCGGCCAGCGGACGAAGGGACGAAGCGAACAACAGCCGCTTCCCGTGGTAGGACTCAAAGACGGTACGTGCCGACCCCCGTCGGTTGTCAACCCGCACCCGGCCTGTCGTGTGTTGCGACACGGCGTGTCGGTCGGCGAGTCTCACTGCGTACGCAGATGGTGACGCAGCAGCGCCCTCGCGGCCGCCGGGTGTTCCTCGGCGAGCAGCCCTCCGGCGGCCAGCACGTAGTCCGCGTCGACGACCGCCGCGGCGGCTCTCGGCAGCGCCCACCCGCCGGCGTGATCGGCCAGGACCGCCGACAGCACCTGCCCGGACATGTCCGCCGGGGCGTGCCGCAACACCCCACCGGAGCCCACCAGCAGCCGCACGTCGCGTAGGTCCCGCCCGGCCCGCTCACCGGTGGCCGCGCCCCGGGCGTGCCGGCGCAGCGCCACCGTCGCGGCGAGGGTGGCGATGCGCCGGTCCACGGCCCGCTCGACGTCGTCGACGGCCAGTAACGCCGGGTCGCCCGCCCGACGCGCCGCGGCGGCCGCCAGGTCGTCGGACTCGTCCCCGGCGAGCAGCCGCTCCTCGACGGCGGCGCGCACCACCCCGGGGGCGCTCCACCGCATCCCCAGATCGCCCTCCACGGTGCGGGCCCGCCACAGACTGCCGGCGACCTCCCGGCCCGGCCCGGTGGCCCGCTCGTCGGGCGTGAGCACCGAGTACACGTCGGTGGTGGCCCCACCCACGTCGACGACGGCGAGATCACCACCGAGGGTGTCGGCGAGCACCTCCACACCGGTGAGCACCGTGTCGGGGGTGGCCGCCCGCACCAGCCGCGCGAACCGGGTGCCCCTGGACAGTCGTTTACCACCGATGACGTGACGCAGGAACACCGCGCGGATCGCCGAGCGCGCCGACGCTGGGGCGAGCACCCCGATGCGCGGCAGGACGTTGTCGGCGGCGGTGACCGGCACCCCGGCGTCGCCCAGCAACCCGGTCAGCTGCTCGCGCACGTCGGCGTTGCCCGCGTACACCACCGGCCGGCGCCACCGGGCCCGGGCCAGCCGGGTCGCGTTGTGGGTGATCGTGTCGGCGTCACCGCCGTCGGTGCCGCCGACGAGCAGCACCACATCGGGTCGGGCCGCCCGCACCGCCGTCAGGTCGGCCGCGCCGAGCCGACCCGCCGCGACGTGCACCACGTGCGCGCCCGCGGACAACCCGACCCGCCGCCCGGCCTGCGCGGTGACCAACGGCTCATAGCCGATCACGGCCAGCCGCAACCCACCCCCGGCCGACGAACACACGTACCACGGCACGTCACCCACCCGCAGCCCGGCGGTGGCCGCCGCGACCGCGGCGTCCAGGCCGTGCAGCACGTCGGTGCCGACAGTGGTCGGCGCCGACGCCGCACCGGCGAGGACACCGGCGGCCAGGTCCACCACCGCCACCTTCGTGTACGTGGAACCGACGTCGGCGCAGACCGCCAGTGTCGCGGGCTCTCCCGGTCCGCGACCGCGGGGCTCGCGACCCTGGCTCATTCCTCGCGACCGACTGCGGCGGGGACGACCACGGTGCCGGTCGCGGTGACCGCCACGATCGGCGGGTCGAGGACCTCCGCGGCGGACGCGGAACGGTCCGGGCGACCCCGGCACACCACCGCGCAGCTCAACTCCAGGGTGCGGCTGCGGGTGCCCACCCGCGACACCTGCGCGGTCACCTGCACCACGTCCCCGGCGTGGATGGGCGCGTGGAAGCGCACGTCGGCGTACCCGGCGAACAGCCCCTCGTCACCGTCGGTGCGGATGCACACCTCGGTGGCGACGTCACCGAACAACCCGAGCGCGTACGCCCCGTCGACCAGGTTCCCGCCGTAGTGGGCGTGCGAGTACGGCACATACCGCCGGTGCGTCACCGTCAACCCGAGCCGTGCGTCGGTCATGCCATCGCCTTCCGTTGCGTGATCAGAGCGTGCACCAGGTAGCTGGCCACCTCGCCGGGCGTGGTGCCCCGACCGAAGATCCGGTCCACGCCCAACTCGTCGGTCATCGTCTCGTCGAAGCGGGGACCACCGACGATCAGCAGCGGCCGCCGCCCCGCCGGCATCGCCTCCCGGAACGCCGCCGACATCTCCCGGGTGTTGTGCAGGTGCGCGTCGCGTTGGGTGACCACCTGCGACACCAACACCGCGTCGGCCTTCTCCGCCCGGGCGGTCTCCACCAACTCCGGCACGCTGACCTGCGCACCCATGTTGGTGACCTTCAACTCCCGGTAGTACTCCAGGCCCTTCTCCCCCGCGATGCCCTTGACGTTGAGGATCGCGTCGATGCCCACCGTGTGCGCGTCGGTGCCGATGCACGCCCCGACCACCGACAGCTTGCGCCGCAACCGCTGCTTGATCACCGTGTTGACGTCCTTCGCCGACAGCAACGCGAAGTCACGCTCCACCACCTGCACGGCGTCGAGGTCGACCAGGTGGTTCACCCGCCCGTAGACGACGAAGAAGGTGAACCCGTCACCCATCGGTTTGGCGTGCACCACCATCGCCGGGTCGATGCCCATCTTGTTGGCCAACTGCACCGCCGCGCCCTCGGCGCGCTTGTCATGCGCCACCGGCAAGGTGAACGACACCTGCACCATCCCGTCACCGGTGGTGTCCCCGTACGGGCGCACGATCTGCTTGCTCACGCCGCCGCCTCCAGGATGTCGGTGGCCGGGTTGCAGTAGTCGGCCTCGTGCGCGGCGACCCCGTCGAGGCCCTTGCCCCGGTCCGCGGGCCGCTTCATGATCCCGAAGGTGCCCTCGGCGATCGCCGTCAGCAACGTCTGCTCCCCGATGCGTTCCAACAGGTCCAGCGCCTCACCGAGGACCTGGTTGGCGCGGCGGCGGATGAACCCGCCCGGCGCCGGCACGAAGTCCTCGTGCAGCCCACCGGCCGCGCCCAGCACGTAGCGCACGTTCTGCAGGGCGATGTCCCGATCCGACAACCACGGTGTCACCACCGCCTCGGTCATCATCCCCACCAGCAGGATCCCCTGACCGGTCAGCGCAC
Organism: Micromonospora parva; assembly: GCF_040649675.1. Classification (NCBI taxonomy): domain Bacteria; kingdom Bacillati; phylum Actinomycetota; class Actinomycetes; order Micromonosporales; family Micromonosporaceae; genus Micromonospora; species Micromonospora parva. The sequence continues at coordinate 364,164 of NZ_JBEZFX010000002.1, read as the reverse complement.
CGGCCAGGTTGAAGAACCCGTCGAGCAGGTTGCCCCGGAACACGTCACCGGTCATGTGTTTCGTCGGCGGCATCCACTTCAGCGGCGCGTCCGGGAACAACTCCCGGGCCAGCAGGGCGTGCGCCAACTCCAGCCGGAACGACTCCGGCACCTCCGGGTTGATCTCGAACGCGTGGCCCAGACCCAACTGCCAGTCCGCCAACCCCGCCTCGTGCGCGAAGAACTCGTTGAGCAGCTGCGACACCGTCACCGTGTGCGCCTCGTCGACGGCGTCGGCGGTGGTCAGGTAGTTGTCCTCACCGGTGTTGATGATGATCCCGGCGCGGGCGTGGACCTGCCGGGAGAACCGCTGGTCGACGAACGTACGCACCGGGTTGATGTCGCGGAACAGGATCCCGTACATCGAATCGTTCAACATCATGTCGAGGCGTTCCAACCCGGCCAGGGTCGCCATCTCCGGCATGCACAACCCCGACGCGTAGTTGGTCAACCGCACGTAGCGGCCCAACTCCTTCGACGACTCGTCCAACGCCGCGCGCATCAACCGGAAGTTCTCCTGCGTGGCGTACGTGCCGGCGAAACCCTCCCGGGTCGCGCCCTCGGGCACGTAGTCCAGCAGGGACTGCCCGGTGGAGCGGATCACCGCGATCACGTCCGCGCCGGCCCGCGCCGCCGCCTGCGCCTGCGGGATGTCCTCGTAGATGTCGCCGGTCGCCACGATCAGGTAGATCCACGGCCGCTGCTTCGGGTCCCCGTGCCGCTTGATGAGCCGGTCCCGTTCGGCGCGCCGCCGGTCGATGCGCCGGATGCCCGCGCCGACCGCCCTGCGCGCCGCCGACCGGGCCGCCGTCGCGGCCCGCCCGGTCGGCTGGGTGAACCGCACCGACCCGGCCGCGGCCTTCTGCGCCAGCAACGTCACATCGGTGCCGCCCTCACGGGCCAGGGCGTCGAACACCGGCACCGCGACCCCGTGACCCAACCCGACGTCCGCGGCGACCGCGTCGACGAGCCGGTTCACCCACGGGATGCCGTCCGGGTCGGCGCCGCTCACGCCGGCCAACCGCAGCACCGCCCGCTCCACCGACACGGTGGTGTGGCTGCGGGCCAGGTCCACCACCGGCTGCCCGGCCCGACGCGCCAACTCCCGCGCCCGCGCCACCAACACCGGATCAAGATCAAGCTTGCCGGTCACGCCACACCGCTCATCTGCTCGCTCACGACGACCCTTCCTCGTAGATGACCTCACCGCGCAGCACCAGACGCCGACACACCGGCAGCGGCGTCGGGTCGTCCGGACCCCACTGCTCCGGGTCCTCGGCCAGCAACACCGGCAGACCCCGCTGCACCCCCGCCGGTGTCGACCACACCGCGAACGTCGCCGGCGCACCCAACGCCAGAACCCCCTCGACGTCCAGGTGCACCGCCCGCCACCCACCCCGGGTGTGCGCCGCGAACGCCGAGCGCACCCCCATCCGCTGCGCCGGGTTGTGGTGCGCCGCCGCCGCCCGCACCGACCCCCACGGGTCCAGCGGCGTCACCGGCGAATCCGACCCGAACGCCAACGCCACCCCCACCGAGTGCATCGCACCCATCGGGTTCGACTCCAACGACCGGTCCAACCCCAACCGCGCCTCGTACATCCGACCCGCGCCACCCCACAACCGGTCGAACGCCGGCTGCATGCTCGCCACCACCCCGTACTCCACGAACCGCGCGATCAACCGCTTGTTCATGATCTCCGCGTGCTCGATGCGGTGCCGGGCCGCCCGCAACCGCTCCACCCCCACCGTCCGCGCCGCCGCCGCGAACCCGTCCAGGACCGTGCCGATCGCCGCGTCACCGATGGCGTGGAACCCTCCCTGCAGGCCGTGCGCCGCACAGTCCAGCAGGTGATCGCGGACCTGCTCGGCGCTCAGGTACCCGTGCCCGCACCCGTCACCGTCGCCGTACGGCTGCGACACGTGCGCCGTCCGCGACCCCAACGCCCCGTCGGCGAACAGGTCCCCACCGGCGCCCACCGCACCCAACTCCCGGGCCCGCGCCGCGCCACCCAGCTCACCCCAGTACCCGTACACCTCCGGCAACCCCGCCCCGGAGATGCCCAGCAGACCGGTGAAGTCCTCCTCGTCGGAGATCTCCGGACCACCGCACTCGTGCACCGCCGCGATGCCCAACGACGCCGCGTGCGCCAACGCCACCCGCTGCGCCGCGACCCGCTGCGCCCGACTCACCGACCCCTGCGCGGCCGCCCGCACCACATGGTGCGCGTCGCGCCGCAACCACCCCGACGCGTCGTACCCGGCCTCGGTCGCCGCCTGCGGACACGCCGACAGCATCGCCGAGGACACCAACGCCGAATGGATCGACGCCTGCGACAGGTACACCCGCCGGCCACCGGCCGCCCGGTCCAACACCGCCGCGTCCGGCAACGTCGGATCCGACCAACCCGACTCGTCCCAGCCGTGCCCCAGCACCACCGCGTCCGCCGGCAGACCCGCCGCGAACCCGGCCACCGCGTCGAGCAGCTGCCCGGCCGAGCGCACCCGCGACAACTCCAGCCCGGACAACGCCAACCCGGTGTCGGTGGCGTGCACGTGCGCGTCCACGAACGCCGGCGTCACCAGCGCCCCACCCAGGTCCACCACCCGGTCGGCCGACGGCGCGTCACCATCGGTGCCCAACCAGGCGATCCGCCCACCGGACACCAGCAGCGCGGTCGCACTCGGGTCGGCGGGGCAGTGCAGCACGCCGCCGCGATACAACGTCGAGGGGTTCGTCATGACCTCAGTCTGCCGCGACCCGCGCCGCGAACAGCTGACGCACCCCCGGCTCGGCCCGCAACAACCCCAACGCCAGCTCCGCGTGCCCCGGCACGTACCCGTTGCCGACCAACATCGTCACGTCCGCCGCCAACCCCTCCGCACCCAACGCCGCAGCGGAGAAGCTCGTCGCCATCGAGAAGAAAATCACCGTGCCGCCGTCCGCGGTGGCCAACACCGCCCCGTGCTCACACCCCGGCACGTCCACGCAGACCACCGTCACGTCCGCCGGGGCACCCAGCGCGGTGGTCACCGCCGTGGACAACCCCACCGGGTCGCGGGCGTCTGCCAACGCCACCACCGACGCCAGACCGGCGGCCGTCAGCGCGTCGCGCTCCGCCGCCACCGGCACCACCCCGACGGTACGGGCGGCGCCCGCGCGCCGCGCCGCAGCCAGCGACAGCGACCCGCTCTTGCCCGCTCCACCGATCACCGCGACCCGCACCGGCGACGGGTCACCGGCGCGCCGGCGGTCCTCGACGTAGCGCGACACCACCCGGGCGGTCAGCGCGGGCGCCCCGCACACGTCCAGCACGGCCAGGGACAACTGCGGGTCCTCGTCCTCGGGCAGCACCGCGGCGATGGACCGCGCGAACAGGATCGCCCACCCGTCGCACGGCACCTGCTCGCTGCGCCCGTCCCAACGGGCCAACCCGTCGGTGATCACCAACGGCGTCAACGTCAACGACACCAGGGTGGCGACCCGCTGGCCCGCCCTGAGCCCCAACGGGGAGCGCCGACCGGCCTCCTCGACAGTGCCGATCAACATCCCACCCGACCCGGTCACCGGGTTCTGCATCTTCCCCCGGGTCGCGATGATCTCCAGCACCTCGGCGCGGACCGCGTCACCGTCACCGCCGTGCTTCTCCGACAACTGCCGGAAGCTCGCCGCGTCCAGGTTGAGCCGCTGCACCCGGATCCGCACCTCGTTCGGCGCGATCACCGCCGACGTGTCCAGCCGCCAAGCCGCCTGCGGCAGCACCCCCGCCGGTTGCACGACGCGGTGCAGTCCCACCGGTGACGTCACACCGACCTCCCCCTGTCCAGCCGCCCGAAGCCCCGGTCAAGGCTCGCGTAACGGGAAAACTTACGGCAGACTAGTTTCTGTACCGAATATTTTCCAGTAGCCTTCGGGCTTCGATGATCAGCCGCACCACCGAGGAGGGGCCGTGACCCACACCATCCCGCACCCCCGTCACGCCCCGGTCGCCGCACCGACCGCCGGGCAGCCCTACGAATACCACCGCCGCCCCCTGGTCGAACCGGACTGGACCCGCTTCCCCGGCTGGCGCCACATCACCCGCGACCAGTGGGAATCCGCCCAGTGGCAGCGCGTCAACTGCGTCAAGAACATCAAGCAGCTCCGCACCGTCTTCGGCGACCTGATCGACGAGACCTTCTACGCCGACCTCGAGGCCGACCAGAAGGCCCTGGCCACCATGTCCATGCTGGTGCCACCCCAGATGATCAACACGATGGTGCCGTTCGCGACCCCCACCACCGAGGCACTGCTCGCCGACCCCATCCGCCGCTACATGATCCCGGTCGCCTCCGACCGCCGCACCGACTGGCCCTCACACCCCTACGCCAGCCGCGACAGCCTCCACGAACACGACATGTGGGTCGCCGAAGGGCTCACCCACCGCTACCCCACCAAGGTCCTCGCCGAGCTGCTCTCCACCTGCCCCCAGTACTGCGGGCACTGCACCCGGATGGACCTCGTCGGCAACTCCACCCCCGCCGTCGACAAACTCAAGCTCACCCTCAAGCCCGTCGACCGCTACGACGCCCACATCGCCTACCTCAAGGCTCACCCCGGCGTCCGCGACGTGGTCGTCTCCGGCGGCGACGTGGCCAACGTCCCCTGGCGCAACCTCGAGTCGTACCTCATGCGCCTGCTGGAACTGGAGACGGTCCGCGACATCCGGCTCGCCACCAAAGCCCTCATGGGCCTCCCCCAGCACTGGCTGCAACCCGACGTCGTCGAAGGCCTGGAGCGCGTCGCCCGCACCGCCGCCCGCCGCGGCGTCAACCTCGCCATCCACACCCACGTCAACCACGCCCAGTCGCTCACCCCACTGGTCGCCAAGGCCGCCCAGACCGCCCTCGACGTCGGCGTCCGCGACGTCCGCAACCAGGGCGTCCTCATGCGCGGCGTCAACGCCACCACCCCGGAACTGCTCGACCTCTGCTTCGCCCTGCAAGGCGAAGCCGGGATCCTGCCGTACTACTTCTACATGTGCGACATGATCCCCAACGCCGAACACTGGCGGGTCCCGGTCTGGCACGCCCAGCAGCTCCAGCACGACATCATGGGCTACCTCCCCGGCTACGCCACCCCCCGGATCGTCTGCGACGTCCCGTTCGTCGGCAAGCGCTGGGTGCACATGCTCACCGACTACGACCGCGAGCGCGGCATCTCCTACTGGACCAAGAACTACCGCACCTCCATCGAGTCCGCCGACCTGGAGGCGCTCAACAAGCGCTACGCCTACTACGACCCGATCGACACCCTCCCCGAGGGCGGCCAGCAGTGGTGGAACGACCACCGCGACGACTGACCCACCAACGGCGACACCCCCGAGCAGACTGCCCGGGGGTGTCGCCGTTCCCGTCACCGGCAGCCCAGGGCCTCGACGTACCCTGTCGGCGACGTCCCCGCCGCGACCTCGTCGGCGTACCTCCAGAACACCTCCGGCCAGTCACCGGCCTGATCCATGTCCCGCAGCACCCGCCAGCCGTGACTCCCCCGCAGCGCCTCAGCGGCCTGCCGTGCCGCCTCCTCATCCCCGCCCGCTGTCGCCCGCCGCCACTGCTCAATCCACCCGCAACCCACCCGGGACGTCACCCCCACGCTGAACTGGTACGAGTCGCTGACCCCGATCTCCTCCAGCGCGGCCATATCGAACCCCGGCGGCAACGGCACGTCGGCGAGCACCTTCGCCGCCCGCTCCCGCACCGGCACGACCATCTCCGCCGGAAGCACCGCCAACCACGTCCGCGCATCCACCCGAACGATGGCCGCGAGAACCCGGTCCAGGTCCTTCCGCGACCAGTTCTCGGAGGACTTGATCTCCACGACCAGGTCGTCGCGGGGACGCAACAGCACCGTGAAATCACCGCTGAGGCTCTGGAACACATCAGCCGGCCAACCGTCCACCCGCACCGACCTTCCCGGCCCCGTCTCGCGCTGATTGGCATACCGGTCCGCGTACACGGACGCCGGATACCAGTTCATCTCCAGTTCCCGCGCACCCCGGCGAAACCTGACAGTGCCATAGTCCTGGGAGAACTCGGACAGCGCCGCCACCGTCCAACCGGTCTGGTCGACCAGTAACCGCGGGCTCCTCTCCGCCGCCTCCACCGCCGACGGCGGAAAAACGGCCCCGGCTCGCGCACCCGCGCTGACGAGCGGCGAGACCGCGTCGTCCTCGCCCTGCCCCCGCAACACCATGGACGCCGGCACGATGCTCACGAGCACGGCCGCCGCCGTCATGACGCCCGCGAAGCGACGCACCCACAACCGCCGCGGCGCCGACCCGACGGTACGCCGAACCAACGACTCGGACACGATGTCCTCCAGAAGGGTCTGCTTCACCCCACCGAGGTCCCCCAACATCCCGAGCCCACCCGGGTCGGCATCCCGAACCAGCTGGTCGACACGCTCCTCCGTGCTCATCAGTCCTCCTTGCGGGTGGATGCGGTCAGTACGTCGAGTACATGTCCGGGCGGCCCCGGATCGTCGCCGACCAACGCCCGCAACCTCACCCGCGCCCGCGACAACCGGGTCCGGACCGCCGCGGCGGACACGCCCAGCACCGCGGCCACCTCATGCGGCTGCAGCCCCTCCCACACCGTCAGCATCAGCACCTCCCGGTCCATCTCGGCCAGACCCGACAGGGCCGCCCGAACGGCAAGCCGCTCCGGCACCTCACTGCCCGGATCGGTCACCGACGCGGCAATCTGCTGGCGTAACCGCTCACCGAGGCGCTGCCGGCGAACACCCCCACGGTGATGATTCGCCAGCACCCGCCGCGCGACCCCGTACAGCCACAGCCGGGCCGCACCGGCAACCGGAATGTCCTGCCGGCGACGCCACGCCACCAGGAAGGTCTCCGCGACCACGTCCGCCGCGTCCTCCGGATGCGCGACCCGCCGCAACGCGTACGCCAACAGCGACTCGAAATCCTCGGCGTACGCCCGCCGGAATCGGTCCTCGTCCTGCTCTGTCCCGGGGCTCACACCCACTCCATGTCCGGTGCGCCCCCAACCGTGACAGTCCACAGGCACTCCCCAGGAGAATCACCAACCCGCGAATGCCGTGCACCGCCTGCGGCTAGCGTCCACCACCATGGGACACCCGAGGACAGCGCCCGAAACGGGCACGGCCGACGGGGTCACGCTCGACGAAGTCTTTTTCGACGTCGTGTTCGTGCTCACCGTCACCCAACTTGCCAGCGCCCTCGAAACCCACAGCAACTGGGCTGGATTCGGAAGCAGCGCCCTGATCTTCGGCCTGCTCTGGTACCTCTACACCGGCTACGCCTGGCTCAACAACCACCTGCCACCCCGACGGAACGCCACCAGGCTGATGCTCTTCACCGGCATGGCCGGCTTCCTGCTCACCGCCGTCGCACTACCCGACGCCCTCACCCGCACCGGCGCTCTCTTCGCCGTCGGCTACCTCGTCGTCGTCGCCGTCCACCTCATCCTGTTCCTTCACTCCGACGCCCGCAGCGGCGCACTCCGACTCGCTCCCTACAACATCGCCGCCGCGCTCCTCGTCCTGGCCGCCGCCGCGTTCACCGGCCCCGCCGTGCCCGCACTCTGGGCCGCCGCCGTCTTCACCCAGTCCGTCCTGCCCTACCTGCTCCCCCGCCTCTCCTGGACCGGCGCTCCCGCAGCCTTCCACCTGCGACCGGCGCACTTCGTCGAGCGACACGGCCTGCTCGTCATCGTCGCCCTCGGCGAATCCGTCGTCGCCATCGGCATGGGCGTACCGACCGAAGATCTCACCGCCGGAAAGGCCGCCGCGATCGTGCTCGCCCTCGCCCTACCCGTCGCCCTGTGGTGGACGTACTTCACCGACACGCGACCCGCCGAAGCTGCCCTCGCCGCCGCCGCACCGGCCACTCGCACCCGGCTGGCAGCCCGCGCCTACGTCCTCCCCCACTTCCTGTTGCTGATCGGGGTCATCGCCACCGTCAGTGGCCTGCACGCCGCCGTCGCCCATCCCGATGAGCCAGCTACCCCCGGTGCCGCCCTCGCCCTCAGTGGTGGCGTCGCGCTCTACCTGATCGGCATCACCGCCACCCGCCGCGCCCTGCGACTCCCCCTCCCCCTCAGCCGACCCACCACCGCGCTAGCGGCGCTGGCAACCACCGCCGTCGGCCCTGCCCTGGCCGCCCCCGCCCAACTCGTCGCCGTCACCGGCGTCGTGGTGCTCATGCTCGTGACCGACACCCTGCGCGCCTAAATCGACGTCAGCGCACCGGTCAGGCCTCACCCAGTACCTCGGACAACGGCGCCGGCACCAGCCCTCGCTTGCGCAACCCGGCCAGGATGTGCGGCAACGCCTCGTCGGTCATCGCCGCGTTCGCCTCGGTCACATGCATGATCACCACGGATCCGGGGCGGACATGGTCCAGCACCGCGCGCACCAACGGCTTCCACGCGGTCGCGAACGGATCACCGCTGACCACGTCCCCGTCGACAACCGTCACACCCAACGGCGCCAACGCCTCCAACGCCGCCGCGTCGTGGCAGAGCCCTGGAAAGCGGAAGTAGCGGGTCTGCCGACCCCCGTACGGCTTGATCACCTCGAAGGTCTTCGCCACGTCCCGGGCCAGTTCGTCGACCGGCAGTGCGGGCAGGTCGTAGCAGTCAGTGGTGAACGCCGCGTGCCCGTAGGTGTGGTTGGCCAGTTCGAAGCGCGGGTTGTCGGCGATCCGCCGGGTCACGTCCGGATAGCGCCGCACCCACTTTCCGGTGAGGAAGAACGTCGCCGGCACCTGCTCCCGTTCCAGCAGGTCGAGGATGTGCAGGTTGGCGTACGACTTCACCCGACCGGCCCGCAGACTGGCAAGCATGGCGTCGGTCATGTCCGCGTCGAAGGTCAACGCGACCTTGTTACCGGTCCGCGGCCCGTTGTTCACCACCGGCGCCCTGGTGCCGGTCGGCGTCGCGCCCGGCACCGAGGCAACCGCCGACGGCGACGGGACACCGGCCGACGGAACAGCCGGGTCGGCACCTGCGGACGGCCCCACCGAAGAGGCAGCGACCGACGGCGCGGATGGGTTCGACGACGCGGACGAGCCGACGAAGACCGGCTGGCCCGAGGGAGGCACCCGGGACGCTTCACACCCGGCACCGCCAAGAATGGCCGCCACGACCAGTACGCCAGTTAACGGGCGAAGCCCAGATCGGATCACGCCGCAGATCATCGCAAACGCGAAAGCCGTTCACTGCCCCCTGCGGTTTCGTCGTGAACGCCCACAGCACGACGGGTCCCCGGGCGCATCGCCGCCCGGGGACCCGCGAACCGCTCAGGTCACTTCGTGAACGAGTCCTTCACGTTGCGACCCGCGTCCTTGACGTTCTGACCGGCCTGCTTGGCGCGCGCGTCGCTCTGCTGGTTGGCGCCCTCGCCACGCATCCGCTCGTTGTCGGTCATATCGCCGACGCGCTCCCTCGCGGCGCCGGCCATCTGCTCAACCTTGTTCTTTGCCTTCTCGGTGAAGCTCATCGCGCCTCCTCGGTCTGGCGGTTGTCCTGGCTCGTGTGCCCGGTCTCCGGGTGCTGAAACCGGTGGTGCCGGTCGGCACACCCCGTAAGGCGTCCTAGGAAGATAGGTTGTGGTGGGGTCGACTGTCGGGGCAGTCCCACGATGGTTAACTGGCCGCATGGGAGAGCTCCTGCTGATCCGGCACGGCGAGACCACCTGGAGCGCCAGCCACCGGCACACCTCGTACACCGACCTGGAGCTGACCCCCGACGGCGAGCGACAGGCCCGCACGCTGGCCGCGTTCCTGGCCGCCCGGCGCTTCGTCACCGTGCTGGCCAGCCCCCGCTCCCGGGCGCTGCGCACCGCGCAGCTGGCCGGGCTCACCGTCGACAGCGTCGACGAGGACCTCAGCGAGTGGAACTACGGCGAGTACGAGGGCCGCACCACCGTCGACATCCACGACGACGATCCGCACTGGAACATCTGGACCGACGGCTGCCCCGGCGGGGAGTCCCCCGCGCAGGTGGGCCAACGCCTCGACCGGGTGCTGGCCCGCGTCACCCCGCTGCTCGACCGGGGCACCGTCGCGCTGGTCGGGCACGCGCACAGCCTGCGGGTGCTCGGCGCCCGCTGGATCGGCATGCCACCGTCCGCCGGTGGGCGGCTACGCCTGGACACCGCCACGGTCAGCGCGCTCGGCCACGAACACGGCCGGCAGGTCATCCTGCGGTGGAACCAGCCGGCTCCTCCGGCGCCCGGGACCGCGACCGACTCGGTGCCGCAGCGTTGATCTTCGGCGGCCGGTTCTCGTACGGCGTGGACAACACCACGGTCGTGCGGGTGGTGACGTTCGCCGAGGTGCGGATCTCCTGCAGCACCCGCTCCAGGTCGGTGGGGCTGGCCACCCGCACCAGCAGCAGGTAGAAGTCCTCCCCCGCCACCGAGTAGCACGAATCGATCTCCGGCAGGTGGGCCAGCCGCTCCGGGGCGTCGTCCGGCTGCGACGGATCGAACGGCCGGATCGCCACGAACGCGGTCAGCGGCAGATCCAACGCCTCGAACGACACCCGGGCGGCGTACCCCTTGATCACTCCGCGCTGCTCCAGCCGGCGGACCCGCTGGTGCACCGCGGACACCGACAGCCCCACCCGCTCGGCCAGGTCGGTGTACGACAGACGGCCGTCGGCGGTCAGCGCGGCGACAATAGCGCGGTCGATCTCCTCCACGGCGTGCAACCTACCGGGAAAATCGTCGCACGGCGACGCGGTACCCGGGTGGCGGACCGCGACAGGCCGTGACGCACCCACCGCGACCGCGCCACTGGGCGCCGCCGTCAGCCCTTCGCGAGGGCCCGGGAGATCACCATCCGCTGGATCTGGTTGGTGCCCTCCACGATCTGCAACACCTTCGCCTCGCGCATGTACCGCTCCACCGGGTGGTCGGCCACGTACCCCGCGCCGCCGAGCACCTGCACCGCGTCGGTGGTCACCCGCATCGCCATGTCGGTGGCGAAGAGCTTCGCCTTGGCCGCCTCGATCGCGTACGGGCGGCCGGCGTCGCGCAGCCGGGCCGCCGCCAGGGTCAGCGCGCGGGCGGCGGAGATCTGGGTGGCCGCGTCGGCGAGGAGGAACCCCAGCCCCTGGAAGTCGATGATGGAGCGCCCGAACTGCTGCCGCTCCCGGGCGTAGGAGACCGCGTAGTCCAGGGCGGCCTGGGCCAGTCCGACCGCGCACGCCGCGATGCCCAGCCGACCGGAGTCCAGCGCGGACATCGCGATGGTGAAGCCCATCCCCTCGCCGCCGATCAGCCGGTCCGCCGGCACCCGGGCCTCGTCGAAGGCGATCTGCGCCACCGGAGAGGCGCGCAGCCCCATCGTCCGCTCCGCCGCCTGCGGGGTGATGCCCGCCGTGCCCGCGTCGACGACCAGGCAGGAGATCCCCTTCGGGCCGGGCCCGCCGGTGCGGCAGAAGACGTTGTAGAAGTCGGCCGTCCGGGCGTGGGTGATCCACGCCTTGGTGCCGGAGACCAGGTACGCGTCCCCGTCGCGCTCGGCCCGGGTGCTCAGCGCCGCCGCGTCCGAGCCACCCTGCGGCTCGGAGAGGCAGTACGCGCCCAGCAACTCGCCACCGAGCATGTCCGGCAGCAGCTTGCGCTGCTCGTCGCTGCCGAACGCCGCCACCGGATAGCAGGACAGGGTGTGCACGCTGACCGCCTCGGCGACCGCGAGCCAACGGCTGGCCAGGATCTCCAACACCTGCAGGTACACCTCGTACGGCTGCGCCGCGCCGCCGTACTCCTCCGGGTACGGCAGGCCGAGCAGCCCGGCGCGGCCCAGCGTCCGCAGCACCTCGCGGGGGAACTCGGCGCGTTCCTCGAAGGCCGCGGCCTTCGGCGCGAGCTCGCGGTCGGCGAGCTCGGTGGCGAGACCCAGCAGGTCGTGGGCCTCGTCGGTGGGCAGGATCCGGTCGACAGTCATAGCGCGATGAGCTCCGTGGGGGTGGTGTTGAGCCGTTGCACGCCGTCCGTTGTGCAGACGACGATGTCCTCGATACGGGCGCCGTGCCGGCCCGCCAGATAGATGCCCGGTTCGATGGAGAACGCCATCCCGGCCTCCAAGGGCCGGTCGTTGCCGTCCACCAGGTACGGCTCCTCGTGCCCGTCGAGCCCGATGCCGTGGCCGGTGCGGTGCAGGAAGGCGGGCCCGTAGCCGGCGGCGGCGATCGGCTCCCGGGCCGCCGCGTCGGCCGCCGCGCCGGTGATTCCGGGTCGCACCGCCTCGACAGCGGCGCGCTGGGCGTCGCGCAGCACCGCGTAGTAGTCCAGGAAGTCGGCCGGCGCCGGCCCACCCACCAGATAGGTGCGGGTGCAGTCCGAGCGGTAGCCCGACGGCATCGTGCCGCCGATGTCGACCACCACCGGCTCGCCGGCGCCGATCGGCCGGTCGGAGGTGCCGTGGTGCGGGCTGGCCCCGTTCGGCCCGGCCGCCACGATGACGAAGTCGACGCTGACGTGCCCGGCGGCGCGGATCGCCGCGGCGATGTCGGTGCCGACCTCGGCCTCGGTGCGCCCGGGGCGCAGCCACTCGCCCATCCGCAGGTGCACCTCGTCGATCGCCGCGCCGGCCTCGGCGAGCGCCGCGATCTCCGCCGGGGACTTGCGGATCCGCAGCTCACGCAGCACCTCCCCGGCGAGGCGTTGCGCGGCGTCGGGCAGCGCCGCGCGCAGGCCGAGGACCTGCTCGGCCCACATCCGGTCGGCGAGCCCGACCGCCGCGACCGGGCCGTCGAGGGCGGCCACGACCAGGGGGTACGGGTCGCTGCCGTCGACGTGGTCGACGATGCGCACCCCGGTGTTCGGGGCCGCCTCCGCCGCGGGGCGTTCCAGCCTCGGCACGATCAGGGTCGGCTCGCCCTCGGCGGGCAGTACCAGGCAGGTCAGCCGCTCCCCCGCGTGGGCGTCGTACCCGGTCAGGTACCGCAGGTCGGAACCGGGGGTGAGCAGCAGGGCGTCCAGACCGGCGGCGGCCGTGGCGCGCTGCGCGGCGATCAGCCGATCGGGCGGATACAGCTCGTCGATTCCCACCCCGTCAGCTTAACGGTCGTTTGGGCAAACTCCCTATCGGCACCGCTCGGCCGGAAATCCATCGATGTTGATTGACTCGGACAGTTAACACTCTTTAAGATTTGGCTGCCTCGAGGCCCACCCGTACCTGCGTCCCGCACTCCCCGCCCGCGTCACCCCGCGCGGGCGGGTGTCGTCCCCCGCCCACGGGAAGGCCCCCGATGTCCTCACCACTACGCCGCGCCCTCGCCGCCGGCCTCCTCGCGCTGGCCACGGCCGGTGCCACCCTCACCGTCACCTCCACCGCCGCGCAGGCCGTGGTGCTGCCGAACAACTTCAAGAGCGTCGGCTACATGCCCTCCTGGGCCGGCAACGTCAACACCATCCAGTACAACAAGCTCACCCACATCAACTACGCGTTCGTGCTGCCCAACAACGACGGCAGCCTGCGCGCGGTGGAAAACCCGAGCAAACTCTCCTCGCTGGTCTCCCAGGCACACGCCAACAACGTCAAGGTGTCCATCGCGGTCGGCGGCTGGAACGACGGCAACGACTCGGCCTTCGAGGCCCTCGCGGCCAACTCCGGCAGCCGGACCACCTTCGTCAACAACCTGGTCAACTTCGTCAACCAGTACAACCTCGACGGCGTCGACATGGACTGGGAATACCCCGACCCGGGCGCCTCGGCGAACAACTACACGGCGCTCATGACGCAGCTCGGCACCGCCATGCACAGTCGCGGCAAGCTGCTCACCGCCGCCGTGGTCTCCGAGGGTTACTCCGTCGACGGCGTGCAGCCGGCCGTGTTCAACCAGGTCGACTGGCTCAACATCATGGCGTACGACGGCGGCAGCCCGCACTCGAACTACGACTGGTCGATCAACAGCGTCAACCTGTGGAAGGCCCGCGGCCTGCCGGCCAGCAAGGCCGTCCTCGGCATCCCGTTCTACAGCCGTCCCGGCTACTACACCTACTCGGCGCTGGTCGCGCTGGACCCGGCGAACGCCAACCGGGACTGCACCACCGCCGGCGGGGCCCAGCAGTGCTACAACGGTGTCCCGACGGTCAAGCGCAAGACGCAGTGGGCCCTCGCAAACGCCGGCGGCGTGATGAACTGGGAGCTGTCGCAGGACACCACCGGCTCGACCTCACTGGTCAGCGCCATGTACGACACGATCATGGGCGGCACCACCCCGCCGCCGACCGGTCGTACCGGCCGGATCACCGGGATCGGCGGCAAGTGCGTCGACGTGGCCTCGGCCAGCACCGCCAACGGCGCCGCCATCCAGCTCTGGACCTGCAACGGCACCAACGCGCAGACCTGGACCGTGGCCAGCGACAGCACGCTGCGCGCCCTCGGCAAGTGCGCCGACATCGCCAGCGGCTCCACCGCCAACGGCGCGAAGGTCCAACTCTGGGACTGCAACGGTAGCGGCGCGCAGGTCTGGCAGGCGCAGTCCAACGGGACGCTGCGCAACCCGCAGTCGAACAAGTGCCTCGACGCCACCGACAACAGCTCCGCCGACGGCACCCGGCTGCAGATCTGGGACTGCTTCGCCGGCGCCAACCAACGCTGGACGCTCCCGGCCTGACGCCACGCCCGCAGGCTGTTGCCCCGGGGCTCCCGATCGACGCCACCGCGTCAGTCGGGGGCCCCGGCGAGCTCACGGACCACTGTCAGCATCTCCTGCACCGAGCCGGCCGGGTCGGTGACCGGGAACTGCACCGCCCGCACCACCGCCGTCGGGTCGACCAGCAACGTCAGTCGCTTGAACCGGTTCACCCCGCCCGCCCGGAACACCGGCAGCAGCAGCCCCGCCGCCAGCCGACCATCCTCATCGGACAGCAGGGGAAACGGCAGCTCGGCGTACGCGGCGAAGGCGGCGAGCTGGTCGGGCCGCTGGGTGCTGACGCCGTACACCCGGACACCGGCGGCCTGGAAGTCCGGGTGACGCCTGGCGTAGGTGGTCGACTCCAGCGTGCACCCCCGGGCACCGGGAATCTCCGCCCAGCCGAGCGGGTAGCCGTGCGTCCCCGGCGCGTACGCCCCCGGGAACAGGTAGAGGACGCTCCACGCGTCCGTCGCGGCCAGCGCGACCGGCTGCCCGTCGGCGGCAGGCAGGACGATCTCGGGCAGCCGCCGGCCGACCAGATCATGTGCCCGGCGCGCCTCGGCCGAGCCGGCGTCGGCGGTAGCGGTCAGATCACCGTCACCCATGAGATACCTCGTCCCCCAGTCCTGCATGGCGATCAGCACCGGCAACAGGCCCTCGCCCCGCGCGGTGAGCAGATAGTCGTAGCGGGGCGGGTGGTCCGAATACGGTCTGCGTTCCAGCACACCGTGCTCGACCAGCGCGGCGAGGCGTTCGGTCAGCGCCCGCCGGCTGACGCCCAACTCCCGTTGGAGCCCGTCGAAGCGGGTCGTGCCACCGGCGACGTCGCGAACGATGAGGAAGGTCCACCAGTCCCCCAGCACGCCCAGCGCCTGCGCGATGCCGCAGTCCGCATCGGCAAGATCCTCCCGCCGCACCGTCCACCTCCATTGGTTCCGCCTCGACTATAGTCCGTTCCGGATTGGAACGGACTGGGCGGCGACGGCCGGGTGCCGGCACGCCCCCGCGCGTCGGTTTCCCTCATCGAACGCCACCGCGACCCCTAGCCTGGAAGCGGGGAGCCGCCCGGACTCCCCGACCGGGAGGACCGACATGGCAGCGAACCAGGCGAGCCAGGCCGCGACACGCCGCCGCCGCCAACTCTGGGCCGGCGTCCTCGCCCTCGTCGGCCTGGTCCTGCTGATCATCGGCCTCACCGTCGCCGACGGCGTCGCCGCCTGGGTCGAGGTGGTGGTCGCGATCCTGCTGCTGGTGACCAGCTACATCGTGCAGCACCTGGCCCGCCGCGAGACCGTCTACCAGCCCGACGAGCGCCGCTGACCCCACCGACGGCCGGGCGTACCCCCGATCGTCAGAGGGTTGTGCCAGGCTGTCCGGCGTGGCACACCGACCCCCGATCCTGCTGATCGACGCAGCCAGCCTCTACTTCCGGGCCTACTTCGGCATTCCGGAGTCCGCCGCCAAGGCCGAGGACGGCACCCCGGTCAACGCGGTACGCGGCTTCCTCGACATGCTCGCCACCCTGATCCGGGTGCGCGGCGCCGACCGGATGGTCTGCGCCCTGGACCACGACTGGCGCCCGGCGTGGCGCGTCGACCTGCTGCCGTCGTACAAGGCGCACCGGGTCGCCCCGCAGGGCGGCGAGATCGTTCCGGACACCCTCTCCCCGCAGGTCCCGATGATCCTGGAGGTCCTCGCCGCGGTGGGCATCACCGCGGTCGGCGCCACCGGCTACGAGGCCGACGACGTGCTCGGCACCCTCTCGGTGACCCAACCCGGCCCGGTCGAGGTGGTCTCCGGAGACCGGGACCTGTTCCAGCTCGTCGACGACGCCCGAGAGGTCCGGCTGCTCTACGTCGGGCGCGGCGTGGCCAAACTCGACGACTGCGACGACGCCGCGGTGCGGGCCCGCTACGGCGTACCGGCCGACCGGTACGCCGACTTCGCCGCGCTGCGCGGCGACCCGAGCGACGGGCTGCCCGGAGTGGCCGGCGTCGGCGAGAAGACCGCCGCCCGACTGATCGAGCGCTACGGCAGCATCGCCGGCATCCTGGCCGCGCTCGACGACTCCGACTCGTCCTTCGCGCCCGGCCTGCGCGCCAAGCTGGTCGCGGCACGCGACTACCTGGGCGTCGCGCCGACAGTGGTCCGGGTCGCACTGGACGTGCCACTGCCGCAACTGCCCACCGCACTGCCGACCGCGCCGGCCGACCCGGACCGGCTGCTCGAACTCGCCCAACGATGGAACCTGGCCGGCTCGGCCCGCCGCCTGGTCGACGCCCTCGCCGCCCCCCGCGGCGGCGAGAAGCCGTCGACATCCCCGCAGGCGGGCTAGCCGCCCGACACAACCCGGTCGGGGGACGGGCGGGCGAACGCGCGCCAGTGCCCTCACCCGCTCGTTACCGTCCGTTGAGGCGGACCCACAGGTCCATCGAGTCGAGCGGTTCCGCAGGAGAATCCCGTGCACCTCCCCGCGCCGGAACCCGGGTCACCACGGGCCAGCGGTCCACCGGTGCGCGACCCGGAGGGCCCGCGCCGGGTCACCCTCCTCGAACTCTTCTTCGACCTGGTGTACGTGGTCGCGCTCGCGCTCATCTCGCGGGGACTGGTCGACCAGCTCGACTGGCACCGCGCCGCCGAGGCGCTGATCATGTTGGCCGCCGTCTGGTGGACCTGGGCGATCACCACGCTCGTCACCGACATGTACAACCCCGAACGCACCGCGATCAAGCTACTGATCAGCGCCGTGATGTTCGGCGCGCTGCTGATGACCACGGCGATCCCGGAGGCGTTCAACAATCGAGGGATCGTCTTCGCCGGCACGTACGTGGCGATCCACCTGGGGCGTGGACTGTTCCTGATGCCAGCGGTACGCCGCGAACCACAGACCCAACGGCGGGCGGCCCGCATCTTCCTGTGGTTCGTGGTGTCGGCGATCCCGTGGCTCATCGGCGCATTCGTCAGCGAGGACGCCCGGATCGCCTGCTGGGCCACCGCGCTCGCCATCGACTACCTCGGCTTCCGGCTCGCGTACCCGGTGCCGGGGCTGGGAGTGGTCCCGGAGCAGCAACGCAACGTCACCGCGGAACATCTCTCCGAGCGCTACCAGCAGTTCTTCATCATCGCGCTCGGCGACGCCATCCTGACCATCGGCACCATGTCCAGCATGGAGCACACCGAGGCCGAGAACATCGGCGCGTTCGCTGTGGCGTTCCTGACCACGCTGCTGCTCTGGCGGATCTACGTGCACAAGTCCGGCGAACTGCTGCCGACCGCCATCCAGACGGCCCGCTCCCCCAGCAAGTTCCTGTTCAGCGCGCCGTACACCCATCTGTTGATGATCGCCGGGGTGGTCACCACGGCATCCGGCTTCCACCTGGTGCTGCACGACCCGACCGGGCGGACGCCGCCGGCCTGGCTCGCGGTGATCCTCGGCGGCCCGGCGCTCTTCCTGGCCGGCCGGGCCTGTTTCGAGTACGAGGTGTTCAGCCGGGTGTCCTGGTCCCGGCCCGGTGGGGTGCTGGCGCTGCTGACCATCGCGCCCGCCCTGCTGTACCTGCCGCCGGCCTGCGCGTCCCTCGGCGGGCTGCTGGTGCTGGCCGGCGTGGCCTACGCGGACTTCCGGCGCAGTCACGGCAAGCCACCGGAGGCCCCGTCACCGCCGCACTGAAGCCGGCCGGGCCGCGGGCATCGCCGGCAACGGCTCAGACCAGCGCCCCGGCGTACCCCCGGACCTGCAACCGTTGCCGGGCGGTGCCCGCCAGGCGCACCTGCAGGCCCAGCGGCGCGGCGGCGCGGCGGACGTCGTCCAGGTGCAGCGACCCGTGCCGGTCCACCGTGAGCACCGGCGGTTCTTCGAGGTCACCCTCCGGCGCGTGGAACGAGAGCAGGGTGACCGAGGTGGTGAGGTAACCCGGGTACGCGGCGCGGGCGGCGGCCTCGTCCCGGTGCACAAGCACCACCAGATCGTCGAGGTGGGCGAAGTCGGCGGCCAGGGCGCCCGCCTTCCAGTGCGCCGGTTCCTCAGCCGCGCCGGTCAGGTGCCGCGACCGGTTCGCCGAGGTGATGTAGAGGTGATCCGTGCCGGTCTCGGCGAGCGCCCGCTCGAAGAGGGCGTTGGACGGGCAGGTCAGCCCCGGTGCGATCACCTGGGTGGTCCGCATCCCCTGGTCGACCTGGGTGAGGTGGTCGGGGAGCCGGTCGGCGGCCGGCCCGCGGAAGCCGAACGGTCCGGCCCCGTAGAGGGCGTCCATCAGCGCGCGCACCCGACCGACCGGCAGCCGGGGCGAGATCCGCGTCCAGTCGAACATCCCCGGGATCCGGCCGATCGCTGTGGTGATGCTGCCGACCTGGTGGGCCGGTCGACCCTTGGCCAGGTTGACCCGGCGCACGGTGGCCGCGTCCGGGCGGGCGACGATGACGTAGAAGTTGGCGAACGCCGCCGCGACGATCGCGCCGCCGGCGAGCGCGCGGGCCGCGACCGCGACGTCCTCGGGGCGGTCGATGTACAGGGGCGGTGTCGGGGCGTCCATGAGTCCTCCTCGGCGGGGCCGTGAGGCAGTTCTACGTCCACTCAGCCCGATCACGGCGAGGTCGGTCGTCGATCCGATAGCCGACAGGCGCTACCCGGTGCGGGCGGCGGATGCCCGGGCGGTACGCATCGGCGGACGGCATCGGCCGGACGGAGGATCCGCCGCAGGCGGCCTTAGCACGCAACAGTTAGCGGCGCGACCCGATTGGGTACAACCGCTGCACCTCAGATCCACCACATACCTCAGGAGGCAGCGATGCGCGGCACCTCGATTCTCGGAGTCATCGTCGTGATCTGGTTGGTGATCGGCGCCATCGCCGCTGGCCAGCGCGGCTACTACAGCGGTGACGACACCAACTGCGCCGAGGCCGGCACCATCCTGGTCACGATCGTGGCCGGGCCGCTGAACTACATCGGCGCCAACCCGAAGGTCGACTGCAAGCTGCCCGAGCCTTCCAAGTAGGCAACAGACGTAGACCGGCCCGTGCCCCCCGGCGGTGGGGCGCGGGCCGGTGCAGTTTTCGGCGAGGTCGCTCCGGAGCACTAGCCCGCCTCCTCCCCCGGCCGTCGAACGGTCGACCGATCGCGTCCCCAGGCGGCCAGCGGCTCGAGGGCGTCGTTGAGGCGCGTGCCGTCCTCGGTCAACGAGTACTCGACGCGGGGCGGCACCTCGTCGTAGGAGACGCGGCGTACGATGCCGTCCGCCTCCATCTCCCGTAGGTGAGAGGCCAGCACCTTCTCCGTGATCCCCGGAAGCAGTCGACGCAGCTCGCCGAAGCGACGCAGGGGGTGCTCGTGGAGCGCCCAGAGGATCAGCACCTTCCACTTGCCGCCGATCACCTCCATCGCGGTGTCGATACCGCAGGCGTGTCCGTCCGCGGTGCCCGGCCGGTTCACCGTCGCCATACCCACCCCTCCGACGTGCTCGCTCACCCCCGGGTAACCACGCACCTCGACGTGCGTACTTGATCACCTGGGGGCTGGTGACCAGCCTAATCCGCATGGAACCGAACACTGTGGAGAAGCCCTCCGTCACGATGCTGGGACTCGGCGCGATGGGTACCGCGCTTGCCCGAGCCTGGCTTGTCGCCGGCTACCCGCTCACCGTCTGGAACCGCACCCCGACCCGCGCCGCAGCGCTCGTGCCCGAAGGGGCAAGGGTCGCGGGCAGCGCCGCACAGGCGGTCGCGGCGAGCACCCTGGTCGTCGTCTGCCTGTTGGACGACAGCTCGGTCGACCAGGTGCTGGCCGGCGTGGACCTGATCGGCCGGGATCTGGTCAACCTGACCACCAGCACCCCTGCCCAGGCCCGCGCCCGCGCGGCGTGGGCCCGCCGACGCGGCGCGCGGTACCTGGACGGTGGAATCATGGCTGTCCCACCGATGGTCGGCGTCCCGGAGGCCGGCGGCTACGTCTTCTACAGCGGCTCACGAGCGCTGTTCGAACGGCACCGGGAGACGCTGGGCGTTCCGGTCGGCACCACCTACGTCGGTGAGGACGCGGGCTTCGCGGCCCTGCACGACGTGGCTCTCCTCAGCGCCATGTACGGGATGTTCGCCGGGGCCGCGCACGCATTCGCCCTGATCCGCCGGGAGGACATCGACCCGTCGGCGCTCGCCGTACTGCTCGCCGACTGGCTCGTCGCGATGGTCCCGGCGGTTCACCAGACCGCCGACCAGCTGCGCAGCGGGGACTACACCAAGGGAGTCGTCTCCCCTCTCGCCATGCAGGTGGCGGGCACGCCGACCTTTCTGAGCACCGCCGAGCAGCAGGGCGTCAGCCCCGAACTGCTCAGCCCCTACTTCGACCTGATGCGCCGCCGCCTGGCGAAGGGCGGTGGCGAGGAGGACCTGACGGGCGTCATCGATCTGCTGGTGCGGTGACGGTGTCCGGTGGCTGGAGGCGGTCCTTGGGACCTGCCGTCGTCCACCGCACACCGCCTACGGCATCCTAGGAGGCTGGTTTGCGGCCTGTGGCGTTTGTCCGCGCCGGGGCCGGGAACCGCCGATGCCTCAGTCAGCGAACGGATCGGGAGTGCGGGCATGCAGATCGGCTACAAGTTGGCCTCGGAGGGGTACGGCCCGCAGGAGATCATCCGCCAGGCCGTCCTGGCCGAGCGGGCCGGCTTCGACTTCGTCGAGATGAGCGACCACTTCCACCCCTGGCTGGACGCACAGGGGCACTCGTCCTTCACCTGGAGCGTGCTCGGCGCCATCGCGGCCAGAACCAGCACCCTGCGTCTGGCCACCGGTGTCACCTGCCCGACCGTCCGCTACCACCCGGCGATCATCGCCCAGGCCGCGGCGACCATGGCACTGATCTCCGACGGCCGGTTCACCCTGGGCGTGGGCGCAGGCGAGCGGCTCAACGAGCACGTGGTCGGGCAGGGCTTCCCCAGCGTGCGGGGCCGACACGAGCGACTACGCGAGGCGCTGGAGATCATCCGGCTGCTCTGGCAGGGCGGCTACCAGTCGTACGAGGGACGGCACCTGCACCTGGAGGACGCCCGGGTCTTCGACCTGCCGGACACCCTGCCCGTGATCGCGGTGGCGGCCAGCGGTGAGGCGTCGGCGCGGCTCGCCGCCGAGTTGGGCGACGGCCTGTTCGCCACCGACGCGGACGCGTCGATCGTCGAGCACTACCGACGCGCGCAGGGTGCCGGCCCGCGCTACGCCGAGGTGCCAGTGGCCTGGGCCACCGACGAGCAGCAGGCGGTGCAGGCGGTGTTGCAGACGAGCCGGTGGATGGTGACCGGCTGGAAGGTGATGAGCGAGCTGCCGAACCCGGTCAACTTCGACGCGGCGAGCGCGTACGTCGAGGAGAAGCACATCCGGCAGCTCTTCGCCGTCGGCCCGGACCCGGAACCGCACGTCGCCAAGGTCCGGTCGTACGTCGACGCCGGCTTCGACCACATCGTGCTGCAGAACGCCGGCCCCGACCCGGACGGCTTCCTCGACTTCTTCGCCGGCGATCTCGCCGGCCGGCTACGTGCGATGGGGTGACGCCCGCGGGCGGCGGGGGTGATGTCGGCGGGCGGCGTTTGACCGGGGCGGGCACGGGCGAGCCGCCCCGACCGATCACCGGGGCGGCTCGTCCGCGTTCTCGGGATGAGGTGCGCGAGTCGACGTTCAGCGGAAGCAGTGCGCGATCGGCACCTGGGAGCCCTCGCAGTTGGTCGGCTCGTTCTCGACGACCACGCTCTCATCGTCGATCTTGACCTGGGCGTGCATGCCGAAGACGCCACCGGGCTTCAGCGTCGACGCGTTGTGGGTGACCTTGCTGGTGTAGATCGCCACCGAGCCCGCGTTGGCGTAGATGCCGCCACCCTGGGACGCCGCGCCGACCGCCTCGTTGCGGACCACGTCGCTGCCCCGCACCAGCAGATTCGCCTTCTCGGCGTAGATGCCGGCACCCAGGCCGTGGGTGGTGTTGCCCTCGACCACGCTGTCGTCGAGCGGCGTCAGGCCCTTCACCGTCGAGATGCCGCCGCCGTTGACAGTGGACGTGTTGCCCCGGATGGTCATCGTGCGCATCACCAGCACCGCGTCGGAGTTGGCGGCGCCGCCGCCGACCTGGGCGGTGTTGTTGAGCAGCTCGGTGTCGGAGACCTTCGTGCGGGCCGAGAAGCTGGCCAGCCCGCCCCCCTGGGCGGCGCTGTTCTGGGTGAAGGAGACGCTCTCCACGTCGGCGGCACCCCGGTAGTTGCCGAGCCCGCCGCCGTAGCCGTTGGCGCTGTTGCGGTGGAACTCGGAACGCTTCAGCGTCAGGACACCACCGTTGAGCAGGCCCCCGCCCTTGCCCGCGGCGCCCGATGCGCTGTTGCCGACGAACGTGGAGTCGGTGACCACCATGTTGCCGTCGTTGAAGATGCCGCCACCGCCGCCCTCGGGCGACAGCGAGGTGCTCTGCGAGACGGTGACCCGTTCCACCACGGCGGTGGCGCCGTGCACCACGTGCACACTGCCACCCTCGATGGCCGAGCGGCCGTTGTGCAGTTCCATGTCCCGCAGGGTCAGCTCGCCGCCGTCGCGGACGGTGAAGAAGCGGAACGGGGCGGCCTGGGCGTCGCGGGCGATCGTGGCGCCGGCGCCGTCGATCGTGATGGCCTGGTAGATCACCGGCAGTCCGGCGGTGTCGTCGGCCGGGTTGTGCGGCGGCGCCTCGGCGTCACCGGGGGTCTCCGCCGCGTCGGCCGCCTCCCGGGCGTCGCGGATTCCGCCGTCGTACTGGTCGGTCTCGTGGAACGCCTCGGTGAGGGTGTAGCGGCACTTGGGCGCGAGCCGGAGTTCGCCGCCGCCCTCGGCGTTGGCGGTCACCAGCGCCGCGACCAGCTTCGCGGCGTCGCAGGGCACCGACACGACCCCCCGCTTGCCGGTGCCCGGGGTGCTCGGACGGTCCTGTTCCGGGCCGTCCTGGTCCTGCTGCGTCGCCCGCCGGTCGCCGTCGCGGCGGTCGTCGTCAGCCGCCGGGGTCAGTCGGGCCAGACCTGGGAGGGTGAGGGCGCGGTCGGCGGCGGCAGCCGCTCCGGCCACGCCCACGACCAGGCTCCCCGCCAGTAAACCGCCGGCTAAGAACCATCGGGACCGCCGTCTGGGTCGACTCGCGCGGTCTCCCTCTCGGTACGTGGACATCAACGGTGCCTACCTTCCTGCCTACCTGACGTGACCGCGCCGATCCGGGCGCGGAGGGCTCGACATGCTCGCCGACCACCAAACGTCACGATAGGTCCGCAATACGGACAGGAAGGTGTGAACGTGAATAGTGCCCTCTTTCATCTTCAATACCGGCAAACCGGCATCGACGTCACCCGCCGACGTGGATGCCGGGCCGGCGCAGCGGGTCCCGTTCGGTGCGTCGGATGATCTCCCGCACCACCGGCGGGGTGTCCCCCCGACCCAGGATGAGGTAGCGCGCCAGGTGCGCGATCGGGCTCCCCTCCGACCACTCGAAGTGCGCGTGCGGCCGGACCCCGGTGGCGTCCCGCAGGGCCAGCAGGATCGCGGCGATCGCGTTGGGCGCGGCCGGACTGTTGGCCCGCAACACCCGGAAGCCGCCCACCTCGATCCCGTGGACGCGCAGCACCTGGCTGAAGTCCGACGGATCCACCACATCGATCTCCAGGAACAGCACGTCCGCGGCGCCGGGCACCGGGTTCATCCCGCGTTGCGCCCGCTCCTTGATCGTGTACTCCTTCACCGAACCCTTCTGCCGCTTGTTCGCGATCAGGTGCAGCTGCCCGTCGTGCGCCAGCGACTCGGTGATGAACCGACGGGCCGGTTCGTCGAACTCGATGCGCTCGGCCCGCAGCTCGGTGGTCCGGGTGACCCGGGAGACCAATGAGACCGCGATGATGCCGAGAATGAACAGCGCGGAGATCGTGATCCCGTCCGGCTGTTCGATGACGTTCTCCAGCAGCGCGTACAGCAGCACCAGGGTCAGCACGGTGAAGCCGATCGCCGACGCGCGCCGGTGGCGACGGGCCGCGGAGATCGTCACCGCCACCGCCCCGGAGACCATCATCGCCAGGATCCCGGTGGCGTACGCGCCGGCCTGGGCGTTGACGTCGGCGCGGAAGGCGATCGTGATGGCGACGCTGACGACGGTGTAGACGATCACCACGGGACGCACCGCCCGCGCCCACTCCGGCGCCATCCCGTACGACGGCAGGTAGCGCGGCACGATGTTGATCAAGCCGGCCATGGCCGACGCGCCGGCGAACCAGAGGATGAGCACACTGCTCACGTCGTAGACACTGCCGAACACCTCACCCAGGTAGGTGTGCGCCAGGAAGGCCAGCGCCCGCCCGTTCGCGGCGCCGCCCGGCGCGAACTCCTGCTTCGGGATGAGCGCCGTGGTCACGAAGGTCGTCGAGATCAGGTACACCGACATGATCAACGCGGCGGTGGTGAGCAGTCGGCGCGTGTTGCGGATCCGGGCGGCGAGCCGGGCCTGCTGGTCCGGACCATCCGCCGCGACCAGGGGCATCATGCTGACCCCGGTCTCGAAACCGGAGAGCCCCAGCACCAGCAGCGGGAACGCCAGCACCGCGGTGAGCAGCACGTGGCCCGGTCCCCCGCCGGTCGTGGTGATCGCGGCCGTCCAGTCCGACACGATGCCCGGGTCGGCGGCGATCCGGGCCACCGCGACCACGACGATCACCGCGTTGAGCACCAGGAAGACCGCGACCAGCGGGATGGCCACCACCACCGCCTCGCGGAATCCGAGCAGGAACACCCCGCCGAGGATCAGCAGCAGCACCACGGTGACCACGACCGGCACCAGGGACCCGTGCACCGTGTCCGGCAGGTACGGGTTCTCCAACAGGTGCACTGTGGCGTCGGCCGAGGAGAGGGTGATCGTGATGATCCAGGAGGTGGCCACGAAGCCGAGCAGCACCAGGACGAAGATCTTGCCCCGCCAGAACGGCAACAACCGCTCCAGCATCGCCACCGAACCCTGACCGTGCGGGCTCTCCTGGGCCACCCGCCGGTACATCGGCAGCATGCCGAAGAGAGTGAGCGCGACGATCAACAGGGTCGCCAACGGGGAGAGCGCACCGGCCGCCACCGCCGCGATGCCCGGCAGGTACGACAACGTGGAGAAGTAGTCCACGCCGGTCAGGCACATCACCTGCCACCAGGCGTGCCGACGGCTCTGCCCTTCGATCGCCTCGGGGCCGGGCGGCTGCACCTGGTGCTGGAAGAGCCACCGGCGCAACGGGCTGGTCGGCGACAGTGAGCGGGCCGGGGTGGCCACGCGTTCGGGCACCACGACACCCTGCCGGCCGCCCCGGTGCGGGCGGGCCGGATCGCGGGCCGCCCGCAGTGCCGGGTCCGGCCCGGTCGGCGTATGCCGGCGTCCGTTCCAGCGTCGTGGTTTAGCCCGGTGCTCGTCACCCATCGCCAGTCCCACCCTCACAGGTCCTGATCCGACGGTAGGCGCTGCCCCGGCGCCCGGTCGGCGGAACCGGCCACCTGTTCGGCCTGCTCAGGACAGGTCCGCGACGGCGAGCAGCCGGGCCAGCGCGGGTGGGTCGGTGACGGTCACCGTGGCCGCCGGGTGCCGCAGCCGCCCGCCGGGCAGCAACGCCGGCACCGGTACGCCGAAGCGCAGACAGATCCCGCCAGCCGTACTGCTGCCGAAGGTCGCACCGCCGTCGGCCAGCGACAGGTGCGGGCCGATCGCCCGCCACCAGCGGTACGGCCCGCTCAGCTCGACGGCGACGACGTTGTCCCGGGCGGTCCGCAGCCGCCACGGCCCGTACCGGATCATCAGATCCCGTTCGCTGACGGCGACCCAGGCCGTCGCCGGACGGACCCCCAGCAGGGCCAGCATCGGCCGGAACGCCGCATCGAAGCGGAACGGAAATCGCGTCGCGACGCCGGTCATCGGGCGCCGGGCCGCGCGGTGGGTCGCGACACCGGGCCGCCCGGCCGCAGCGGGCCGGGCCGCGCGGGCCGGGGGCGGGCGGCGGGCCGACGCCGGGCCAGGACAATCATGGCGCGGGCGTACCCGATCCGAGCCCGCCGACACCCCCGGATCCGCACGCCGTCGACGCGCCCCCACCCGGCGGTCCCCCACCGCCGGCCGACACCCCCCGGGCCGGCCGACGGTGGCAGACGGTCGGCACCCCCCGGGCCGACCGGCTGTCCCCGCTCGTGACCGACCCGATCTCGGGTGGCCACGCGGGGTGGAACTGGTGGGACGCGCTCCCGCGCTCCGCCGCCCCCCACGGGGCGGAGCGCGGGAGCCCCCCGTCCCGGCTACTGCAGGAACGCCCCGAGGGGCGAGAGCAGCAACCGGCCGAGCGCCGCGGCGTTGTCGTCCAACCGCGTGCGCTCACACTCGCGGGCCTGCGGGTCGTGCCGGCACCGCCAGATCTTCTGCGCGTTGCGCCAGGCGACATCGCGCGTGTACTCGACCAGTTCCCCCTGGTACCAGTCGTCGATGTCACCGTTGAGCATGTCGATGAGCAGCTGCCACCGCTCCAGGTAGCCACGGCGCAGGCCGGGGATCTTGTCCGCGAAGATGTTGTTGATCTCGAGGTAGTCGTGGTGCTGGTCGCTGCCGTCGACCGGCTCCGACTCCAGGTGGTCGAACGTGGTCACCAGGGCGAACGGCAGGTCGAAGTTGATGTGCGCGTTCACCCCGGCCGCCGCCGAGGGCAGCGGGCGGGCGTCCGGCCCCCGCATCCGCTCGAACAGGCACGACCACGCCTTCGGGGTGCCGGGGCTGGAGTCGGTCCACAGCCGCATCGCGTCGAAGTAGCGGGCGGCGAACTCGACGTCGAGCCGGGAGAGGAAGACCGGGTCGATGAAGCGGTCGTCGTACAGCCCGTCCAACACGCTGCTGGTGATCGTCAGGTAGAGCTTGTTGAAGTCGGCCAGCGGGCAACTGGCCTCCAACGGTGGCAGCCGGACCAGCATGTCCTGCAGCTTGGTCAAATGATCGACCACGGCCGGCACGTCCGCGGGGTGGTCGGCGAGCAGGTCGACGATGTCCCGGTGCACGGGCCCCCAGACCGGTTCGATCATTTCTCCTCCATTGTGGTCGGCGGCATCCCCCGTGCCGTCGTCGACGCGGCTCAGCCTCTCAGCCGACACCGGCCCGCCGGATCAGTAGAACGACGTATCCCGGCGCGCACACGCGCGCCGGGATACGTCGTGGTGGTAAGTCAGCCCCGTTGGTTGCGCAGCTGGATCGCGCTGGCCTGCACCCGGGTCCGGACCTGGAGCTTGTCGAAGATGTGCGACACGTGCACACCGATGGTCCGCTCGCTGATGAACAGCCGCTGCCCGATCTCCTTGTTGGTCAACCCCTCCGCGACCAGGGCGAGCACCTCCCGCTCCCGTGCGGTGAGCGCCGTCAGCTCGTCGTCGGACGCCTCCGCCGGTGCGCTGCGCGTACCGGTGCCGGTGTCGCGCTCGTCCAGCGACACCCGGGCCCGCCCGGCCAACTCGCGGATCTCCGAGGTCAACGGCACCGCACCCAACCCCTGCGCCACCCGGTACGCCTCCCGCAGGAGCTTGCCGGCGGTGGCCAGCCGGCTGCGGCGGGCCAGCAGCGCCTCGGCCTGCCGCAGCCGCGAGTAGGCCGCCGGATAGGGGTGGTTGCGTCGATCCCACTCGGCGGCCGACACCGCCCACAGCTCCGGGTCGCTGCCGTCGAGGCGGCTCACCTCGGCGGCGCACAACGCCAGGAAGCCCTCCACCACCGAGCGCACCGGCCGGGCGGCGCCGGCGCTCTTGCGGGCCATCCGGTCGGCCACGTCGCGCAGGCGGCGCACCGCCGTCGGGTCCACCTCCACGGTGCGGCTGGCGTGCGCCTCCGCCTCGGCGCGCAGGCCGTGCCAGACCAACGCGGAGAGGATCATCACGTCGTCGGAACGGCTCTCGGTGAGGCCGCGCTGCACGGCCTGCCGCGCCACGTCGTGCCGGCCCTCCCACATGGCCAGCCCGGAGCGCAGGGTGAGCAGCGGAATGACGTGCCGCGCCCCGCCGCCGGCGAGCAGGGTCGCCACCGCGTCGAGGTCCCGACCGGCAGCCTCGATGTCGCCGTAGCCCACCGAGAGCCGGCACCGGGCCAGCAGCAGCTCCACCGCGTCCGCACCGGACGGTCGGTGTCGCAGCGCTACGGCCACCACCTTCTCCGCCTCGGCCCACTGGCCCACCCGGAACAGCCCGTTGATGGCGATGGCCAGCAGCCGGGTGCCCCAGGTGCGGCCCAGCCCCAGCTCGGCCACCCGTTCGGCACCCCGACGGGCCACCACCACACCCTCTTCGAGGATGTTCAGCGGCCCGGTCAACAGCTCCGCCAGGTGCAGGTACGCGCAGGCCACATCCTCCGGCTGACCGGCGCGCTCGGCGGTGTCAAGGGCGTCACGCATGACCGCCAGGCCGGCGTCCGGGTCTTCCAGGAAGGCGTCGCTGAAGCCCAGCGCCGAACTGGCCAGCACCACCTCGGTCGTCGAGCCCGCCACGTTCTCGGCCAACGCCAGCGCCTCGCGGGCCCGCTCGCCGGCGTCGGCGTACCGGCCGAGGTGCAGCAGCAGCTCGGCCAGCCGGGCGGCGGCGGTGGCCCGGTCCCGGGGGGAGCAGTCTTCGGCCTTCAGCGCCCGCTGGTACTCCTCCTCGGCCAACGCGGAGCGACCGGCGGCGGCCAGGTAACGGGCACGGCGGATGTGCAGCGCGCAGCTCGGCTCGCCACCGCGCAGCGCGACCAGCTCCTCCAGCAGGGCCAACGCGCGGGCGTGCTCCCCACAGTGGTGGGCCGCCTCGGCGGCGTTCTCCAGCAACTCGACCCGGTCCACCGTCGACGGGCCCGGCTCGGCGGCCAACTGCAACGCCGCGGACCAGTGCCGGTGCGCCTCGGCGTAACCGTGCAGCCGTTCGGCCTCCTGCGCGGCGGCCACCGCCGCCGGCAGGGCGCGTGCCGGTTCGCCGGCCAGTCGCCAGTGGTGCGCCAGCCGGGCCTGGTGCAGCTCGCCCGGCGCCGTGGTCAGCGCCTCGGCGTAGCGGCGGTGCAGCCCGGAGCGCTCGGCTGGCAGCAGCTCGTGGGCCAACACCTCGGCGACGAGGCGGTGCCGCAGCCGGTAGCCGTCGTCGGCGCCGACCAGCAGCCGGTGCGCGACAGCGGCGCGAGCCGCGGCGATCAGCTCGTCCTCCGGCATCCGCAGCACCTCGGCCAGCAGCCAGTGCTGCACCGGCTCGACACCGGCGGCCACCGCGTGCACCACGGCGTGCGCGTGCTGGGGCAACGCGTCGACGCGGTCGAGGAAGATCTCCCGCAGTGTCTCGGACAGGCCGTCGCGGCCGTCGCGCAGGTCGCGGGCCAGTTCCTCGATGACGAACGGGTTGCCGCCGCTGCGCTGCCACACCTGCTCGGCCGCGTCGGCGCTCAGCGCCCGGCCGACCACCGCAGCGGCGAGCGTCTCGGTGTCGGCCCGACCCAGCGGCGCCAGGTCGAGCACCCGCACCGTACGCAGCCGACGCAGCTCGGTGAGCACCCGACGCAGCGGGTGCGCGCCCTGCAACGACTCGGCCCGGACCGCGGCCAACACCGACAGCTGAAGATCACCCAGGCCGGCGAGCAGGTAGAGCAGAAGCTGACGGGTGCTGCGGTCGACCCACTGCAGGTCGTCCAGGATCAGCACCAACGGCCGACCCTCGGCGATCAGGTGCAGGCCGCGGGAGACCCGCTCCAGCAACGCGCCCGCGCCGTCCGGGCCGGCGGTCTCGTCGGCGAACATCTGCAGCAGCCCCCGCACCGCCGAGGAGGTGCGGGCGGGCGAGGCGGACACTTCGGTGTCGAACCGGCGCAGCGCCTGCAACAGCGGGTGCAGCGGTGAGGCGTCGCCGATGTCCAGGCAGCTGCCGGTGAGCACCACGGCACCCCGCTCCCGCAGGCGGTCGCCGATCTCACCCAACAGCCGGGTCTTTCCCACACCGCTCTCGCCGGTCAGGAAGACCGCCGCGGTCTGCCCGTGCGCGCCGTCACCGAGCAACGCGGACCGAACCGTCTGCACCAGCTCGGCCCGGCCCACGAGCGGTGCGGTGTCCACATCGCTGGCCATGCCACGCAGCCTAATCACAGGGCCCCGCACCGTTCTACGGCTGCCTGCCGCTTGTGGTACTCCTCGCGTCGACTTTGCGACTAAAGGTTGCAGGTGGCCGACATACGTCGTTCTGCAGATCCCCCGTCGGCCCAGGAGTGCCAATCTCCGGAGGTGATCAGGCAACCGCGGGGAGAAAGGCCGGTGCGACACCCATGACCACCAGCATCATCGTCGACATGCAACGGACCGTCACCCCGCTCTGGCCGGTACCGCAGGAGAGGCGCGTCGTCACCGTCCTCTTCGCGGACATCGTCGGCTCCACGGCCCTGGTGGGCCGCCTCGACCCGGAGGACGTCCGGGCGTTGCAGCAGGCCTACTTCGACACCGTCGCCGGTGTGCTGCACCGCTGGCAGGGGGTGGTGGAGAAGTACATCGGCGACGCCGTGATGGCCCTCTTCGGCGCGCGGCACTCCGACGGCTTCGACGCCTACCGAGCGGTGCGCGCCGGCCTGGAGATCCAGGCCGCGCTGGACCGCCGGCCCATGGTCGACGACATCCGGCTGCGCGTCCGCGTCGGGGTGGCCACCGGCGAGGTCGTGGTCGACCTCGGCGACGTCGTCACCGGCGGGCACGGCGTGGCCAGCGGCGCGGTGATCACCGCCGCCGCCCGCCTGCAGGAGTACGCCGCACCCGGCGGCGTCGCGCTCTGCGCGGCCACCGCCCGCGCCACCGCCGGCCTGATCACCCAGCGTCAGCTGACGCCGGTGCCGGTGGCCGGTCGGGTGCCGCCGGTGCCGCTGTGGCACGCCGTCGGCCCGGTCCGCCCCGGCGCCGACCGGCACGACGGTCCGCTGATCGGCCGACGCCGCGAACTGGCCACCATCCGCGACCAGTTGGGCGGGGCCATCCGGGACCGGGCGCCACGCTGGATCTCCCTGGTCGGCCCCACCGGCAGTGGCCGCAGCCGGCTGCTGCACGAACTGACCCGCGGCCTGACCACGGTGGACGGTACGCCCGTCCGCTGGTGCGTGGCGGCCTGCCAGCCGTACCCCGATCAGGTGTTGGCACCGGTCGCGCACCTGCTCCGAAACCTCGCCGGGATCCGGCACAGCGACGGCCCGGCGGCGGTCCACGACCGGCTGGTCACCGCCCTGACGCCGCTGTTCCCGCCGACCAGGGTGGCCACCGCCGTCCCGGCGCTGCAGCGCCTGCTGAGCACCCCGGACGGCTCGGCCGCCGCCCTCGCCGGCGCGGCGATCTGCCGGGAGGTCCTGCTGCGCCTGGCCGCCGACCGGCCGCTGATCGTGGCCGTCGACGACCTGGACCGGGCCGCGCCGGCGGTGAGCCGGTTCCTGCACGCGTTGTTCCGCGCGGCGACCGAGCGCGCGCTGCCGCTGGCAGTGCTCACCGTGCACCAGCCGCAGTGGGCCGACACCCGGCCCGGTCCGGCCCGACGGGTGACGATCGGCCCGCTGGCCACCGTGCAGTCCGGCCGGCTGCTACGCCACCTGCTCAGCCGGGCCGGGCAGCCGGTGGCCCTGGTCGACCGGCTGCTGCCGCTGGTGGGCGGCCGCCCCGGGCACGCGACGGCGTACGTGACGTCGCTGGTGGACGGCGCCGACCCGGCGGCACTTGCGCTGCCCGAGGCGGTCCGCCGGGCAGTCGGCGCGGAAGTGGACCACCTCGACGGTGAGCGGCGGGCGGTGCTGATGGCCGCCGGCACCCTCGGTGGCCTCATCCACGGCGCGGCAGTGGACCGGGCACTCGGCTGGACGCCCGGCCGGTCCGCACCCGCGCTGCGCGGTCTGGTCGCCGCCGGGCTGCTGCGTCCGCACCGCGTCGACGGGTACGCGTTCGCCGCGCCCGCGCTGCGCCAGGTCGCCGCCGAGCGGTTGCCCCGCGCCCTGCGCGCCGTCTTCGCCAGCCGAACCGCCGACACGCCGCGCCTCGACACCGTCCACGCGCACACCGCCGACCCTGCCGAGGCGGTCGGCACCGGTGCCGTCGACGCCGCGACCGCGCAGGTCGTGCGTCTCGACGCGGTCCGCTCCCGGGCCGGCCTCGACACCACACTGACCCCGGTGTCGCGACCGGGTGCCACCGGCCCGGTGCGGCACCGACCCGTTCGCACCCCGACGATGGCCACCGCGCCGGCCGCGCCGAATCGGCAGACCCACCGTTCGCCGGGTTCCGGTCGGCTGCGGGTCGTCGGGTCGGCCGGTGACGGGCCGCCGACCCCGGCCGCCTCGACGGCCGCGTCCCGACGCAACGCGGCCGGGCACTGGCCCCCGGAGGTCGCCCGATCCCGGGCGGCGATCAGCGCCAGGCCCGCCGTACCGGGCTCCGCCCGACGGGGTGCGCTCGTCGGCGTCGGGGAGACACCCCCGTTACGCGGCACGCCCGGTACGCCGTCGCCGCGCTGGTCGGACGCTCTGGCCGCCTGCGCCTGAGGTGGCATCGAGAGCGAGGCGCCCCCACCTGGGGTGAGCTGGCTTGCCACCGTCCGACGGGAGCGGGTGAGCCGGTCACCCGGCGTGACTAGGATTGGTCCCGTCATGCTGCTACGGGTGCTCGGGCCGCTTGAGGTCGAGGTCGACACAGGCGGGCCGGTCGACCTCGGCGGCCCCCGGCAACGCGCCGTGCTCGCGCTGCTGCTCGCGGCCCGGGGCGAGGTCGTCTCCGTCGGTCAGCTGATCGAGGATCTGTGGCGGGGTGACGCGCCACCACGGGCGATCGCCTCCCTGCAGGCGTACATCTCGCACCTGCGCCGCCTGGTGGAACCGGCCCGCGAACGCCGGGCGCCGGCCCGGGTCCTGGTCACCGCGGCACCGGGTTACGCGCTGCGGCTGCCCGCCGACGCCGTCGACGCCGGCCGGTTCGAGACCCTGCTCGCCGAGGCGCGCGCGGTCGGCCCCACCGACCCGAGCCGGGCACGTCACCTGCTGCGCGACGGCCTCGACCTGTGGCGCGGTCGGGCGTACGCCGAGTTCGCCGGGGAGCCGTGGGCGCAGCCGGAGGTGTTGCGGCTGGAGGAGCTGCGCCTCGGCGCCCGGGAGTTGCTGCTCGACGTGACGGTGCGCTGCGGCGACGCGGCCGAGGCGGTGCCGGAGGCGGAGTTGCTGACCCGGCAGGCGCCGCTGCGGGAGGAGAGCTGGCGGTTGCTGGCCCTGGCGTTGTGGCGTACCGGCCGGCAGGGCGACGCGCTCGCCGCGCTGCGCCGGGCGCGGGCGACCCTGGCCGACCAGCTCGGTCTGGACCCGGGCCCGGCGTTGGTCGAGGTGGAGTCCGCGATCCTCGGCCAGCGCCTCGACCTGCTGCCACCGGCGACGCCGGCAGCGGTACGCGCCGGGCGACAGGTGCCGGAGGAGGTCTTCGTCGGCCGGGAGGTCGAGCGGGAAGCCCTGCGGCGGGCCGCCGCCGACACGGTGGCGAGCGGGCCGCGTGTCGCAGTGCTCAGCGGTGAGGCCGGGGCCGGCAAGACCAGCCTGCTCACCCGGTTCCGGCAGGAGCTCACCGACCACGGCTGGCTGGTCACCGTCGGCCGTTGCCCCGAGGTCGACGGCGCCCCGCCGGCCTGGGCCTGGGTCGAGGCGCTGCGGCAACTCGCCGAGCAGGCACCCCCGGGCGACCTCGCACCCGCGCTCGCCCCGCTGCTCGGCGGCGGCGACGGTGAGCCCGGTGGCGACGTCACCGCCGGCCGGTTCCGGCTGCACCGCGCGGTGGGCACCTGGTTGGACGCCGCCGCGACCCGCAGACCGGTCGCCGTGATCCTCGACGACCTGCACGCCGCCGACGCGGAGACCCTGCTGCTGTTGCAGAGCGTCACCGAGATGACCACCGGCGCTGTCCTGTTCGTCGCGGCGCTGCGGCCCGCGGACAACGCCGACCGCCTCGCCGAGACGATGGCCGTGCTGGCTCGCCGGTCACCCCACCGCATCCCGCTGGGCGGCCTCAGCACGTCCGAGGTCGAACAGCTGCTCGGCGCGCTGGCCCGGACCACCGTCGACCCGGACACGGTCGCCGCGTTGGCCGAGCGGACCGGCGGCAACCCGTTCTACGTCCGGGAGTCGGCGCGGCTGCTCGCGGCCGAGGGCACGCTCGTCGCCACCTCCGACGTGCCCGAGGGCGTACGCGACGTGCTGCGCCGACGGCTCTCCCGGCTGCCGGCGACGGCCGTGTCGGTGCTGCGCCTCACCGCCGCCGTCGGGCGGGAGGCTGACGTGCCGACGCTCGTCGACGCCGCCGGCACCGACGAGGCCACTGTGCTACGGGCGCTGGAGGCCGGGCTGGCCGCCGGACTGCTCACCGAACCGGCGCCCGGGCGGGTGCGGTTCGTGCACGGCCTCGTCTGCGACACCATCTACACCGACCTGCCGCAGCTGCGCCGCACCCGCCTGCACGCCCGGATCGCCGCCGCCACCCGCCGGCTGCGGCCCGACGACTACCCGGCCCTCGCCCACCAGTACGCCCGCGCCGCGTCGGCCGACACCGCGCCGCTCGCCGTCGACTACGCCATCCGGGCCGCCGAACTGGCCGAGCGACGGTACGCGTACGACGCCGCGATCGAGCTGCTCAGCAACGCCGTCGAGGCCGCCGCCACGGTCACCGGGGACCGCGACGCGCTGCGGGTCGACCTGCTCGGCCGGCTGTTGCGCGCCTACGCGCGCGCCGGTGCGGTGGCCGCCGCCCGGCAGACCCGCGCCCGGGCGTTCGACGTCGCCGCGCAGTCCGGCCGCGACGATCTGCTCGTCGCGGCGTTCACCGCGTGGACCGTGCCCACCCCATGGCTGACCCACGAGTACGGCGTGGTGGACCACCGCGTCGTCGAGGTGCTCACCCGGCTGCTGCGCGCCGACGACCTGGGCCCGGTTGCCCGCTGCCGACTGCTGGAGGCGCTCGCCACGGAGTTGGACGGCGAATCCGACCCGCGCGGCGTGGCGGCCGGGCGGGAGGCGTTGGCCCTCGGGCGGCGCCTCGACGACCCCGAGCTGCGGGCCCTCGGGCTGGCCGCGCGGATGCGCACCATGAGCTACGAGCGGGAAGCGCCGGCCCGTCGGGAGCTGGCCGTGGAGCTGCGCGACCTCGCCGACGAGCATGGGCTGGTGACCTACCGCTCGGTCGCCGAGCAGGTGCTGGGCCACTGCGCCGCCGCCCTCAACGAGCCGGACGAGCTGCGCCTCAGCGTCGCCCGGCAGGGATGGCTGGCCGAGACGTACCAGCTGAACGAGGCGCAGACCATCAACCTGTGCTCGTTGGGCACCCTCGCGCACGTCGCCGGTGACTTCGTCGCCGCGCAACGGCACTACGACGAGGTCGCCGCGCAGATGCGGCGGCAGGGTTCGCTGCACGCCGAGTCCTTCCACTACTTCTCCACCGGGACCCTGCTGATCAGCCAGGGACGGTTCGGTGAGCACCTGGCGGCGACCCGGCGGATCCGGGAGTCGCTGGGTCCGATCGTGGACGACCTGCTGGCGCTGGCGTTGATCGGGAGCGGACGCCTGGCCGAGGCGCGGGCCATGCCGATCGGGCGGCACACGTACCGCCCGGACTACTTCGAGTCGGCGTTGCTCACCGTCCGCGGGATGGTCATCGTGGCGCTGGGTCGACGGGACCTGGCCCAGCCGGTGATCGACGCGCTGCTCCCGGTCAGCGACCAACTGGCCGGTTTCTCCACCACCGCGGCCGTGGTGCGGCCGGTCGCGTTGACGCTCGGGGAGCTGTGCCGGCTGCTGGGCCGCACCGAGGAGGCGACCCGGCACTTCACCCTCGCCGCGCGGGTGGCCCGCCGGTGGGAGTCGCCGCACTGGCTGGCCGAGGCGACGGCGGCGTTGGCCGGCTGACCGGCACGGTTGGTGGATTCCAAGCCGGTTACAAGTGACACCGAGCATGATCAACAGATCTGTGCCAGTTGATCCCTCGGAAAGGTCACCGTGAACCAGAACCACCGCGAAGCCATGGCCGACGTGCGCGACATGTACATGGCGCACTCCGCGCTCCGTCGCGAATTCAGCCTGCTGCCGCAGCTCGTCCGGGACGTCACACCGGGCGACACCAGGCGCGCGGAGGTCGTCGGCGCCCACGCCGAGATGCTCTGCCACATCCTGCACCTGCACCACGAGGGCGAGGACCTGCTGCTGTGGCCGCTGCTGCTGGAGCGCGGCGGCGCGCAGGCGACGGCGATCGTCCCCACCATGGAGGCGCAGCACCACGCCATCGAGGACGCCCACGCGGCGGTGGTGGC
This sequence comes from Micromonospora parva, assembly GCF_040649675.1. Lineage (NCBI taxonomy): Bacteria > Bacillati > Actinomycetota > Actinomycetes > Micromonosporales > Micromonosporaceae > Micromonospora > Micromonospora parva. The sequence continues at coordinate 327,121 of NZ_JBEZFX010000002.1, read as the reverse complement.
CCTCCTCCCCCAGTGGCGTCGTACCGGACGCGACGGCGAGCAGCTCGCCGACGCCCTGGAACAGCTCCGCAGCGCGCTGATCGAGCACATGGCTCTGGAGGAGAAGGAGATCCTGCCCCTGGCGGAACGGCACGTCACCGCCCGGGAGTGGATGCGGCTCGGCGAGCACGGGATGAGCAAGTCCTCGAAGAAGCAGCTGCCGTTGGCCTTCGGCCTGGCCATGTACGAGGGCGACCCGGCAGTGGTCAAGGCGGTGCTCGCGCACGCCCCGCTGCCGGCCCGGTTGCTCATGCCGATCATCGCGCCCCGGCTGTTCGCCAACCACGCCCGGCGGGTGCACGGCACCGCCACTCCCCCACGCATCGGCGCCACCGCCAACTGAGCGGGGTCGGCGGCTCAGCCGACCGGCCAGGGCGACGAGGTCACGCCCCCGGGCCTGGTGATCAGCAAGCGGCCAGGAAGGCCAGCACGCGCGGCCAGGCCGCCGCGCTGGCGTCCGGGGAATATTCAGCCACCTCCGGATCGGTGAACAGGTGGCCCACCCCGGGATAGCGGAACACCGTCAGGTCGGCGCCGGCGCCGGTCATGGCCCGCTGCCACTCGTCGACCTCGTCCGGGACGTCGTACGGGTCGGGGTCGGCGAGGTGCAGCTGCACCGGCAACCCGGGTCGGACCGCGTCCGGGGCCCCACCGGTGCCGTGCATCAGGAGCAGACCGGCGGCGTCGGGGCGCTCGGCCAGCAGCGCCCCGGCCACCCCGGCGCCCATCGAGAAGCCGGCGAGCACGGTCTGCGGTGGCAGGTCACGCAGCGCGGCCCGGGCCCGGTCCAGCACCACCTCCTGGCCGATCTTGTCGAGCAGCGCGAAGCCCTCCTCGACGGTGTCGGCGGCCGGGACGCCGTACAGGTCGGGGGTGCTGACCTGGTGCCCGGCGGCGCGCAACCGGTCGGCGGCGGCGCGCACGGCGGGGCGCAGCCCGTACACGGAGTGAAACAGCACGACGTGTCGCATCCGGTCATCCTGCCGCAGCCGGGCGACAGTCCGGGGTGGCCACGCCCAGCGGGCGTCAGACCAGTGCCGTCAGCCGCGCGACCAGGTCGGTCGGTGCCGGCATCCCGGCGATCTCGCGGCTGACCTGTGCGGCGGCGGTACGCAGGCGCTCGTCGGTGAGCAGCTGGGTCAGCGCCCGCGCGGTGATGTCGCGCGGGCGCAGCGCCAGACCGGCGCCCCGGCGGGCCACCAGCTCGGCGTTGTGCCGCCGGTCCCCCGGACCCGTGGTGGCCAGTTGGGGCAGGCCGGCGGCGAGGGCACCGAGGACGCTGCCCGCCCCACCGTGGTGCACCAACGCCGTGCTCGCCGGCAACGCCTCGTCGAGGGGAATCCAGTCGACCACCCGGACGTTGCCGGGCACCGAGCGGGCCGACCGTTCGTCGGGACGGACCAGCACGATCTCCGCGTCCACCTCGGCGGCGGCGGCCACCACGGCGGGCATCGGCCCCCGGTCGCCGGGGCCGGTCAGGGTGCTGCGGGTGACCAGGATCCGCTGGCGGTCACCCGGCTCGCGCAGCCAGTCCGGCAGCTCGCCACCGCCCACGTAGGACGAGTAGCGCATCGGCCAGCCGCCCTGCGTGGCAACGCTGGGCGGGGCCACGGCCAGGGCGGCGGCCGGCGCGGGCAGCTCGGTGAGGCCGTGGCGGCGCAGCGCACCGCCGAGTCGGGCGACGGTGGCGCGGACCAGATCCCGGCCATCGAAGAGGGCGTTCTCCTGGCGTACGGCCGGCACGTCGAGGCGCGCGGCGGCGACCGCACCGGCGACCGCGAACGGCTCGTACACCACCAGATGCGGCCGCCAGTCGGTGGCCAGCGCGACCACCGGGTCGGTGAGCTGGTCGTTGAGCGCGCCGAACAGCAGGCCGGCGCCCCGGGTGCCGGCGGTGCCGGCCATCTCCGCGCGGGCGATCAGCGGATGGCGGGGGAAGACCCGCAGCGCGATCCGCCCGAAGTCGAAGCCCGGCGCGATGTCGTGCACCGACAGACCGGCCTCGGCGGCGGCCAGGCCCCCACCGCCGGTGGCCACCAGCACGTCGTGGCCGGCGTCGCGCAGCGCGACCGCGAGCGGCACCAGTGGGAAGACGTGCCCGACGAGCGGGGCGGAGACCACCAGCACACGCATGCGCAGGATCCTATGTCGGGTTCGACGTCGAGGTGGGCCGCCGGTCGACGATGCGGCGCATCTTGCCCATCGACCGTTCCACAGTGTCCGGGGCGAGCACCTCGACCGCCACGCTCACGCCGAGGGTGTTCTTCACCAGCTGCACCAGCGTGCCGCCGGCCCGGTCGGCGGCATCCACGGCGACGCCGGCGCGCCGCTCCACCCGCACCGTGAGGGCGTCCAGCCGGCCGTGCCGGTCGAGGACGCACTGGAAGTGCGGCGACAACTGCGGAATCCGCAGGATCAGCTCCTCGATCTGGGTGGGGAAGATGTTCACCCCCCGCAGGATCATCATGTCGTCGGTCCGGCCGGTGATCTTCTCGATCCGGCGCATCGGCCGGGCGGTGCCGGGCAGCAGCCGGGTCAGGTCGCGGGTGCGGTAGCGCACGACCGGCATCGCCTCCTTGCTCAGCGAGGTCAACACCAGCTCACCGCGCTCGCCGTCGGGCAGCACGGCCCCGGTGACCGGGTCGATGATCTCCGGGTAGAAGTGGTCCTCCCAGAGGTGCAGCCCGTCCTTGGTCTCGACGCACTCGGTCGCCACACCGGGACCCATCACCTCGGAGAGCCCGTAGATGTCGACGGCGTGGATGTCCAGCTGCTGCTCGATCTCCCGGCGCATGTCCTCGGTCCACGGCTCGGCCCCGAAGATGCCCACCCGCAGCGAGGTGGACCGCAGGTCGATGCCCTGGCGGCGCATCTCGTCCACGATGGCCAGCAGGTAGCTGGGCGTGACCATGATGACCTCGGGTTCGAAGTCGCGGATCAGCATGACCTGACGCTCGGTCATGCCACCGGAGACCGGGATGACGGTGCAGCCCAACTCTTCAGCCCCGTAGTGCGCGCCCAGACCGCCGGTGAAGAGCCCGTAGCCGTACGCGACGTGCACCCGGTCACCCGGACGGCCGCCGGAGGCGCGGATCGAGCGGGCCATCAGGCGCGCCCAGATGCGCAGGTCGTCGCGGGTGTAGCCGACCACCGTCGGGCGGCCGGTGGTGCCGGAGGAGGCGTGCAGGCGGGCGACCCGCTCCCGGGGTACGGCGAACATGCCGAACGGGTAGTTCTCCCGCAGCTCGGCCTTGCCGGTGAACGGGAAGCGGGCCAGGTCGTCGAGATCCCGGCAGTCGTCGGGGTGCACCCCGACCGCGTCGAACGCCCGCCGGTAGTGCGGCACGTTGTCGTACGCGTGCCGCAGCGACCAGCGCAGTCGGTCGCGTTGCAGGGCGCGCAGCTCGTCGATGCCGGCGCGCTCGATCGGCTCCAGCTCCTCCGGACGAGGGGTGCGGTCCTGCATCGGCTGCCTCCTTGGCGCGGTCCCGGTGGGGCTGCGGGTACCGTACGCCCGCCGTCGCGCCGGCCGGCGGGGCGGTCAGCGGGCGGCGGGCAGCCGGTGCAGGGCGTCGACCAGTGGTGCCAGCTCGGGGGTGGCCTCCGCCTGGGCGAGCGCCTCGGTGAGCACCCGGTCGTGGGTCGGTCGGGTCTGGGCGAGCAGCTCGGAGCCGGCCGGGGTCAGCTCGGTGTAGATGCCGCGCCGGTCGTCGGCGCAGAGGATCCGGGTGAGCAGCCCCCGCTGTTCGAGGCGGGTGACCAGCCGGGTGGTGGCGCTGCCGGAGAGCGCGGCGGCGCGGGCGAGCTGGCTCATCCGCATGTGCCAGCCGTCCTGGCGGGACAGCGCGTCGAGCACTGTGTATTCGACGACGGAGAGGTCGTGGCCGGCCTGTAGGGCGCGTTCCAGGGACGTCTCGATCAGCCCGTGCAGGGCGGCGAGGGTGCGCCAACCCTGGGCGCGGATCTCGACCGCGTCGTCCGCGATGCCCATGGCTGCCTCCTCGGTGTGATCTGAACGGATGCCAGGCTACCACGCTTGCGCCGATATAAAGCGCGTGCAAGTATCTCGTTGCTGGCGCGTGTAGTTGCACACGCCTTATATCTGCCCCCTCTCGACGGGAAGACCATGTCCGTACGCCACAAGTCCCTGCCGCCCGGCCTGATCGCGCTGGCCATCGGCGCCTTCGGCATCGGGCTCACCGAGTTCGTCATCATGGGGCTGTTGCCCGAGGTGGCCGCCGACTTCGCGGTCACCGAACCGGTGGCCGGCTGGTTGATCTCCGGCTACGCGCTCAGCGTGGCCGTCGGCGGGGTCGCCCTCACCGCGGCGGTCACCCGACTGCCGCGCAAACCGGTCCTGCTCGGCCTGATGGTGCTCTTCATCATCGGCAACCTGCTCTCCGCGATCGCCGGCGACTACGCCGTGATGATGGCCGGCCGGATCGTCGCCGCGCTCTGCCACGGCGCGTTCTTCGGCATCGGCGCGGTGGTCGCCGCCGGCCTGGTCGCACCCGCGCGCCGGGCGGGTGCCATCGCCATGATGTTCGCCGGCCTGACCATCGCCAACGTGCTCGGCGTGCCCTTCGGCACCTTCCTCGGGCAGCACTTCGGCTGGCGGTCGACGTTCTGGGCGATCACCGCCATCGGCGTGGTCGCCCTGGTCGGGCTGGCAGCGCTCATCCCGGCGGGCGACACCGCCGACGCCGACCGGCCGGCCGGCGGGCTGCGCGGCGAGTTGCGCGCCTTCACCCACGCCCAGGTCTGGCTCTCCCTGGTGATCACCGTCCTGGGCTTCGGTGGGATGTTCGGCGCGTTCACCTACATCGCCTACACGCTCACCGAGGTCAGCGGCTTCGCCTCCAGCACGGTGCCGTGGCTGCTGGTGCTCTTCGGAGCCGGGCTCTTCGCGGGCAACCTGCTCGGCGGCCGGGCGGCGGACCGGTCCCTGTCGCGCACCCTGGTCACCGTCCTGGCGGTGCTCACCGTGGTGCTCGTCGGCTTCGCGCTGACCGCCACCAACCCGGTGCTGACCATCGTCGCGCTGGTGCTGATGGGCGGGTTCGGCTTCGCCACCGTGCCGCCGCTGCAAATGCGGATCATGCGGTACGCCCAGCAGGCGCCAACCCTGGCCTCCGGGGCGAACATCGCCGCGTTCAACCTCGGCAACGCGCTGGGCGCCTGGATCGGCGGTGTGACCATCGCCGCCGGGCTCGGCTACACCTCGCCGATCTGGGCCGGTGCCGCGCTCACTCTGGCCGGCTTGGGCGTCCTGCTCGGAGCGCTGCGGTTGGCCCGTCGCGACCAGTCGGCCCGGGCCGACGAGGGCCTGGTGGACGCCGCGTTCTGACGGCGCGGGACGAGGACGCCGGGCCGGACGGAAGCGCCGGGCCCGGCGCCGCTCTGATCATCGCCTCGCCATCTTCTCGCAGTTGCAAAAGATGTGCAACAAGGTCTGGACAACGCACTCGTGGCGTAATTAGCCTGATCGCTATGACTCCTTACATCGAGGATCCCTGGGCCTGGCAGGAAAGCTGGGACCGCCAGCAGGAGGCCTACCTCCCGGACCGGGAACACCGGTTCGCCGCGATGCTCGACACCGTCGACGCGGTCATCGACGGCCGGGCACCGCGCGTGCTCGACCTGGCCGGCGGCACCGGCACCATCTCGCTGCGGACCCTCGCCCGCTTCCCCACCGCGCAGACGACCCTCGTCGACCTCGACCCGGCGCTGCTCGCCATCGCCAGCGCCTCGCTGGCCGACCGGGCCACCATCATCACGGCCGACCTCGGCATCCCCGAATGGCGCTCCGCGCTCCCCCACCGCGAGTACGACGCCGTCCTCACCGCCACCGCCCTGCACTGGCTGCCGGCCGACCGGATCGGGCAGCTCTACGCCGAGGTGCGCGACGTGCTGCGCCCGGGCGGCGTCTTCGTCAACGCCGACCACATGCCGGACGACACCCTGCCGGAGCTGACCAAGCGGCTGATGGACCGGGCCCGTGACCGGCGCAACGCCCGGTACGCCGCCGGCTCGATGCTGTCCTGGTCGGACTGGTGGGAGCGGGCCGGCGCCGATCCGGCGCTCGCCCCGCTGGTCGCCCGGCGTCACGCGATCTACCCGACCGGGCACAGCCCCGAGTGGAACCCACCGGTCTCCTGGCACCTCGCCGCGCTCACCGCCGCCGGTTTCCGCGAGGTCGGCACGCTCTGGCGCGGCGGCCCGGACGCCGCGGTGGCGGCAGTGCGCTGACACCACCCTCCGCCGGCAGCGCGGCAAGCCGACGGCAGTGCTGACGCCGCTGACGCCGGCACTACGCTGAGGAGCCGTGCCAGAGCCGTTCGAGCCGCGTACCGACCCCGACGTCGATCTGCGCGTCCCCGCCGACCGCCGCGAGCTGACCGCGCGCCCCGCGACGATTCTCGCGGTGATCGCGGCCGGCGGCGTGCTCGGCGCGCTGGCCCGGGCCGGTCTGCAACACGCCGTTCCGCACCCGCCGACCGGCTTCCCGTGGGCCACGTTCACCATCAACACGTCCGGTTGCCTGCTGATCGGCGTGCTGATGGCGGTGCTCGGGCACCTCGACGGTGGGCACCCGCTGGCGCGCCCGTTCCTCGGGGTCGGGGTGCTCGGCGGGTTCACCACCTTCTCCACGTACGCGGTCGACGTCCAGCAGGCGATCGTCGCGGGCGCACCGGGCACCGCGCTGGCGTATCTCGCCGCGACGGTGCTCGGGGCGCTCGTCGCGGTCGGGCTGGGCGATGCGGTCACCGCCGGGCTGCTGCGCCGGGCGGCCCGATGACCGTCCTGCTCATCGCCCTGGGCGCGGCCATCGGCGCGCCGCTGCGCTACCTCGCCGACCGGGCCGTGCAGTCCCGACACGCCTCGGTGTTCCCCTGGGGCACATTGCTGGTCAACGTGGCAGGGTCGCTGCTGCTCGGCGCCTTGGCCGGATGGCCGGCCGGCCCGGCGGTCAGCGCGTTGCTCAGCACCGGCTTCTGCGGCGCGCTGACCACCTACTCCACCTTCAGCTACGAGACACTGCGGCTGACCAGGGGCGGGCACCGGCTGCTCGCCCTGGCCAACGTGCTGGGCAGCGTGGCCGCCGGACTCGCCGCGGCCACCGCCGGGTACGCGGTCGCCCGCGCCCTGACCGGCTGACCCCGCCAGCCCGATCGCCTCGCCATCAACGCCTCGACCAGGCGTCGACCCGCAACACACCGAGGGTATATACGCGAGGTATACCCTCGGTGTAGTCTTCCGGCATGAGCGTGCCACTGACTCTTCTCGGCCTCCTCGAACGGGAGCCCAGCCACGGTTACGACCTGAAGCGCGACTACGACGCCTTCTTCGGCCGAGGCAAGCCGTTGCCGTTCGGCCAGGTCTACTCCACCCTCAGCCGACTGGCCCGCGACGGCAAGGTGGTGATCAGCGACGTCGCCCCCGGCTCCGGCCCGGACCGCAAGCGCTACATCATCACCGACGTCGGGGCGACCGAGGTCGAGCAGTGGCTGACCCAGCCGGTCGACCCGGAGCCGCACCTACAGACGGTGCTCTTCGCCAAGGTCGTGCTCGCGCTGATGCTCGACCGACCGGCCGCCGAATACCTCGACACCCAGCGCAGCGCGCACCTGCACCGGATGCGGGAGCTGACCGAGATCAAGCGCGCCGGCAGCCTGGTCGACGCGCTGCTCGCCGACCACGGCCTCTACCACCTGGAGGCGGACCTCCGGTGGATCGAGATGACCGGCGCCCGACTGGACGCCCTGCGGAAGGAGGTGCGGCGGTGAGCGTCGTGATCGAAGCGCGTGACGTCGAATTCTCCTTCGGTCAGACCCCCGCCCTGCGCGGCGCCAGCCTCGCCGTGGACGCGGGCGAGATCGTCGCCGTCATGGGCCCCAGCGGCTCGGGCAAGTCCACCCTGCTGCACTGCCTGGCCGGCATCCTGGTGCCCGACTCCGGCGAGATCCTCTTCGACGGGGCCAAGGTCCACGCCATGGCCGAGACCGAGCGCAGCAGCCTGCGCCGGGACCGGTTCGGGTTCGTGTTCCAGTTCGGCCAGCTCGTCCCCGAGCTGACGGCGGCCGAGAACGTCGCCCTTCCGATGCTGCTCAGCGGCGTACGCCGGACCGAGGCGCTGCGCAGGGCGTACACCTGGTTCGAGCGCCTCGGCCTCGACGGCATGCAACAGCGCCGATCGGGTGAGTTGTCCGGTGGGCAGGCGCAGCGCGTAGCCCTGGCCCGGGGCCTGGTCGCCGAGCCGCAGGTGCTCTTCGCCGACGAGCCGACCGGCGCGCTCGACTCGCTCACCGGTGAGCAGGTGATGGACCTGCTGGTCGGCGCCGCCCGCGAGCAGGGCACCACTGTCATCCTGGTCACCCACGAGGCGAGGATCGCCGCGTACGCCGACCGCGAGGTCATGGTCCGCGACGGGCGCGTGAACGCGCCGGACCGGATCGCCTCATGATCCGCTTCGGGCTCCGCCTCGCCGTGGCCGGCGGCCGTGAGGCGCTCACCCGCCTGATCGTCATCGCCGCCGCCGTCGCGGTCGGCAGCGGTCTGCTGCTGACCACACTCGCCGGGGTCAACGCCGTCGACGCCCAGCTCACCCGGTACGCCTCGGTGTATCCCAGCGCCTCGACCGGCGGCGACGCCGACCCGCTGTGGTGGTCGACCCGAAACGACTACTTCCACGGCGAGCAGATCATCCGGATCGACGTGGCCGCCACCGGCTCGAACGCGCCCACCCCGGCCGGCGTCCCGACCACTCCCGGTCCCGGCGAGTTCTACGCCTCGCCCGCGCTGCGGGAACTGCTGGCCGCGCACCCGGCCGACCAGTTGAGCGACCGTTACCCGGGCCGTGACGTCGGCACCGTCGCCCCCGCCGGGCTGACCTCACCGAACACCCTGCTCGCCATCGTCGGCGGCACCCCGGACAGCGTCGGCAAGCTGCCCGACGCCAGGCAGGTCAGCGACGTCGGTGACAAACCAGCGCTTCCCGAGACCGCGGTGAACCTCATCCTGGGCGTGATCGCCGGCGGGCTGCTGTTCCCGGTACTGATCTTCATCGGCACCGCCACCCGGCTCAGCGCCGCCCGCCGGGAGCAGCGTTTCGCCGCGATGCGCCTGGTCGGCGCGACGCCCCGGCAGATCTCGACGGTCGCCGCGGTGGAGGCGGCCGCCGCCGCCGTCGCCGGCACCGCCGTCGGCTTCGGCCTGTTCTACGCCTTCCGCGACCCGCTCGCGGGCATCCCGTTCACCGGCATGCCGTTCTTCCCCAGTGACATGTCACTGGGCGTGCTGGACGTCCTGCTGGTGGCGCTCGGCGTCCCGGCCGGCGCGGCGCTGGCCGCCCAGGTCTCGCTGCGTCGGGTACGGATCTCGCCGCTGGGCGTCACCCGCCGGGTCACCCCCCGTGCGCCGCGCGCGTACCGACTGATCCCGATGGTGCTCGGCGTCGCCGTGCTGTTCTTCGCCATCAGCTTCCGGCCCGCCACGTCCGACGGCCAGGCGGCGGTCTTCCTGCCCGGGCTGCTGCTCATCATGCTCGGCCTGATCTTCGCCGGCCCCTGGCTGACGATGGTCGGTGCCCGGGTGATGGCCCGGTACGCCAGCCGCCCCGCCACCCTCATCGCCGCGCGGCGTCTCGCCGACAACCCGAAGGCAGGCTTCCGGGCGATCAGCGGCATCATGCTCGCGCTCTTCGTGACGAGCGTGGCCGTCGGCGTGATCACCACGATCATCGACAACCGCGGTCCGGCCCCGATCGGCTCGACCGACGCGGGCACGGTGACCACCGTCTTCGACGAGAAGGTGCCGTCGGTGCCCGACCCGCTCTTCGCCGAGCTGCGGGCGATCAGCGGCGTACGGTCCGCGACCGCCGTCCGGGAAGACCCGGACATCACGAACGGCGGCGAGGGCGGGTTGATCGCGTGCACCGACCTCCCGAGCGCGTACGGCCGGTGCGCCGACGGCGCGAGCGTCATCGAGGTGCCGATCGGTCTCAGCCGCTGGCGGGAGTCGGCCTCGCCCGCGACGGTCTGGCCCGCCGCGTCGTTCACCCTCGACGAGCTCCAGCGGCTACCGGTCGGGTCGATGGTCGTCGGCACCGACGGTTCCGCCGCCGCCGTCGAGCGCGTCCGCACCGTGCTGGAGGTCGCCTTCCCGAGCTTCTGGGTGGGGCCGAACGTGCCCGGCGACTTCGAGTCGGACTTCGCCGACACGCTGCGCGGCTGGGAACAACTGGCCAACGTCATCATCATCGCCAGCCTCGCGCTCGGCGGGTGCAGCCTCGCGGTCAGCGTCATCGGCGGCCTCACCGAACGCCGACGCCCGTTCAGCCTGCTGCGGCTCAGCGGAGCGCCGGTACGGGTGCTGCGTCGGGTGGTCGCGTTGGAGAGCGCCGTACCGATGCTCGCCGTCGCCGCGGTCGCCATCGGCATGGGTCTGCTCGCCGCCCACCTGTTCCTGCGGGCGCAGATGGGTTACACGCTCGTCGCGCCGCAGCCGGGCTTCTACGTGATCGTCGTCGTCGGGTTGGCGGCCTGCCTCGCCGTCATCGCGTCCACCCTGCCGCTGCTGGAACGGATCACCGGTCCGGAGACCGCCCGCAGCGAGTGACCGTCAGACCGTGGGCCCGGTGGTCGACAGCGCGACCACCGGGCCGACGACGAAGACGGCGGGCGGACGGATGCCCTCCCGGGCGGCCGACGCGCCGATCTCGTCCAGCCGGGCGGACACCGACCGCTGCTCGGGCAGCCCGGCGTCCTGTACCGCGAGCACCGGCGTCTCCGGGGCGCGACCGTGCTCGATCAGCGCCGACGCGATCTTGGCGATGGTGTCGACTGCCATCAGCAACACGACGGTGCCCCGGGCGCGGGCCAGCGCCGCCCAGTCGACCAGCGAGTTGGGGTGCCCGGGCGGCAGGTGTCCGGACACGACGGTGACGTCGTGCGCCACGCCCCGGTGGGTGACCGGCACGCCGGCCAGGGCCGGTGCGGCGAGCGCGCTGCTCACCCCGGGAACCACAGTCACCGGCACACCGGCGGCCGTGCAGGCCTGCACCTCCTCGTGGCCGCGCCCGAAGACGTACGGGTCACCACCCTTGAGCCGGACCACCCGGCGGCCAGCCCGGGCGTGCGACACCAGGGCCTCGTTGATCGCCTCCTGGGCCATCGACGGGCCGCGCGGCACCTTGGCGGCGTCGACCACCAGCACGTCGGGGCGCAGCCCGGCGAGCAGCCCCTGCGGGGCCAACCGGTCGACCACCACCACGTCCGCGGCGTCGAGCAGCGCCTTGCCGCGTACCGTGATCAGGTCGTCGGGTCCGGGCCCGCCGCCGACCACCGCCACCGACCCGTGGTCGTGGTGGTGGTCGTGCCCATGGTGGTCGTGCCCGTGGTGATGGTGGTGGCCGACCGGGTCGTCGGGGTGGTCGTGCGGGCGTTGCGGGCGACCCACCTTGTCGGCGAAGCCGGGCATCAGCACCCGGTACGCGCAGGTGTCGCAGTTCATCCGGATGTCGCCGCCCAGCGCCTCGGCGTAGCGTTCCCGCACCAGGTCGGCGAGGGTGTCGCAGTCGCCGATCACCTCGGCCACCCGCACGTCGAGGTCGCTGTGGGCGGCGGCGAACTCGGTCGACTGGGCGACGATGCGGTCGGGAAGCACCCCGGCGAACAGGAAGTACGGCGCGACGACGATCCGCCGCGCGCCGAGACGGCGCAGCCGCTCCAGCACGGCCGGCACCGACGGCTGGGCAAGGGAGATGAACCCGGGCTCCACGCCCGCGTAGCCGCGCCCCTCCCAGAGCAGCCGGGCGACCTTGGCGACCTCGGCGTTGGCGTCCGGGTCGGTCGACCCCCGCCCGATCAACGCCACCCACGTGCCGGCCCGATCGGCACCCGTCAGCTCGGTGCCGGCCCGGTCGGCACCCGCCAGCGCGGCGTCGATGCGTTCTTCGAGGGCGTCGTGCAGCAGCGGGTGGGGGCCGAGCGGACGGCCGTAGCGGTAGCTGAGCCCCGGGTGACGCTGCTGTTCCCGGGCCATCGCGGCGGGGATGTCGCCCTTGCCGTGGCCGGCGCCGGTGAGCACCAGCGGCAGCGCCACGAGCGCCCGGTGCCCGCGCGCGACCAGCGCGCCGACCGCGTCGGTCAGCGGTGGGCGGGACAGCTCGATGAAGCCGCCCTCGACGTCGCCGAGGTCACCGCGACGACGGACCCGCTCGACGAGAGCGGCGAACTGGTCGACCCCGGCCGCGCTGCGCGTACCGTGCCCGACGATGACCAATCCGGTCATGACTTCTCCTCGACGTAGAGCAGGGCGTTGAGGGCGGCGGCGGCGACCGCCGAGCCGCCCTTCTCGCCCACGTTGGACACGGCGGGCAGGCCGCTGGCCCGCAGCGCCGCCTTCGATTCGGCGGCGCCCACGAAGCCGACCGGCAGGCCGACGACCAGCGCCGGTGCGGCGTGCAGTGTGAGCAGTTCGACGAGCGCGGTGGGCGCGCAGCCGACCACCCAGACCGCGCCGGGCCCGACCCGGTCCAGGGCGATCCGCACGGCCGCCGCCGATCGGGTGATGCCGGCCGAGCGGCCCAGGTCGGCCGCGGCCGGCTCGGCGACCGGGCAGACCAGTTCCAGGCCGGTGCGGGTGATGCCGGCGGCGACCATCGCCACGTCCGTCACCACGGGTACGCCCGCGCGCAGCGCGGCCAGCCCGGACCGCAGGGCGGTCTCGTCGCAAACGAGGTCGTCGACGTAGGCGAGGTCGGCGCTGGCGTGCACCACCCGTTCGGTCACCGCGCGGCTCAGCGGCGGCAGGTGCGACAGGTCGACGCGCTCGCGCAGGATGCGGTACGACTCGACCTCGATGGGGTGCACCACCCGGCTCATCGGGCTCCTTCCGACGGCTCGACGACGCGGATCGCGTCGACGGGGCAGATCTCCAGGCACTCCAGGCAGCCGGTGCACCGGTCGGCGCGGACGGTGAGGCCACCGGCGATTGGTGTGATGGCGTGCGTGGGGCAGGTGCGCAGGCAGGCGCCGCAGCCCTGGCAGGCGTCGATGGTCACGAGCGCCACCGGTACCCCCGGGGGGTGACCATCCGGCCGGCGACCAGCCGTGTGTCGCTGTTGCCGACGACCACCACGCTGTACATGTCGACGATCGCCGGGTCGAGCGTGGCCACCGTGGCGAGGTGGACCTGTTCGCCGGGGCGGCTGGCGTTGCGCACCACCCCCACCGGGGTGTCCGGTGGCCGGTGCCCGGCGAGGATGCCGAGCGCCTTGCCGAGCTGCCAGTCGCGGGCCCGGCTGCGCGGGTTGTAGAAGATGGTCACGAAGTCACCCTCGGCGACGGCGGTCACCCGTCGTTCGATGACGTCCCACGGGGTGTGCAGGTCGGACAGGCTCAGGTAGGCGTGGTCGTGCCCGAGCGGCGCACCGAGCAGCGCCCCGGCCGCGAGGGCGGCGGTGACGCCGGGCACCCCCACCACGTCGATGCGCTCGTCGGCGTACTCCAGGGCGGGGCTGGCCATCGCGTACACCCCGGCGTCGCCGGAGCCGATCAGCGCGACCGCCCGGCCGGCGGCGGCCTCGGCGACGGCGGCGCGGGCCCGCGCCTCCTCCGCGCCCAGCCCGCTGGCGAGCACCCGGGTGCCGGGGCGCAGCACGTCGCGGACCTGGTCGAGATACTGGTCGAGGCCGACCACCACGGCGGCGCGACGCAGTTCGGTGACCGCGCGGGGGGTGCGCAGGTCGGCGGCGCCGGGCCCGAGGCCGACGACGGCGAGCCGGCCGCGTGGCGCGTGCCGGGCCACCGCCACGGTGGCCATCGCCGTCGCGGTCTTGCTCACCAGCAGCGTCGCGTCGCCGGCCCGGCCATCCGAGCCGAGCAGAGCCGCGGCCTCCGCCACGCTCGGCGTGCCGACCGCGGCCCGGACCACCTCGCTGGGGTGCGGCACGTCGACCGCCGCGAGGCGCGTCGCCGGCCAGGTCACCAGGGGTACGCCGAGTGTGTCGGCGGTGCTGCGGATGCCCGCCTCGTCGGCCTTGATGTCGGCGCTGGCCAGGCAGCGCAGGCTCGCCGGATCGAGGCCGGCCTCGGCCAGCACCCGGTGCAGCAGCTCCGCCACCTCGACGGTCGGTACGCCCCGACTCGCGCCCACCCCGGCGACCAGCGACGGCGGGCGCAGCACGGCGGTCCGCCCGTCGGTCGGCACCACCCGGTCGGTGACCAGCAGCCGGTACCCGTCGTCCGGTGTGTCCTCATCGCTGGCGCGCACGTTCGGGGGCAGGGCGGGCAACGGCCAGCCGGCGTCGGCGACCAGTAGGACCGGTTCACCGTCCAGGATGGCCCGGGACACCGCGGCCACCGCGCCGTGGACCGGCCAGCCGAGGGTGTCCAGCCCGGGCAACCCGACCGCGTCGGTGGCGGTGGTGATCACCGCTCGGGCGTCCAGCAGGGCGGCGACCTGCTCGGCGAGGGCGTTGCCGCCACCGGCGTGCCCGCCCAGCAGTGCCACCGCGTGCCGGGCCGCCTCGTCGACGACCACCACCGCCGGGTCGGTGCGCTTGTCGTCGAGCAGCGGCGCGACGATCCGTACGACCGCCCCGGTGGCCAGGAACGCGACCACCGCGTCACAACCGGCCCAGGCGGCGCGCAACGCCTCGGCCACGGTGTCCCGCTCGACCAGCCGGGCGTGCGGCCACGCGGCGGCCAGGGTGTCGGCGTGCCGGCGGCCGGCGGCGGTGGCCGCCACCAGGCCGATCCGGGCGGGCGGGTTCTGGTCGGTCACTGGCGCTCCCCGGTGAGGACGACCACCGGGTTGGTGGCCGCGAGACGGATCGACCCGCCGGGCAGGTCGGCGAGGCGGGCGGCGGAGAGCTGGCTGCCCTCGACCGCGTAGCCGGCGGCGCGCAGCAGACCGACTGCCGGCGCGACGCGGTCCAACGCGGCCAGGGTGAGCACGATCCGTGCGGGTCGGCGGGCCAGCACGGCGGTCAGGACGTCGACGCCGCCGCCACCGACGAAGACCGCATCCGGTTCGGGTAGCCCGTCCAGCGCCGCCGGGGCGCGCCCCACGACGATCCGGACGTCGACGGCGTGCGTGGCCGCGTTGTCCCGGATCGTCGCGGCGGACGTCGGATCCTGTTCGACGGCGAGCACTGCCGCGCCGAGCAGCGCGCACTCGATGCCGACCGAGCCGCTGCCCGCGCCGATGTCCCAGACGAGGCGGCCCAGTCGGGGGCGCAGCCGGGCGACGACCAGGGCCCGCACCTCCGACTTGGTGATCATGGAGTCGCGGTGGGCGTACCGGCTTTCCGGCAGCGCCCACCCGCCGGCCGGCGCGGCGGCCGGCTGGTTGTCGACCCGCATCCCGCCGACCGTGCCCGGATCGGCGTCGGCGGACCCGGCATCAGTGGGCCTGGACCCGGCGTCGGTAGACCCGGACCCGGCGAATCCGGCGCCAGTGGGCCCGGACCCGGCAGGTCCGGTGTCGGCGAGGCTGAGTAGGACGTGCGGGTCGGCCCAGGTCTCGGCGGTGGCCTGCTCGGGGGTCACCGCGCGGATCCGTTCGGCGGCGGTGCCCAGGTGCTCGGCGACCAGCAGGCGACGGGACCAGCCGATCAGGCCGGCACCCAGCTCGGCCGCCCCGGCGCCGGGCGCGGTGAGCACCGCGACCAGTGGCAGCGCCCGGCAGGCGTTCACTGCGGTTCGGAGGTCACGCCCGTGCGCGGTGACCACTGCCGCGCCGTCCCAGGGCAGCCCGGCGCGGGCGAACGCGGCGGCCACACTGGACACCGCCGGCACCACCCGCAGCGGCAGCCCGGCCGCGCGCAGCCGCCGGACGATGCCGAACAGGCCGGGGTCGCCGCTGGCCAGCACCACGGCCGGCACCCCGGCGTCGACGGCCTCGGCGAGGCGGCGCAGGGCGGGGGCGAGCGGCCCGAGGGTGGCGGTGTCCGCGTCGGCCGGTACGGGCACGGCAGCCAGGTGCCGGGCGGCCCCGACCACCAGCCCGGCAGCGGCCAGCACCGGCGCGAGAGCGGGGTGCGGCGGTGCGCCGGCCGCGTCCAGGCCGACCACGGTCACCGGTTCCGCCCGGGTCACCGGCTCAGCCCGCGTCATCCGGACCACCGGCCGGACGAGGCGACGACGTGCGCTCCGGCAAAGTCGACCATCGCCACGTCCACTGTGACCGTCGGCCCGGCGAAGCGCCGCAACACCGCCTGGACCCGCTGGCAGAGCAGGTCGCCGGCCGGGGCGAGCAGCCCGGCGGCCTCCCACAGCTCGTACGCGTGCCGCCCGGTGTTCGCCTCGGTCACGGCGGCCACGAGCGACGGATCGCCGCCGGCCTCGGCCGTCACCGCGCCGAGCAGCGACAGATCCACCTTGGAGCGGGTGTAGTGGGTCATCAGGATGCCCGCCGCGAGTTTGGCGAGCTTGCCGGCCATACCGACGAACACCACCCCGGTCATGCCGTCCTCGACGGCGGCGGTGACCGCCGCGCCGGTGAAGTCGCCGACCTCGACGAAGCACACCTCGGGCAGGTCCGGCAGCAGCGCGCGGGCGGCCCGCTCGGTACGCCCACCGGTGCAGAGCACCACTGCGCGCTCGCCCTGGGCGGCCATCACGTGCACTGCCTGCACCACGCTGGCCCGCCACGACGCGGTGGAGAAGGGACGAACGATCCCGGTGGTGCCGAGAATCGAGATCCCGCCGAGGATGCCGAGGCGGCGGTTGGTGGTCTTGCGGGCCATGATCTCGCCGCGAGGCACGCTGATCACCACCCGGACGCCGACCTCGCTGAGGCCGACCACCTCGGCCACCGCCTCGCCGATCATCCGGCGGGGGGTGTCGTTGATCGCCGGGCCGCCGACAGCGAGCCCGAGGCCGGGCTTGGTCACCGTACCGACGCCGGCGCCGCCGGCCAGCCGCAGGCCGGGTACGTCGGTCCAGTTCACTGTGGCGGTCAGCTCGGCGCCGTGGGTGACGTCCGGGTCGTCCCCGGCGTCCTTGACCACCACCGCCTCGGCGCGCACCGGTGGGGTGCCGGTCACCTCGCAGCGTTCGACAGGAAAGCGCACCCGGCGCCCGGCGGGCAGCCCGATCTCCACCTCCTGTTGTGTCTCGCCGGTGACCAGCGCGGTGACCGCTGCCTTGGCCGCTGCCGTCGCGCACGCCCCGGTGGTCCAGCCGGTGCGCAGCGCGGTGGGCCGGACCTTCGCGGTACGCGGCAGGTCCGGCTCGCGCAGCGGCGGCTCGGCGTACGTCATGGGGTTTCTGTTTCTCCGGCGCGGGCGCGGCGCAGCTCGGCGCGGGCGGCCGGCTCGGCCCGGCGGAAGGTGTGGAAGTGCCCGGGGTGGTAGAGGTGCGAGCGGGTGCCCTCGGCGGCGAGCGCCGGCCCGACCAGGAACAGGGTGTGCTTCCACAGCTTGTGCTGCTTGACGGTCGCCTCCAGGGTGCCGACAGTGCAGCGGACCACCAGCTCGTCGGGCCAGGTCGCCTGGTACGCCACGACGGCCGGGGTGTCCGGCGGGTAGCCGCCGGCCAGCAGCTCGGCCTGCACCTGCCCGGAGCGGGCGGCGGAGAGGAACAGGGCCATGGTGGTGCCGTGCCGGGCGAAGTCGCGGACCCGCTCGCCGGGCGGCATCGGGGTCTTGCCGCCTTCGAGGCGGGTGAGGATCACCGACTGGGCCACCTCGGGCACTGTCAGTTCCCGTCCGACGATCGCCGCGACGGCGGTGAACGAGGACACCCCGGGCACGATCTCGACGGCCAGGCCGAGCGCCCGGCACAGGTCCAGCTGCTCCTGCACCGCGCCCCACAGCGCCGGGTCTCCGGAGTGGATCCGGGCCACCGTCAGCCCCTGTTCGGCGGCGCGCCGGTAGAGCGGCAGCACACCCTCGATGGGCAACTGCGACGAGTCGACGATCTCCGCGTCGGGGCGGGCGTGCGCCAGCACGTCGGCGTGCACCAGGCTGGCCGCCCAGATCACGATGTCCGCCTCGGCGATCACCCGGGCGGCCCGCAGGGTCAGCAGGTCCGCCGCACCGGGGCCGGCACCGACGAACCACACCTTCGCGTCGCTGGTCACAGCTTTCCTCCTCGGTGCTCACGGCGGGCCGGAACCAGCAGCGTCGACAGGTACGGCAGGTCGTCCCCGGTGTCGTCGACCGGCCCGACGCGTTCACCGGGCAGCCCCAGGCTGCGGCCGAGCACCGCGTCGGCGAGGCGGCCCTGCCGGCGCAGTTCGGCGAGCAGCTCCGGGTGCCGCCGCCAGCCCTTGTAGGCGACCACGGTGCCCGGCCCGGCGAGGGCGTCGGCGAAGAGCGCCAGGCCCGCGGTGGCCGGCAGCAGGGTGAGCGGTTCGCGTCCCTCGCAGAGCGGGGTGCCGCTGCGCGCCGCCAGCTCCTGCATGGCGGTGACACCGGGCACTGTCGCCACCCGCACCGCCGGGCGCAGCGCGCGGACGCTCTGGGCCAGGTACCCGAAGGTGGAGTAGACGTTGGGGTCGCCGATGGTGGCGAACGCCAGCGACCGTGCGCCCGCGTCGATCGCCTCGGCCACCACCCGGGCCGCCTCGTCCCACGCCTGCGCCCGGCGCACGGTCACCCCACCCCGGTCGTCCAGCGCGAACGGCAGCCGACGCAACCGGTCCGCGGCGACGTGCTGCCGCACTGTCGCCTCGGCCCGCCCGGCCTGCGCGCCCGGCGGCGTCGGAGCGGCGGTCGCGCCGGGTTCGGCCCGGTCCGCCATCACGGGTACGAAGACCAGGTCGGCCTCGCCCAGCAGCCGCACCGCCTTGACGGTGAGCAGCTCCGGGTCGCCGGGGCCGACACCGACCCCGGTGAGCGTGGCGGTCATCGGGCCGCCTCGACCAGTCGGCGGGCCGCGCCGGGGTGACCGGCCCAGTGGGTGTGCAGGTAGGACGCGTGCACCCGGCCGGAGACGAAACCGTGCTCGGCGTCGTTCCACCGCCACGCCGGTGCGTCGCCGTGCCCCGGGTCGGTGGTGGTGCGGTGGAACTCGTGGCCGCGTACCTGCTCACCGGCGCGGGCCACCGGGGAGTCGGTGCTCGCCACTGCCTCCCGGTAGCCGAGGGTGAGCCGGTCGGTCATCCGGGCGGTCAGGTCCAGCCGACCGCACATCGGTACGCCGTCCAGGGACCGCCCGAGGTAGAGCAGCCCGGCGCACTCGGCCACGATCGGCCCGTCGAAGTCGGCCAGCTCGGCGCGCAGCGCGGTGTTGTCGGCAAGCGCCTGGGCGTACGCCTCGGGGAAGCCGCCGCCGATCACCACCGCGCGGGTGCCGGTGGGCAGCGCCGGGTCGCGCAACGGGTCGACGGTGACGACGTCCGCGCCCGCCGCGGCGAGCAGTTCGGCGGTCTCCGCGTACGAGAAGGTGAAGGCCGGACCACCGGCGAGCGCGACGCGTGGTCGCTCGACGCCGGCCGGCCCGCCGACGGCGGCGACCGGGTCCCACGCCGGGGCGGTCAGCGGCGGGGCGGTGCGGGCCAGGGCGAGCACGGCATCGACGTCCACTGTGGCCTCGACTAGTTCGGCAAGGGCGGTGACGATGGCGAGCGACTCGGGGGCCCGCTCGGCGACCGGCACCAACCCGAGGTGCCGGGCCGGCGCGGCCACCTCGGCGGCGCGGGTGACCGCCCCGAGCACCGGTACGCCCACCTCGGCCAGGGCGTCGCGCAGCAGCGTCTCGTGCCGGGGTGAGCCGACCCGGTTGAGGATCACCCCGCCGATCCGAACCGCCGGGTCGAACGCGGCCATGCCGAGGGTGAGCGCGGCGGCCGAACGGCCCTGCGCGGTGGTGTCCAGCACCAGCAGCACCGGTGCCTCGATCAGCCGGGCGACGTGCGCGGTGGAGGCGAAGTCACGCCGGCCCACCGCGCCGTCGTGCAGGCCCATGACGCCCTCGACCACGGCGACGTCGGCGGGCGTGGGGACGCTCGCGCCGTGTCGCAGCAGGGGGGTGATCAGGTCGGGCCCGACCAGGAACGGGTCGAGGTTGCGGCCGGCTCGTCCGGCGGCGAGGGCGTGGTAGCCGGGGTCGATGTAGTCGGGGCCGACCTTGTGCGGGCTGACGGCGAGTCCCCGTCGGCGGAGCGCGGCGAGCAGCCCGGTGGCCACCGTCGTCTTGCCGTGGCCACTGGCCGGGGCGGCGACCACCACCCGGGGCAGCGCCCACTGCCCGCTCACCATTCGATGCCCTTCTGGCCCTTCTGGCCGGCGTCCATCGGGTGCTTGACCTTGGTCAGCTCGGCGACCAGGTCGGCGGCGGCCACCAGGCGCGGGTCGGCGTCCCGACCGGTGATCACGACGTGCTGGAAGCCGGGCCGGTCGGCCAGCGTGGCGACCACCTCGTCGACGTCCACCCAGCCCCACATCATCGGATAGGTGAACTCGTCCAGCACGTACAGCCCGTACCGTTCGGCGGCCAGGTCGCGCTGGATCTGCCGCCAGCCCTCCAGGGCGTCGGCGGCGTGGTCGGCGTCGCCGCCGCGCTGGATCCAGGACCAGCCCTCGCCCATCTTGTGCCAGGCCACCGGCGCGCCCTGGCCGGTGCGCTCGTGCACCTCGCCGAGGGTCCGGAAGGCGCTCTCCTCCCCCACCCGCCACTTGGCGCTCTTGACGAACTGGAACACCCCGACCGGCAGGCCGGCCGTCCAGGCCCGCAACGCCAGCCCGAAGGCCGCCGTCGACTTCCCCTTCATCTGCCCGGTGTGGACCATCAACAGCGGCCGGTGCCGCCGCTGCCGGGTCGTCAACCCGTCAGCGGGCACCACGCTCGGTTGTCCCTGCGGCATCAGGCCGTCCCCCATCCCTCGTCCAGGTGTCCCGCGATCTTGCGGTTTCTGTTGTTCATATGCGTGCTTGGTCCGTTATGCCGCGACAGAAAGTGCACGATCGCGGGGGTGGGGGTGGGTCAGGGATTCCAGGGGGGTTCTTGGGGCATTCAGCTGGGTGGCCAGGCGGGCGGCCAGGTGGAGGCGGACCGGGCCGGACTCGCAGTCGACGACCACGCAGGCAGCGTTGGTGGCGGCCAGGATCTGCGCCGCCGCTGCTGCCCGGTCCAGTGGGCGGGTGCCGGCGGTGGCCCGACCATCGGTGACGATGAGGACCAGCGGGCGGCGCTTCGGATCGCGCAGGCGCTCCACCCGCAGCAGGTCCGCGGCGGCGAGCAACCCCTCGGCCAGCGGTGTCCGCCCACCGGTGGGCAACTCGGCCAGCCGGGTCGAGGCGGCCAACACCGACGAGGTCGCCGGCAGCAGGGTCCGGGCGCCGGCACCCCGGAACGCGATCACCGCGACCTTGTCCCTGCGCTGGTACGCGTCGGTGAGCAGGGCGAGCACCGCGTCCTTCACAGTGCTCATCCGCTGCCGGGCACCCATCGACCCGCTCGCGTCCACCACGAAGAGCACCAGATTGCCCTCGCGTCCCTCCCGAACCGCCTCACGCAGGTCGTCGCGGCGCAGTCGCAGCGGACCGGTGAGCCGGCCCCGGGCCGCCTGGTGCGGCGCGGCGGCCCGGATGGTGGCCGGCAGGTGCAACGCGCCGACCCGGCCCGCCGGCACCCGCGCGCCGGTGGTGCGGCCCCGCCCGGTGCGGGCCCGCGACCGCCGGCCCGGCACCCCGTCACCCAGGCCGGGCGCGGTCAGCGTCCGCGCCCGCAGCCCACCCCGGGGCACGGCCACCAGCTGCGACTCCCCGCCCCGGGTCGGGTCCTCGGCACCGGCCGACGCTCCCCGGCCACCGGGCGTCCCCGCGTTCCGACCGGCGCCGTTCGGGTGCTGCGGCCAGCGGTCGTCGCCCCGGTCACCCGGCTGACGCTGCGGCCAGCCGTCGGTACCGTCCGGGCCGTCGGTGCGCCCGTCCGGGCCCGCGCCGTCATGTGCCGTCGAATACCCGGCCGACCCGGGTTCGCCCTGCTCGACCCCGTCACCGCCGGCGTCGCCGCCCTGGGCTCCGCCGCCAGCCGGGCTACTTCCGTTCGGGCCGCCGTCACCGGCCGGGCCACCACCGTTGGGGCCACCGCCGTTGGGGCCACCGTCGTCGGGGCCGTCGGAGCCGTCGTCGTCCGGGTCGTCGGGGTGGGCGTCCTGGGCGCGCTGCAACGCCTCGTCGAGGCGCTTCTCGTCCAGGCCGGGGGTGTCGAACGGGTCGCGGCGGCGGCGGTGCGGCAGGGCCAGCCGGGCGGCCACCCGGACGTCGTCCATGGTGACCCGGTCCCGGCCGTGCCAGGCGGCGTGGGCGAGGGCGGTGCGGGCGGTCACGATGTCGGCGCGCATCCCGTCCACGTCGAACGCCGCGCACACCTCGGCGATCTGCCGCAACGCGGCGTCCGGCAGTCGTACCCCGGGCAGCCGGCGGCGGGCGGCGGCGACCTGGGCGGCGACCTGGGCGTCCGCGTCCGCCCAACCGGCGGCGAAGCCGACCGGGTCGGCGTCGGCGGCGAGCCGGCGGCGGACCACCTCGACCCGGATCTCCGGGTCCCGGCTGGCGTTCACCTCCACGGTGAGCCCGAACCGGTCGAGCAACTGCGGGCGCAGCTCGCCCTCCTCCGGGTTCATCGTGCCGACCAGCAGGAACCGGGCCGCGTGGCTGACCGAGACGCCCTCCCGCTCCACGTGGCTGCGGCCCATCGCCGCCGCGTCGAGCAGCAGGTCGACCAGGTGGTCGTGCAGCAGGTTGACCTCGTCGACGTAGAGCACTCCCCGGTGCGCGGCGGCGAGCAGACCCGGCTCGAACGCGCGGACCCCCTCGCCGATCGCCTTCTCCAGGTCCAGCGCGCCGACCACCCGGTCCTCGGCGGCGCCCACCGGCAGCTCGACCAGGCGGGCCGGGCGGGTCTCGGCGGCGGCGGCCGGATGCGGGCCGTCCGGGCACGCCGGGTCGGGCCCGGCCGGGTCACAACCGAACCGGCAACCGGCCACCTGGCGCACCGGGGGGAGCAGCGCGGCGAGGGCCCGCACGGCGGTGGACTTCGCGGTGCCCTTCTCGCCCCGGACCAGGACCCCGCCGATCGCCGGGGAGACCGCGTTGAGCAGCAACGCCAGTCGCATGTCGGCCATGCCGAGCACCGCGCTGAAGGGATAAGTCGCCACGGCGCCTCCTTTCGTTCGCGACTGCGGGGCTCGCAAAACCGGCTCACTCCTCGCGCTCACGCCCGGTCCTCCAGGTCGCCCTCGCTGGCCAGGTACGTGTCGCGCAGCCGGTCGAGGGTGGCCGGCTCCGGTGCGGCCCACAGCCCCCGGTCGGCGGCCTCCAACAGCCGCTCGGTGATGCCGCGCAGCGCCCACGGGTTGGACCGCTCCAGGAACTCCCGGGTGGTGTCGTCGAAGAGGTACGCGGCGGCGAGGTGCTCGTACATCCAGTCGTCGACGACACCGGCGGTGGCGTCGTAGCCGAACAGGTAGTCCACTGTGGCCGCCAGCTCGAACGCGCCCTTGTAGCCGTGCCGGCGCATCGCGGCGATCCACTTCGGGTTGACCACCCGGGCCCGGAACACCCGCCGGGTCTCCTCGCCCAACGTGCGGGTGCGCACGTCGTGCGGCATCGCCGAGTCACCCACGTACGCCGCCGGTGACGTGCCGGTGAGGTGGCGGACCATCGCCACCATCCCGCCGTGGTACTGGAAGTAGTCGTCGGAGTCGACGATGTCGTGCTCGCGGGTGTCCTGGTTCTTCACCGCCACCGCGATCCGGGCGAACGAGCGTTCCATGTCGGCGCGCGCCTCCCGCCCGTCCAGGCCCCGGCCGTACGCGTAGCCGCCCCACACCGCGTACACCTCGGCCAGGTCGGCGTCGCTGCGCCAGGTGCGGGCGTCGATCAGGGGCAGCAGCCCCGCCCCGTACGCGCCGGGCTTGGAGCCGAAGATCCGGGCGGTGGCCCGCCGCTCGTCGCCGTGCTCGGCGAGGTCGGCGGCGACGTGCGCGCGCAGGTAGTTCTCCTCGTCCGGCTCGTCCAGGGCGGCGACCCGCCGGACGGCGTCGTCGAGCAGCGCCACGACGTGCGGGAACGCGTCGCGGAAGAAACCGGAGATGCGCACCGTGACGTCGACGCGCGGCCGGTCCAGCTCGGCGGTCGGCACCACCTCGATGCCGGTGACCCGCCGGGACCTGTCGTCCCAGACCGGCCGGCAGCCCAGCAACGCGAGCACCTCGGCGATGTCGTCACCCTGGGTCCGCATGGCGCTGGTGCCCCACACTGTCAACCCCACCGATCGGGGGTACCCGCCGGTGTCGGCGAGGTGCCGGGCCAGCAGCGAGTCGGCGAGGGCCACCCCGACGTCCCAGGCGTTGCGGCTGGGGATGGCCTTCGGGTCGACGGAGTAGAAGTTGCGGCCGGTGGGCAGCACGTTGACCAGGCCCCGGGTGGGTGAGCCGGACGGGCCGGGCGGCACGAACCTCCCGTCGAGCGCGCCGAGGGTGTGGGTCAGCTCGTCGGTGGTCCGGTCCAGGCGGGGCACCAGCTCGGTGGCGGCGAAGCGCAGCACCGCGGCGGCGTCCGGGATCGGTTGCCCAGTCACCTCCGCCACCACGGCGTCGACGGCGTCCACTGCCCAGCCCTGGGTCTCCATGCCGACGACCAGCCGCCGCGCGAGCGCTTCGATGAGGTCGATCGCGTCGGCGGCGGTGCCGGCCGGCCCGTCCACCACGTCGGTGAGCGCCGTGGGCAGCGCCAGTCGCTGTCCCGGCGTCGCGAGCAGTTCCTGCTCGTCGAGCCCGAACGCGACGGCGAGGGCCTGCCGCAGGCCGGGCAGTGCGCGGGCGCCGCCCCAGATCTGCGGGGCGCGCAGCACCGCCAGGACCAGGTTGACCCGTGCCTCGCCGGTGGGCGCGTCGGCGAGGATGTGCAGCCCGTCGCGGATCTGCACGTCCTTGACCTCGCAGAGGTACCCGTCGAGGTGCAGCACGAAGTCGTCGAAGTCGTCCGGGTCGGGCATCGCCTCGGCGTGCAGGTCGTGGTGCAGCTCGGCGGCGCGCACCAGGTCCCAGATCTGGGCCCGCACGGTGGGCACCTTGGCCGGGTCGAGGGCCTGCACGGTGGCGTACTCGTCGAGCAGTTGCTCCAGTTTGGCCAGGTCGCCGTAGGTCTCGGCGCGGGCCATCGGCGGGACCAGGTGGTCGACGACCACGGCGTGCGCCCGCCGCTTGGCCTGGGTGCCCTCACCGGGGTCGTTGACGATGAACGGGTACACCAGCGGCAGGTCGCCGAGGACCGCGTCGGGCGCGCAGTCGGCGGCCAGGCCGAGGCCCTTGCCGGGCAGCCACTCCAGGGTGCCGTGCTTGCCCAGGTGCACCACGGCGTCCGCGCCGAAGCCGCCGTCCGCGACCGGCGCGGTCAACCAGCGGTACGCGGCCAGGTAGTGGTGACTCGGCGGCAGGTCCGGGTCGTGGTATATCGCGATCGGGTTCTCCCCGAAGCCGCGCGGCGGCTGGATCAGCAGCACCACGTTGCCGAAGCGCAGCCCGGCGAGCACGATGTCGTCGCCGTCGGTGTACAGCTCGCCGGGCGGCTCACCCCAGTGTTCCCTGATCCGCTCCCGCAGCTCGGCCGGGACCTGGTCGAACCAACGCCGGTAGGTCTGCCCCGGTATCCGGGCCTCGGCGCCGGCCAACTGCTCGGGGGTGAGCCACTCCACGTCGTGGCCACCGGCGGCGATCAGCGCGTGGATCAGCGCGTCGCCGTCGGTGGGCACCGGGCCGTCGCCCAGGTGGTAGCCGGCGTCCGCGAGCGCGGCGAACAACCGCACCGCCGACGCCGGGGTGTCCAGGCCGACCGCGTTGCCGACCCGGGAGTGCTTCGTCGGGTACGAGCTGAGCACCACGGCGACGCGCTTGTCGGCGGCCGGCACGTACCGCAGCCGGGCGTGGCGCACCGCGATCCCGGCGACCCGGGCGGCCCGCTCGGGATCGGCGGCGTAGACCGAGAGCCCGTCGGCGTCGACCTGCTTGAACGAGAACGGCACGGTGACGATCCGGCCGTCGAACTCGGGGATGGCCACCTGCATGGCGGCGTCCAACGGGGACAGCCCGGCGTCGCTGTCGGCCCACTGCGCCCGGGTGCTGGTGAGACAGAGCGCCTGGATGATCGGCACGTCCAGGGCGGCCAGGACGCCGACGTCCCAGGCGTCCTCGTCGCCGCCGCCGGAGGCGTCGGCGGCGACCGCACCGCCAGCCGCGAGCACGGTGACCAGCAGCGCGTCACAGCGGGCGAAGAGCCCGAGCGGGCCGGCGTCGGCGGTCAGCCCGCGCAGGGAGCCGCAGAAGATCGGCAGCGGGTTGCCGCCGGCCGCCCGGACCGCCTCGACCAGCACGTCGATGAAGCCGGTGTTGCCGGCCAACGCGTGTGCCCGGTAGAAGACGATCCCCACTGTGGGCCGGTACGGGTCGGCCAGGTGCGCGCCGTGCACCCCGTACGCCGGGGTGCGCGCGGGCGGGGCGAACCCCTCACCGGTGAGCAGCACCGTGTCGGAAAGGAACCGCGCCAACTGCCCCAGGTTGTCCGGGCCGCCCTCGACCAGGTACGCCAGCGCCTGGGTCGCGACACCGGACGGCACGGTGGAGCTGGCCATCAGCTCCGCGTCGGGTGTCGCCTCGCCGCCGAGCACCACCGTCGGCACGCCGGTCGCGAGCACCGCGGCGAGGCCGTCCGGCCACGCCTGCCGACCGCCGAGCAGGCGTACGACGACGAGGGCGACCCCGTCGAGCAGGGCGGGCACCTCGTCGACGGTGACCCGCGCGGGGTTGGCCAACCGGTAGTCGGCGCCGCTGGCGCGGGCGGCCAGCAGGTCGGTGTCGGCGGTGGAGAGCAGCAGGATGCGCACGGCAGGCTCCGGGAAGTAACGTCGACGCGCTCGCCGATGCGAGCTGGCGACGTGGGATGGGCGCGGGGTTCAGCAGGCACCGCGACCCGGGCGGCTCACCGGCGCGGGGCCGACGGCGACGGGTGGCGCGGTGGGGAACTCAGCGGTGAACGGCGCGGGAGCGTGCGGATGCCGGCGCGTCAGTGCGGCCGGGGCGGGGCGCGGCGGGGCGTCCGCCGCTCGGTTCGCGACGGTGATCGTCGGTCACAGAGACGCCATGCGTCATCGGGTCCTCCTCGGGTGTCCACGCCCTGGGGTACGTCCCGACGGCCGAAGTATCCTGGCTTCCGGATCGACGCTCTCCCCCGGCCTTCCAACCGCAGACACACGGCCGTGACTCACGAGGGGGGATCGCTCCCCGGTGACAGTGGCGGGACCGCGTCGGATTCGCACCGACTTCCTTCACTGCCGTCAGGCTGCGAATGCTGCCACACCCCCGCGCCGCCGGTCAACGCCAGTCCAGCCCCACCAGCCGGACACCACCGATCGAGCCTCGCCGATCGGCGTGAATGCGGCTCCGCGCCTCGCGACGCCCCAGATCGATGCGCGACGCCCTTTGCTCTGCTGCCCTATGTGCACCAGGCACGGGGCGTCGCCGGTGCGTACAGGGCAGCAGAGCAAAGGACCGCCGAACCCATCCTGGCCTGCGCCGATCGTCCGGCAGGACGGTGCCCGACGGCGTGCTGACCTAGGATCGGCACCGCCACAGCGGCGAACCGCGATCAATGTCGGAGATCGATCACCATGGCCGTCCCACAGTTCCACCACCTGGCCGGCCGTGTCTGGGTCTGTCCAGGCGACCCCGACCCCGAGGCGGTCCAGGCCGGCGTCGCCGTCGTGGCCGACGAGCGCGGCAGTGTGATGATCGACGCCGGGCAGAGCCCCACGCACGCCCGCGCGATCCAGGCCGCGCTCGCCGCAGCCGGGCTGCCACGGCCCCGCTGGCTGGTCTACACCCACCACCACTGGGACCACGTCTGGGGCGCTTGCGCCTGGCCCGGCGTGGAGATCGTCGGACACGAGACGGCGGTGCCGCTGCTACGCGCTGAGGCTGCCCGGCCCTGGAGTCACCACTATCTGGACGAGCGGGTACGCGCCGACCCCCGCCTCGGCCCGAGCTTCCGGGCGCGAGCCCGTGCGATGGATTCCTGGGCGGACTTCACCATCCTGCCGCCAACCCGGACCTTCACCGATGTCGACGAGTTGTCGGTGGGCGTCGGGTTACGGCACGTCGGCGGCGGCCACGCCCCAGATTCGACGGTCGTGCTGGTGCCGGACTCGGGCGTCATGCTGCTCGGCGACTGCTTCTACCCGCCGCCGGCACACCTGCGCCGACCCGACGACGGCCCCGACCTGGACCTGGTCCGCCGACTGCTCTGGGACGACTACCTGTGGTACGTCTCCAGCCACGCCGAGCCGATGACGGCTGAGCAGGCCCGGTCAGCCGTCGAGGCCGCCTGACCTCAGCGGGCGTGACGTTCCGGGTGGGCCCGACTCCACGCCCGCATCCGCTCCGGGTAGCCGGTGCGCGCCGCCTCGTACAACGGCACCGCGTGCTTGCGGGCGATGGCCCCGGCCGCGCGGGGCGTTCCGGTACGACGACGGATCCACTCGCCGTCGTGGGCGATCGCCACGACCGTGGTGTCCGTGGCGGTCGTCTCCGGCTCCAGGTAGAACTCCACCCCGCGCCGGCTGGCGACGAACGCCTCCAGCGCCGCGAGGTCGTCGCGGGTCGCCTCCCGGTCCAGCTTCGTCGGGGTCGTCTCGGCACCCCGTGACCGGCGACTGAACCAGCTCATGCCCCGCCCCTCTCCTCGACGCCCCTCCAGTGCAGCACCGATTCCTGGCAATAGGCTGCACGCCCGGTGGGAGAGAGCTGATCCGGGTCGGAAATCCCTGTGGAACCCGCGGCGGGTGGGCGGTGTCATGTGGGTGATGCGAACGGAGGCTGCCCTGGACGACGAGGCGCTCGTCACCCGTGCTCGCGCCGGTGACCTGGAGGCGTACGACCTCCTGGTCACCCGGCACACCGCGTCCGCGTACCGGACGGCGGTGCTGCTCGGTGCCGGCTCGGACTCCGAGGACGTCATCCAGGAGGCGTTCGTGAAGGCGTACCGGAAGCTGTCCCGTTACCGGGGCGAGGCGTCCTTCCGGTCGTGGCTGCTGGCGATCGTCGCCAACGAGACCCGCAACCTGCACCGCTCCCGGGGCCGGCGCGACGGGCTCGTGCTGCGGGCGGCGGCAGCGGACCCCACGTCCGAGGTCGCCGAGGACGACGCTGTCGGCGCGGTCCTCGCCGGGGAGCGCCGGGCGTCGCTGGTGC
This sequence comes from Micromonospora parva, assembly GCF_040649675.1. Classification (NCBI taxonomy): domain Bacteria; kingdom Bacillati; phylum Actinomycetota; class Actinomycetes; order Micromonosporales; family Micromonosporaceae; genus Micromonospora; species Micromonospora parva. Next base: position 297,880 of record NZ_JBEZFX010000002.1, on the reverse strand, counting down.
GGGCCCTACGGCAACTGCCGGTACGCGACCGCGAGGTGATCGTCTGCCGGTTCTTCCTCGATCTCAGCGAGGAGGAGACGGTGGCGACGCTGGGCTGGCCCCGGGGCACTGTGAAGTCGCGCACCTCCAGGGCGCTGGCGAAGCTTCGCACCCTGCTCGACCGGGAGGAGGTCCGACATGGGTGACCTCGAACGGGAACTGCGGGACCTGTCCACCTGGCTGGACACACCCGATCCGCCCGACGTGAGCGCCCGCGTCCGCGTACGACTCAGCACGCCCGCGCCCCGGCGGCGCCGGTGGCGTTCGCTCGCCGCGGTGGCGCTCGTCACCCTGCTGGTGGCGGTGTTGCCGCCGACCCGGGCCGCCATCGCCGACGTTGTCACCGGGCTGCTGCGCTTCGCCGGTGTCAGCATCGCCACCGCGCCCGCACCGACACCGCCCGGTGCCACCGCGTCGCCGTTACCCGGGCAGCGGGTCGTCGCCCTGGACGAGGCGCAGCGGGCGGTACGGTTTCCGATCCGCCTGCCGGCGAAGCTGGGCCCACCCGAGCGGGTGCTGGTCGCCGATCCGGACGCCACCGGCAGGTACCGGGTGGCGACGCTGCTCTACGACGGGGGCGCGCTGCGCGTCGACGCGTTCGACGGTCACCTCGACCTGGCCTTCCACAAGGAGGTCACGCCGCCGGGCGCGAACTGGGTCCAGGTCAACGGCGACTTCGCCGTGTGGGTCGACGGCCCACACGTGCTGTCCTACGTGGACCGGGCGGGTGGGATCCGCCGGGAGACCGCCCGGCTGGCCGCCTCGACCCTGATCTGGCAGGACAACGAGGTGAGCTACCGGCTGGAGGGCCACCTCACCAGGGCCGAGGCGATCGAGATCGCCCGCTCGCTGCGCTGAGGGAACCGGGCCGGCCCGGGCGGTGTCCTGAAGACACGACGATTCGCCGTCGCCCGGTCTGTTCCAGCCCGAGGTGGCGGCCGGTGTACCGGAGGAGCACTGATGGGTTCACGGGGCAGGTTGACGCTGGTGTCATCGGTGGTCCTGTTGGCGGGGTGCACGGCCACGACCAGCGGCGGGTCGGCCGCACCGGCTGCCACGACCGCCGCCACGGCGAGCGCCACCACGGCCACCACCGCCGCCACCACGGCGAGCGCCGCGACGGGCTGCGGCTCGCGGGTCGAGACCGGGCCGCTGCCGGACTGGGCGGACGCCGGATTCAGCGGGGACGCGCGGGTTCCGCACGTCTTCGGCGCGAAGGGGGACATCGTGGCGGTGCTGTTCGCCCATCCGCTGCGGCAGGTCCGCGACGACGGGTCGAACAACAAGATCCTCTGGGTGGCCCGCGCCGTCACGACCTCGCCAGACCCGGTCGCACCGGCAACCCTGGTGATCACCGCGAGGTTGGACGGCACCGACACGCAGGTGATCCGGGAGGTCCCCGGCGGTCCCGGTCCGTCGATCATCGACCTGCCGCGGGCCGGTTGCTGGCGCCTCGACCTGAGCTGGTCCGGGCACACCGACACGATGGACCTGACCTACGCGCGGTGAGCGGCACCCGGGCCGCCTAGGCTGCTGGCGTGCGGGACGACGAGCGGGTGGCGGCGGCCCGCAACAACGCCGAGTGGTGCGACATCGTCTGCGGCAGCCACGGGCTGCCCGGCCGTACCGACGCCGACGCCTGGTCGGTCCCGCGCCGGTCGCCACAGTGGTACCCGGACGCGGTCACCCTGCGCCCGGGCGTCGACGCCGAGGCCCTGCTGGCGCGGTTGGACGCGGGGCCCGGCGCGACGGTGAAGGACAGCTTCGCCGATCTCGACCTGTCCGGATACGGCTTCCGGGTGCTCTTCGACGCGCAGTGGATCCAGCGGCAACCGGCCGCCCCGCCGGCCGACGCGCCCCTCGACCGGGTCAGCACCCCCGACGACCTGGCGTCCTGGGCGGAGGTACACGGCGGTGGGGCCCTGTTCCGCCCCGCGCTCCTGGCCGACCCGCGGGTGCTGGTGCTCGCCCGCCACGACGATCGGGGCGAGCTCACCGGTGGAGCGGTGCTCAGCGGGGACGGCCCGTACGGCGTCTCCAACCTGTTCACCCGCACCGGCACCGCCCACGACGTCTGGCGCGCGGTGTGCGCCACAGTGCCCGACGCGCCGCTGGTCGGCTACGAAACCACCCAGGACCTGTCACCGGCGCTTCGCGCGGGCTTCACCACCACCGGCCCGCTGCGCGTCTGGTCGCACGGCTAGCACTCCGGCCACGAGCCCCGCGCACGGACAGCTATGCTGGCGGCATCGGCACCGATCCGGCCATCACCGGGGAGCCTCCGGAAGAACGGGCAGCCTGGCCGCCTCAGTAGAACCGGACGCAGCGGCACGTCACGTCGCAGAATTGAGCGGCGCCCGCACCATCGGGGCGCAAGCGGGGTGGTACCGCGGAGTCCTGGCCATACGCCCGGCGCTTCGTCCCCGCGTGGGCAGTGAGCTGATGCCCGCGTGAGCGGATGTGGAGTGTAGGGAGAGCGTCGGTGCCGGACGGTCCGTCGAAGTCGCCATTCGTGCCACTACCCACCAAGATCGACTTCGCGGTGCTGGACCGCGCGGTCATCGAGTGGTGGCAGGCCAACTCGGTGTTCACCCGGAGTCTGGAGCAGACGGCCGACGGCACCCCGTGGGTGTTCTACGAGGGACCGCCGACCGCCAACGGCACGCCGGGCACCCACCACATCGAGGCGCGGGTCTTCAAGGACCTCTTTCCCCGGTACCGGACGATGCGCGGCTTCTCGGTGCCGCGCCGCGCCGGCTGGGACTGTCACGGCCTACCGGTCGAGCTGGCGGTCGAGAAGGAACTGGGGCTCGGCGGCAAGCCCGACATCGAGAAGATGGGCATCGCGGAGTTCAACGCCCGCTGCCGCACCTCGGTGCTTCGTCACGTCGACGAGTTCGTCCAGCTCAGTGAGCGGATGGGTTACTGGATCGACCTGGAGCACCCGTACCAGACGATGTCACCGGAGTACGTGGACAGCGTCTGGTGGTCACTGAAGCAGATCCACGACGGTGGGCGCCTGGTGGAGGATTTCCGGGTCGCCCCGTACTGCACCCGCGACGGCACGACGCTCTCCGACCACGAGGTGGCGCAGGGGTACGAGACAGTCGTCGACCCTTCCGTGTACGTGCGGTTCCCGGTGCGCGGGGAGGTGGCCGGGCACAACGGCGTCGACCTGCTGATCTGGACCACCACCCCGTGGACCCTGGTGTCCAACACCGCCGTCGCCGTCCATCCCGGCGTGACGTACGCGGTGGCCCGCACCGGGCAGGGCACCTTCGTCGTCGCCGAACCGCTGGCCCAGCGGGTCCTCGGCGACGATGCGGAGATCCTGGCGACCGTCGCGGGGTCGGCCCTGGAGGGGTTGCGGTACGAGCGGCCGTTCGACCTGGTGGACATCCCGGACGCGCACCGGGTGGTCCTCGCGGAGTACGTCACGACCGAGGACGGCACCGGCCTGGTGCACCAGGCGCCGGCCTTCGGCGCCGACGACCTCGCCGTCTGCCGCGCGTACGGGTTGCCGCTGGTCAACCCGGTCGCGCCGAACGGGCGGTTCAACGACGACATCGAGCTGGTCGGCGGGGTGTTCTTCAAGGATGCCGACGCGTTGCTCATCGACCGGCTCCGCACCTCGGGTCGGCTGTTCCGGCACGAGCCGTTCGAGCACCCCTACCCGCACTGCTGGCGGTGCCACACCCCGCTGATGTACTACGCGCAGCCGTCCTGGTACATCCGGACCACCGAGGTACGCGACGAGCTGACCCGGGAGAACGAGAAGACCAACTGGTTCCCGGAGCACATCAAACACGGCCGGTACGGCGACTGGCTGAAGAACAACATCGACTGGGCGGTGTCCCGCTCCCGGTACTGGGGCACCCCGCTGCCGCTGTGGCGCTGCCCCGACAACCACGTGACAGCTGTCGGTTCCCGTGCGGAGCTCGGCGAGCTGGCCGGCGCCGACCTGTCCGAGTTGGACCCGCACCGCCCGTACGTCGACGAGATCACCATCGCGTGCCCGGACTGCGGCCGGACCGCCACCCGCGTCCCCGAGGTGATCGACGCCTGGTACGACTCCGGCGCGATGCCGTTCGCGTCGTTGGGCTACCCGCACGTGCCCGGCAGCAAGGAGCTCTTCGAACGCAGCTACCCGGCCCAGTACATCTGTGAGGCGATCGACCAGACGCGGGGCTGGTTCTACACGCTGATGGCGGTGGGCACGCTGGTCTTCGACCGGTCCCCGTACGAGAACGTCGTCTGCCTCGGGCACATCCTGGCCGAGGACGGCCGCAAGATGAGCAAACACCTGGGCAACATCCTGCTGCCGATCCCGTTGATGGACACCCACGGTGCGGACGCGGTGCGCTGGTTCATGGCCTGCTCCGGCTCACCGTGGTCGCCGCGCCGGGTCGGGCCCGGCCCGCTCGACGAGATCGTCCGCAAGGTGTTGATGACCTACTGGAACACCGCGGCCTTCTTCTCCCTCTACGCGGCGAACTCGACGTGGGCGCCGCACCTGGCGCAGCCGGTCGCCCAGCGGCCGGTGCTGGACCGGTGGATCGTCGGCGAGGTCCACGCCCTCGCGGCCGCCGTGGACGAACGACTGCAGAACTACGACACGGCGCGCGCCGGCCGACTGCTCGCCGACTTCATCGACGACCTGTCCAACTGGTACGTGCGGCGGTCGCGACAGCGCTTCTGGGAGGGCGACCCCGACGCGCTCACCACCCTGTACGAGTGCCTCGACATCCTCACCCGGCTCCTCGCGCCGTTCATTCCGTTCGTCACGGAGGAGGTGTGGCAGCAGGTCGTCCGGCGGGGGTCGGCGTCAGCCCCGGAGTCGGTGCACCTGGCGACCTGGCCCACCCCCGACCCCACACTGATCAGCACGGAGTTGTCGGCCCAGGTGGCCACGGCACGGGCGTTGGCGGAGGCGGGCCGCTCCGCGCGTAAGGCGAGCGGTCTGCGGATCCGGCAGCCGTTGAGCCGGGCGCTGGTGGGGCTGCCGGCCGGCACGGTTCTCCCGCAGGCGTTGCTGGACGACATCGGCGACGAGTTGAACGTCAAGGTCCTCGAACCGCTCGATCCGCAGAGCGGTGTCATCGACGTGCAGGTCAAGGCGAACTTCCGGACCCTGGGACGCCGGTTCGGCAACCGCACCCAGCACGTCGCGAAGGCCATCGCCGGGGTGCCACCCCGGGAGTTGGTCGACGGCGTCCGGGCGAACGGGACGTACCCGCTGTCGGTCGACGGCGCACCGGTCGAGGTGGGCCCGGACGACATCCTGATCACGGAGGTGCCGCGCACCGGTTGGGTGGTGGAGACCCAGCGCGGCGCGACCATCGCGCTGGACACCGAGATCACCCCCGAACTGGCGGCCGAGGGCGTCGCCCGCGACGTCGTCCGCATCGTCCAGCAGGCCCGCCGCGACGCCGACTTCGCGGTGTCCGACCGGGTCACCGTGTCGATCGCCGCGCCCCCGGAGGTGGCGGCGGCGATCTCCACGCATCAGGTGCTCATCGCGCACGAGACCCTCGCGCTCAGGCTGACAGTGGTGGACGCGTTGTCGGAGGGTTTCTCCGGCACCGTGGGCAACGGCTACGAGATCGTCGTCCACGTCGTGCAGGCCTGAGCGGTGGCCGGGTGGCCGGTCAACCGAGCCGGGTCAGGTCCTCCGGGGTCAGGTGCAGGGCACCGGCCGCCACGTTCTGCGCCAGGTGCTCCGGGTTCGCGGTGCCGGGGATGGCCAGCACGTGGGGGCCCTGGTGCAGGGTCCAGGCGAGGCGTACCTGCTGCGGGGTGACGCCGTGGACGCGGGCGACCGCCTCGACGGCCTCGCCCTGCGCGGCGCTCGCGCCCGCCTCCCGCCCGGTGCCGGCGAGCGCGAAGAACGGCACGTAGGCGATACCCCGCTCACCGCAGAGCCGGACGAACGGGTCCTGCTCCCGGTAGGCGTCCACACCGTAGTTGTTCTGCACACAGACCACCGGCGCGATGCCCGCCACCTCGTCCAGCTGCTCCGGCCGGACGTTGGAGAGCCCGAGGTGCCGGATCAGCCCGGCGGCCCGCAGCTCGGCGAGCGCGCCGAACCGGTCGGCCAGCGGCACCGGGCCCGGCCCCCGGCCGAGGCGCAGGTTCACCACGTCCAGCTGGTCGCGGCCGAGGCGGCGAAGGTTCTCCTCGACCTGATCGCGCAACTGCGCCGGGGTGAACGCCTCGGTGAAGCCCGCCTCCGGGTCGTACCCGAAACCGACCTTGGTGGCGATCACCAGCTCGTCCGGGTACGGGGCGAGCGCCGCGCGGATCAGCTCGGTGGCGTAGCGGGCCGGGCCGGTGCCGACCCGCAGGGTGCCGCCGGGTGAGACGTAGAAGGCGGCCGTGTCGATGTGGTTGACGCCCAACTCCACGGCCCGGCGCAGCAGGGCGACGGCCCGGTCCGGGTCGGGGTTCGCGGTGATCCGCATGGAGCCGAAGCCCATCCGGCGTACGGTGCGGTCGCCCAGGGTCCAGCTGCCCGCCGCGGCGGCGGTGATCTTGTCGGTTGGCATCGGGCGACGATAACCAGCTCGGGTGCGCGGCGCAGTCGGCCACGCACCCGATACCGCCAGGCGGCGCGGTGGGTTAGTTTTTATCTACCGACGGAGCCGTTCCAGCCGGGTGCGGCGGGCGCAGCACCGGCACCAGCAGCAGGGTCGGCAGCAGCAGCAGAGGCACCACCAGCAGCGCGCGCAGGGTGCCGACCTGGTCGCCGACCAGCCCCAGCAACGGCGGGCCGCCGAGGAACGCGGTGTAGCCGATCACCGCGACCACGCTCACCCGCACCGCCGCGTGCGACTCGTCGTCGGCCGCCGCGCTCATCCCGACCGGGAAGCCCAGCGACGCACCGAGACCCCACAGCGCGACGCCGACGACGGCCACCGGCCCGGAACCCGCCAGCACGGCCAGGCCCGCGCCGAGCACGGCGAGGCCGATGGTGCCGCTGATCACCGGTACCCGACCCCAGCGGTCCAGGGCGATGGTGCCGGCGGTACGCCCGATGGTCATGCCCACCACGAAGACCGCGAAGACGGCCGCGCCGGCGGCCTCGCTCAGGTCCCGTCCGTCGATGAACGCCACCGCCAACCAGTCGTTGGCGGCACCCTCGGTGAACGCGGCCACCAGCACGAACAGCCCGATCAGCAGGGTGCGCGGCTCCCGCCAGGCGGCGAGTTGCGCCCGGCGGCGGGCCGCCGGGGTGGCGTCCGCCGGGTCGCCGGTGTGGTCGCTGCCCACCGGCAGGTACGTCCGGGCGGCGAGCGCGGTGCCGGCCAGCACGACCACCGCCACCGCGACGAGGTGCGCGCCGACTGACACGTCGAAGCGGGCCGCCCCGGCACCGAGCGCCGCGCCGGCAACCGAACCGAGGCTCCACCCGGCGTGGAAACGGGGCATGATCGTCCGGCCGAGCCGCCGCTCCACCGCCGCGCCCTCGATGTTCATCGCCACGTCGCAGGCGCCGGAGCCGTAACCGAGGGCAACCAACCCCAGTGCGACGAGGGCGAACGATCCGGTCATCGTGGCGCCCAGCCCCGCCACGCTCAGGCCGACGGCGACCATGACGGTGGCCATCGTCACGGTGCGGGCCGCGCCGAAGCGCTGGGCGAGCAGGCCGGAGGTGGGCATGGCGAGCAGCGCGCCGACGCTCATCGCCAGCAGCAGCAGCCCGAGTCGGCCGGCGGAGAGGTCCAACGCCTCACGGACGGCCGGAACGCGGGAGAACCAGCTGCCCACGGCCAGTCCGTTGAGGGTGAAGGTGACAGCGACACCGTTGCGGGCGAGCCGCACCGTCCGCAGGTTCGGCGAGGCGGTGTCCGGGGCCAGGGGTCGACTGGTGGGGGCGCTCACGAGGGTGGGTCCTCTTTCTCGGGGTGATCTCCTGGCACGATCGCACACCTGAGAGCGCTACCACCACAACCCGGGACCGCCCCTTACCGCAGCTGGTGGGGCCGGGGCATGATGGGCGCAGGCGCTGGTCCGACCGGACGGGCCGCCGCGGGAGGCGACGATGACGACAGCGGCACAGCGACCGGCCACTCTTGAGGACGTGGCCCGGGTCGCCGGGGTGTCCCGGTCCACGGCCTCGCGGGTGATCGCCGGCACGGGGTTCGCGTCACCGGCCGCCCGGGAACAGGTCACCGCGGCCGTCGACCAGCTCGGTTACGTGCCCAACCCGGCCGCCCGGGCGTTGGTCCGCGGCGGCGGCGTCCGCCTGGTGGTGGCCGTTCTGGGGACCAGCGCCGCGGTGCTGGACGACCCGTACGTGCACCAGGTGGTCGGCTCGGCCGCCCGGGTGTGCACGCCCGCTGGTGTCGGGGTGGCGCTGCACTGGCTGCCGTTCGGCGACCCCCGCACCCTCGACCAGATCGGCCGGGATCGCAGCGTGTGCGGGGTGATCCTGGTCAACACCACCGAGGACCTGCTGGCGGCGGTTCCCCAGTCGCTACGCGGTCGGGTGGTCTCGATCGGCATCGGCTCGGCCACCGTGCCGTCGTTCGACGTCGACAACGCCGCCGGCTCCGAAGCGGTGCTGCGCCACCTGTACGCCGCGGGTCGCCGCCGTATCGCCATGGTGACCGGCCCCCGATGGCTGCCCTGCGCGCAACGCCCGGTGCAGACGTACCGCCGGTTGATGGCCGAGGCGGGCCTGCCGGAGCGGATCCTGCCCGGGGACTTCCGGGCGGCGCGCGGCCGGACGGCGGCCGGCGAGGCGCTGCACCGCTGGCCGGACATCGACGCGGTCTACGCGATCAGCGACGACACCGCGCTCGGCGTGATCGCGGGCCTGCGGGACGCCGGTGTGCGGGTGCCGGGCGACGTCGCGGTGGCCGGCTTCGACGACATTCCGTTGGCCGGGATGACCGCCCCGGCGCTGACTACGGCGAGTCACCCGGTGGGGCGGATCGCCGTCGCCGCGGCCACCGCTGTGCTGGACGGACGCCCGGCGGCCCCGGTGACCCTCTTCCCGTCGGCCCTGGTGGCGCGGGCCAGCGCCTGAGTCGACGCCCGGCGGTTAACCCCGCACGGGCCGGGTAACCGGGGCGGACCTTACGTCCACCCCGAGGAGCGCCGACCCGTGTCCGACTCCGCGCCGTCGCACTGGGACCCGGCGCCGAGCCCGCGCGACGGCCGGTTGACCGCCCGCCACCACCCACCGGCGGCGCCGGGGCGCACCGGGCTGGTGCCGATGACCGGCCGCGACGGGGACCGGCTGGCAGTGGGGTACGTCCCGGAGCCGGCGGGCGACGGTTCGGCGTACCGGTTGGTGCTGCTCCTGCACGGTGCCGGCGGCTCGGCGCGACAGGGCCTGGACCTGCTGTTGCCGGTCGCGGACGCGCAGCACCTGCTGCTGGTCGCCCCGGACTCGTCGGCGGCCAGTTGGGACCTGATCGCCGGCGGATTCGGGGCGGACGTGCGGCGCATCGACGCGCTGTTGGCGACCGTCTTCGACGGCTACCCGATCGCCGACGTGACAGTCGGCGGCTTCTCCGACGGCGCCTCGTACGCGCTGTCGTTGGGCCTGGCGAACGGGGATCTGATCGACGCGGTGGTGGCGTTCTCCCCCGGTTTCGCCGCGCCGCCGGTCACGCACGGCCGGCCACGGGTCTTCATCTCGCACGGCGTCGACGACCGGGTGCTGCCCATCGACGTGTGCAGCCGCCGCCTCGTCCCCCACCTGCGCGACCTCGGTTACGACGTGACCTACGAGGAGTTTTCCGGCGGCCACGACATCCCCGTGCCGGTCCGCGACTCGGCCATCAGCTGGCTCACCGGCCATCCCCCACGGGTCGTGGCCCGGCCCTGACCGGGGGCGGGCGTCAGACCGGGGGAAGGCCGAGGGCGTCGTCGACGCGGGCGAGGACGGCGGCGTCGTCGCGCGGGTTGACGCCGCGCAGCAGGTCGATGGCCGTGGCCCGGACCTGACCGATGATCATCGCCAGGGGAAGGGTCTGGGTGGAGCCGAAGAGCTGCCCTGCGGTGTGCACCGCGGCCAACGCCGACTCGTCGGCCCGGGTGGCGTGCCGGTCGGCGGTCTCTTCCTGCCCGTCCAGGTCGGCGGCGAGGGCGGCACCGGCCTGCCGGACCGCTTCGGCCAGGGACCGCAGGGCGGCGCCCAGCTCGGCCGGGGCCGCCGTCTGCATCCGGCTGAGGGTCACCCCCGCACGGGCCAGCACCCGGACGTTGCGGACCGCGTAGTCGATCTGCCGGATGGACTCGTCCACCGAGCGCAGCCGACCGAGGTGCTGACGTCGGCGGACGTTGAGCCGCAGCGCCTCACCGGCGGCCAGCACTCCGTCGCGCAGCCCGTCCACCCGGGCGTCCATCCCCCGCGCCTGCCGCAGCGCGGCGACCGCCGCCGGCTCGTCGCGGTCGTCCAGCGCGTCGGCGATCCCGTCCAGCAACCCGGCCAGCTCGTCGAAGGTCCGCCGCACCTCGGCGACCAGCGGGGCGAGCGGGTGCCGGGCGTCGACCAGCAGGCTGGCCGCGAGCGCGACGACGCCGCCGACCAGCGCGTCGACGAAACGGAACGGCACCAACGACCCGTCCGGCGGCGCGACCACCACCAGGTAGAGCGCGGAGACCGCCGCCTGCACCAGGGTCACGCCGGTAGCGCCGAAGGCCACCGCGAGCAGGACGGTGAGCAGGATGACGGTGAACACCGTCCAGGTGCTACCCGGGCCGAGCGCCTGCACCACCAGGTCGGCGACGAGCACCCCGGCGGCGACCCCGAGGACGACCTCGACGGCGCGGTGGATGCGCTGCCCCCGGGCCTGACCGAGAACGATCAGCGCGGCGGCCGGCGCGAAGAAGGGCTGCGGGTGCCCGAGCAACCGGGTGGCCAGCAGCCAGGCCACTGTCGCCGCGACCGTCGCCTCCAGCACCGGCCGCCAGCCACGCCGCAGCCGCCCAGCAGCCGTCCGCAGCCCGCTGATCCGCACCATCGCCCACCTCTCCTGCCCGCGCCAGTCGGTCTGCCGCGCCCCGCCCCCGCCCTGCCAACCAGGTCACCACACCACCGACCAGTCACCGCACCGCCAGCCCATCTGAGTGCGCCACGACACCGCCGGCCCACCCGCATACGTCGTTCGCAGCCCTTTGGAGCTGATGCCGTCAACGAATCAGGCGCCCTCCCGTGCACGGTTCACGCTGGCGGCCCTGACCGTGTCGAGTCCGAGGCCGTAGACGAATCAACCGCGATGTCGCGAACGGATCAAACTCGCGGCAGTAGTCGGATCGAGCTGGATATCGCAAACGGGCCCGACTCGATGTCGAAACCGGCCTGGCCCGATGCCGCAACCCGGTCTACCTCGATGGTGCAAGCTGAGCTGGCCCGATGTCGCAAACCGGCCTGGCTCGATGGTGCAAGCTGAGCCGGCCCGATGTCGGAAGCTGACCTGGTCCGAGTCGCAAGACGATCCGGATCGATATCGCGAGCGGATCTGGCTCGATGTCGTAAACGATTCAGCTCCAAAGGGGCCCACCCACGGCACCACGTCGACGGCCCACGGTATTCCGAGATGACCGTCTCCCATCACCCGTCGGGCCTGCTCATCGGGACTGCCGCCGCGCCCCGCCCGGTGCCAGCGCGCCCACGTTCTCGACGGACCCGCCAGGCCCGCCCACCGGCAGGTCCGCCCACCAGGCAGTCCCACCCACCAGGCAGTCCCACCCACCGGGCAGTCCCACCCACCAGGCAGGCCCACCCACCAGGCCCGCTTCGGCGCTCGACTGCCGGCAGGCCGGTCGGGTCAGGTCCCGGTGAGGGCGCGCAGCAGTGTCCGGACGGCGGCGCTCAGGTCGGCGCGGCTGGCCGCGCTACCCGGCGGCGGGGCGGTGAGCGCGCCCGCGCCGGCCAGCCGATCGAAGAGCAGCCCGTCCACGAACGCCACGAACTGGTCGCCCTGCCGGTCGGGGTCGGTCGCCCCGGCCCGGGTCAGCAGGTCCCGGGCCTGCACCCGCAGGCCGGTGCCGTGCTGCAGGATGCTGCGCAGCTCAGGCCGGTGCACCGCCTCCAGCAGGCAGGCGTAGCGGGCCAGGCTTCGACTGCGCCCGGTGCTCAACCAGCGGTCGAGCACCTCGGCGACTCCGGCGGCGAGCGCGTCGAGGTCGCCACTGTCGAGCCGGGGAGCCGGTGTCGGGGGCGGCGGGTCGGTCGGCAGGTCGTACGCGGCCAGGTCGGCCCGGTCCCGTTCGGCGAGCCGTCCCACCACGGCCTCGATCAGCGCCTGGCGGGTCCGCAGGTACGCGGAGGTGGTGCCCGGCGGCACGCCGGCGCGGCCGTCGACCGCCCGGTGGGTGAGGGCTCGCATGCCGCCGTCGGCGATCAGTTCGATGGCGGCGTCGGTCAGCGTCGCGACCCGGTTCGCCCGCGCCGTCATGGCGGTCCCCCTCTCCCGTGTTCCGCAGGTAGTATCCTCCTTCTACAGGTGTAGAAGGAGGATCGGCATGAGCGACGCGCACGCGGTGGTGGTGGGTGGCGGCATCGGCGGGTTGAGCGCGGCGCTCGCCCTGCACCGGCAGGGATGGCGGGTCACCGTGCTGGAGCGCGCCCCCGAGCTGCGCGAGGTCGGCGCCGGCCTGAGCCTGATGGCCAACGCGGTGCGCGCGCTGGACGCCCTCGGTCTCGGCCCGACAGTGCGCCGAGGTGGGCACGGCGAGGCACCCGGCGGCATCCGTAACCGGCACGGCCGGTGGCTGTCCCGGGTGGACGCCACGGAGATGGTCCGGCAGCTGGGCACCACCGCGCTCGGCGTGCACCGGGCCACGCTGCACCGCACCCTGCGCGAGGCGCTGCCCGCGTCGTCCCTGCACACCTCGGCCACCGTGGAGCACGTCGAGTCCGACCCGGAACGGGCGTCGGTGCGTTACCGGACCCCGAACGGCTCGCGCACCCTCACCGCCGATCTGGTGGTCGGCGCCGACGGCCTGCGCAGCCGGGTCCGCGCCCAGCTCTGGCCGCAACACCCCGGCCCGGTGTACGCCGGATCGACGGCGTGGCGGGCGGCCATCGCGTTTGCGGACCCGGTCCCGGCCGCCATCACCTGGGGGCCGGGGGCCGAGTTCGGCATGGTGCCGATCGGCGACGGTCAGCTCTACTGGTACGCCGCACTGAACGCCCCGCCGGGCGGCCACGCCCCCGACGAACTCGCGGCCCTGCGGGAGCGCTTCGGCGACTGGCACGACCCCATTCCGGCGCTGCTCGCGGCCACCCCGCCCGGCGTCGTGCTGCGCAACGACATCCACCACCTGGCCGCGCCGCTGCCGTCGTACGTGCGGGGGCGGGTGGCGCTGCTCGGCGACGCCGCCCACGCGATGACACCCAACCTCGGCCAGGGGGCCGGACAGGCCATCGAGGACGCGGTGGTGCTCGGCGCGGTCTGCGCCAACGGCCCCGAGGGGCTGCCGGCCGCCCTGGGCGCGTACGACGAGCAGCGCCGACCGCGCAGTCAGGCCGTCGCCCGGGCCTCCGTCACCGCCGGCCGGTTCGGACAGCAACTATGCCATCCGATCGCCGTCGCGGTGCGCGACACCGCGTTGCGGCTCACCCCGGGGCGGGTCGCGCTGCGCAGCATGGCCCGGTACGCGGACTGGCGACCGCCGGCTGGCTGAGCCGGCCGCAGGATCCACCGGCCAGACGCCCGCGACAATTCCCATCCGATCAGCGCACAGCCGACGATGGACCGTCGTCGCCCCAAAACTCCAGAATAGTCATTCGGGTCGTCGTCCGGGTTAATCAAAGACGACAGCGCGTCGGTACAATCGGCGACTTCGTTGTGACCGATCGCTGACTGCTGATGATGAAAGCGATCACACACACTGAGCCCATGAACAGGAGAGTCAACCGCGGCAGAGCACTCCGCGTCGCGGTGTGCCTCCTCCTTCTCGCCGCGCTGAGCGGCTGCATGCAACTCAACATGGGGTTGACGGTCAACGCCGACGACACTGTCGACGGCCAGCTCCTGCTGACGGCCCAGAAGTCCCTGCTGAGCGGGCGCAACAAGAACCTCCCGGTCGCCTTCGCGGAGTTGCGGCAGAACATCCCCGCCCTGCCCGCCGGCGAGGAGACCCTTTACCAGGACGACACTTTTTACGGATCCCAGATCAGTTACCGCAAGGCGCCGCTCGCCGGTTTCGACACCGAGAGCGTGAAACTGGTCAGGGACGGCGATCTGTACCGCTTCACGCTGCCGCTCGATCCGAAGAAATATGGCGGAAAGGTCGCGGAGCAGAATCCGCAGAACCAACAGGCGTTCCTCAAGCTCATGTCGTTCGAGATCTCGGTGACATTTCCCGGCCGGGTGATCGACAGCAATGGCACCGTCAACGGCCGGTCGGTCAGTTGGAAGGTCGACCCCAACCAGGAGAAGCCGACCGAACTGCGGGCCGTGGCCGAGGCCCCGCCCCGCCCGTCCACGTCACCGGCCGCCGCCGGCGGTGACGACGACGGCGGATTCCCCTGGCTGCTGGTCGTCGGCGGTGTCCTCCTCCTGCTGGTGATCACCGCGGTGGGCGTACTCCTGGTGCGCCGCCGCCTACCCGCGACGCCGGCCGCGCCCGGTCCGACCCCGCCGCCGGGCCCGCACGCCGGCGCCCCGAGGCCCGGCTGATCCATCTGGTGGCCGGCCCCGGCCGGCCACGCCCGGCCCCGGCCGCCCCCGAACCGACGGCGACCGGCCCCGGTGCTCCCGCTGCGGGCGCACCGAACCTCACCACCACCACATCCCGGTCGCACCATCGCAGAAAAGGGGGATCGTCATGAACGATCTCTTCACCTGGGCAGCTCTGGGGACGATCGCCGGCGCGAGCGCCGCCACCCTGCTGGCCACCAACGTCATCGGCGGGCTGATCGGCCCGAGCGGCGACAAGCTCCGCAAGTGGATCGCCATCGCCATCGCGCTGCTGCTGTCCTACGTGACGGCGGCGTTCGCCGACGACGCCGGCGGCGAGAAGTGGGTCATCGCCTTCTTCAACGCGCTGGTCATCTTCTCCGCCGCGCTCGGCGTCAACCAGTTCCCACCCGGCAACCGGCAGGCGACGCCGACGCAGGTCGCCGGCGGTCGCGAGCCCCGAGTCTTCCGTTCCTGGGTCTGAGAGGGGTGTCGTCATGGTCTTCGGAATCCTCAGCGCCGTCATCCAGGTCGGCTTCGGGGCCCTGCTCGGCTTCCTCGCCGGTGGCCCGATCGGGCTGCTGATCGGCGCCGTCGTGGGCCTGGTCGTCGGCGCGGTCTTCGGCTGGTCGGTGGCCTCCGCCGGGGTGTACGCCTCGGATGCCCGCGGCATCTTCCTCTTCGTCGTCGACCACACCTGGAGTCTGCTCAACACTGTCGTCGGCGCCATCTACCTGACCGTGCACCTGATCTTCGGGCACTCCCTGGACCGGCCCACCTCGCTGGGCAGTGGACGGGTCAGCGTGGTGGAGGGGGTCTCCCCCCGGTACGCCACCACCATCGGCACGGTCTGCGCCGGCTCCAGCTCCGGCATCCAGCGGCACGAGGACGTGCACATCTTCCAGGGCCGCCTGCTCGGGCCGCTCTACATCCCCCTGGTGCTGGCCAACTACGTCCTGTTCACCATCGCGCCGGTGTGGCTGCTCTACCACGATCACACCAACGCACCGATCAACCGCTTCACCCGGTACTTCGAGATCGGCGTCTACCCGCACGTCTGGAACGAGGCCATCGCGTACCGGATCCAGGGGACGCCACCGCGATGAGCACCCACGGGCGCGGGCCGATCGAGACCGCCACCGCCGAGCTGGTCGCCTGGGTGACCAGCGCGGCGGGGGAACCCGTCCCGGTCGGCCCGCCCCGCGCGTGCGACGACGCCGACGGGCTCACCCTCTGGCCCCTCGACCTGCGCCCGGCCCGGCAGACCCGCTCCAGCGGCGCGGTCCGCGAACCGTACCGGTTCATGGTCCGCCACCTGCTCTGCGTGACCGGGCCCGCCGGGTTGCCCCGGCTGGATCGGGTGCTCACCGCCGCGACCAGCGACGGCAGGTACCCGGTGGTGCTGGAGGCCGGCGACGCGCCACTGTGGACGGCGTTCGGTGCGGCGCCCCGACCGGCGCTGCTGATCGACGTGGCGGCGCAGGTGGACCACCCGACCCCGGCCGCGCCGCCGGTACGGCAACCGCTGCGGTTGCGGCAACTCGACGTGCGCAGCCTCCGTGGGCGGGTCGTCGGCCCGGAGCACCAACCACTGGCCGCGATGCGGGTCGAGCTGCCCGGCACCGGGTCCGTCACCCGCACCGACCCACAGGGCCGGTTCCTGATCGCCGGTGTGCCGCACGACCCCGAGCACCCGGGCCCGGTCCGGCTGCGGCTGACCGGACGCGGGCTCGTCCTCACCGCCGACGTCGACGCGGGCGAGGACGACATCGTCATCGTCTGCGCGCCACCGACCCACTGACACCCACCCGCTAAGGAGGGCCGATGCCCAGTTACTTCTCCCCCGGCATCTACGTCGAGGAGGTCCCCAGCGGCGCCCGACCGATCGGGCCGGTGAGCACCAGCATCGCCGCCTTCGTCGGCGTCGCCCCGGACCGCTCCGCCCACCTGGGCAGGGCGGTGCCGGTCAACAACTGGACGGAGTTCCTGCGGCTCTTCGCCGGCGGCGAGCGGGTGGAGAGCACTCCCCTGGCCCGGGCGGTCTTCGGGTTCCTGGACAACGGGGGCGCCCGCTGCTGGGTCGTCAACGTCGGCGAGGGCGGCGCGATCACCGGCACCGGG
Source organism: Micromonospora parva (assembly GCF_040649675.1). Lineage (NCBI taxonomy): Bacteria > Bacillati > Actinomycetota > Actinomycetes > Micromonosporales > Micromonosporaceae > Micromonospora > Micromonospora parva. The sequence continues at coordinate 281,078 of NZ_JBEZFX010000002.1, read as the reverse complement.
CAGCGGCGCGGCGGCCTGCAACTGTTGGAAGCCGTCGACGAGATCTCCATCATCGCCGCACCCGGCTTCCACGACGTGGTGTCCCACGAGGCGCTGCTCAGCATGGCCGAACGCACCCGCACCATGGTCGCGATCTGCGACCCGGCGCCGGACATCGACGACATCTCCGCGTTGACCCGGGTCGCCACGCCGTCCGCCGGCAAACCCGCCAAGCCCGCCGACGGTGCGGCCGCCGGCCCTGGCGGCGGCTCCGACCAGCCGGGCGGCTCCGGCGGCCACGAGGGGGCCGCGTACCGGCCGCGACAGTCCGAGTTCGGCGCGTTCTACTACCCCTGGTTGCGGGTCCGCGACCCGATCAGCGGCGAGTTGGAACTCACCCCGCCGAGCGGGCACCTGGCCGGCATCTGGGCCCGCACCGACGCCCTGCGCGGTGTGCACAAGGCCCCCGCCAACGAACCAGTGCGCGGCGCCGTCGACCTGGGCTACCTGGTCACCCGACCCGAGCACGACGTGCTCAACCCCAAGGGCGTCAACGTGATCCGGTACTTCGCCGGTGAGGGCATCCGCGTCTGGGGCGCCCGTACGCTCGCCGCCGAGGCCAGCGAGTGGCGCTACCTCAACGTGCGGCGACTCAGCATCGCCATCGAGCAGGCCATCGCCAACGGCACCCGGTGGATGGTGTTCGAGCCCAACGACTTCACCCTCTGGCGCTCGATCCGCCGCGACATCGGGGCGTTCCTCACCCGGGTGTGGCGTGACGGCGCGCTGCTCGGGCGCAGCCCCGAGGAGGCGTTCTTCGTCAAGTGCGACGAGGAGACCAACCCGCCGGACGTCCGTGACGCCGGCATGGTGATCGCCCACATCGGCATCGCTGTCGTCAAGCCCGCCGAATTCGTGGTGTTCAAGCTGAGCCAGTGGGCCGGCGGCACCGAGACCGAGACGATCGGAGGCTGACATGCCCACCACCGCGACCCCGCAACCCGGCGCGCCGGTCGACCCGTACCGGGCGTACAACTTCCGCCTGCTCATCAACGGTGTCACCAACGGCCACTTCACCGAGATGACCGGGTTGGAGGTGAACATTCCCGGGCAGCCGTACCGGGAGCACGGCCTGGGTCGGATGCGGATGGTGCCCGGTCAGGCCGAGTACGAGCCGGTGACGCTGCACTTCGGCCTCACCGCCTCCCGCGAGCTGTGGGACTGGGTGAACGCCACCGCCCAGGGCACCCTCAACCGGCGCAACGTCTCAGTGGTGCTGCTCGACTCGGTGGGCACCGCCGAGGTGCTGCGCTGGAACCTGATCGACGCGTGGCCGACCCGGTGGCGCGGCGCGCACCTCAACACCCTCAGCCACGAGATCGCCATCGCCTCGCTGACCCTGCGGTACGAGGGCCTGGAGCTGGAGACCGGCGGTGCCACCGCGCCGACGCCCGCGTAGCTGGCTGGCCGGCCGACTGCGTTCGGCGGCAGGGGCGGTGCAGCGCCTCGCCGGGCGGGTCGAGCCGGACGGGCACCTGCCGTCGCCGTCGCCGCTGTCGGAGCCGCCCGTGGCGACGCCGCGCCGTTTCGGGGAGCCACCGCGGCACTGGCTGGACCTGGTCGCCGCCCACGCGCCCGGCCTGCTGCACGACCTGGACCTCGACCCGTCCCCGGCCGACGCCGAGGCCGGGGATGGGCAGCCGGGCGGATCGACGGGCCGGGTCGACTCCGTCGCCCCGGGCCCCGGCGCGTTCAGCCGGTTCCCCAGGCCCGGCCGGGCCGGCGGGTCCGGCAGTCGCGACGGCGAGGTCGAAGCGGGCGGACCCGCCAGCGCGGGCGGCGGGACGGGCCCGCGGGGTCGCGGTCCGCGCGGGGACACCGGGCCGAACAGGTCACCTGCCGAGCACCGCAGCGGCAGGTCGGTCCGCCCGTCACCGGGCGGTGACCAGCCCGACGGTACGAGTGCCGGCGCCGCTGGTACGTCGGCCGACGCCGACGGTACGAGGGCCGGTGCCGCTGCTACGTGGGCCGGTGCCGCCGGCCGGTCCGGGGGCGGGGCGTCGCCGTCCCGTTCGGACACGACATCGCCGCCGACCGGCGCGACCTGGCCCGACGTGTGGGCCGAACCGACCGGGTCGCACGCGTGGGCCGAACCGACCGGGCCGGACCGGTCGGCCGAACCGACCTGGCCGGTGGGGCCGGGCGCGGCGGTGCCCCCGGTACGACCGGCGAACCGGGACACCAGCACCGCCGTCGACGCCACGGCCCTCGACCCGAGCGGGCTGCCCCGGTCGGCCCCGCAGCCCGTCCGCTCCATGGTTTTCCGGGCGCAGAGTCCACCGGGCAGCCGCCCCCACCGACCGGAGCCCGAACCCACCCCCACCACCGCACGCCCGCCCCGGGGCGCACCCTGGCCCGGCGCGGTCGACCACGGTCCCGGGCGTTCCGCCGGTCCCCCCGCCGCCACCCGGAGCACCGGTGGCCACGACGGGTCCCCCGGCGACTCGGACGGTCCGCCCCGGCCCGGAACGGACCAGCGCGGCCGGCGTGCCGGCGCACCGAGCGCGGCCCGGTCGGCGCGCGCGGACTCAACGACGTGGTCCGGGCGTCCGGCCTGGCCGGACCTGGGCGGGACCGACGCATCCGGGACCGGCCGCACCGCGACGGATGGCCGGGACACGCCCACCACCGGGCGCGGGGACGTGACGCGCGTCGGCGACGGTGACCGCCGGCTGGACCTGCCCGGCGAACGGGCTCGGTCCGGGCGACGGGCCGCCCTGCCCGACCCCGGGTGGGACACCGTCGGCGGCGGACGGGCGACGGGCATTGCGACGCCGGTCGGGTCGGGGAGGGGCGACGACCCGTGGCCGGCGCTGCCCGACGACAGCGCACTGTGGTCGGTCGCCGGGCCGGCGCTGGACACCGCCCAGCTGAGCCGACTGGACCGGGAACAGGCGGGTGACTGATGGAACGCGTCGCCTTTCTCATCGACTCCACGGGTGTCCGCGTGGACTGCCTGCTCAACCCGGAGACCGTGCAGGTGACCCGGCTCGCCGGGGTCCGCCAGCGGGGTGCCGGCGGCGGGCAGCTCACCGGGTCCGGCCTGGCCGACGACCCGCTGGTCTTCACCGGCGGGGGTCGCACCGAGCTGGTGCTCGATCTGCTCTTCGACGTCGACTTCGTGGAGGCGCAACTGCGTCCGGCCGACGTGCGGGTGCTCACCCGTCCGTTGTGGATGCTGGCGGAGAACTCCACCGCCGACCACGGTTGGCTGCGGCCGCCGCTGGTCCGGTTGGTCTGGGGCAAGACCTGGAACGTGCCCGGTGTGATCATCGCGGTGGCGGAACGCTTCGACGCGTTCACCGGCACCGGGTCACCGCGACGGTCCTGGCTGCGGCTGAAGCTGGTCCGCGCCGCCGAGACGGCCGACCAGTCCGAGGCCGGCTTCGCCGAGGAGTTGGCCGCCGCGAGCACCCCGACCGCCGCGCCGGGCAGCGCGGTGATCGCCGCCGGTGACGGCGCGGCCGAGCCGGGTCGCTCCGGCGTACGGTTCGACCTGCTGGCCAACGACGCGCTCGGCTCGCCGCTGCGCTGGCGGCTGCTGGCCGAACACAACCGGATCACCGACCCCCTCGCCGTGCCGGCCGGCACCACCCTCGCCGTCCCACCAGCCGGCCCGCCGGGCGGTGGGCCGACACTGGCGGGTGCGGTGACCGGAGTCGCGCGGACGGTGGCCGGCGCGGTCGGCGCCGGCGCGTCGTTCGTGGGCGCCTCCATCGCCACCGCGCCCGCCGCCTGGGGCCCGACGGCGGGATCGTCGACCGGGCCCACCCCGACCAGCGCACACCCGAGCCCCGGGGGTGCGTCGTGACCAGCGTCGCGCCCCGGGCGTTGACCGTCCGGCTCGACGGCGTCGAGCTGGTCGGCGCCGCTCGTCAGCGGATCCGGTCACTGCGGGTGGCGGCCCGCCTCGACCAGCCCACCCAGGCCGAGCTGGTGCTCGCCACCACCGCCGGGGTCGGCGCGTTCGACCCGGCGGTACGCCCCGGCACGGCGCTCGACGTACGGCTCGCCGACCACGCGGACGCCCTGTTCACCGGTGAGGTCACCGGCGTGGAGGTGGAGTACGCGGCCGACGGGGCGGCGGTGCTGCGGTTGCGGGCGTACGACCCGCTGCACCGCTTGCGCAAACGGCAGGGGTTGCGGGTGTTCACCTCGGTGACCGCCGTCGAGCTGGCCCGGGAGCTGTGCGACGCGGTGGGGCTGACGGTGACCGCCGAGGATGACGGCCCCCGGTTGGAGCGGCTGCTCCAGCACCGGCACAGCGATCTGGAGTTGCTGCGCGAGGTGGCCGGCCGGGCCGGCCTGCACCTGGCCGCCGACGGTGACGGGGTCCGGCTGGTCACCCTCGCCGGTTACGGGGAACCGGTCGTGTTGACGCTCGGCGCGGGGGTGCACACCCTGCGACTGTCCACCAACACCGATCAGGCCAGTGGTGCCAGCGCCGCGCTGGGTTGGCATCCGCAGCGGGCCGAGGTGATCAGCCAGCAGGTCGACGAGGCCCGTTGCGGCAGGCCCGCCGACGACCGCCCGGATCCGGCCGACGTGGGTGCCGGCGGGGTTCGCACCGCAGTGGACCAGCCCGGCCGCAGCGACGACGAGTTGGCGGCGTTGGCCCAGGCCCGCCTGGACACCCGGGCGGCGACGCTGGTCACCGCCGAGGGGGTGGCCGAGGGCGATCCGGCGCTGCGTCCGGGCCGCCGCGTCGACCTGGGTGGGGTGCCGGACCCGGTCGCCGGGGCGTACGTGCTGACCGAGGTGGTGCACACGGTGGACGGCAACGGGCACCTGACCCGGTTCTCCACGGTGCCGCCGGCCATCCCGGCGGGCCCGGCCGGCGGCGCGGTGGTCACCCTCGGCACGGTCACCGACGTCGCCGACCCGGACGGGTTGGGCCGGGTCCGGTTGACCCTGCCGGCGTACGGGGACCTGGACGCCGGCTGGCTCGCCGTGCTCTGTCCCGGTGCCGGGCCGGGCAAGGGCCTCGTGGCGCTTCCCGACCCGGACGACACCGTGCTGGTGGTGCTGCCCGGCGGGGAGCCGGCCTCGGGCATCGTGCTCGGTTCGCTGTTCGGCGCGGTCGAGCCGTACGACGCGGGCATCGACGACGGGAAGGCCCGCCGTTGGACGATGCGCACCGCCGGCGGGCAGTCGATAGTCGTCGACGACGTGCGGCGCAGCCTGCGGCTGGCCACCGAGGGCGGCAGCTTCCTGGAGTTGACCCCCGACCTGGCCACCCTGCACGCGGCGTCCGACCTGGTGATCTCCGCACCCGGTCGGGCCATGGTGGTGCGCGCCCGCAGCGTGGACTTCCTGCACGCCGAGTCGACCGAGGACCCGAGCACCGCGGCGGAGCAGGCCCGAACGCTTGCCCACGCCCATCAGCAAGGAGGCGGATGATGCGGTGGATCCACCGGGACTCCGTGATCACCTGCGATCACGACGGCCGGGTCGAGAACCGACCCTCGCGGCAGTGGGTGACAGTCACCGGCGTGCCCGTGCTCGTCGACGACGACCCGGAGGGACGAAAGATCGTCGCCTGCCCGAACTACGGCCCGACCATCAAGCCGTGCACGCAGACGTTGACGGTCCGGGTCGGCTACAGCGTCTGGGTGCGCGTGGACGGGCACCGGGTGGTGCTGTCGCACCTGGAGGGTTTCACCAACGGCACACCGCCGGGGCTGGTCACGCACACCGTGCGCGACCCGGCTCAGGGGTTCCTGGGGGCGGACCGATGAGGGCGTTCCGCTTCGTCGGCGCCGGCTTCGACGCCGGCCGTACCGGCGGGTTGGCGCTGACCGCGGCCGGCGGCCTGGCGATGACCGACGGCGACGAGAGCGTACGGCAGGCGTTGTTCCTGCTCCTGTCGACCACACCGGGTGAGCGGCTGATGCGACCCGGGTACGGCTCCCGGCTGCACCGACTGGTCTTCGCGCCCAACGACGACACCACCGCCGGTCTGGCCATCCACTATGTCCGGCAGGCCATCGCCCGGTGGGAGCCCCGGGTCGAGGTGATCGACACCGACGCCGGGCCGGACCCGGACGACGCGTGGCGGTTGGTGATCCGGTTGGACTACCGGGTGCGGGCCAGCCTGACACCGGGGCAACTGGTCTTCTCCGTCGACCTGCTTCCGGCCGACGAACCCACCCAGGGAGGAGCGTCATGACGCTGCCCGTGCCGCACCTGGACGATCGCGGCTTCCTCGACCTGGTCACCGAGGCCCGGGAACGGATCCGGCAGTCCTGCCCGGCGTGGACCGACCTGTCGGCGCACGACCCCGGGATGGCGCTGGTGGAGACATTCGCGCACCTCACCGAGGTGATGATCTACCGGTTGAACCAGTTGCCGGAGAAGGCGTACGTCTCGTTCCTGAACCTGCTCGGGGTCACCCGGCACGCGCCGACCGCCGCCTGGGCGGACGTCCGGTTCACCCGCACCGGCACCGACCGCGCGGCGGTGCGGATCCCGGCCGGTCTGCGGGTCGCGGCGGCCCGCGGCGCGGACCCCCGGCCGGTCGTGTTCGTCACCACCGAGCCGACGGTGCTGCCGGCCGACGAGACGTCGGTGACGGTCCGGATGCACCACTGCGAACCGGTCGAGGCGGAACTGCTCGGTGTGGGCACCGGTCAGCCGGGGCAGGTGCTGCGCGCGGCGCACGCGCCGCTGACGCACACCGCCGAGGCGCTGGACCTGCTGCTCGGGGTGGAGGTGCCGGCCGGCACGGTCGAACTGGGCGCGGCGGCCCGCGAGCACGACGGTCGCACGTTCGAGATCTGGCAGCCGGTGGAGAGCTTCGCCGGGCTCGGCCCGCACGCCAAGGCGTACCTGGTCGACCGCTGTTCGGGCACCGTCACCTTCGCCCCGGCCCTCGACCTGCGACCCGCCGCCGGGGCGACCACGGTGGCCGAGCCCGCGCCGACGTCGGTCACCGTCGCGGTCGTGCCGCCGGCCGGGCGGCAGGTCCGGCTCTGGTACCGCGCCGGTGGCGGGCCCACCGGCAACGTGGCGGCGGGCACGCTGAGCACCCTGCGCGACCCACTGCCCGGGGTACGCGTCGACAACCCCGCCCCGGCAGCCGGCGGCCGGGAGATGGAGGCGCTGGAATCGGTGCTGCTGCGCGGCCCGTACGAGTTCTTCGCCCAGCAGCGGGCGGTCACCGCCCGCGACTTCGAGGTCCTCGCGACCAGCTCCGGGGCGGTGGCGCGGGCACGGGCGTTCACCCGTGCGGCGGTGTACAGCTTCGCCCGGCCGGGCGAGGTCGAGGTGGTGCTGGTGCCGTACGTGCCGGAGGCGGCCCGTCCGGGCGGTCGACTGCCGGTGGCGGTGCTGCGGGAGCACGAGGTGCCCGAGGCGCGCCACCGGGTCGAGGCGGACCTGGAGGAACGCCGGATGGTCGGCATCCGCTCCCGGGCCACCTGGGCGCGGTTCAAGGCGGTGTCGGTACGCGCCCGGGTGGTGGTCCGCCGTGAGGAGGACGTGGACGCGGTCCGTCGCCGCATCCACGACCGGTTGCACCAGACGTTGAGCCCGCTGCCGACCGCGCTCAACCCGACCGGCTGGCCGTTCGGTGAGCCGTTGCGGGCGTCCAACGTGTACCGGCTGCTGGAGCACGCCGAGCCGGGGGTCCGCTACGTCGAGTCGGTGCGGTTCGTTGTCGACGAGGCGCCCGACGCCGACGTGCGGGCCCTCGCCGTCGACCAGTACCAGCCGCGCACCTGGTACGCCGGGCGCGGGGCGGTGCTGTTCCGCTCCAGCAACGGCGGCGCGGGGTGGGAACCGGCCGGTCGTTTCGACGACGAGACGGTGCTGCGGGTGGCGCCCGCGCCCGCGCCGGTGCGGCCGGGCATCGTCGCCCGCCCCGGTTCGGTGGCAGTGGTGACGCTGCGGGCCTCGGGCGGCTCCCGGGTGCACCTGAGCGCCGACCTGGGCGAGACGTGGTCGCTGCTCACCGACCTGGACTCGCGGATCTCCGACGTCTCGTGGCTGGACCGCGACGGCGCGGGCGCGCTGCTGGTGGCGACCGACACCGGCCTGTACGAGGTGTCGCTGCTGCCCGGCGCGGTGCCGTTGCAGATCCTGGTCGACCCGTCCGACGCCGACCGGGGCTTCTACGCGGTCCGCACGTTCGTCTCCGAGCGGGGCGCGCCGGGTGTGGCGGTGGCCGCCCAGGCCGGCTTCGGGGTGTACCTGTCGACCAGCGGCGGCCGACCCGGCAGCTTCACCCACGTCGGACTGGCCAACGTGGACAACCGGGTGCTCGCCGTGCAGTACGACGGCCCGGCCACCCTGCTGTGGAGCGGCGCCGGCGAGCCGGACCCGAAGAAACCCGGCCAGGGTTGCCACCGCACCCGGCTGTTCGAGTCCGACGTGAAGTGGCAGTCGATGCAGGCCGGGTGGATCGGCGGCACCTGCCGGGACCTCGCGTTCGCCGGCCAGCAGGCGGTGGCGGCCACCCAGAGCGGCGGGGTGCTGCGGTTGGACACCCTAGCCGCCCAACCGCAGTGGCAGGCGGTGTCGGTCAACTCCGGGTTGCCGTTGCGGGACCGGACCCGGTTCGTGCCGGTCGACGCCATCGCGATCAGCGGCCCGACATCCGGCAGCACGGGCGCGCCGGGCGTGGCGGGTGCGGCGGGTGCGGCGGCCGGCGGCACCGGCGCGGCGGAGCGGCTGATCCTGGCCGGCGGGGAACGCGGCGTGCACCGCAGCGCCGACGCCGTCACCTGGACGCCCAGCGCCAACCAGGCCACCGCCGACGTGGTGACCGTCCCGGATACCTGGCTGCTCTGCTCCGGCGAGCACGACATCGAGGTGGTGCGCCAGGATGCGACGCTCGGCGATTGAACGGTTGCTGCCCGCCGCCTACCAGCGGGCCTGCGTGCCGGGCAGCGTGCTCTGGGCGCTGCTGGACGTGATGGAGGGGTTGCACGCCCCGGACGAGGCGATCCTCGCCGAGGTGGACGCGCTGTTCGACCCGTACCGGGCGCCGGACGGGCTGGTCGTGCGGTTGACCCGCTGGGTGGCGATGGACCACGTGGTCGCCTCGCCCCGCCCGGACGCCCCGCTGCCGCTGCCGGTGGGGCGGCTGCGGGACCTGGTGGCCAACGCCGCCCTGCTGGCCCGCTGGCGCGGCACCCCGTACGGGCTGCGCCGGGCCCTGGAGCTGGCCACCGGGACGTCGGGCTTCGTCATCGAGGAGCCCGCCGAGCGGCCCTTTCACGTCGTGGTGCGGGTGCCGGTGGCCGCCGCCGGCCAGCTCGCCGTGATCACCCGCATCGTCGAGACGGAGAAACCCGCCTCGGCCACCGTCGAGATCGTCCTGGAAGAGGAGTCGTCATGACCACCGAGTGGGCGGTCGTCGCCGCCGCCGAACAGTTCACAGTCGACCCGCGCAACTGCGGCGAGCTGACCTTCACCGTCTTCAACCCGGGCACCGCGCCGGACACGGTGGTGTTCGACGTGGCGCCCGGTGACGGCTCCCAGCGGTCGTGGTTCACCGTCGCCGAGCCGCAGCGGGTGGTACCCGGCCAGGGCTCGGTGTCGTTCCTGGTCAAGCTCGCCGTGCCGGCCGGCACCGCGCCCCGGCGCTACGACATGACCGGGTTCGCGTACTCGGCGAACACCGCGCCGGAGGAGAGTTCCCGCTCCAGCGGCCGGGTCACGTACGAGGTGCGGGCGGTCGCGCCGCCACGGCGTACCCCATGGTTGTGGATCGCCGCCGCGGCGGCGCTGGTGCTGGTGGTGGTCGCCGTGGGGGTGGTGTTGCTGACCCGCGACGGCGAGCCGCCCCCCGGCGAGCCGCGAGTGGTCACCGTCGAGGCGGAGAGCCTGGTCCCGGGCGCGGTGGTGGACTCCCCGGCGAAGAGCGGGGCGAAGGTGGAGGCGCAACCCAACTGCTGCGGGGTGACCTGGTCCGGTGACACGCAGTTGTTCTTCCAGGGGTTGGCCATCGGTGACCGGGTCACCGTGACGGTGCAGATCCCGGCCGACGGCACCTGGCGGTTCGCCGCGGTACGCACCACCTCCCTCGACTACGCCAACACCGTGTTCACGATCGACGGCACCCAGGTCGGCGGCACGTTCCTCGGCTTCACGCCGACGGTGCGCAGGACGGAGCTGCTGGACGTCGGGACGGTGCGGCTCAGCAAAGGCCCGCACCAGGTCACGCTGCTGGTGGTGGGCAAGACGCAGGGCACGAACCGCTACTTCGCGGGGGTCGACGAGATCCGGTTCACCGAAATCGTGGCGCGGGCCGTGGCGCGATGAGCGGTCGGCAGAAGGCGCTGCTGGGGTTGCTCGCCGTCCTGCTGGTGGCGCTGTTCGTGGTCGCGGTCGGGGCGGGTCGCGGCGACCGGGGTGATCCGGCGGCCCGACACGGGTTGGTCGACCGGTTGGCCGCGCTGGGCGGCGAGCGTGCGGCGGTGGACCCGGCGACGGTCGGCGCCGACTGCTTCGAGGAGCCCGGTCGGCTGGTCTTCTCCGGCACCTGCGTGCTGCGGGTCGCCGACCCGGGCGGGCTACGCACGCTGGTGCTGCGCAGCGCGGCGCCGTTCACTGTCGTCGCCCCGGCACCCGGGGACGCCGACCTCACCATCCGCGACGAGGTGGAACCGGCGGCGGACGGCACCGGCGCGGTGGCGAAGATCGCCGTCGACCAGGCCACCGAGGTGGGCCTGGTCTGCCCCGGCCTGGGCGGCTGCACTGTCGTCGTGGCCACATCCTGACCCGGGCTGAGAGGAAGGTGTCGCCGTGGGTGACCTGCGCAAGCCGTTCCTGCTGATGGCCATGCTCGCCATCGTCCTGGCGATCGGGGTGGAGGTGGGGGCGGGGCTGCTGCTCGGCGGTGCCGACGCCGGTGCGGCCCTCGCGGACAGCGCCGGGGCGCTGGACGTGGAGATCGACGACGTGTCCGGGGTCAGCGAGCCGTCCGGGCGGGGTACCGGTTACCTCGCGCTGATCGATGCGGTGGCGGTCTGGAGCACCGGGCTGTTCTGCCTGGGCCTGCTGCTGCCCGAACGGGTCCAGGGTCGGGTGCAGGGCGTCGCCAGCCTGATCTTCTCGATCATCCTGATCATCGTCGGGCTGGTCGCGCTGGTGATCGCGTTCGTGGAGCTGTCCATCATGGTGTCGCTCTTCCTGGCCGTCCCCTTCGGCACCCTGGCGTACCTGGCGTTGTGGGGGTTCTTCCCGGTCGGCGAGGCGGCGGTGCTGCTCGGGCTGGTGCTGCTGCTGAAGCTGGTGTGGGCCGGGATGCTGGTGCTGGCCCAGCCGCGCTTCCTGCAGAACAAGGGCCTCGTCCTGCTGATCCTCACCACAGTGCTGTGCACTGTCGTGTTGGAGTTCCTGCACAGCCTGGTGCCGGTGATCCTGGTCAGCATCGTCGACGACGTGGCGGCGTTGGTCTTCGCCATCGTCGCGATCATCTGGGGGCTGGTGCTGCTGATCGGCTCCATCCCCGCGATCGTCAAGGCCGTCCGGGTCACCGCCGCCCTCCCCACCCGATCAATGTGAGCGGACCAGGGCCGCCACACCGTCGCGATCGAGGGTTCCGTCGGTCACCCACACCTGGTACCGGCCGTGCCGGCTCCCGCCGGCCGGCACCACCGCCGGGCGGTCGAACGCGAACGCCACGCAGACCCCCGGATACATCGCGGTCCGCACGAACCACCTGTCGCCGTGGCCGAGGCCCGCGAAGACCAGTGTGTACGCCCCGTCGCCCGGCCCGGACCCGGTCAGCGCCAGCCACGGCGCCGCACTGCCGTTGACCGCCTGCTCCCCGGCCGCGTCGGCGGTGAACACCGCTGGTTCACCGTCGGCGACGGCCCGCCAGAAGAACCCGCCGTAGCCGGCCCCGCCGGGGCGACCGTTGGTGGCCGGGCTGCCCAGGCGCACCGCCCGGTCGTCCGGGGCGACGAGGACGGACTCCACATCGAGCCGCCAGGCGTGCGGCGCGACCACCGACGCGGTGAGCCACCTCCGTTCGGTCAGCAGCACCGCGCCGGCCCGGTCGCGCCACTGGAGGTCGTGCGTGTACCGGCCCGGGGAGTGCTCCACCTCGCCGGTGTGCGCGATGACGCCGTGGTCGTCCCGCCAGGTGTAGCCGACGTCGCGGACGTAGGTGCGCCCGCCCCAGAGGTTGCTGCCGTTGACGTCCTGCACCGCGAGGGACGCGCCGAGGTGCCACACGTGGTCGTCGGGGAGCGCGTCGGTGACCACCGTTCCGCCGAGGGTACGCACCGGGTGCAGATACGGTCGGGGCCCGTGCCGGGGGTTCAGCGCCGGGTCGAGCACGTACTCGGCCACCTCGGTGGCTCCGACGGTCAGCCGCACCGACTCCCCCACCCCGGTCATCGCAGTCCCCCACGCCCGACGCCGGCGACCGGCACCGGCTCGGCGGGGCTCGGCTGACCGACGGCCGGGACCGGTCGGCGGGCGGCGACGGCGTGCAGGGCGGCCACGGTGTAGCCGGCGAGGATCGGCACCGCGACCGGGGTGACCAGGACGGCGAGCAGCCCGGCCAGCGCGACGACCCCGGTGAGCGCGGCCCAGCGGGTGGGCGCGTCGAGGCAGGCGCGGGCGGCGCGGCGGGCCGAGGCCCGCCACCGCCCGCCCCCGTTGCCGCCCACCTCGACGACGACCAGCCCGGCGTACCCGGCCAGGCCGGCCGCGATCAGCGCGGTCACCAGCAGCGCCGCCGCGCCGCCCGGCACCCGGCCGGTGGCCAGTGCCGCCAGGTCGGCGGCGAGCAGCGCGGCGCCGCCGAGCCCGAGCAGGCTGACCGGCACACCGGGCAGTACCGCGCGGCCGAACCGGCGCACCGTCGTACGCGCCGACGGCCAACTGCCGGTCCGCGTCCAGTCGTGCACCGCCGCGCTGGCCGTGCCCGCCGCCGATGCGGCGGTGAGCACTGGTGCCGCCGCGAGGGTGAGCAGGATGCCCAGCAGCGCGAGATCGGCGGCGTCGCGGGCGACGTCGCGCCAGTCCCGCCGCCCGGCGGTGTCGTCGGGTTCGGCGGGTTCGGCCCGCGATGTCGGTTCAGCCCTTGATGCCACTGGTGTTGATCCCCTCGACGAGCATCCGTTGGAACGCGACGAAGAACAGGAAGACCGGCAGCAGCGACAGCACCGACATGGCGAACATCGGACCGACAGCGCTCTGGCTTGTCGAGTCGATGAACAGGGTCAACGCGACCGGGACCGTGTAGTCCTCCAGTTGGGACAGGAAGACCAACTGGCGGAAGAAGTCGTTCCAGGTCCAGATGAACGAGAAGATCGCCGTGGTGACCAACGCGGGGCGGCTCAGCGGCAGGATGATGTGCCGGAAGATGCCGAACGGCCCGGCACCGTCGATGCGGGCCGCCTCGTCCAGTTCCCGGGGCACGCCACGCATGAACTGCACCATGAGGAAGACGAAGAACGCCTCGGTGGCCAGGAACTGCGGGATGAGCAGCGGCAGGTACGGCCAGTCGCCGCCGACCAGCCCGAGGGTGCGGAACAGGATGTACTGCGGCACGATCAGCACGTGCTGGGGCAGCAGCAGCGTGCCGATCATGACGGCGAACCACATGCCGCGCAGCCGGAACCGCAGCCGGGCGAAGGCGTACGCGGCCAGCAGGCAGGACAGCCCGTTGCCGACGACGGTGAGCAGGCTGACCATCGCGCTGTTGAGGAAGAACCGGCCGAAGCTGACGTCGAAGTTGGACCAGCCGGCGGTGTAGTTGCCCGGGCTGAACCGCTCGGGCAGCAGCCCGACGTTGTTGACGATCTCCTCCTGGGACTTCAGCGAGGTGCCCACCATCCAGATCAGCGGGTAGAGCACCACGGCGACGATCGCCAGCAGGATCAGCAGTCGCAGCACGGGGCGTCCGCCGGCTCGTCGGCGGGCGTTCGGCGCTGCTGCGGTCGTCGGGGTCACCGCCACCATCACCGGTCCTCCCCGTCGGAGTAGTGCACCCAGAACCGTCCGGTGCTGAAGAAGACCGCGGTGATGACCGCGATGGCGATCAGGAAGACCCAGGCCATCGCCGAGGCGTAGCCCATGTTGAGGTCGGTGAAGCCGGTGATGTACAGGTTCAGCGTGTACATCAGGGTGGAGTCGACCGGGCCGCCGGTGCCGTTGCTGAGCACGAACGCGGCGGTGAAGCCCTGGAAGCCGTTGATGGTCTCCAGCACCAGGTTGAAGAAGATGACCGGGGAGAGCATCGGCAGGGTGACGTCGCGGAACTGGCGGAGCCGGCCGGCCCCGTCGACCGAGGCGGCCTCGTACAGCTCGGTGGGCACCTGCTTGAGCCCGGCCAGGAAGATCACCATCGGTGCGCCGAACTGCCAGATGGCCAGCACCATCAGCGTTTCGAGGGCCCAGTCGGGGTCGTTGACCCACGGCTTGCCCGTGATGCCGAAGAGGCTCAACAGCGAGTTGAACGCGCCGTCGCGGTTGAACATGTTGACCCAGACGATGGCCAGCGCCACGCTGCCGCCGAGCAGGGACGGCAGGTAGAACAACCCCCGGAACAGCCCGACGCCGCGCCAGGCGCGGTTGAGCAGCAGCGCCACGCCGAGCGCCGCGGCCAGCTTCAGCGGTACGGCGATCAGCGCGAAGGTCAGCGTCACCCGCACCGCGTGCCAGTACGACGGGTCGGCGGTGAACATCCGCTCGTAGTTGGCCAGCCCCACCCACTCCACCTCGGAGAAGGGGGTGAGGATGTCGTAGTTGGTGAAGCTCAGGTAGAGCGACAGCAGCATGGGGATCGCCGTGACACCCATCAGACCGATGAGCCACGGCGACAGGAAGACGTACCCCGCCAGACCTTCGCTGTGCCGGAAGCGCCCGGGCCCACGCCTCTGCGGGTGGGCCCGGGCGGATCCGGGGCCGCGTCGGGTCGGGTCGGGCGCCGTGGTCAACGCCACGAACGGCTCCTCTCCTCGCCTCGGGGGCGGTCAGGCGATGGCGGACTTGCACGCCTCGACGAACTGGGCGGCGGCTTCGGCGGGGGTGGCCCGGCCGTACTGCGCGTTCTCGGCGGCCTTGATCAACTCGGACTTCACCTTGCTGTGGCCCTTGATCGGCACCTGCGGGGACTCGCCGAACTTCTGGGTCAGCTCCGCCTCGACGGCGATGGACTGCTTCATGGCCGGATCGGTGGTGTCGTCGCTGACCACCCGGCGCAGGTCCAGGTTCGACGGCAGGCCACGGTCGGTGCCGAGCAGCTTGACCGCCGCCACGTCGTTGTTCAGGAAGTTGATCACATCGATCGCGACGTCCTTGTTCTTGCTGCCCTTGAACACCGACCAGTACATCGACGCCCGGGCCCACTGGGCGCTGGGGTCACCGGGGTAGGCGATCACGCCCAGCTCGTCCTTGGTGTTCTTCTTCAAATCCGGCATCTGGTTGGCCCAGACCCAGGAGGTCGCCGCCTTGCCGGTGACCACCAACTGCTTGGTGACGTCGCTGGCGTTGCCCTCGTGGATGACGTCGGCGGTCGGGGTGGCCTTGCGGTCCCGGGCGCCCTTCCACAGGTCGAACCACTTGGTCACGTCCTCGGCGGTGAAGCCCAGCTCTTTGCCCTTGTAGAGGTCCTTGCCCTGCTGGCGCAGCCAGACCCAGAACGCCTTGTAGTCGGCGCTCGGGTCCTGGGTGCCGGGCACCTTCGTCTTGGCGGTGACCTGCTCGGCCCAGGCGATGTGCTGCTCCCAGCTCATCCCGGTGGTCGGCTCGGGCAGGTTGTGCTTGGTCAGCAGCGTCTTGTTGTAGACCAGTCCCTGGGTGTTCTCCCCGGCGGCCAGGCCGGCGAGCTTGCCGTCGACCACGCCGTACTGCCAGAGGCTTTCGGGGAACTTGGAGGTGTCCAGCTTGCCGGACTCCTGGTACGGGGTCAGGTCGAGCGTGGTGTTGCGGGCCGCGTACTCGGCGAGGTAGTTGTCGTCGATCTGGAACAGGTCCGGTGGGTTGCCACCGGCGGTGAGCGTGGCCAGCTTGTCGAAGTAGCCCTGGTTGGCCTGCCAGGTCTTCTCGAAGGTCACGTTGGGGTGCTTCTGGGTGTAGAGGGCCAGCGCGTCCTCGGTCAGCTTGGCCCGGGCGTCGCCGCCCCACCAGAAGATGGACAGTTTGACCGGCGCGTTCGGGTCGGCGGCGCCGCCGTCGTCTCCGCAGGCGGCGGCGCCGAACATCAGCGGTGCGGCGACCGTCACGGCGAGCAGGCCACGCAGGAGTCGCCGCCGGGGCAGCGGGGTACGGTGGGCGCGCCCGACGGGCGTGCCAGTGGTGGGGGGCGTTGCGGGGTGCATGTGCGCTCACTCCTCGGCATTAGGAGGCGACGGCGTCACCGGTGGCCGTGGTCGGGGTGCCCGGGCCCGCAGGGCAATGCGGGTCCGGGCCACGCGGCGCGGCCAGGGGACGTGCCGGCCGGGCGTACGGGCCCGGGCCGGTCGAGTCGCGGATGACCAGGTCGGTCTGGAGCATTACCTGTGCGGTGGTACGACGGACGCCGAGCGCCGTGCCGGCACCGGACCCCCGCGCACCGCGCGGTGATTCGATGTCCTGTTGCAGCAGCATGTCGACGGCCGTCCGGCCGGCGGCCCCGGTGGGTGTGGCCACCGTCGTCAGCTTGGGTCGGGTGAGCCGGCTCAGGGTGATGTCGTCGACCCCGACGACGCTCACCTCCTGCGGCACCCGGACCCCGAGCGCGTCCAGCCCTTCGATCAGGCCGATCGCCATCAGGTCGTTGTAGGCGAGCACCGCCGACACGCCGCTGCGTCGCACCTGCTCGGCGATGGCCGAGCCGCCGACCTCGGTGGGCGCGTTGGGGCCGAGCACGGTCAGCTCGGCGCCACCGGCTCGGGCGGCCGCGCTGGCGGCACGGCGCATCTCCCGGTTGGTCCATGAGCTGCGCGGGCCACCGAGCAGCGCGATGCTGCGGTGCCCCAGGCCGACCAGGTGCTCGATCGCCGAGCGGGCACCCTGACCGACGTCCATCAGCACGCAGGGCAGGCCGGTCACCTGGCGGTTCACCACGACCAGTGGCACCTCGCGGCTGAGCTGTTCGATCAGGCTGTTGCTCATCCGGGGGCTGCACAGCAGCACCCCGTCGACCTGCTTGGCCAGCGCGTGGACCAGCTCTTCCTCGGCGGTCGGGTCCTCGTTGGTGTCGGCCACGAAGACGTGGTAGTCGCGGTGCCGGGCCTGACTCTCCGCCGCCTTGATCAGCGGTGGGAAGAACGGGTTCGCGATGTCCGCGATGATCAGCCCGATGTTGTGCGTCCGCCCGGTGATCAGTGCTCGGGCGGCCCGGTTCGGCCGGTAGCCCAGATCCTCCGCGCACGCCAGCACCCGGACCCGCGTCTCCGGGTTGACCAGGTGTGGCGCCGAGAAGGTGCGGGACACGGTGGAGATGTGCACACCCGACGCCCGGGCGACGTCCCGGATGGTGACTGGCACGGCGGCCCCTTCGTCCGATGTGGTGGCGGTCACGGGTGTGGCCCATTAATGCAAACGGTTGCGCCAGTGTCAACGGTCAATGATTACGGCTTTGTTGCACCCACGCTCCCCTTGGTGAGCTGCCGCCGCACAAAACCTGACATATAACGCCGATCCCGTCGCCGTCGTTGACGCCAACGGATCGATCGTGATTACTTCATTGCAAACCTTTGCAGCACCACGGGAGGCGCACCGCATGTCACCGAGAGCCGCCGGACGGGTCCGGTACGCCGTGGTGGGCACCGGCGCGCGGGCGGAGATGTTCGTCCGGGCGCTGGTGCTCGACCACGCCGACACCACCGAGCTGGTCGCCTTCGCCGACACCAACCAGGCCCGGATGGACGCGCACAACCGCTGGCTGACCGAGCTGGGCCACCGCCCGGTGCCCACGTACCCGGCCGCCGACTTCGCGGCGATGCTGGACAAGGAGCGCCTCGACGTCGTTCTGGTCACCAGCGTGGACGTCACCCACGACGAGTACGTGGTGGCCGCGCTGCGCGCCGGCCGGGACGTCGTCACCGAGAAGCCGATGACAGTGGACGCGGCACGCTGCCGGCGCATCCTGGACACGGTGAGCGAGACCGGCGGCCGGGTGACCGTCGCGTTCAACTACCGCTACAACCCGCTGCACGAACAGGTCCGCCGGCTGCTCGCCGAGGGCGCGGTCGGCGAGATCGGCTCGGTGCACTTCGAGTGGCTGCTGGACGTCCGCCACGGTGCCGACTACTTCCGCCGCTGGCACCGCGACAAGGCCACCTCCGGTGGGCTGATGGTGCACAAGGCCAGCCACCACTTCGACCTGGTCAACTGGTGGCTGGCCGCCACCCCCGTCGAGGTGTACGCGGCCGGCCGGCTCTTCTTCTACGGCGAGGAGGGCCGCCGGCACGGCTACGCCCGCGACTACGACCGGGCGCACGGCTCCCCCGCCGCCGCCGACGACCCGTTCGCGCTGCGCCTGGACGCGCACCCCCGGCTGCGCGAGCTGTACCTCGACGCCGAGGCCGAGGACGGCTACCAGCGCGACCGCAACGTCTTCGCGCCCGGGGTGAGCATCGAGGACGACATGGCGGTGCTGGCCCGCTACTCCACCGGCGCCACCATGACCTACCACCTCACCGCGTACGCGCCCTGGGAGGGCTACCGGGTGATGGTCAACGGCAGCCGGGGCCGGCTGGAGCTGGACGTGGCCGAGAACGACTTCGTCGACCGGGGCACCGCCGGCGCGGTCAAGGGCGCGGCCCTGCACGGTGCCGAGGCGCCGCCCGAGGGCGGGGGTGCGACGCTGACGGTGCGCCCGTTCTGGGCCCCGCCCCGGCAGATCCCGGTGGAGGGCCGCAGTCGGCACGGGCACGGTGGCGCGGACGCCCGGATGACCGGGGTGCTCCTCGGCGGTCAACCCGACCCGCTGCGCCGCGCCGCGACCGCCGACGACGGCGCGTTGGCCCTGCTGACCGGGCTGGCCGCGAACCGGTCCTTCGAGACCGGTCAACCCGTCCGGGTCGCCGACCTGCTCACCCCCCGCTGACACCGCAGACGAGGAGCCACACCCCGTGCCCACGTTCGACCACACCGATCTGCTCCTGCCGCCCGAGCCGGGCCAACGGGCGCTGGCCCGGGAGCTGTACGCCCTGGCGGCGGAACAACCCATCATCTCGCCGCACGGGCACGTCGACCCGGCCCTGCTGGCCGAGGACCGTCCCTTCCCGGACCCGGCGCGACTGCTCATCGTGCCCGACCACTACCTGACCCGGATGCTGCTCAGTCAGGGCGTACCCCCGGCGGAGCTGGGGGTGCCCACCCGCGACGGCAGCCCGGTGGAGGCCGACGGCCGGGTCATCTGGCGACGCTTCGCCGCGCACTGGCACCTGTTCCGGGGCACCCCGTCGCGACTCTGGCTGGAGCAGACCTTCCGCACCGTGTTCGGGGTGCACACCGTGTTCGGCCCGGCCACCGCCGACGCCGTCTACGACGAGATCGCGGCCCGGCTCGCCGAGCCGGACTTCCGGCCCCGGGCGCTGTTCGAGCGGTTCGGCATCGAGGTCCTGGCCACCACCGAGTCGCCGCTGGACGACCTCGCCGCGCACGCCAAGCTCGCCGCCGACGGGTGGGGCGGGCCGGGCGGCCGGGTGGTCACCACGTTCCGCCCCGACGACGTGGTGGACATGGAGTTCGAGGGCTGGTCGACGAACGTGGACCGGCTCGGCGACCGGGCCGGCGAGGACACCGGCACGTACGCCGGCTACCTGGCCGCGCTGCGGGCCCGGCGCGCCGCGTTCATCGCCGCCGGCGCGACCTCCTCGGACCACGGCCACCCCACCGCGCGCACCCTGGACCTCACCCCGGCCGAGGCCGAGCGGCTCTACGACCGGGGTCGGCGCGGCGAGGCCGACGCCGCCGACGCGGAGGCGTTCCGGGCGCACATGCTCGTGGAGTTCGCCCGGATGTCACTCGACGACGGCCTGGTCATGCAGCTGCACCCCGGCGCGGTGCGCAACCACAACCGGTGGTTGCACGCCCGGCACGGGCGTGACGTCGGCGGCGACATCCCGCAGGCCACCGAGTACGTGCACGCGCTCGCCCCGCTGCTGCAGCGCTACGGCAACGACCCTCGGCTGCGGGTGGTCCTCTACACCCTCGACGAGGACACCTTCACCCGCGAGCTGGCGCCCCTCGCGGGCGGGTACGCCGCGCTGCTGCTCGGCGCGCCCTGGTGGTTCCTGGACTCCCCCGAGGTGCTGCGCCGGTTCCGGGAGACGGTCACCGAGACCGCCGGGTTCTACAACACCGCCGGCTTCGTCGACGACACCCGGGCGTTCTGCTCCATCCCGGTCCGCCACGACGTGGCCCGTCGGGTCGACGCCGGCTTCCTGGCCCGCCTCGTCGCCGAGCACCGGCTGCCGATGGACGAGGCCGCCGAGACCATCGTCGACCTGGCGTACCGGCTGCCCAGGCGGGTCTTCAACTTTGGAGGCGTTGACCAGTGACCACCACCATCACCTCCGTCGAGGTGCACGACGTGCGGTTCCCGACCGCCGCCCGGGGCGACGGCTCCGACGCGATCAACCGGGGTGACTACTCGGCGACGTACGTCGAGCTGGGCACCGGCGCCGGCCCGACCGGCGCCGGGTTCACCTTCACCAACGGCCGGGGCAACGAGATCACCTGCGCGGCGGTACGGGCGCTGGCCCACCACGTGCGGGGGCGCACGATCGAGGAGATCACCGCCGAGCCGGTGGCGTTCTGGCGCTCGCTCAGCGCCGACGTGCAGCTGCGCTGGCTGGGCCCGGAGAAGGGCGTCATCCACATGGCGACCGGTGCGCTGGTCAACGCGGTGTGGGACCTGCGGGCCACGCTGGCCGGCAAGCCGATGTGGCGTTTCCTCGCCGAGCTGCCCACCGACGAGCTCGTGGCCAGCGTCGACTTCAAGCACATCAGCGACGCGCTCACCCCCGACGACGCGGCCGCCATCCTGGACAAGGGACGCGACGGGCTGACCGACCGGTTGGCCACCCTTGAGCAGAGTGGGTTCCCTTCGTACACCACCTCGGTCGGGTGGCTCGGCTACCCCGACCACAAGGTGCGGGCGCTGACCCGGCAGGCGTACGCCGACGGCTGGCGGGCGATGAAGATGAAGGTCGGCGGCCCGCTCGCCGACGACCTGCGGCGGGCCCGGATCATCCGCGAGGAGATCGGCCCGGACGCGCTGTTGATGATGGACGCCAACCAGGTCTGGGACGTCGACGAGGCGATCACCGCGATGGCGGCGCTGGCCGAGGTCGACCCGTACTGGATCGAGGAGCCCACCCACGCCGACGACATCCTCGGGCACGCCCGGATCGCCCGCGCGGTGCACGAGCTGACCGGCGGGCGCTGCCGGGTCGCCACCGGTGAGGTGGCCGCCAACCGGGTGATCTTCAAGCAGTTGCTCCAGGCCGAGGCGATCGGCGTGATGCAGGTCGACGCCTGCCGGGTCGGTGGCGTCAACGAGGTCCTGGCCGAGCTGCTGCTGGCGGCGAAGTTCGGCGTTCCGGTCTGCCCGCACGCCGGCGGGGTGGGCCTCTGCGAGTACGTCCAGCACCTGGCGATCTTCGACTACCTGCGGGTGGGCACGGGGCTGGACGGCCGGATGATCGAGTACGTCGACCACCTGCACGAACACTTCGTCGACCCGGTGCGGACCCGCGACGGGCGCTACCTGCTGCCCGAGCGGCCCGGTTACAGCGCCACCATGAAGCCCACGTCGATCGCCGAGTTCCGCTTCCCGGACGGTCCGGCATGGCGGTGACCGTCGGCGCCTCCCGGCTCGGCCTGGGTGCGCTGCGCCGACTGCCCGCCGAGGCCCGACCCCTGATCCGGCCGGGCACCGTGCCGACCGGCGTCGTGCACCTGGGGCTCGGCGCGTTCCACCGGGCGCACCAGGCCGTCTTCACCGAGGCGGCGGTCGGCGCGGCCGGCGGCGACTGGGGCATCGTGGCCGTCGCCCCCCGCAGCACCGCGCTGGTCGAGGCGCTCGCCGCGCAGGACAACCTGTTCAGCGTCAGCACCCTCTCCGCCGCCGGCAGCACCACCCAGGTGGTGGGCGCGCTGAGCGGCGTGCGGCACGCGCCCAGCGACCCGGACGCGGTGGTGG
This sequence comes from Micromonospora parva, assembly GCF_040649675.1. NCBI lineage: Bacteria > Bacillati > Actinomycetota > Actinomycetes > Micromonosporales > Micromonosporaceae > Micromonospora > Micromonospora parva. The sequence continues at coordinate 258,937 of NZ_JBEZFX010000002.1, read as the reverse complement.
CGCTGATCGCCGACCCGGCGGTACGCGTGGTGACCCTGACCGTCACCGAGAAGGCGTACCAGCTCGATCCGGTGACCGGCCAGCTGTCCCCGGACTCGGCGCTCGCCGCGGACCTGGCCGGCGGCGGCCCCCCGCGCACGGTTCCGGGTCTGCTGCTGCGCGGGCTGGCCGCCCGGGCGGCCGCGGACGCCGGGCCGGTGGCAGTGGTGAGCTGCGACAATCTGCCGGCCAACGGTCGACGGCTGCGCGGCATGCTCGACCAGGCGGTCGGCCGGGCGGCCGGGGTGCCGGCCGGGCTGGTCGAGTGGGTGGCCGGCAACGTCACCTGCCCGGGCACCATGGTGGACCGGATCGTGCCGGCCAGCACCCCGGGCACGATCGAGGCGGCCCGCCGGGCGCTCGGCGTGACCGACCTGGCCGCGGTGGCCGCCGAACCGTACGCGCAGTGGGTGATCGAGGACGACTTCCCGGGTGGGCGGCCCGGTTGGGAGTTCGCCGGGGCGGTGCTCACCGACGACGCCGGCCCGTGGGAGCGGCTGAAGCTGCGCACCCTCAACGGTGTGCACTCGGCCATCGCGTACCTCGGGGCGTTGGCCGGCCGGGAGACGATCGCCGACGCGCTGGAGATCCCGCACCTGCGCGACGTGCTGCGCCGGCTGATCGCCGAGGACGTGGCGGCCAGCTTCACCCCGCCGGACGGGGTCCGGGTGGTCGACTACGGCGAGCAGGCCCTGGCCCGGTTCGGCAACCCGGCGATCCACCACCGCACCCTGCAGGTGGCGATCGACGGCTCGCAGAAGCTGCCGCAGCGCGTCCTGCACACCATCGCGGACCTGCGCGCGACCGGGCGGTCCGCGCGCTGGGGCGCGCTGGTCGTGGCGTCCTGGTTGCGCTTCGCGCAGGGGTACGCCGACGACGGCCGGCCGTTGCCGTTGCAGGACCCCCTGGCCGGGCCGATCCGGGCCGCGCTGGACGACGGGGTGCAGACCCCGGCCGGCGCTGTCGACGCGGTCTTCGCGTTGCGCGAGGTCATCCCGGCGGAGGTGGCCGAGGACGAGGACGTGCGCGCCGACGTGATCGCCTGGCTGACCGCGTTGCAACGGCACGGCGTCGAGGCCACCCTGGCCGGTGCCCGGTGACCGGGTCGACACCGGCCGGCCGGCGGTGAGCGGGGCGACGCCGCCCCGGGTGGCGGTGATCGGGGCGAACGGGCACGGTCGGTGGCACCGGCGGGTGATCGCGCCCCTGCACGACGCCGGTCGGCTGCGGTTGGTCGCCCTGGTCGACGTACGACCGGTGGAGGACGACCCGGCCGCCCCGGTGCCGCCCGGGGTGGCGGTGTTCACCGACCACCGGGCGATGCTCGCCGCCACCCGGCCGGAGGTGGTGGTGATCTGCACGCCGCCGCACACCCACCTGACGATCGCCCGCGACGCCCTGGCCACCGGTGCGGACCTGCTGCTGGAGAAGCCTCCGGTGCTGTCGCTGGCCGAGCACGAGGAGTTGGCCTGGGCGCTCGCCGCCGCCGGCCGGGTGGCCCAGGTCGGCTTCCAGGCGCTCGGCTCGGCGGCGCTCACCGCGTTGACCGACGCACTGGCCGCCGGCCGGTTGGGCACTGTCACCGGCATCTCCACCATCGCCGCCTGGCAACGGCCGGACGCCTACTACGCCCGCTCCCCCTGGGCCGGTCGTCGGAGTCTGGACGGCCGGCCGGTGCTGGACGGCGCGCTCGCCAACCCGCTCGCGCACGCGGTGATGCAGTGCCTGGCCATCGCCGAGGCGCTCGCCGGGGCGACGCCCTGGCCGGTCGCGATCGAGGTGGAACGCTACCGGGTCCGGCCGATCGAGGTGGAGGACACCGCCGTGCTGCGGGTCCGGTTCCGTGCCGGGCCACCGGTGCTGGTGGCGGTGACCCTGGCCGCGGAGGAGTTCGTGGCGGGCGAGGTGGTGGTGACCGGGACGACCGGGCAGGCGGTGCTGGAGTACCCGACCGACCGGTTGCGCCTGCCCGGGGACGTGGTGACCCGCCGGGTGCCGGGGCGGTTGGGGCTGCTGGAGAACCTGCTCGCCCATCGGGTCGATCCGGTGGGCGTGCCACTGATCGCGCCGCTGGCCCGTACCGCGCCGTTCACCGCGCTGCTGGACGCGCTGCGGCCGGCGCCGGAGCCCCGGCTGCTCGACGGCGATCTCGTGACCACCCACGGCGAGGGCGGGCAGCGGGTGCGTCACCTGCGGGGCGTCGTCGACGTGTTGCGCCAGTCGGCTGAGCGGGGGGCGCTGCCGAGCGAGTTGGCGGTGCCGTGGGCGTCCGCCGCGTACCGCGCCGAGCTGGCGGGATAGATCTCCACCACAACGAACGGAGAGAGCCGATGCGCAGAATCCTCGGCGGCGCCACCGTGATCGCCGTCCTCCTCGGTGCCGCCCCGGCCGCCGCCGTGGCGAGCCCGGACGTTCCGTCCGCCGACCGGCTCTCCTGGACGGCCCGGCACCTCGGCCGGCAGGCGCTGCCCGCGCGGGACGGCTGGGCGGCCGACGGACCGGGCACCACCGGCGGCTCGGCGGCCACCCCCGAGCGGAGCCGGGTGGTCCACAACCGGGCCGAACTCGTCGCCGCGTTGGGTGGCGACAACGCCAGCAACGCCGCCGACGCCACTCCGAAGCTGATCTACGTCGACGGCACCATCGACGGCTTCGAAGGGCCGGACGGCACCGCGCTGGACTGCGCCGACCTGGCCGACCCGGGGTACCGGTTGGACGCCTACCTGGCCGCGTACGACCCGGCGGTGTGGGGTCGGGTGGCGCCGAGTGGGCCGCTGGAGGAGGCGCGGGTGCGTTCGGTGGCCAACCAGACCCGGCAGACCCAGATCAACGTCGGCCCGAACACCACCATCGTCGGGCTGCGCGGCGCACGGCTGACCGGGCTCACCCTCATGATCGACCGGGCGTCGAACGTGATCGTCCGTAACCTCACCCTCGTCGACGCCCGGGACTGCTTCCCGGCATGGTCACCGACCGACGGCGAGGCCGGCAACTGGAACAGCCAGTACGACCAGATCTCGGTACGCCGCAGCGAGAACGTCTGGGTCGACCACAACACCTTCACCGACGGCGACAACCCGGACAGCGCCCAGCCGGTGTACTTCGGTCGGCCCTACCAGGTGCATGACGGGTCGCTGGACGTCACTCACACCGCCAGCCTGGTCACCGCCTCCTGGAACCGCTTCTCCGGTCGGGACAAGCTGCTGTTGATCGGATCGTCCAACACCGTGGGCCCGGACGTGGGCCGGCTGCGGGTCACCCTGCACCACAACCTCTTCGACGGTGTCGTGCAACGGCTGCCCCGGGTCCGTTTCGGGCAGGTCGACGTCTACAACAACCACTACCGGCTCGGTGGGGACGACTTTCAGTACGCGCTCGGCGTGGGTGTCCAGTCGGCGATCTACGCGCAGAACAACTTCTTCACACTGGACGCGCCGGTCGACCCGGCCGACCTGCTCTACGACTGGGGTGGCACCGCGGTGACCGAGCGGGGTTCCTGGGTGCGCCAGGGCGGTGGCGTGGCGCGACCGGTCGACCTGCTGGCGGCGTACAACGCGACCCATGACCCCGACCTCGCCGCGGACGCGGGCTGGACGCCCACCCTGCGCCGCGACCCCGTCCTGCCCGCACCGCTGGTCCCCGTCCTGGTGGGCCCGCTCGCCGGCGCCGACCGGCTGCCCATCTGAGCGGCTCGGCGCGCGGGCGACTCGCGGTCGGGTCGGCGACTTAGGGGCTCATCGATGCGGAGAAGATCGGCTATAAGTGACGCATGGAATTCCCGCCGCACCTGGGCAGCATGCCGATGCACGCGATCACCGAGATCCACGGCGAACCTGGCCTGCTGGAACGTTTCCGGTTGGAGGTCCAGCAGTTCGACGACGCTGCCCGGACGCGGCTGACCGCCGCGCTCGACCTCGCCGCCGACCTGCACCGCGACGATCGACGCGTCCGCGAGCCGTACCTCAACCACCTGCTGCGGGTGGCGATCCGGTTGATGCACCACTACCAGGTGCGGGACGTGGACGTGATCGTCGCCGGCCTGCTGCACGACGCTGTCGAGGACCATCCGGCGGAGCTGGCCGACGGTGACCCGGGGGCCGACCCGACCGGGGCCGCGCTGGCCGCGCTCGCCGCGCGGTTCGGGCCACGGGTGGCCACCCTGGTCGCCGCGGTCACCAATCCGGTGTACGACCCCGAGCGGGACCGCAACGCGCAGTACCGGGAGCACCTGGCGGTCAGCCTGGAGCGCGAGCCCTGGGCCCGGGTGATCAAGGTATCGGACTTCACCGACAACGGGGTTGGCGTGATCCACACGGTGGGGCCGAAGGTGATCTCGTCGGCCCGGAAGTACCGTCCGCTGGTGCCGCTCTTCCGGGACCTGATCGGCCGACCCGACACCCCGTTGTCGCTGGCGGTGAAGCGGCACATCTTCGGCCAGCTCGACCTGGCCGAGGAGCGGTTCAGCGCCATCCTGGACCAGCCCGCGCCGAACTGACCCGTCCCCTGATCACCCGACCGGGTTCCGTGACAAGTTCTCAGGTCTACCGGGAAGCCTCGGGCATTACGGTTGGTTTGCGCCAGATGAGCGGTATATCCCCTCGTGGTTCATCTTTCGGGCGCGCCACCAATCGAGAGGATTTGGATCATGCGCGACCTTTCCCGTCGGGATCTGCTCAGAGCCACAGCCGTCGGCGCCGGAGCGGTCGCTATCCCGAGCGTGATCGCTGGCAGCTCGGCGAACGCGGCCGATGGTCCCGGGTGGCCCGCGGACACGAAGTACCCACCGGCGCAGCTGACCGGCCGTGTCGTCCGACCGCAGAGCCCCGACTACGCGCAGGCCAGCCTCGGCTGGGACGAGCTGTTCGTGCACTATCCGCTGGTCATCGTCTTCGCGCAGGAGACCCAGGACGTGGTCAACGCGCTCACCTGGGCGCGGCAGCACGACGTCGCGCTGCGGGTACGCAGTGGCCGGCACAACCTGGAAGGCTGGTCGAACGTCGACAACGGCATCGTGATCGACGTCAGTGAGCTGAAGGACGTCCACATCGACACCGCCAGCCGCACGGCGAAGCTCGGCGCGGGGCTCAACCAGTCGGAGGCGGTGACCGCCCTCGGGGAGCACGACCTCGCCGCGACGACCGGCACGGAGGGGACCGTGGGCCTCTCCGGGGCCACCCTCGGCGGCGGCTTCGGCTTCCTCACCCGCTACCTCGGGATGGCCTGCGACAACCTGATCGGCGCGGAGATCGTCGTGGCGGCGGGCGCCGACGGGGCGAAGGTGCTCGAGGTGGACCCGTGGAATTACCCGGACCTGCTCTGGGCGCTGCGCGGCGCGGGCAACGGCAACTTCGGGATCGTCACCTCGCTGACCTATCAGGTCGCTCCGCTGACCAGCGTCGCCTACCTGCAGGTGACCTGGCCCGGTCTCGGCGACCTGCACGAGGTCTTCGACGCCTGGCAACGCCTCGCACCGTTCACCGACCCCCGGCTCGGCAGCCAGGTCGAGGTCCACCCGGATGAGATCCTGCTGTTCGCGGTGCTCGCGGAGGGCTCCGAGGCAGAGGCCAGGAAGCTGCTGGCGCCGATCCTGTCGATCGGCAACCCCACTGTCACCGTGCAGACCGGCGGCTGGGGCGACGTCTACGCCGGCTTCCAGATCCCCAACGAGGACGAGCCGGCGAAGTGGAAGTTCTTCTCCCAGTTCACCCGGGAACCGTTCCCGGAGAAGGCGGTCAGCATCGTCCAGGCGTTCATGGAGAAGGCGCCCTCGCCCGACAGCAACTTCTTCACCCAGGCCTTCGGGCGCGGGGCGCAGCGGCAGGAGCCGTTCGGCGGCGCGGCCTTCCCGCACCGCGACGCGCTCTTCTACTCCGAGCCCGGCGTCGGCTGGGGCACCCGAGGCGAACCCGACAGCGACGACGCCGTCACCCCGATCGCGCAGACCTGGATCGCCGAGTTCAGCCAGGCGCTGCGCCCCTATGTGGACGGCGCCTACGTCAACGTGCCGAACATCGGCATGGCCGAGTGGGAGAAGGCCTACTGGGGGCGCAACTTCCCCCGACTGCGCAAGATCAAGGCGAAGTACGACCCGCACAACGTCTTCCAGTACGAGCAGAGCATCCCGCCCGCGACGCACTGACCGGCCTCATCGCGCCCCGCTCGGCTCACCTCACCTCATGCGCGTCCTTTGCTCTGCACCCATGGGCGCACCCACTACGGACGGTGACTGTCGCCTCCGTGGGTGCAGAGCAAAGGACAAAGGAGAAGTGTCCGGGGGCGACGCCCAACTTCCGGCCGAGGTCGGCGCGGAACAGCTCGAACCGGCGTACCGCCTCGTTGATGTTCCGTTCGGCCAGGTGCACGGCGGTCAACGCCACCTGAACCGCTTCGCCGTACCGGCCCTGCGTGGTGAGCCGCTCGGCGAGCGCCCCCAGCGCTTAGCCCAGGTTTGCCCTCCAGCACGGGCGGCGGCGCGGGGCGGTGTCGCTGACGCGCGACATACCTCAGAGTCATATTTATACCTCTGGGTCATATCGCTCAGCCGACCATGCGCCTCCAGACGCCGTCACCCACGGTGAGACGCCGTCGACTCTGCGAATGACAGCCGGCCCACCGCGAGGCGGGAGAGTCGGCGGGAGGTGCGATCAGAAGGGCAAGACCTCGCCGAGGACGACGCGCAGCGGGTGGGGCGCGGTGGTGGCGAGGTCGCCGAGCACGGTGAGCAGCAGGGCGTACTGCTCGGCCGGCTCGTCGACGAGCAACTGACCGGCGTCGCTGACTACCAGGGTAAGCGGTCCGGCGTCCAGCCGATCCCGGAGCGCGTCGGCGAGGGCGTCCCAGGTGTGTCCGAGGTGGGTCGGCAGGGCCAGCGCGTCGGCCAGCGCGGCGAAGAGCGCGGGCCGGGTCCGGGTGGCCGCACCGCGCAGCACCACGGCGTCCGGCACCTCCTGCGCGCCGGCACGGGACACCGTCAACCAGTCCGGCCATCGCCTGTCGTCATGGTCGGCCATCACGTGCCTCCTGGTCCTGGCGGGCACCGAAACCGCGTGGTCGGCCGGCCGCGAAGACACGACCGGCCGACGCCCGGGCCGGTCAGAGCCGGTAGAAGTCGGTGTAGTGGTTGGGCGAGAACCAGGTGACCCCGGTGCTGCGGTTCACCACGATCCGGTACGCGTCCCGGGCGGCGCCCTGGGTTCGCGGGTAGACGTCGTACTCGTAGTAGGTGGCGTTGGTGGGCAGTTGACCCTCGTAGTTGTAGAACTGGCCACCGGCGAAATTGGACTTCCCGCCGCTCCAGGAGTACCAGCCACGGCTGGTCGGGAACCCCTTGGCGGACCAGCCCGAGCGGGCGGTGCGGGCGTCCGCGCAGCGGCTCATGGTGCAGGAGCTGTAGACCGCCGCCGACGCCGGGTCGGTCAACCGGGGGGCGACCACGGACGGGCCGACCAGCGCGGCGGCGACCATGGCGAGGAGCAGGGCGACGCTGGTGGTACGCCGGCGGATCGCGCCGAGCGTGGCCAGCGGGGACACGAGGGTGGACACAGGCTGCCTCCAGACCATCCAATCCATCGATCCGCGTGATTGTCGGACCAGGACCAGTCTCACCGTTGCCGATCGACGGCGACAGCCCTTGCCGCCCCAACGTCGCCACAATGCTCGGTGAACCCCGGACGACCCTCTCCCCTCCGGAGGCCCGGCCCCCGTCGTACCCCCGGGCCCGAATGGGTGTGACCGCTTCGCCGCGGCGTCACGTCGGCGTGGCGGCGACCAGATCGGTTACCCGTTGTTAGCGTGGGATGCGAATCCGTGACCAGGGAGGGGTGGTATGTCCGACGCCCCCGACGGCAGGCCGAGACCGGCGGAGCCGCGGCGGCACTGGGCAATCCGCGGCCTCACCGCCACCCGCGACACGAGCGTCCGCAGTTGGCGGTGGTGGGCGCGAAACTGGGATCGACTGGTGGCGGCCCTCCAGGACGAGGAGCCGGTCGGGTTGGCCGCGCCCGCGACGCCGTCCGGCCCGCTCATCGAGCAGCGCACCGCGCCCCGGCAGATCGTGGTGCCCGCCCAGGGTTACGTGTACTCCTTCCACATCCGTGCGACGTTCGCCTGGTCGTCGACGGTCAGCCTGCGCGCCGAGGTGCTGACCTGGTACGCCGACTACTTCATGCCGCAGGCGATCCAGCGCCTCACCCGGCTCGCCGCCGACGCCGCCCGGGAGCTGGCCCCCCACCGCGCGGCGGAGCTGGAGATGCACCTGCAACAGACGCTCGCCGCGCAGGGACCCTGGCGCTACCAGCGGGGCGACCTTGAGGTCAGCTGCGCGCCGGACGTCGCCGTCCGGCTCGACGAGCACATCAGGCGAGCCGTTCAGCCACAGATCGACCGGCTGGTCACCCTCGAATGCCGCCTCGAAGAGCACCTGCGGCAGGCGCGGTACGCCGAAGAACTCAGCCGCCAGTGGGTGGCGATCCTGGACGACCACCTGGCGGTGGCCGGCGGCGACCCGGACCTGGCCACCGCGCGCCAGCACATGCTCAGCAGACAGCGCGACGCCGTGCGGTGGATCGACGAACTGCTGGCCCAGCGCCGCCGCCCGCAGCAGGGTCAGTTCGCGTCGCCGACCGTCGCACCCCGACCGAGTGGCCTCGACACCGGTGGTGACCTGCCGGGTTGAGGCAGCCCGGCGAGCAGGCTCGTTACCTCGGCTCCCGCATCCAGGTCTTCGGGTCGGTCACGAAGATGCCCTTGCCCTGATGCCTCCGGATCACCCGCAACGCTTCCAGACGGACGTAGACCATTTGGATTGTTGATGAACTGACGTCGAAGCGATCAGACATGTCAGCGATCGAGGGCAGCTTGTCCCCCGGCTTGACCTTCCCGCTGCGCAGGTCCCCGATGATCTCGTCCGAGATCCGGATGTAGTCCGGTGTCTGTGGCATGGCACTCCTTGCGTGGCACGCCAATTTGATCACGACACGCACCAGCGAGACAACTATGCGTTGCGACCGACAACTTAGGCATATATGGTTATGCAAGAGCTGCTCCTCGCGTGGCAACGAGTTCGGCTCATCCCCTGGTCGGGGCGGGTGCGTGTGCCCGTCCCGACCCACCGGACTGCTCTGCTGTCGTACCGCCGAATGGGGCTGCGGCGGCGGAGCGGGCGGGTCGCCCGCGGCCCCCGCGCGGACGGCCCGCCCTTCCCGACCCACCGCACGGACCTTCCGCGCTCCCGCCTGCCCTCAGAGAGGACCGCCGTGGCTCAGGTGTATCGAGGTGGCCAGCCCTACCCCGCCGGCTACCCAGGCCGGTTGACGCCGCACGAGGTGCGGACCCGCGAGTTCGCCGCACGCCGGCGCGGCGTCGACCCCGATGAGGTACGCGAGTTCCAGGCCCGGCTGGCCGACGAGCTGGCCATGCTCAACGAGACGGTACGGCTGCTGAGCCAGGAGAACGACCGGATCAAGCGGGCGCTGCGCGACTGGCAGACCATGCACGCGCGGGAGTGCCCGCCGGCCCAGGAGCAGGGCCGCAACTCCGGCCACTGGTGACCACGCACCCCTGCCCCGGCGACCTGCTCGTCATCGACGGCCGAGCATCGGTGCAGTTCGCCGGGGATCGCGCGCTGACCTTCCGCGTCGTCTCGGTCTGCGACCAGCCGACGTACGAGGGTTGGGTCTGGTTGACCGGCTACGTCCTCAACCGCCGAGGTAACGCGACAGCCAGACGCGAGGTCTTCGTCCAACTCGCCGGCCTTCGCCGCGCTCCGGCACCCGCTGCGTCAACTCCGGGCAGGGTGCGTCTCGCTGGGCCTACCCGCCGAAGCTCAGCGCCTGCCGCAGATCCGCGTCCAGGCTCTCCTGGTACTGCGGATCGGGCTCGGCCCCGGCAGCACTGAGGACGGTGCTGAAGAAGCATCTGGCGCCAACGGTGAGGATCACGCGGAAGATGTCCGTGTCATCGAGACCGTGAGCGCGCAGGTCCTCAACGTCGGCCTCGGTGACGGAGTTCGCATCCGCCGCGACCTTGCCGGCGAAGTTGACGACGGCGACCTCCTGCGCGGAGAGACCGGCGCTGCCGTGGTCCGACGCGATGGCGGCGACAGTCGGCGCGTCGAAGAACTTGTCGCGCAGAAACTTCCCATGTGCCAGACCGCAGTAGGAGGACCTGAGGGCCCGGGCCGCGGCGAGGGTCGCCAACTCATAGCGGCGCAGCTCCATCCCGTCCTTCACCGCGCCGTTGAGCTGCTGCCACGCCAGGTACACCGCCGGGTTGTGGGCGAACAACCTGGTGTAGTTGGGCAGGTAGCCCATCGCCTTTGTGTCGGTGTCGAACATCCGCTCGGTGTCCGGGGACCGCTCTGCCTGCCGTAGGAAACTCATCCGGCTCCTCCCTGTTCGGACCCGGACGGTACGCCGTTGCGGCTGCGGACGCTGTCGGGAAAACGGCCGTGCGCAGAGGGTCGAACGCTGCCCGCGCTGAGCGCGGTCTCCAACGTCGGCTTCGGGGCATTCCCGTCCGACCTTCTATCACGGCCTACCCGCTGGCGGTGCTGCCTGCCGACCGTTTCCGTTCATCTCGGAAGCCTCAGGAGTCGCGGTCGCCTCGTCCCGGAGGATGTCGTCGAGAAGCTTGATGATTTCTGCGGCCTCGTGCTCTTCCAAGGGCTGCCCGACACGGCCGCTACGGCGCAGGGCTTCCTCCAGTAGGGCCGCCAGACGCTCGACGTTTGACCGTTCCTCCTTGAGGACGAATTGGTCGAGGACGTTGGCAAGCTCCTGGTCGGTGAGGCGGAGGGCCGCGGGCGCCAGTGGGCTCAGGCGTAGCCGATCGATCAGAGCGACCCAGCGTTGAGTCAGCTGGTCGGTCAGTTGGATCCGCCGAATCCGCAGCTCGTGTTCGCTCTCTTCCCGGAGCCGCTGCAGGTGGACGTGCCGGAGTTCTGCCTTCACGTCCTCGTCGAGCTTCACCCGCACCTCTGGCCTGCAGTGCAATACGACACCCTGACGCTCGTAACGTCGACGACCGCGAGAAAGCTCACGGTTGAGCTGAATCTCCAGGGCGCCTGCCTGGTGAGGATGGAAATGTCGAGCGAGGTCCGCCGCCTTGTGTTCGACGTCGCGACGGGCGAGGTCCGCGAACTGCAGTGACCACGCGCCGAGCTGATCCTCCCTCAAACCTTCCGAGTACCAGGTGAGAGCCACGTGTATTTCGAACGAGAAAACATGACCCCGAGCTGGCACGATGACCGGCCTGGGGTGGCGGCGGCGTTGGGTGAGGTCGGGTGCCGGCGGTCGGTCCCAATAGCTGAACGCCGCTCGAAAATGGGTCAGCAGGCGGCGAACGGGGCCGGCGCCCTGGGGAGGTTCAGATTGGGGAGGAATCTGGTTATCGGCGGTCACAGTGGCTCCTGGATCAGGCGAGGGAAGTGGATGTCGTTGGAGCCTTGGAGAGCCAGTAGTTCAGCCGGGAGCGGATCGCGGGTTCAGCGGCAAGCCTCATCGCGAGCGCTCGGACCGGCTCCCTGAGTCGTGCGTCGCTGGCACCACTGCGTAACCAAGCCGCGAGGCGCCGCCACGCGGCGACGGAGCATCCGGGATCGAGGAGTACGACTCGCCACAGCGTGGCCACTCGATCGACCATGGATGGCTGGGCCTCCAGGAGAGCCACGAGCTGATCAACTCGCTCGGTGAGTGGCTCCTCCAGCCAGTTCAGGAAGGCGAGGGTGGCACCAGCGCGGAGAGTCACGCCGTCGCTTTCGAGCCACCAGGAAAGGACGTTGATCGTCCATGCGCTGCCATACTTTCGAGACAGATTATCGATCGCGTCCGTGACGGTCCAGATGGACGACGCGTTGGCATTTGCTGCCACGGCAGTGAGGGCGCGTGCGGTCTGGAAGGGGTGCCGTGGCGTGTAGCCCATCCCCCACACCATCGCTGCGGTGTCTCGTTCGAACGCCGACCTGGAGTGGGCGAGCCATTCGAGCTTCTTACCCACGTCTGCCCTGACCTGAGAGCTCACCGTCAAGCCAATCGGCACCGCACCGTCGAGGTTTGCGGCGGAAGCCATGGCAGCTGCGGCTGCCTTCCGCCTCCCGCGCCTTCGATCCCTCGCCCATCGCCGAATCACCTCCTCGTAGACCTGCTCAAAGTCATGAGTGGCAAAGATCGCGGCGGCGACGGCGGCGCAGTTGCTGAACCCTGGGGCGGGATGGGCGGCGAGTTCGTCGATCCATTCGATGAGGGCCGGACGGGTGTTGTCGAAATCGTTCCAGGCAACGTCGAGGATCGCCCTCACCATCTCGGGCTTTATATGGGCCACTCTCGCCTTCGTATGCGGAGACTCTCCCTCCGTGGCTCTGTCGTGCCAGTCAGCTCCGAGTTCCTGACCCAGCAGGGCCGGCATGTCGTTGAGCAGTGCGGGTCGGCCGATGGCCGGCTCATTGAAGAGTCGATCGAGTTTTCCGAGCAGCAGACCAGCACCCTCTGAAACCCGCGCCATGGATTGTCCAGCGAACACAGCGTAGGCAATCCGCAGCGCTCGTCTATGTTGTGCGGGTCTGTTCTGAAAAACCGGTTCTTTGTCGTCGGGCAGCAAGAGGATCTGCCGCGCCTTATCGCGGTACCGCTTGTTCTCAGATGGCAGCAGCGCAACGAAACCATGAGCGTCTGCCGGGAGTTCACGCGCGATCGTTTCCGCGTGCAGGACGCACTCACCCGGTCTCGTCAGCAAATCAATTAACCTGCTCACCTCTGGCGTGATCATCTGGACCGTGTACGCTCTCCCGCAACTGCGATCACAATCGATGCAGTTGCCAACGCATTTCTCTCTGAGGTAATACAAGAGATGCTGACGGAAGACCTCTACGCGCGAGACTGATGAGTGGTGGAACACCTCCGCCCGATGGAGGGACGCCTCGGACTCCTCCGTGTCACGAATTATGACCCCGCTACATTCGTTCTCGTGAAACGCCGCCTCGATAGATCGGACGGCGCTCCGGACCTGCCGACCGCCAACCTTGATGATGTAACCAACACCCTTCTCCAGAAAATCGGGCTGCTCACGGATCAATCGGACGTCGTCCAATCCGGGAGGCATCACGATCTCCATGACCTCGTCGGATCCAATATGCTCTGCGAGAGCGACGCATGCGACCGTCGAACGACCGCTGCCCACTGGTCCAGCAAGTCCCACTACCGGGTAACGACGCAACCGATCCTGCAACTCACCGAAGTGGGCTGGGCGCACGAAGGTGTGACGCCTCGCGGTCAGGTCGCTGATTCGGTCGGCGAAGAACCTCGGCTTCGAGTTGCCCTGCCCTAGATTCAGATTTCCGATGACCGTCGCCCGATCGCCGAACGCACTGGGACCAGCGTTGCTCAAGTCCTCGATCCGGAACCCACTGCCCCTGCGTGACGTGAAGGAGCGAAGGGTGGGATTGGCGCGAATGAAATCGTCGGGCGAGTCGCGATCATCATTACGCTCGTCGGATACATCTGTCGGGCCTTCCGAATCGCGATGGCCTCTATCGCCCGAGGTCGCCTCGCGCTGCGTACCCTGCTCTGGAACAGCTCGCGACTCCGCTGAATCTGGGCTCTGCGGCGCAGCCGGCGCAGCCGAATCGGCGGCTGGCTCGACCGCCGGCGCACCCGCCTGCACCGCCCCTGTTGCGGACTCCGGGCTCACTGTCGCCCCTGCCGATGAGCTTGTGCATCCCCCGTGCCCCACGCTCGGCCATGGTCACCGAAGACGCTCGGACCGTGGTTGACTACCGAGCCGAAGGCGAATCGGCTGCCACTCGTCGGCTCGGCCCCGGCTCGCTCGGTTCCGCCCAGGTCAGGCCGAGGGGCTGGTGTCGAGGCGTCGACAGATGCGATTGGCGCCGCGTTGACGTTCTCATCGGGAATGAAGATCCAGGCCTCATCGCCGAACGACTTGACGCGAACGCTGACCCGACCGTAACGCTCCTTCCGTATCCCGCTGTACGACTGGCTCACCACGTCCTGATAGATCGTTGAAGACACAATCATCGCTACCGCCGCCTCGGGGAACGAGGCTAACGCCTCCTTCAGCGCGGGCGCCTCCACCAGGCGAGCCGCAGTCACCACTGCTGATCCGGCGTAACCGTTCTCGGTCCTCGTCACAAGTCCCTGATGGAACGCGACCCGCATCCGCACCTGCGCATGCGCGCCGGCATCGCGATTGTGGTCGCGGAGGATCCGGTCGATGGCGGGTACGAGGTCGGCAACAAGCCGAGGCTCGGGCGTCCCGAGGGGAAAGAGCGCGAGTTCCCCATCCCCGGATGATTGGATCTCCCAGCCGTCCCGGTCCAGGCCGCACTGCTCGGCCGCCCTTCGCATGAGCGGGCGGAAGTTCATCTGGGCGTTGATCTGGCCGGCGTCGTCGTGCCGGCTGTAGCTCTCCATGTCGACGAACATGATCAATCTGCGGTCTGGCTGCAGCGTTGCCATTTTGCCTCCGCACGCTCGGCGCTCCTGGTCATGTCACTTATAGCGATGGCCAGCCGTGGGAAACCCGTCGAAGTACGGGTTGTCAGGAAGTAGCTGAGCATGTGTCGGATACGCGAGATCCCATATTCCTACGGACGTCGACGGCACCCCGTTGCCTTCACTGGATGCATGACCACCTCATCGCGCCATGTGAAACACCGCCGGTCCGACATGGAGGTAGATCGGGCACTCGCCGCGACCCGACTACACCAGGACGCCATCCGACACGCCGATGCCAAGATCTCTCGGCTGTTCGCCTTCCACGGCTCGGTGGTGGCGCTCATTGTCAGCAAGGCGCCCGCGGTCTCCCACCTCATGGATTCCCCCGTCCTGTCCATCGTCGTCTCCGGGGTCGGCTCGCTCTTCGTGATCACTCTCCTGATCGCGGCGCGACACCTCGCCATCGGTTTCCGACCACAGACGTCCGGCCCCCGCTCGCCCAACAGGTTCGGGTTCCCAGCGCAGCCGACCGCCCGCATCGAGCCGCCACGCCTCGACGCGGGTCGGGAGGCCATCGAAGCATGGTCTCTGGCAACAGTTCTCGCGAACATCGCACTCAGGAAGCACCGGCGGGTGCAGGCGGCTGTGCCATGGAGCGTGGTGGCGAGTTGCGCCGCCGCAGTTTGGCTGGCCATTGCCCTGATGAGCGATTGAAAGAGGCAGTGCGGGCCTTCTCCCAGGATCCGCAATCAGAAATACTTGCATCCGTTGACTGCCCGTGCCTCATCCGACATGAGCAGGGTTGCCCGCCGACGAACGGGGTGCTGAGGTGCGACGCGACTACGAGCAGCCGCCGACTAGCCTTCGCTGGCCTCCTGGCACGCTGCTCGCGTGTCTCAGCCCGAAGACAAGAGCCAGCCTTCTCACGTTGGGAACAACCGTCTCGGTTAAAGCCGGGGACCACATCTTGCGGGAGGGAACCACCGGTAATCACTTGGTACTGCTCAGGGAAGCCGTAACAAAGGTAACCGTCAACATGGCAGATGGCCGTCAAACGCTCTTGGCGATCCGGGTCTCCGGTGACCTGGTCGGCGAAATCTCCGCGCTCAATGACACCCCACGGACGGCGACGGTCACGACGTGCGGTGCGGGATTGGTCACCGTCATCTACAAGCGAGAGTGGTATCCATTTCTACACGACCAGCCGGAGGCGGCGCTTGCCCTGGCGAGGACCACCGCGGCGCGCTTCCGGTGGGCGAACCGCCGCCGAGTCGACTTCACCGCCTACCCGGCAAAGATCCGCCTGGCACGCGTTCTGGCCGAGCTCTCGACGGCGCACGGTGAGCCCATCAGCGACGGACGCACCGTCGGTGTGGCGCTGACTCAGCCGGAGTTGGCGTCACTCTGCGGTGCTGCGGAGCCTACGGTCGAGAAGGCCCTCCGCGAACTGCGGCACGCGGGAGTCATTCGGACCGGCTACCGGCAGATCGTCGTTCACGATCTGGCGCAGCTGCAACGTGTCGGCCACCTGGGAGACAGCGGTCCACACTGGTCTGCAGGTGCCAACTGACCCCCGTGCGGCTCACCGACACCGGCCAACCCGAGCTGCCGAGCGGTCGATCATCCGGTCCAGCCGAACCGCCACCTCACCCTGCCGACTGGGGCGCGCCTCCCTCGTGCTCGCCGGTTGAGGCCGCCAGGGCGACGTTCACATCCGCTACAGGCTGTTGACGGCCTGGGAGACGCGCAGCACGGCGTCGGCGACGGCGGTCACCGTTCCGGCGCCTGCCAGCAGGGCCGGTAGCAGGCCGCGGATGCCCTCCACGTTGGGGCGGGGCTCGGCGGCGTACGCCGCAGCCGTGCTCGCCAACTGGGTCAGCCGTTCGGCCTCACGAACCTCCGTCCGGTGCTTCGCGATCTCGTCGACCAGGGCAGCGACGAGCCCGGAAAGGTCCGAGCCTCGACTGAAATCGTTGCTCCGGTTGTGCACCTGCGCGTGGTCACCGAAGACGTTCGCCTCACCGTTGATGTCGCCGCTGAAGTTGAACTGACTCACTGACTCGTCCTTCCGGGTCGCCCGCTGACCGGGTCTGCGGGACACCAACCGATCAGTCCGTCTGGTCGTCGCGATCGACATTCGTCACGCGTCCGTGGCTTCCGAAGATGTTGCCCCGGCCGGACACCTCTCCGATGTTGGTGATGTTGTTGATGATCCGCTGCTTTCCGGCGGCTATCTCGGACGTGTCGATGCCCTTGTCCGTCAGGAACGCGACCAGACAGTCGATCACTCCGCGCTGCATCCGCAACAGACAGTCGCGCACATCGGCGACTTCGAAATAGCTCTCGATGCTCGTGCTGGCCGCGAGTTCCCGGGCGCTGAACGGCGCCCCGTAGTCGTAGCGCCGCCCTTCCTGGAGCGCCTCGTAGTGATGCTGCGCCCGTTCCTCGTGCGCCTCGGCTAGGTCGATGCCCCGGTCCGCGCGCAGGAACAGCTGGGCGAGGTAGGTGCGCCACGCCGCGAGGGCGAGGGCCGAGGTGGTCGAGCGCCCGTGCAGCGGGCTCAGATCCTCCCCGAACAGGCCGTAGAAACCGGTGGCGGGCGCGGAGTCGCGACGGACGGGCGGCAGCACGAAGGCGGCGAACTCGCAGGACAGAATGCCCTGGTCGAGGGTGTAGCGGGCGAAGAGGGTGACGACGATCTGGCCACCGACGAGACTCTTCGCCAGACATACGTACGTCCTGGCCTGCTCCCCCGGCGCGTCGCTGCCCAGATCAACCCAGGACGTTTCCAGTCGGGACGGCGGGCGTACCTCGTCAGGGTGGAACAACCCCTCACAATCCGGCAGCACGTCCCCCCGCACGTAGATCCGCTTGGTGACCTCGATGTCGCTGAGCCCGAGCCGTGACCGGGCGAGCCGGATCAGATCGTCGTGCAGGTCGCGGATGGAGAAGGTCGCGGGTGGTCGCGTGCCGTCTTGATTCTTTTCTCGACCGCGGCTGACGTCGATGGGTGGCAGGGCCCAGCGGCCGATCTCGGTGCCGCTGCCGACGAACGGGTTGTCCGCGGCAACCTCGAAGACGATCATGTTGGCGTCCTGCAGGGCGGCGAGCTCGTCCTCCAGCTCGGACTCGACCTCTGGCGCCTGGGCGGCCAGCGCCTCCTCCTCCGCCATGGCGCCGATCGCCGCCGCGCGGGTCTCCTGGAGGCTGAGGAAGGTGGTGCGCCAGCCGACCCCGCACGCCACCGCGATGAGCGGCAGCGTGAGCAGCGCCGTCACCGGCCCGTCACGCCAGAGGAGCAGGATGCCCAGCCCGACCAGACCGAGTAGCGCGTAACGCGTCATCGCGACCGCGTCGTACAGCCTCCGCCAATGGGTGTCGGCCGCCTGGGCGTGGCGCACCAGCGCAACCGCGTCCACCCCGAAAGAGGGACACCATGCCTTCGGGTTGTCGAGGCTGTACAGCAGCAACACCTGTGCCGCCAGCGGCGGACGCAGATGCATGGCGCAGCACATCTGCCGGCTGGCCAGGTCCTTCGGCACCGAGGGCAGCGTCGACCCTCCGCCGCTACGGCCGCTCAGTGGGTCGGCAACGTCTTTCGCACTGACACTTCTGGGAATTGACGGTGCCATGTCGAGACAGTAATTCCCGCCCTGTCAATTCGCTGTCCTCGATCTTTCAGTACCGGACCGCAGCGGGGGAATCCCCGTCCAGGCCCACATCTGCAACGCGTGCCGGTCGATGAGGTCGATGTTGAGCTGTCGGGCCATCTGGATGCCGTCGCCGGCGGTGAAGAAACTGTTTGTCACGAGCAGGCAGATCTCGCCACCGTGGATCACCCGGCAGGTGCCGGCGAACCGCTGGATCGCGGCGCTGCCCACCCGGTTGGTGACGCTCTGCCGCTTGCACTGCACCACGACCCGTCGGCCGTCGGGGGCTGCCGCGGTGACGTCGGCTCCCCGGTCGGCGGAGCCGCCGCACACCCGCACGTCGCGGAACCCGGAGGCGACCAGGAGCCGGGCGAACCACTGCTCGAACTCGGGGCCGCTCATCGTGTCGGTCACCGCTATCAACCGGTCCCGTTGGGCCTGGTCGGCCCGCTCGCGGGCCCGCTGCGTCGACACCATGACAACCACCGCGACCGCCGTCGCGACGACGACGCTCACCAGCAGCGCGGTCCAGTATGGATGGCGGCGCACGACGTCGACGACCGCGCGCAGGAGCACGAAGGCGATGACGGCACCCAGCGCCAGCAGCCAGCCGTTGGCCGAGCCGCCGCCACCGGCCACGCGGCGGACCGTCGACCTGTGCCGAACACTGCCGGCGCGCCGCCGTCGGTAGTGCGCCCGAACTCGCGCGCCGCCCTTCCTGGTGTGTGACCTGACGTACGGCACGAGGCACCTCCCCGGTCGAGGAAGCCCCAGTGTGGCGGCCGCGTGCGACACAACCGCTGTCGCTGCACCACTGACGGCGTCGGCGCGCTCGATGGTGGGATGAGCGCAAGCAGGCTCGGCCCGCCAGGACACCCCGCCCGCAGAGGACCCCGTCAGGTCCGGCGGGTCGCCAGGATGGCGAGGGTTTCCCGGCGCACCTCGTCGACCTCGTGCACGAGGCGGCGGTGGGCGAAGCGGACCACCAGGATTCCGATCGCCGCCAGGAGGGCATCGCGGCGCAGGTCGATCTCCCGCTGGCGTGGGTTGCCGTGGATGGTCGCCCCGTCGAGTTCGATGTTGACCCGTTCCCGCTCGGCGAACATGTCGAGGTACACCGTGCGCCGCCCGACACGGACCGGCACCTGCCGGTGAAACGCCGGCATTCCGGACCCGGTGAAGACGTGCTCGTGCCCCCAGATTTCCAACGGGCTGCGGCAGCCGTCGGCAAGCCTCGTCAGCAGATGCCGGAACGCCGCCCGATCGATCAGCTTGGGCACCCGCTCCAGTGCTGCCGACAACCGCTCGGGTGTGGTCAGCCGGTCGTTGACCGCTCGGATCACCGGCGTCCGCCGGTCGGCGGGCGGCAACGTCGGCCAGGAGTCGACGAGCGACTGTTCGAGGCGGGTGACCCTCAGCCCTCGCCGGACGACCACCTGCGGCGGCTCGATGGTGAGGCTCCGGCGTCGGTGGACGATCACTCCAGGCCGACTGCGCAGACCGCTGCTCGCTGGTGCGCTCAGGTGCACGAGGTCACCGACCGCCTGCGGGTGCAACCCCCACACGGCGAGCGCACTGAGATGACTGAGCGCGCCGTTTCCGCCAGCCCAGGCGAGAGCAGCCCGCAGACTCAGGGCACTGTCGAGTCGACTCAGGACCGGGACACCGGGTCGCCCACCGACGAGGTGCGCCGCCACGAACACCTCGGGCAGCACCCGGACCAATTCGCCGTTGCGACAAGCCTGCCGAACCGTCCACGACGGCACCACCTGCCCGGCCGCCCCGAACGTCACCAGCCCCGCGCCACGTTCGACGAGTTCCCGAAGCACCAGGTTCACGCACAGAACCGTGAAGCCCCACCCAGCCCTCCGCAACCACACCAGCAGGCCCTCTGTGGACAGCCGCCACCCTGTGCACAACGCCCCACCACGGCCCAGGTGTGCTACGTCAGGTGATCGGTGGCAGTTGAGGAGGGCTGGCGTCGGCGTGTCGAGTCGCTGAGCCGCCAACGATCACGAAACGCCGGCTCAGGACGGGACGTCGCGGTGGCGGAAGGCGGCCACGCCGACGGCGAGCAGGGCCACGGCCACCGCCGCCAGCACCACCAGGGGAAGCGCCGCCGGGTGAACGGCGGGCACGGCCGGCACATGGGTGTACGGCGAGACGTTGAGCGCGGCCTGCGGCAGCTCCAACACCGCGCCGAGCTGCCCGAGGAGCAGGAAGACCAGCAGCGCCATCCAGGACAGCACCACCGACCAGCGGGGCAGCAGCCCGAAGAGCGCGGTCACCACCCCGGCGACCACGAGCAGGGCGGGCAGGCGCAGCAGCGCGGCGCCGCCCAGCTCGACGGCCTGCCCGAGCGGGTCGCCGATGACGATGCCGTAGCCGAGGCCGGTGGTCACGCCGGCGAGCAGCAGCAGGGCCACCGCGCCGAGCGTCGCGGCGAGCACCTGGGTGCCGAGCCAGCGGGTGCGGCTGACCGCCGTCGCGAGGGCGGCCTCCAACACCCCGTCGGCCTCGTCGCCGCGGACCCGGAGCAGGGCCTGCACGACGTACGCGCCGATGGTCAGCGCGAAGAGGCCGAGCATCGCGGTCAGGTACGCCTTGATCAGGTCGTCCCCGCCGCCCATCGCGTTTATCGCTTCGGCGGCGGCCGGGTTCGCGTCGATCATGTCGTTGAACTCATCGGCGGCGACACCCATGGGCAGGCCGAGCGCGGCCACCCCGACGGCCCAGCCGAGCAGCGTGCCGCGCTGCGTCCGCCAGGCCAGCCCGGTGGGGCTGAGCAGCAGTGGCGCGCCGGTCGCCGGGCCGCGTCGGGGGGCGATCAGCCCGGCGCCCTGGTCGCGTCGCTCGGCGAGGGCGTACGCCAGCGCCACCCCGGCGAGCAGCAGCGCGACGGGCAGGGCGAGCACCCACCAGCGTTCGCCGTCGAAGGCGCGGACCTGGTTGCCCCAGCCGAGCGGGGAGATCCACGACGGCCAGGCGCTGCGGACCCGGGTGCCGTCGGCGCTCTGCTCGCCGAGCACGTCGCCGGCGGCGCGCAGCACGAAGGAGAGCCCGACGGTGGCGGCGGCGAGCGCGTTGGCGCCGCGCGCGGTGACGGAGAGTTGGGCGGTGACGGCGGCGATCGCGGTGAAGGCGACCCCGACGCCGCCGATCGCTGCCGCTGCCGCGACGGAACCGGCGAGCGGCAGACCGGCACCGACCAGCGCGACCGCGAGCAGCGCGGCGGCCAGTGCGTTAGCGGCGACGATGACGAGCAGCGCGGCGGTCAGCGGCGCGTACCGGCCGACGACGTTGGCGCCGAGCAGTTCGGCGCGGCCGGTCTCCTCGTTCTGGCGGGTGTGCCGGGTCACCGCGAAGGTGCTCAGCAGCGCGACGATCAGGGCCAGCGTCACGTACGTCTCGGCGACCACCACCGCACCGAGGTCGGTGCCGTGGATGGGGCCGTTGAAGGCGCGGGCGACCAGGCTGGACGCCGACGTGGTGGCGTAGCCCAGCCGGGCGTCCTGGTCCGGGTAGATGCCGGCGACGCTGCCGGCGAGGGCGTAGCCGAGCAGGGGCGTGCCGAGGATCCAGATGGCCAGGCGGATCCGGTCGCGACGCAGGACGAGCCGGGCCAGCCGGGTCGTGCCGGTGAGGGCGCTCACCGGGCACCCGCCTGCGGTACGTCGGCCTGCGTGTCGGCGTGCGAGCCCTCGCCGGCCGGAGCAGCACCCGCGGCAGGACCGTGGGCCGGCCCAGCACCCGTGCCAGGAGCACCAGCCGACCCGGCACGGTCGGCGGGACCATCGGCCGACGCCGCAGCCGCGGCGGAGGCGTCGCCGTAGTGGCGCAGGAAGAGCTGTTCCAGGGTGGGTGGCGTGCTGGTCAGCGCGCGGACGCCGAAGCCGATGAGGTGCCCGAGCAGTTCGTCGAGGTGGGCGGGCTCCACTTCCAGGTGGGTGCGGCCGTCGACCTCGTGCACGTCGTGCACGCCGGGGAGCGCGTCCAGGCCGGTGACCGGGCGGGCGGTCTCGACGGTCACCGCCGTGCGGGTGAGGTGGCGCAGCTCGGTGAGGGTGCCGGATTCGACGGTGCGGCCCTCGCGGATGATGCTGACCCGGTCGCAGAGCGCCTCGACCTCGGCGAGCACGTGACTGGAGAGCAGCACTGTGGCGCCGGCCTGCTTGACCCGCCGGACCTCGTCCTGGAACACCGCCTCCATCAGGGGGTCGAGACCGGAGGTCGGTTCGTCGAGCACGTACAGCTCCACCGGGGAGGAGAAGGCGGCGACGATGGCGACCTTCTGCCGGTTGCCCTTGGAGTAGGTGCGGCAGCGGCGGGTCGGGTCCAGGTCGAAGCGGTGCAGCAACTCGTCGCGGCGGCGCCGGTCGAGGCCGCCGCGCAGCTGACCGAGCAGGTCGATGGCTTCCCCGCCGGTGAGGTTGGGCCAGAGGTTGACGTCTCCCGGCACGTACGCCAGCCGGCGGTGCAGGCGGACCGCGTCGCGCCACGGGTCGGCGCCGAGCACCTGGGCGTCGCCGGAGTCGCGGCGGAGCAGCCCGAGCAGGATGCGAATGGTGGTGGACTTTCCCGAGCCGTTGGGGCCGAGGAAGCCGTGCACCTCCCCCCGCTCGACGTGCAGGTCCAGCCCGTCGAGCGCCCGGATGGCGCCGAACGTCTTGACCAGGTTGCCGATGGAGATGACGGGCATGGCCCCTCCTGCTGTTGGCTGCTTCGTCGACCACCCTCACTGTACTGACCGTTGGTCAGTGGAATCAACGGTGATCGTGCCCACCGGTCAGGACGTCGCTAGGCTGGCCGGCATGACCGCCGATCCCGCGGACGACACCCGCACCCGGATCCTGCGCGCCGCGCTCGACCTGTTCGCCGAACACGGCTACCAGCGCACCTCGCTGCGTCAGATCGGCGAGCGGCTGCGGCTGACCAAGACCGCGATCCTGTACCACTTTCCGGCCAAGGAGCATCTGCTCGCCGCCCTGATCGAGCCGCTGCTGGCCGACCTGGAGAGGCTGCTCGACGCCGCCCAGGGACAGCCGACCGACCAGGCCCGGTGGACGGTGCTGGAGGGCTGGGTGGACGTCATGCTCGCCCACCGCCGGCCACTCGGCATGCTCTTCCACGACATCGCGCTGGTCGGCCGGGGCGACACGTACCACCGGCTGATGGTGATCGCGATGCGGGCCAACGACCTCATCGCGGGGCCGGACGCCGGGCGTCGGGAGCGGGTCCGGGCGGTGCAGGCGGTGGCAGCCTGCAGCGATCCGATCGTCTTCTTCACCGACGTGTCTGACGAGGTGCTGCGCGCCGACATGCTCGACGGCGTACGCCGCCTGCTGACCACAGCGGCCGCGGACGCCGCTTATCCGCCGGACGCCGACGCGGCGGGCGTAGCCGTGCGCCCTGCGGACCCGGCGGCCGCGGCTCTGGCCCCCGCGAGCCGGCCGGACGCGGCGCCGGGCGGCGGGACGGCTGCCCGTCGGCGGCGGCCGGGACGACCTCCGGCGCTGGGTCGGGAGCAGGTCGAGGCGGCCCGGCGGATGCACGAGGCGGGCACCCATTCGGTGGACGCCATCGCCACCGCGCTGGGTGTCTCGCGGGCCACCGTCTACCGGCACCTGACCGCGCCATAACGAGACAGTTCTAAGAACGTTTTGAGATTGTTGTGAGCCGGGGGCTGGCCGGCAGGTGTCAGGCCGCCAGGGTGGCGTAGCGGCCGTTGCGGTCCAGCAGGCTGTCGTGGGTGCCGGCCTCGACGATCCGGCCGTGGTCGAGCACCGCGATCTGGTCGGCGTCGCGGATCGTGGAGAGCCGGTGCGCGATGGTGATCGTGGTGCGGCCCTGGGCGAGCACGTCGAACGCCCGCTGCACGGCGCGTTCGGTCTCGGTGTCCAACGCGCTGGTGGCCTCGTCGAGGACCAGGATGCGCGGGTCACGCAGCAGCGTCCGGGCGATGGCCAGGCGCTGCTTCTCGCCGCCGGAGAACCGGTGCCCGCGCGAGCCGACCATGGTGTCGTACCCGTCGGGCAACCCGGCGATCAGGTCGTGGATCTGGGCGGCGCGGGCGGCGTCCTCGATTTCGGCGTCGGTGACGTCCGGCCGGGCGTAGCGCAGGTTCTCCCGCACTGTGGTGTGCAGCAGGTACGTCTCCTGGCTGACCACGCCGACGATCGCGGCCAGATCGGCCAGGCGCAGGTCGCGTAGGTCGACGCCGTCGACGGTGATCCGGCCGGCGGTCGGGTCGTGCAGCCGGCTGACCAGCCCGGCGAGGGTGCTCTTGCCGGAGCCGGTCTCGCCGACCAGGGCGAGGCTGGTGCCGGCGGGCACGTCCAGGGTGATCCCGGCGAGGGCGGCGGTGTCGCTGGCCGGGTAGCCGAAGGTGACGTCTTCCAGGCGCAGGTGACCGCGCACCCGGGCGGGGTCGAGGCGGACCGGATCGGCGGGGTCGGCCACGTCGACCGGCAGGTCCAGGTATTCGAAGATCCGGGCGAACAGCGCCAGCGACGCGGTGAGCGAGACGCCCACGTTGAGCAGGCCCATCAGCGGGCGGAACAGGCCGCCCTGCAGGGCCGTGAAGGCGACCAGGGTGCCGATGCTCAGCGTCCCGGCGGTGCCGGGCAGTCCGGCGGCGAGGTAGATGACCGCCGGTACGGCGGCGAAGATGATGCTCATCGAGGCCATCCGCCAGCGGCCGGCCAGCTCACTGCGCAGCTCCAGGTCGACCAGTCGCTCCGAGGAGGCGGTGAAACGGTCGATCAGCGCGGGGCCGGTGCCGAGGGTCTTGGCGAGCTGTACGCCGCTGATCGACAGGCCCTCCTCGACGGTGACGTTGAGGTCGGCGAGTTCGCGTTGCCGCTGGGCGGTGATCTCGCGACGCATCCGGGCGACCCGACGGGTCAGCCAGATGGCCGGCGGCAGCACCACGAGCGAGACCAGGGAGAGCTGCCAGGAGAGCGCGACCATGGCGACGGCGGTGGCGACCACCGTGGTGAGGTTGGCCGCGACGGCGGTGGCGGTGGAGGTGACCACCGACTGCATGCCGCCGATGTCGTTGGTGATGCGGGACTGCACCTCGCCGGTGCGGGTGCGGGTGAAGAAGCCCAGCGACTGGCGCTGAAGGTGGCTGAAGACGTCGGTGCGCAGCCGGTGCATGACCCGCTGGCCGACCTGGGTGGAGATCCAGGTCTGTACGACGCCGAGCGCGGAGGTCACCGCCGCGACGGCGACCATGCCGAGGACCAGCCAGACCAGCAGCGTCACGTCGCCCTGCGGCAGGGCCCGGTCGATCACGGCACGCAGCAGGAACGGGCTGGCCATCGCGATGATCGAGGAGGCCACGATGATCGCGGTGACGGCGGCCAGGGCGGGCCGGTGGGGGGTGAACAGGCGACCGATGCGGCGCAGGGAGACCTGACTGGCCTGCGTCTTCTCTTCGGCGCTGACGGTGCGGTGGCCGCGGTCGCGGCCCATCGGGGTGGGTTCCAAGGGGGTGCTGCCTTTCGTCGACGATATTGCTGAGGTTACCTCATCATGAGGTAGCAACCACATCTCCTGCTACCGTATTCCGGTGACCGAGCACACCGCCGACAGCGCCGACGACGAGAGCCTGGCGGAGACGTTCTGGGCGGTGGCGTCCCGGCTGCGCCGGCAGGCCCGGGACTCGCTGGCACCCTGGGACATCACCCCCAGCCAGTCCCGGGCGCTGCGCGTGCTGACCCGGCACGGCGAGGTGCGACCCGGCACCCTCGCCGAGCATCTGCGCATCGCGCCGCGCTCGGCGACCGAGGTCGTCGACGACCTGCAGACCCGCGGCCTGGTCGAGCGTCGGCCCGACCCGGCCGACCGGCGGGCGACCCTGGTCGCGCTCACCGAGGAGGGCGACCGGGTCAGCACCGCCATCCGGGCCGCCCGCCGGGCCGAGGCGGACCGCTTCTTCGGCCACCTCGACGACACCGACCGAGACGAGCTGGCCCGCATCCTGCGCACTCTGCTCGACTGAGCCGCCCGCGCGGGATCACCTGCGGGTTTGTCGGCCCGATGCGCGGGTAGCCAGCGGCCCGTTCCCACCGGGCCCCGCCACCACCAGTCGGGGAGACCTGACAGGAGGGGCCATGTCTGCCCTGGACCAGCACCGCAACGCCTGATGTGCGGGATCAGCGGGGAGGCACGGTTCGACGGCCGCTCTCCCGACGCGGCGGCGGTCAGCCGGATGTCCGAGGCGATGCGCTCACGCGGCCCGGACGACGAGGGCCTGTTCGCCGACGGCTGGGTGACCCTCGGGCACCGCCGGCTGACCATCATCGACCTGTCCGACGCCGGTGGGCAGCCGATGGTCCGCGACGATCTGGGCCTGGCGCTGGTCTTCAACGGCTGCATCTACAACTACCCGCAGCTGCGCGAGGAGTTGCAGAACGCCGGGTACGCCTTTCACTCCACCAGCGACACCGAGGTGATCCTGGTGGCGTACGCACACTGGGGTGAACGTTTCGTCGACCACCTGGTCGGCATGTTCGCGATCGGGCTGGTCGACCGGGCCCGGCGGCGGTTGATCCTGGCCCGCGACCGGCTCGGCATCAAACCGCTCTACCTCGCCGAGACACCGGGGCGGCTCCGGTTCGCCTCCACCCTGCCCGCGCTGCTGGCCGCCGGCGACGTGGACACCGGCATCGACCCGGTGGCGCTGCACCACTACCTCTCCTGGCACTCCATCGTGCCCGCCCCACGCACCGTGCTGCGCGGCGTACGCAAGCTGCCGCCGGCCACAGTGCGGGTGATCGAGGCGGACGGACGCAGCCGTGAGGAGGTCTACTGGCGGCCCGACTACGTGCGGGAACCCGCCGACGCGGGGATGGACGCCGCCGACTGGCGGACCGCGATCGGCGACGCGCTGCGCGCGGCCGTACGCCGACGACTGGTCGCCGACGTGCCGGTGGGGGTCCTGCTCTCCGGCGGACTGGACTCCAGCCTCATCGTGGCGCTGCTCGCCGAGGCCGGCCAGCGACACCTGCGCACGTTCAGCATCGGCTTCGACAGCCACGGCGGCGAGTCCGGCGACGAGTTCCACTACTCGGACCTGGTGGCCCGCGCGTTCGACACCGACCACCACCGGATCCGACTCGCCGACGGCGACCTGGTGCCCGCCGTCCGACGGGCCGTGCTGGCGATGACCGAGCCGATGGGCAGCCACGACGTGGTCGCCTTCCACCTGCTCTCCGAACAGGTCGCGCAACACGTGAAGGTGGCCCAGTCGGGGCAGGGGGCCGACGAGGTGTTCGCCGGCTACGGCTACCACCAGCCACTGGTCGACGCGCCCCGGCACGGGGCCGCCGAGACGTTCGCCGCCGCGTTCTTCGACCGCGACCACGACGAGCTGCGCCGCATCGTCGACCCGGCGTACGCGCTGGAGCAGGACGCCAGCCGGGACCTGCTCACCGGCCACCTCGGCGCGCCCGGGGCGCAGACCGCGCTGGACGCCGTGCTGCGCCTGGACACCCACCTGATGCTCCCCGACGACCCGGTCAAGCGGGTGGACAGCATGAGCATGGCGTGGGGCCTGGAGGTGCGTACGCCCTTTCTCGACCAGGATCTGGTCACCCTGGCCGCGCACTGCCCACCGGAGCACAAGGTCGCCCAGGGCGGCAAGGGCGTGCTCAAGGAGGTGGCCCGGGAGGTGCTGCCCGCCGAGGTGATCGACCGGCCCAAGGGCTACTTTCCGGTGCCGGCGCTGCGCAACGTGGACGGCCCGGTGCGCGAGATGGTCGCCGAGGCGTTGCAGGCGCCGGTCGCCCGCGAGCGGGGACTGTTCCGCCCGGAGTACGTGGCGCACCTGCTCGCCGAGCCGGACCGGGCGCAGGCGGCGGCCGGGAGCAACAAACTGTGGCAGCTCGGTCTGCTGGAGCTGTGGCTGCAGACGCACGACATCAGCTGAACCGTCGTCCGCCGCCATCGGCGGGCGGTCAGCTGGCGGCGGTGCGGGTGATCAGGTCGTCGAGGACCAGGCGCAGGTCCCCGTCGCGCTCCAGCACCTGCCGCTGCCGGGTCGCGCCGGTGCCGTCCCGGCGGAGCCGGGCGAGTTGCGCCACCACGTACCCCAGGTCGCCGTGGCGCAGCAGGGCCGGGGCGATCACCGCCATCAGTTCGTCGACGAGCGCCCAGGCCGGGCGGGTACCGCCGGCCCGCAGGTCGATCAGCTCGCCGTCGAGGCCGTCGTGGGCGGCCCGCCAGTGCGCCGCGGCGACCAGGCAGTCCCGGACGTTCGGGGCGTCGACCCCGGCGCGGACGTCGTCGGCGAGGGTGGCCACCAGGGACCGGACCAGCGCGGCGACCAGCACCGCGTCGTCCACCGCGGTGCAGACGTCGCCGACCCGCACCTCCACGGTGGGGTACGCCGACGACGGCCGGGCGTACCAGTAGACCATCGCCGCGTCGAGCATGATGCCGGCGGCGATCAGCTCGCCGACGGTGCGGTCGTAGTCGGCGACGGAGTCGAAGTACGGCGTCGGGCCGATGCTGGGCCACCGCTCCAACTGCATGGAGCGCCAACTGGCGTGCCCGGTGTCGTACCCGTCGTGCAGCGGGGAGTTGGTGGTGATCGCCTGCACCACCGGCAGCCACACCCGCAGGTGGTTGCAGACCTGCACGGCCAGTTCCCGGTCGGGCAGCCCGACGTGCACGTGGCAGCCGCACACCGCCGGGTCGTGCGCCACCGGCCCGTACCGGCGGGACATCGCGTGGTAGCGCGGTTCGTCGGGCACGGTCCGGTGCGGTTCGGCCACCGGGGTGGCGCCGACCGCCACCAGTCGGGCCCCGGCGGCCGTGGCGGCCTCGGCGGCGGAGCGGCGCAGCGCCACCAGGTGCGCGCGCAGCTCGGTGAGGTCGGCGCAGACCGGGGTGACCATCTCCACCATGCTGTGCCGGAACTCCTGGCGGCTCTGGTCGCGGGCGGTGCCGCTCAGCGCGGCGAGCACCCGGTCGGCGACCGGCAGGTTCCGGCCGCTGTCCGGGTCGAGCAGCAGGTACTCCTCCTCCACGCCGAGCGTGAGGATGGACAGGTCGGGCACGGTGTCGACGGCGGTCGGACGGTAGGCCATGACCCCTCCCCATACCCTGCTGCGGCCGGCCGGTGCGTCGGGGTTCCCGACCACCTCTGCGGCAAACGCCCCGTCAGGGCGTCGCCAGGGCCGTCGCGCGGGCGGTGAGAAAGGCCCGTTCCGCCGCGTTGTCCGTCAGGGCGACGGCTGTCCGGTACGCCTCGACGGCCTCCCCGCCCCGGCCGAGGCGAGCCAGCAGGTCGGCGCGGACCACGTGGTAGACGTGGAAGCCGAGAAGATCGAGGCGGTCCACCTCGGCCAGCGCCACCGCCGCACCGGCCACCTCGGCGAGCGCGACGGCCCGGTTCAGCGCCACCACCGGGCTGGGGGCGATCGCCGTCAGCTGGTCGTACAGCGCAAGGATCTGCGCCCAGTCGGTGTCGGCGGCGCGCCCCGCGGCGCTGTGCACGGCGGCGATCGCGGCCTGGATCTGGTACGGCCCGGGGCGGTCGCGGCGCAGGCAGCGGCGGACCAGCGCCTGCCCCTCGGCGATCAGCCCGGCGTCCCACCGGCCCCGGTCCTGGCGGGGCAGCGGCACCAGGTCGCCGGTGGCGGTGGTCCGCGCGCCACGGCGGGACTCGGTGAGCAGCATCAGGGCGAGCAGGCCGATCGCCTCCGGCTCGTCGGGCATCAGCGCGACCAGCAACCGGGCCAGCCGGATCGCCTCGGCGCACAGCTCGCCGCGGACCAGGTCCGGGCCGGCGCTGGCCGTGTACCCCTCGTTGAAGATCAGGTAGAGCACCGCGAGGACGCCGTGCAGCCGGTCGGGCAGGTCGGCGTCGCGGGGCACCCGGTACGGGATCCCCGCGTTGCGGATCTTCGACTTGGCGCGGACCAGCCGCTGCGCCATGGTCGGCTCCGGCACGAGGAAGGCGCGGGCGATCTCGGCGGTGCTCAGGCCGCCGAGCAGTCGCAGGGTGAGCGCGACCCGAGCGTTCGGGGCGAGCGCCGGATGGCAGCAGGTGAAGATCAGCCGGAGCTGGTCGTCGCGCACAGGTCCCTCCTCGACGGGTGGGTCGGCGGCGAACAGCAGGGCCGCCTCGGCGTGCCGGTGCGCCCGGGACGCCTCCCGACGCCGCCGGTCGATGGCCCGGTTGCGGGCGGTGGTGATGATCCAACCGGCCGGGCTGGGTGGTGGGCCGCTCCGCGGCCACCGCCGCACCGCGATGACGAAGGCCTCCTGGACGGCCTCCTCGGCGAGGTCGATGTCGCCGAGGAGGCGGACCAGGACGGCGACCGCGCGGCCGTACTCCGCGCGGAACACCGCCTCCACGTCGGACACGGTCAGTCGCCGGCCCCGCCCTGGAAGGGGCGCACCTCGACCGGCAGGGTGGTCGCCAGCGCGTAGCGGCGGCCCCAGTCCAGCGCGGCGTCCAGGTCCGGCACGTCGATGATGGTGATGCCGCCCAGGTACTCCTTGCCCTCCACGAACGGTCCGTCGGTGACCAGCACCTCGCCGCCCTCGCGGGCGCGCAGCACGGTGGCGGTCTCCGGGCCGTGCAGGCCCTGCCCGAACACCCACGACCCGGTGGACGCCAACTCGTCGCGGAAACCGGCGAGCTGACGCATCACCCCGGCCAGGAACTCCGGGTCCGGTGGCAGCTCGCCCTGGGGCTGGTGAAGGCTGAGCAGGTACAGCGTCATCGTTCCTCCTCGCGGTGGACGGCCGGCCGCTCGCCGACCTCTCATCCTCCATACGATCGGCCGCCGTTCCAATCGACAGGTCGGCAGAAGATTCTCGGCGCCCGACCCGAACCCGGCGGTGATGCGCCCTTTGCTCTGCACCTGCGGAGGCGACGGGGGCGCAGGCCAGGTGTCGCATCGGTGGGTGCAGAGCAAAGGACGAAGGACAGGGGTCGCGTCCGCCGGTGCCGGGACCGGAGCCGACAGTCATAGCGACGACAGTTGTGGGTAGACCCCGGCGTGGCTGACGCCTTGCGGGTGGTCGTGGTCGGCGCCGGTTTCTCCGGGCTCGCCGCCGCGCTGGCACTCACCCGTGCCGGCGCCCAGGTGCGACTGCTGGAGGCCCGCGACCGGGTCGGCGGTCGGGTGTTGACCCGCTGGCTGCCCGACGTCACCCAACTCGACCTGGGCGCGCAGTGGATCGGCCCGACGCAGGATCGGATGTACGCGCTGGTCGCCGAGCACGGGCTGACCACGTTCGCGTCGGCGGCGTTCGGCGCGCCCACTGTGCTCTGGGCCGGCGAGCGTCGAGCCGAGCCGCCGGCGCAGGCTGCCCGGGTTCTCGGCCTGCTCGACGAGTACGCCGCCCGGCTGGACCCGGCCGCGCCCTGGCAGGCGCCGGAGGCCGGGCAGTGGGACCGGACGGTCCTCGGCGGCTGGCTGCGTGCCACCGCCGGGGACGACGACACCGCCGACTACCTGGGGCGGGTGCTCGCCGGCGGGCTGCTGGCCACCGGCGCGGACGAGGTGTCGTTGTTGCACCTGCTGTTCTACCTGCGCAGCGGCGGCGGGACCGGACCGCTGCTGGGGATGGCGGGCGGCGCGCAGCAGGACCGGATCGTGGGCGGGCCGCCGGCGCTGGCCGAACGGATGGCCGCCGCCCTGCCGCCGGGGGTGCTGACGTTGGCCACCCCGGTGCGGGCCGTCCAACAGAGCGTCGACGGGGTGACGGCGTGGACCGACACCGGGCGCGTGAACGGTGACTTCCTGGTGGTGGCGCTGCCCCCGACGCTGGCGGGCCGGATCTGGTACGCCCCGCCGCTGCCCGCGCAGCGCGACGGGTTGACCCAGCGGATGCCGATGGGTTCGGCGCTGAAGGTGCACGCCGTCTACCCGGAGCCGTTCTGGCGCGCCGACGGGTTCTCCGGGGTGTCCACCAGCACCACCGGTCCGCTCACCGAGACGGTCGACAACTCCACGCCGACCTCGCCGCTCGGGGTGTTGACCGGGTTCAGCTACGCCTCGGACGCCGCGGTGTTGCGCGAGATGTCTCCCGAGCAGCGGCGCCGTTGCCTGTTGGACGCGTTCGCCGCGGTGCTCGGACCACGCGCCGGGGACCCCGTCGACCTCGTCGAGTACGACTGGACGACCCAGGAGTGGACGCGGGGCTGCTTCTGCGGCGCGCTCACCCCCGGCGCCTGGAGCGCGTACGGCCCACGGCTGCGGGCGCCGGTGGGCCGGGTGCACTGGGCGGGTACCGAGACGGCGACCCGGTGGACCGGCTACCTGGAGGGCGCGGTGCGCGCCGGTGAGCGGGCGGCCGCCGAGGTGCTGGCCGGCTGAGCGGCGGACGCGACCGTGGCCGGCCCGGTCTCGGCGGGACCGGGCCGGCCTCGGCCCACGGTGCGACCCGGCCGACCCGTCCGTCAGACGTTCGGGTCGGCGCGGGACGCCCGGGTCAGGGGTAGGTGGTCAGGTACACCGTCTGGTTGGCCGCGTTCGCGGTGCCACCGGCGTTGTTGATCACCCGGTTGATGGTGCCGACGCCACCGAGCGAGACGGTGACCATGTTCGTGAAGCGCACGTTCGGGTTGGTGGGCACCTCGAAGGACCGTTCCTCGACCACCGCGGGGTTGACGTTGAAGTAGCTGTAGCTGCCCAGTCCGAACGCCTGGTGACTGGTCACCGAGTCGGCGACCTTGTACGCGGCGTAGCCCCGGGTCGACCCGTTCATCCAGGCCGCCTGGTTCGGAACGTCGTAGGGCAGCTCGTTCTGGTAGAAGTACGTCCGCCCGCCGTTGCCGTTCCAGATGGTCTGGTACTTCTGGTAGTGCTCGACGAAGAGGCCGTACATGGTGACGTTGTCGCCGTTGACGGTGAGCCCGGTGTCGGCGGTGTTCAGCGTCCACCCGGTCGGTACGCCGCTGGCGGCGTGGTCGGCCCGCCACAGCCACATGTGGTCGCCGATCACGTTGTCGCTGTTGACGGTCAGGGTGTTGGTGGCCTTGCCGACGTGCGGCCCGCCGATGCGGAAGAACACGTCGTGCAGCGAGGTCGGGTTGGTGGCGTGGCTCGCGGACGAACCGGCCGGCCCGACCTCCATCAGCACCGGGGAGTTCGTCGTGCCGGCCTCGAACATGATGCCGGCGACCTTCACGCCGTCCACATCGGCCACCCGCATCCCCACCGCGCCGTTGTCGGCCTGGATGGTGGCCAGACCGAGGCCGAGGATCACCGTGTCGGCCCGGTTGACCTGGATCGGCTCGGTGACGTGGTGCACGCCCGGGGTGAAGAGCAGGTGCCGCCCCTGGGCGAGGGCCGCGTTGATGGTGGCGGCGCTGGTGCCCGGCTGGACCACGTAGAACTGCGACAGCGAGATGGACGAGCCGGCCGGGGTCTTGTTGTACCAGCTGGTGCCGGTGGAGTTGGTGCGCAGCGCCGGTACGAAGACCCGGTACTCACCGCTGCCGTCGACGTACAGGAACGGCTTCTCCCGGACCTGGGGGGTCTGCGGGATGACGGTGTGCGACGGGTTGGGGAAGCTCGGCGCGGGGGCGCCGACGACGCCCTGGAAGACCATGTTCCACACCGAGCCGGTCCAGCCGTTGCCGAACTCGCTGTTGCGGGAGTACCACTGCTGCTGCGAGCCGGAGACGACCAGGCCGTCGATGCGGGTGTCGGCCAGCAGGCCGCCGCTGGACCAGCCGTCACCGCCGTTCCAGAGCTGGATCTGGTTCTGCGCGCCACGAAGGTGCATCCGCCGGTACGGCGCGGCCTGGGACACCGCCCAGCGCTCCACCGTCTGCCCGGCGGGCAGGGTGACCGACAAGTTCTCGGCGGCCCGCCAGAAGTTCTGGGTGGCGTTGCCGCCCATCCAGAACGCCTCGGTGCGGACGTGGCCGTTGAGGTTGACGTCGTCGGGGCTCATGCCGAGGCCGGCGACCTGGGTGAAGAAGCCGAGGTTGACGTCGGCGGTGTAGGTGCCGGGCTTGAACAGCACGGCGTAGCGCTGCGGGCCGAACTGGTTGGTCTCCTGCTGGGTGAAGAGGGTGTTCAGTCGACTCTGGATGGTCGACGTCGGTGTGCTCGGGTCGAAGACGAAGGTGTTCGGGCCGAGGTTGGGGTTGTACGGGTCGGTCGTGCCGACCGGCGGCTCGCTGGTGCCCCCGCCGGTGGTGTTCACCGCCAGCTCCCACAGCGAGTAGCCGTAGGCGGTGCCCCGGGCGGTGCCGTACATCCGCAGGTAGCGGCCGCTGCCGGCGACGGTGAGGGACTGCGTCCCGCCGGTGGCCGTGGTGGTGGAGTAGATGGTGGTCCAGGTGGTCCCGTCGGTCGAGGTCTGGAGCTGGAAGGCCCGGGCGTACGCGGCCTCCCAGGTGAGCACCACCCGGCAGATGGTGCGGGTGCTGCCGAGGTCGACGCGCAGCCACTGCGGGTCGCTGGCGGCGCTGGCCCAGCGGGTGCCCGGGTTGCCGTCGACCGCCGCGGACGCGGCGAGGCCGGCGTCCTGGGTGGACGAGGCGGTGGCCGGGCTGCCCTGTGCGACGTTGGTGCTGCCGCAGGTGGGGGTGCTGCCGCCGCTCTCGCCGTACACCTGGAACTCCCAGAGCGAGTAGCCGTAGCCGGTGCCCCGGGCGGTGCCGTTCATCCGCACGTAGCGGCCGGCGCCGGTGACGGTGAGGTTCTGGGTGCCGCCGGTGCCGGTGGTGGTGGAGTAGATCGTCGTCCAGGTGGCCCCGTCGTCGGAGGTCTGGAGTTGGAAGGCCCGGCCGTAGGCGCCCTCCCAGAGCAGGTTGACCTGGCTGATGGTGGCGCGAGCGCCCAGGTCGACCTGGAGCCACTGCGGGTCGCTGAACGCGCTGGCCCAGCGGGTGGCGGTGTTGCCGTCGACGGCGGCGGAGGCCGGGGTGCCGGCGTTCTCGGTGGACGAGGCGGTGGCGGGGCGGCCCTGGGACAGCAGGGTGGGCGCGGCCTGCGCGGGGGCGCTGGCCACGGCCGGGGTGAGCGCCGCGACCAGGGCCACGGTGAGCCCGACGAGCAGGTGTCGGACGACCCGGGGACGCGGGCGTACGGATGTAGCACGAGATGTCATGACATCGCCTGTCGCTAGGGGGTTACGGGTTGCCACGCGGAGGGGATCGGGCGCGCCCGTAGCGCCGTGGATGGTGTCGCCGCCGACGCGACACCGAGGGAGGAGAGCGCTCTCGTAGGAGTGTTGCGGCGAGATTGCGACGGCGTCAAGACATCGATCTATAACTTCGTTATTTATCCCGAGGATTCTTTTTGGGTAATTTGCTGGCCGCCCGCGCGGTCGCCCCCGCTCAGCGGCGGACGCCACCCTCGGTGAGGAAGCGGGCGATCGGGAGGGTGGCCGCACCCAGCGCCACCGCGTCCACCCCGAGCCGGCACAGCTCGATCGACGCCTGCTCGTACGGCTGGCGCAGCGCCTGCCGACCGGCGGCCTCCCGCACGGCTGGCAGCAGGTCACCGAGGGCCATCGCCGCCCAGCCGCCGAGCACCACGCGCTCCGGGTTGAACAGGTTGATCAGGTTGGCCACGCCCGCGCCCAGGTAACCGGCGGTGTCATCGAGGACCCGTCGGGCGGTGGCCGAGGTCTGCGCGGCGGCGACCAGCGCGGCGAGCTGGGACTCCTCGTCCTCGCCCGGAACGGCGCGACCCCGACGCGCCTCTCGGTAGCGGTCGATGATCGCCTCCGCACCGACGTACGCCTCCAGGCAGCCGCGCGCGCCGCACCGGCAGGCCCGGCCGCCGTACACCAGGGTGGTGTGCCCCCACTCCCCCGCGCTGCTGGACGCCCCCCGGTAGGTGACGCCGTTGGTCACCACCGACGCTCCCACCCCGGAGCCGACAAGCGCGAAGACGGCGTGCCGGGCGCCCCGACCGGCACCGAACCACATCTCGGCCTGACCGAGGGTCTTCGCGCCGTTGTCGATGTGCAGCGGCACGTCGGTGCCGGCGCCGATCAGGCGCTCCAGCGGCACCCGGTCCCAGCCGAGGGCCTGGGCGTGCACCACGGCCTCGACGCCCTGCTCGACGACGCCGGAGACGCCGATCCCGACGCCGAGCACGTCGCCGGGGGCGACCCCGGCCTGGCCGGTCAGCGCGTCGATGCCGGCCAGCACGTGCCCGGCCACCAGGTCGGGCTCGGTGCGGGCCGGGTCGAGCGGGTACTCGACGCTGGCCAGCAGGGTCATCGCGAAGTCGAACAGCTCCATCCGGACCCGCGTCTCGCCGACGTCCACGCCGACCACGAAGGCGAAGCGGGGCTCGATCCGCAGCAGCATGCTGGGCCGGCCGCCGTCGGACTCGGCGGCCCCGGCCTCGGCGACGAGCCCTTCGTCGATCATGTCGGCCACCACGTTGCTGACCGCGGGCTGGCTCAGCCCGGTGCTGCGCACCAGGTCCTGCCGGGTGAGCGGGCCGTCCAGGAAGAGCTTGGTCAGCAGGGCGGACCGGTTGCGCAGCCGCACGCTGCGGTTGGTGGCACGCGCCAGCTCCACTCGTCACCTCGTTCCCGTCGGCCGTTCGAGGCGACTGTAACCGCCTCGTGCTTGACGACCCACCGGCCAGCAACTTTAATGACGACATAAATTAAGCCGTGATGTAACTCCCGGGAAACGCCGACGGACCCCGACGGCGCACCCCCGAAACCCTGCCCGCAGCCGGCCCCCGCCGCCCGACCCCTATCGGCGACGAAGGCCAGCGGACCCCCACCACGCACCGGAAGGGCTGACCCGTGTCGAGACGACACCTCGGGATATTCACCGCCGCCGTACTGGCCGCCGCCTCGCTGACCGCCTGCGGTGGCTCCGGCGACGACTCCGCCGCATCGCCCAAGACGCTCACCTACTGGGCCAGCAACCAGGGCGCCAGCCTGGAGGCCGACAAGACCATCCTCCAGCCCGAGCTGGACAAGTTCGAGAAGCAGACCGGCATCAAGGTCACCGTCGAGGTGGTCCCCTGGTCGGACCTGCTCAACCGGCTGCTCGCGGCCGCCGCCTCCGGCAAGGGCCCGGACGTGGTCAACATCGGCAACACCTGGTCGGCGTCGTTGCAGGCCACCGGCGCGCTCGTCGAGTTCGACGACGCCACCCTGCAGGCCGTCGGCGGCAAGGACCGGATCGTGCCCGCCGCGCTCGCCGCCGCCGGCGCGCCCGGCAAGCCGCCGGCCGCCGTGCCGCTCTACAGCATGGCGTACAGCCTGTACTACAACAAGAAGTCGTTCGCCGACGCCGGCATCACCGCGCCGCCGACCACCTGGGAGCAGCTCGCCGAGTACGGCAAGAAGCTCAGCACCGGCGGCAAGTGGGGCCTGGCCATCGAAGGGGCCAACCCGTCGGAGAACGCGCACCACGCCTTCACCTTCAGCCAGCAGTACGGCGGCGAGTGGTTCGACTCGGCCGGCAAGCCGACCTTCGACACCCCGCAGAACGTCTCGGCGATCAAGCGGTACATCGACTTCATGGCCGCTGACAAGATCACCAACCCGAGCAACGCCGAGTACGCGCAGAACCAGTCGGTCTCCGACTTCGCCAACGGCAAGGCCGCCATGCTGCTGTGGCAGTCCGCCGGGTCGAACCTGAAGACGCAGAACATGCCCGCCGACGCGTACGGGGTGGCCCCGGTTCCGTTCC
This sequence comes from Micromonospora parva, assembly GCF_040649675.1. Classification (NCBI taxonomy): domain Bacteria; kingdom Bacillati; phylum Actinomycetota; class Actinomycetes; order Micromonosporales; family Micromonosporaceae; genus Micromonospora; species Micromonospora parva. Next base: position 221,147 of record NZ_JBEZFX010000002.1, on the reverse strand, counting down.
TGGCCAACCCTCCGGCCGGCGGCAAGAAGGTCAACAGCATGGTCGCCGGGATCAACATGGCGGTCTTCAAGCACACCAAGAACAAGGACGGCGCGCTGAGCTTCGTGAAGTTCATGACCAGCGACGAGGAGCAGACGATCCTCAACAAGACGTACGGCTCGCTGCCGGCGGTGAAGACCGCCGCCTCCGACCCGGCGTTCAGCGCCACCGAGCAGAAGACCATCCAGGAGACGCTGGTCACCACTGCGGCCCCGCTGCCGCAGGTGCCTGACGAGAGCACCTTCGAGACCCTGGTCGGCACCGCGATGAAGGAGCTGTTCGCCGACGCGGCCAGCGGCAAGCCGGTCACCGAGGAGTCGGTGAAGGCGAAGCTGACCGACGCGCAGCAGAAGATGCGCTGACCCAGGCGGCACCGGTGGCCGTGGTCGGGCGCTGAGCCCGGCCACGGCCACCGCCTCCGAGAGGACCCCGATGGCAACCAGCACCACCGCGCCGGACGCCGACCGGCGCGAACCCCGGGCCGGGTCGCCGGCCCGGGAGCCGGCCCGCCGGCCCCGCGGCCCGCGCCGCTCGCTCCTGCCGTACCTGCTGCTCGCACCGGCCGTCGTGCTGGAACTCGCCATCCACGTGATCCCGATGGTGGTCGGGGTCTGGATGAGCCTGCTGGAGCTGACCCAGTTCCACATCCGCGACTGGTCCACCGCGCCCTTCATCGGGCTGGAGAACTACCGGGCGACGCTCGACCTGAACAGCGCCGCCGGCAAGGAACTGCTGCACTCGTTCTGGGTCACCCTGGCCTACAGCCTGCTCTCGGTCGGGTTCGCCTGGCTGCTCGGCATCTCCGCGGCGGTCGTCCTGCAACGGCCGTTCCGGGGCCGGGCGATCCTGCGGGCGCTGTTCCTCACCCCGTACGCGCTGCCGGTCTACGCCGCCGTGATCACCTGGAGTTTCCTGCTGCAACGCGACACCGGCCTGGTCAACCACGTCCTCGTGGACCAGCTCGGGCTGATGAACGACCGGCCGTTCTGGCTGATCGGCGACAACAGCTTCGCCTCGCTGCTGGTGGTGTCGGTCTGGCGCAACTGGCCGTTCGCGTTCCTGTGCCTGATGGCCGGGCTGCAGAACGTGCCGGGCGAGCTGTACGAGGCCGCCGCGATCGACGGCGCGGGCTTCTGGCGGCGGCTGCGCTCGGTCACCCTGCCGATGCTGCGGCCGGTCAACCTGGTGCTGCTGCTGGTGCTGTTCCTGTGGACGTTCAACGACTTCAACACCCCGTTCGTGCTCTTCGGCGGCTCCGCGCCGGAGCAGGCCGACCTCATCTCCATCCACATCTACCGCAGCTCCTTCAAGACCTGGGACTTCGGCTCCGGGTCGGCGATGTCGGTGGCGCTGCTGCTGTTCCTGCTGGTCGTCTCGGCCGCGTACCTGCTGATCACCAACCGTCGGAGGGACGACCATGCGTGAGACCGCCGGTGAGCGCTGGGGCCGGCGCATCGTGCTGACCCTGCTCGCCCTCTTCGTCGTCATCCCGCTGTACGTGATGGTCACCTCGGCGGCGAAGCCGTTGCAGGACGTGCAGAACGGCTTCACCTGGTGGCCCAGCCGGCCCACCCTGCAACCGTTCATCGACATGTGGAGCACCGTGCCGCTGGCCCGGTACCTGGTGAACAGCCTGGTGGTGTCGAGCATCGCGGCGGTCTGCTCGGTGGCGGTGGCCATCTTCGCCGCGTTCGCGGTCAGCCGGTACCGCTTCCGGGGCCGGGGGGTGTTCTCGGTGACGGTGCTGTCCACCCAGATGTTCCCCGGCATCCTGTTCCTGCTGCCGCTGTTCCTCATCTACGTCAACCTGGGCAACGCCACCGGCATCGAGCTGTACGCCAGCCGTACCGGCCTGGTCATCACGTACCTGACCTTCTCGCTGCCGTTCTCGATCTGGATGCTGGTCGGCTACTTCGACTCGATCCCCCGGGGTCTGGACGAGGCGGCGCAGGTCGACGGCGCCGGCCCGCTGCGCACCCTGTTCCAGGTCATCCTGCCGGCCGCCGTGCCCGGCGTCGTCGCGGTCACCGTGTACGCGTTCATGACCGCGTGGGGTGAGGTGCTCTTCGCCTCGGTGATGACCGACGAGGGCAGCCGCACCCTGGCCGTCGGCCTGCAGGGCTACTCCACCCAGTTCAACGTCTACTGGAACCAGATCATGGCCGCCTCGCTGGTGGTCAGCATCCCGGTCGTCGTCGGGTTCCTGGCCCTGCAGCGGTACTTCGTCGCCGGCCTCACCGCCGGCGCGGTCAAGTGAACCACCCAACCCCAGAGGAGAACCGACCCGTGCCCGACCTGTCCAAGCTGCCACCCGACTTCCTCTGGGGTGTCGCCACGGCGGCGTACCAGATCGAGGGGGCCGTCGACGTCGACGGCCGGGCACCGTCCATCTGGGACACCTTCTCGGCGACTCCCGGCAACGTCGACAACGGCGACACCGGCGCGGTGGCGTGCGACCACTACCACCGGTGGCCGGAGGACCTGGCGCTGCTGCGCCGCCTCGGCGTGGACGCGTACCGTTTCTCGGTGGCCTGGCCCCGGGTCATGCCCGACGGTGTCGGGCGGGTCAACGCCGCCGGGCTGGACTTCTACGACCGGCTCGTCGACACGCTGCTCGCCGACGGGGTTCGGCCGTTCGTCACCCTCTACCACTGGGACCTGCCGCAGGTGATGCAGGACCGGGGCGGTTGGCCCGAGCGCGCCACCGCCGAGGCGTTCGCCGACTACGCGGCGGTGGTGGCCGGCCGCCTCGGTGACCGGGTCGCCGACTGGTGCACCGTCAACGAGCCGCTCTGCGTGTGCTGGATCGGGCACCTGGAGGGCAACATGGCCCCCGGCGAGCGGGACCTGACCCGCGCGGTGCACGCCTCGCACCACGTGCTGCTCGGGCACGGCCTGGCCACCCAGGCGATTCGGGCCAACGCGGCCCGGCCGGCGTCGGTGGGTCTGGTGCTCAACCTCAGCCCGATCGAGGCGGCGACCGACCGGCCCGAGGACGTCGCGGCGGCCCGCCGGGCCGATGGGCACGTCAACAGGTGGTGGCTGGACCCGATCCACGGGCGGGGCTACCCCGCCGACATGATCACCACCTACGGCGTCGAGCCGCCGGTACGCGGCGACGACCTGGCGACGATCGCCACGCCGACGGACTTTCTCGGGGTGAACTACTACTTCCGGCAGCTGGTGGTCGACGACCCGACGGGCGCGGCGCCGTACGCCCGGCAGGTGCCGGTGCCCGGCTCGGTGGAGACCGCGATGGGTTGGGAGATGTACCCGGCGGGGCTGGAGCGGCTGCTCGTCGACGTGCACGAGGAGTACCGGCCGGGCCGGATCATCGTCACCGAGAGCGGCTCGGCGTGGCCGGACGAGGTCACCCCGGACGGCACGGTGGAGGACAAGGAGCGCACCGACCACCTGGAGCAGCACCTCGCCGCGTGCGCGTCGGCGGTGGCCCGGGGGGTTCCCCTGGACGGCTACTTCGTCTGGTCGCTGCTGGACAACTTCGAGTGGGCGTACGGCTACGACAAGCGCTTCGGGCTGGTGCACGTCGACTACGCCACCCAGCGCCGGACGGTGAAGGCGAGCGGTCTGCGCTACGCCGAGCTGATCCGTGCCCACCAGCGGCTCGCCCGGACGACCGGCAGCGCGGCACCGGTGGCCTGACCGTCGGCGGTACGGGAACGGCCGCTCGGGTGTCGATCCCGGGCGGCCGTTGCCGTACCGATCGGCCGAAACCGCCGCGAGCCGCGTTGCCCAGTGGCTAGCCTGCGGCAATGTCCGCAGCACCCGACGAGGTCGAGCAGCCCGGTCCCCGGGGGCGGGTCTCCCCGACCGACCGGATGACGGCGTTCAGCGACGGTGTCTTCGCCATCGTCATCACGCTGCTGGTCATCGAGTTGCGGGTGCCGGAATACCACGAGGGCGAGCTGCTCACCGGTCTGCTCGACGAGGGCGCCTCCTACCTGGCCTTCGTGGTGTCCTTCGTCTACATCGGGGTGCTCTGGCTCAACCACCACGCGCTGCTGCGGCTGATCCGTGGCACCACCCTCGCGCTGAGCTGGATCAACCTCGCCGTGCTGTTCGGCGCGGTGATCATTCCCTTCCCCACGGCGGTGCTGGCGTCGGCGTTCACCCACGGCGACACCGACGACCAACGCGCTGCCGTCGCCCTGTACGCCCTGGCCGCAGCCCTGATGTCGGCCCCCTGGCTGGTGTTCTTCGGCTATCTGCACCGGCACCCGGCGCTGCTGGACCGTCAGGTCACCCCCGGGTACGTGCGGACGCAGCGGCTGCGGCCGATCACCGGCCTGATCCTGTACGGGCTCAGCGGTCTGCTCGGCTGGTTCGTCAGTCCGGTGCTGGGCCTGATCGGCGTCATCGCCATGATCGCCTATCACGCGGTCACCAGCGAGGGGCTGCCCCGCTGGCTCACCCGTCGCTGACCGGCCGAAGCGGTCCCCGGTGTCAGGCCGGCCCCCGGTGCCGGCCGCCGCGTCAGTCGGCGCAGGTCGGCCGCCGCGTCAGTCGGCGCAGGTCGGCCGGGGTGTCCACGTCGACCGGGGAGCCAACGTCGTCGCAGGGCACCTCGACCACCAGGTCCGGTCGGTCGCGCAGCAGGTCGCGGGCGCCCCGGTCGCCGACGGCGTACCCGCTCAGCAGCGGCCAGGCCCGCCGGGCCAGCAGGATCGGGTGCCCGGGGCGGCCGGCGTAGGTGGCGACCGCGACGACCGCGCCGTCGACGTACGCCGCGCGCACCCGGCGCACCGCGACCGGGCTGAGCAGCGGCTGGTCGACGAGGACCACGACGGTGGCCGGCACGTCGGCCGGCAGCGAGGCAAGGCCCCGCAGCAGTGACGAGCCCAGCCCGTCGGCCCAGCGGTCGTGCCGGACCGGCACCGCGCCGGGCAGGTCGGGCACCCCGTCGGCGCCCGCGCCGAGCACCACGTGCACGGGTGCGCAGCCGCCGTCGGCGAGCAGTCGGACCGCGCGCCGCACCAGCGTTTCGCCGCCCAGTTCGACGAGCGCCTTCGGCCCGCCGTAGCGCCGGCCGGCGCCGGCGGCCAGCAGCAGTCCCGCGGTCACCGCCGTCACCTCCCGTACGAACGGCTTTGCGTTATTCGCCCTGAGATATACCGACAAAGCTAGTCTGGGCCGGTGCGGGGCGGAGCGGAGAACACGACGACGATCGACGAGCGGCACTCGTCCCGGGTGACGGTCGAGGTCAACGGCGTGTCCCGCGGGGTCACCCTGGACAACCGCACCACACTGCTCGACACGCTGCGCGAGCACCTCGACCTGACCGGGGCGAAGAAGGGCTGCGACCACGGCCAGTGCGGCTCCTGCACCGTGCTGCTGGACGGCCGCCGGGTGAAGAGCTGCCTGATCTTCGCGGTCACCGTGGACGGCCGGTCGGTGGTGACCGTCGAAGGGCTGGCCGGGCCGGACGAGCTGTCCCCGTTGCAGGCCGCCTTCATCGCGCACGACGCGTTCCAGTGCGGCTACTGCACCCCCGGGCAGCTCTGCTCCGCCCGCGGCATGCTCGACGAGGTCTCCCGAGGTTGGCCCAGCGCCGTCACCGGCGACCTGAGCACGCCCGCCGCGTTGACCGACGCGGAGATCCGCGAGCGGATGGCCGGCAACCTGTGCCGCTGCGCGGCGTACCCGCACATCGTCGCGGCCGTGCGTGAGGCGGCGTCGTCGTCGTGAGGGCCTTCCGTTACCACCGGCCGGCCGACGTGGCCGAGGCGGTCGCCGTGCTGGCGGCCGAACCGCAGGCCGCCTACCTGGGCGGCGGCACCAACCTGGTGGACCTGATGAAGCTCGGGGTGCAACGCCCCGACGTGCTGGTGGACGTGACCCGGCTGCCGCTGGACACCGTCGAGGAGCTGCCCGACGGCGGGCTGCGGATCGGCGCGACCGTCCGCAACAGCGACCTGGCGGCCCACCCGGTGGTGCGCCGCGACTACCCGGTGCTGGCCCGTGCCCTGCTCGCCGCCGCCTCCGGGCAGCTGCGCAACATGGCCACCACCGGCGGCAACCTGTTGCAGCGCACCCGCTGCGTCTACTTCCAGGACACCGGCAAGGCGTGCAACAAGCGGGAGCCGGGCAGCGGTTGCGCCGCCCTGCACGGGCAGAACCGCGACCTGGCGGTGCTGGACTGGTCCGAGCAGTGCGTGGCCACCCACCCGTCGGACCTGGCCGTCGCGCTGGCCGCCCTCGACACGGTGGTGGAGGTGCACGAGTCCGATGGCGCCCGCGACATTCCGATCGCCGACCTCTACCGCTCCCCCGGCACCCACCCGGAGCGGGAGACCACCCTCGCCCGAGGCGCGCTGATCACCGCCGTCCGGGTCCCGCCGCTGCCGGCCGCGCGCCGCTCGACGTACCTCAAGGTGCGCGACCGGGCCTCGTTCGCCTTCGCCGCCGGGTCGGTGGCCGCGGTGCTGGACCTCGACGGGGACGTGGTCCGCGACGTGCGGCTGGCGTACGGGGCAGTCGCGCACCGGCCGTGGCGCGCGTACCGGGCCGAGGAGGAGCTGCGCGGCCGCCCGTTCAGCCCGGAGCTGGCGGCACGCGCGGCGGACGCGGAGCTGGCCGAGGCGCGCCCGCTGCGGCACAACGGCTTCAAGCTGCCGCTGACCCGGGCCATCACCGTGCGGGCGCTCACCGAGTTGGCGTCGTCGTGAGCACCGTCGGCCAGGCGTACCCCCGGCTGGAGGGCCGCGAGAAGGTCACCGGGACGGCCCGGTACGCGGTGGAGTACCCGGTGGACGGGGTCACCTACGGCTGGGCGGTGCCGTCGACGGTGGTGCGGGGCCGGATCACCCGGGTCGACACCACCCCGGCGTTGGCGTCGCCCGGCGTGCTGGCCGTGCTGCACCACGGCAACGCGCCCCGGATCGCGCCCGGCCAGCAGCCGGAGCTGTGGCTGTTGCAGGAACCGCTGGTGCACTACCGGGGGGAGTACGTCGCGGTGGTGGTGGCCACCAGCCTGGAGGCGGCCCGCGAGGGTGCCCGGCTGGTCCGCATCGACTACGACGCCGGCCCGCACAGCACTGTCCTCACCGACGACCACCCGGGCCTGTACAAGCCGGACCACGTCAATCCCAGTTATCCGACGGACACCGCCGAGGGTGACTTCGACGCCGGGTACGCGGCCGCCCCGGTGCGGGTGGACGCCACGTACCGGACTCCGGCGTACCACAACAACCCGATGGAGCCGCACGCCACAACGGCGCAGTGGCGCGACGGGCGGCTGCTGGTGCACGACTCCAACCAGGGCGCGTCGCAGGTCCAGGCCACACTGGCCGAGCTGTTCGAGCTGCCCCCGGAGTCGGTCCGGGTCGTCGCGCAGCACGTCGGCGGCGGCTTCGGCAGCAAGGGGTACGCCAAGGCCGCGGTGGTGCTCGCCGCCCTCGCCGCCCGACACGTGGACCGCCCGGTGAAGCTGGCGCTGACCCGCCAGCAAATGTTCGGGCCGATCGGTTACCGCACCCCCACCATCCAGCGGGTCCGCCTCGCCGCCGACACCGACGGTCGACTCACCGCCATCTGCCACGACGCGATCAGCCAGACCTCCACCATCCACGAGTTCGCCGAGCAGACCGCCGTCTACACCCGCAGCATGTACGCCGCGCCGCACCGCCGCACCACGCACCGGCTGGCCCGCCTCGACGTGCCCACGCCGTTCTGGATGCGCGCCCCGGGCGAGTGCCCAGGCGCGTACGCCCTGGAGTCGGCGATGGACGAGCTGGCCGTGGCCGTCGGCATCGACCCGGTCGAGCTGCGCGTCCGCAACGACACCGACATCGACCCCGACCAGGGGCAGCCGTTCACCAGCCGCAACCTGGTGGCCTGCCTGCGCGACGGGGCACAACGCTTCGGTTGGGCCGGCCGTGATCCGTCTCCCCGGGCCCGGCGCGACGGGCGTTGGTTGATCGGCACGGGGGTGGCCGGGTCGAGCTACCCGGCCCGGGCCCGGCCGTGCGCGGCGACGGCCACCGCCCGGCCCGACGGGAGCTTCCTGGTGCGGGTCAACGCCACCGACATCGGCACCGGCGCGCGGACGGCGATCTGGCAGGTGGCCGCCGACGCGCTCGGGGTGCCGCCGGAGCGGGTGGAGATCCGCATCGGCGACAGCGCCCTGCCGAACGCCCCGGTGGCCGGGGGGTCGATGGGGACCTCCAGCTGGAGCTGGGCGGTGATCCGGGCCGCTGAGGCGCTGCGCGAGAAGCTGCGCGACGGCGGGCCGCCGACCGACGAGGTGACCGCCGAGGCGGACACCGCCGAGGAGGTGGGCGGTCAGCCGACGCGGCCCCGGTACGCGTACGGGGCGCAGTTCGTCGAGGTGCGGGTCGACGCGGACACCGGCGAGGTGCGGCTGAACCGGATGCTCGGCGTGTTCGCGGCAGGGCGGGTGGTGAACCCGACGACGGCGCGCAGCCAGCTCATCGGCGGCATGACGATGGGGCTGTCGATGGCGCTGCACGAGGAGGGCCTGCTCGACGAGCGGTACGGCGACTGGGTCAACCACGACCTGGCCACCTACCACATCACCGGTTGCGCGGATGTGGAGTCCATCGAGGCGTACTGGTTGGACGAGCGGGACGACGAGCTGAACCCGGCCGGGGTGAAGGGCATCGGCGAGATCGGCATCGTCGGTGCGGCGGCGGCGGCGGCCAACGCGGTGCACCACGCGACCGGCGTGCGGATCCGGGAGCTGCCGATCCGGCTGGACAAACTCGTCGGAGTATCGGGCTTGGCTTAAATAAGTCGTCAGTGATACAACTGTCGTCGTGCACGCCTTCGACGTGCTGGGCGATCCGGTCCGGCGCCGCATCCTGGAGCTGCTCGCCGACGGCGAGCAGCCCGCCGGCGCGGTCAGCGCGGTCATCCGCGAGGAGTTCGGCATCTCCCAGCCCGCCGTGTCCCAGCACCTCAAGGTGTTACGCGACAACGGCTTCGCCACGGTGCGGGCGCAGGGCACCCGGCGGCTCTACGCGGTCGACCCGCGCCCACTGCGCGAGGTCGACGGTTGGCTGGAGCACTTCCGCCGGTTCTGGACCCCACCCCTGGCAGCACTCGCCACCGAGCTGGCCCGAGGCCGACGCGAGCGTCGCCTTCGTGGGCCCGCCGACCCATCCGACGAGAGGAACACCTGATGTTCGACGCCACCGAGCAGATCAACGCCGTCCAACGCACCGTCGGCAGCCGCACCCTGGAAGCCGGCGAGGCGCGGGTCACCACCATCAGTCAGACCTACCAGGCGACGGCCGAGGACCTGTGGGACGCCTGCACCAGCGCCGAGCGCATCCCGCGCTGGTTCCTGCCGATCTCCGGCGACCTGCGGCTGGGCGGCACGTACCAGCTTGAGGGCAACGCGAACGGCACCGTCGAAAGCTGCGAGCCGCCGCACCGCTTCACCGCCACCTGGGAGATGGGCGGCGAGGTGAGCTGGATCGAGGTACGGATCACCCCGGTTGACGGGGATCGGGCCCGGCTCGACCTGGACCACATCGCGCACGTCGACCAGGACCGGTGGGCCCAGTTCGGCCCGGGCGCGGTCGGTGTCGGCTGGGACCTGGGGCTGCTCGGCCTCGCCTCGCACCTGGCTGGCGACGGCAGCGGAATCACCCCCGAGCAGGGCGCCGAGTGGACCGCCTCCGCCCAGGGGCGACGGGCCATGGAGCTGAGCAGCCAACTGTGGTGCGAGGCGAGCATCGCCGCCGGCACCGACGCCGACGAGGCGAAGGCCGCCGCCGAACGCACCACCGCCTTCTACACCGGCACCCCGGCCGCCTGAGCCCGGCGGCGCGGCGGTTGGGGCGGGGATCGGAGTAACGTGCTGCGGCATGACCGGCACGCCGTACTCGCACTGCTCCTTCTGCGGCGCCGCCTACCCGGCGGCCGCCGGCTGGCCACGGGTCTGCGCGGTCTGCGGCGAGACCGTCTGGCGCAACCCGCTGCCGGTGGCGGTCGCGGTGCTGCCGGTCCGCACGGCCGAGGGCCTGGGTGTGGTGGTGGTCCGCCGGGACATCGAGCCGGCCCGAGGCCTGCTCGCGCTGCCCGGCGGCTTCATCGAGTACGGCGAGGAGTGGTCCGACGCACTCGTCCGGGAGCTGCGGGAGGAGACCGGCCTGATCGCGGCGGCCGAGGACGCCCGCCTGTTCGCGGTGCACGGCGCGCCGGCGGGAGGCACCATGATGATCTTCGGAGTGCTGCCCGAACGGGCCGCCGAGGACCTGCCCCCGTCGGCACCGACCGACGAGGCCACCGAGTGGCTGGTGCTCACCGACCCCGTCGAGCTGGCGTTCTCCACCCACACTCGCGTCCTAGCCGAGTTCCTGACACCCACCTCCTGACGGCACCGACGGCACCGACCGCAGCGGGTGGCCTGACGACTCTGACCATGCCTTTGCCGCCACCAGGCAGCAGGGGACAAGGGTTTGGTCGATCCGCCAGGACCATGCGGGTGCCGCCGCGCCGCTAGGCTACGGCCTCGACGTCGTATGGCTGGTAAGGGGAGACGACATGTCGCAGGACCAAGCTGAGCAGCCGGTGGGAGGTTCGGCCGCCAAACTGGACACGACAGTGCCGCACTCGGCACGGGTGTGGAACTACTGGCTCGGCGGTAAGGACAACTTCGCCCCGGATCGCGAGGTCGGCCAACAGGTACAGTCGGTCTTCCCGGAAATCGTCGAGGCCGCACGGTATTCGCGCGCGTTTCTCGGACGAGCGGTGACCTATCTCGCCGCAGAGGCGGGGATCCGCCAGTTCCTCGACATCGGTACCGGCCTACCCACAGCCGATAACACCCACGAGGTCGCCCAACGGATCACGCCACAGGCGCGCGTCGTCTACGTTGACAACGACCCGATGGTTCTCGCGCACGCCCGGGTGTTGCTGACCAGCAGCCAGGAGGGCGCCACCCAGTATGTCGACGCCGATCTGCACGACGTGGACACGATCGTCCACGATGCCCGCGAGACACTGGACTTCGGTGAGCCGATCGCGCTGATGATGCTGGGCGTTATGGGTCACGTCGAGAAGCCGGCCGAGGCGCGGGCCATCGTCAACGCTTTGGTCTCGTCCCTACCGTCGGGGAGCTTTCTGGCGATGTCCGACGGTACGGCTACCAGCGAGCGGGCCATCGAGTCGCATCGGCAGTACAACGAAAGCGGTGCTCTGCCGTACCACCTGCGCGAGGTCGCGGACTTCACGGCGTTCTTCGACGGTCTCGACCTCGTCCGGCCTGGTGTCGTGCCGCTGGGGCACTGGCGGACCGACAGCAGGCCCGCGTCCGCGGTGGATGGCTACTGCGGGGTCGCCCGCGCGCGCTGACGCGGGGACTGCCCGGCCGTCGACCCCGGTCAGGTAACCGCTGGCCTACAGGTTGAACAGCTCGCGGTAGAGGCCACCGGCGGTCTAGGTAGTCGGCGCGTCGCGGTGCTCGTCCGGCGGCCCCTCGGCGATCGGCAGCAGGACCCGGAAGGTGGTTCGTCCCGGCTCGGTCTCCACCCGGATGTCGCCGTGGTGCTTGTGCACCACGATCCGGTACGAGATGTCCAGCCCCAGACCGGTGCCCGCCCCCACCGGCTTCGTGGTGAAGAACGGCTCGAAGATGCGCGGACGCACCTCCGGCGGGATGCCCGGCCCGGTGTCGGTGATCTCCACCGCCAGCAGCTCACCAACCCGTCCGGTGCGGACGGTCAGCACCCCCTTCTCCCCCATCGCGCCCAACGCGTTGTCGATCAAATTGGTCCACACCTGGTTCAGCTCGGCCGCGTACGCCGGAACCGGTGGGAGGCTGCGGTCGTACTCGCGGACCAGCTTGACCTCGGCGGGGATCTTGCCCTTGAACATCACCAACGTGGCGTCGAGCAGGTCGTGCACGTCCACCACCCGGTGCGGCGCGCGGTCCAGCTGGGAGTACTGCTTGGCGGCGCCCACCAGCCCGGAGATCCGGGTTACCGCGTCGCCGATCTCGCGCATCAGCAGCTCGGTGTCGACCGTGTAGGTGAGCCAGCGCACCGCCGCCTCCAGGTCCGCCGCCCCGACCGCGGCCTTCACCTGCGCCAACCACTGCGCGTCGAGCCCACCGCCGACCAGGATCGGCGCCAGGTCCCACGCCCCGTCGACCCCGTGCTCCTCCAACCAGTCGGTGAGGGCGTCCTCGGCGTCCGCGGTCGCCATCGGGGTCAACTTCGGCGCGGTGGCCACCCGGGCGACCGCCTCCTCCTGCAACGCGACCAGACCGTGCAGGGCACTGCCGTCGAGCCGCCCATCGGCGATCATGGCGAGCTTGTGCCGCATCCCGGCGACCCGGTCCCGCAGCACCGACGTGGCCCGCACCGCCGCCGCGGCCGGGTTGTTCAGCTCGTGGGTCAGCCCCGCCGACAGCGAGCCGAGGGCCAGCAGCCGCTCCCGCTCGCCGACGATGGCCTGACTGTCCCGCATCCCGAAGAACAGCCCCTCCAGCAGGTGCATGGGCATCGGGAACCAGGACCGCAGGGCCTCCGCGAAGTCCTCCGCCGGCAGCACGAAGAAGTCCGCGTCGGTCACCGCCCGCAGACTGTTGCGGTAGATCTGGTCGACCTGGTCGCCCAGGTACGCCTGGACGGCCCCGCCGTACACCCCGCGCTGTTCGGTCCGGCTGACCTCGACGTCGTCGCCGCGCACCTGACGACTCAACGCCACCGCGCCGCGCAGCAGCACGAAGAAGCAGGTGGCGGGTTCACCCTCGCCGTACACGAGGGTGCCGCCGGCGCGCTGCTCCACCCGGCCGCGCTCGGCCAGCCAGGCGAGCTGCCCGTCGTCGAGCGACTCGAACAGGAACAGGGTGCGCAACTGGGCCGGTGTCAGCCCGTCAGAGTCGGTGCTCACTGGATCTCCTTGGTTCGCGGCTGCGGGGCTCGCAACACCGGCTCACTCCTCGCGCTCACCGGGACTCCTTCGCTCGCGACGGGGCTCGCACGACCAACCACTCCTCGCGCTCATTGGGCTTCCAGGTAGCGGTGCACGAGCGACACCGCCATCGCGCCCTCGCCGACGGCCGAGGCGACCCGCTTGACCGACTCGGCCCGCACGTCGCCGGCGGCGAACACCCCCGGCACGCTGGTCTCCAGGTGGTACGGGTCGCGCGACAGCGACCAGCCGGGCGGTCGCCGGCCCCCGGCGAGCAGATCCGGGCCGGTCACGATGAACCCGCGCCCGTCGCGGACCAGCACCCCGTCCAGCCAGTCGGTGCGCGGCTCCGCGCCGATGAAGATGAACAGCCAGGAGGTGTCGACCGAGCGGGCCTCCCCGGTGCGGGTGTCGCAGAGGGTGAGCCGTTGCAGGTGGTCCTCCCCCGCCGCGCCGACCACGGCGGTGTGCGGATGCACAGTGATCTTGTCGATCCGTTCCAGCTGGTCGATCAGGTATCGCGACATCGAGGCGGTCAGGTCCGCACCCCGGATGAGCAGGTGCACCCTGGCCGCGTACCGGGAGAAGTGGACCGCCGCCTGACCGGCGGAGTTGGCCCCGCCGACGATGTAGACGTCCTGCTCGACGCAGCTCGGCGCCTCGGTGGCAGCGGCGCCGTAGAACACCCCCCGCCCGGTGAAGTCGGCCAGCCCCGGGGCGTCGAGCACCCGGTACGACACGCCGGTGGCCAACACCACTGTGTGCGCGGCGATCTCGGTGCCGTCGCCGAAGCGCAGCAGCCGGGCACCGCCGGCCTCGCTGAGACCGACCACCTCCCGGGCGCTGAGCAGCTCGGCACCGAACTTGACCGCCTGGCGCCGGGCCCGGTCGGTCAACTGCGCGCCGGACACGCCGTCCGGGAAACCCAGGTAGTTCTCGATCCGACTGCTCTGCCCGGCCTGACCGCCGGTCGCCCGTCGCTCCACGAGCACGGTACGCAGCCCCTCCGAGGCGCCGTACACCGCGGAGCCGAGCCCGGCGGGGCCACCGCCGATCACCACCAGGTCGTAGAAGTCACACGCCGGCACCACCGTCAACCCGGCCAGGGCGGCCAGCTCGGCCTCACTCGGGGCGACCAGCGCCTTGCCCTCGGGCGTCACCACCAGCGGCACGTCCGCCTCGGTGGCCCCGGCCGCGTCGAGCAACCGGACACCCTCCGGGTCGTCGGACAACAGCCACCGGTACGGCACCAGGTTGCGGGCCAGGAAGTCGCGGACCTTGAACGACGGCGCGGACCAGCGGTGCCCGACGACCCGGATCTCGGCGCTGGCCGCGTCCGGGGTGGCCGCCCACGCCTCCAACAGCCCGTCGACCACCGGGTACAGCTTCTCCTCCGGCGGGTGCCAGGGCTTGAGCAGGTAGTGGTCCAGGTCGACCACGTTGATGGCCTCGATCGCGGCGTCGGTGTCCGCGTACGCGGTGAGCAGCACCCGCCGGGCGGCCGGGAAGATGTCCATGGCCGCCTCGAGGAACTCGACGCCGGTCATCTCCGGCATCCGGTGGTCGGCCAGCAGCAGCGCCACCTGTTCGCCGCGCAGCTTGACCTCGCGCAGGGCGTCCAGCGCCTCCGGCCCCGAGGAGGCCCGCAGCACCCGATAGCGGTCGCCGTAGCGGCGCCGGATGTCGCGGGCCACCGCCCGGGACACCACGGGGTCGTCGTCGACGGTCAGGATCACCGGGTTCGCCATGGCGCCATGAAATCACCTGCACCCTGTCGACCGCACCACCGCCGGGGTCGGACCCATGGTTGATCGCGTTCGCGATGGGTAAGCCGGGGAGCCGCGTGGGTGCCCGGAGATCGACGACCCGCCCGGTTGCCGCGCACATCTCGGGGGGCCCATGGCGCACGCGACACCGACCCGACCGACGACGTCGGGCGCGATCGTGGAGCTGCGGGTGCACGGCGTCTCCGGCGCGGGAGCGGACCAGGTGTTGAACCGGCCCCACGTGCACCAGGTCGCCGGGGACCGCAGCGGAGGGTTCTTCCGACCGCGTCCCGGCTATCCGGACTCCACCGGAACCGACGGGGTGACGCTGGAGGCGTACCGCTGGAGTGACCTGCCGTCCGGCACGGCGGTGCGGACGTTGTCGCTGGTCTTCCTGCTGCCGTTCATGCTCTGCAACGTGGCGCTGTGGATGCGCCCGGCGGACACCGTCTCGACGCGCGGCTTCATGGCGCTGTGCCGGGTGCTCGCGCTCACCCTCACCGCGCTCTACGTGCTCTCCATCGTCGGGGTGGCGTTGGACCTGATCGCCTGGCGCTGCATGGACACCCCGTCGTGCCTGGCCGGCCGGAGCTGGCTGTCCTGGCTCGGCGGACGCCCGCCCGGGCTGCGCCTGGGCGTGCTGGCGCTCGTGCCGGTCGCCGCCATCGGGATCGTCTGGTGGTTGGGCGCCCGCCCGAGCCACTCGTTCGACGCGTTCCGGACGCCGACGACGCCGGCGTCGAAGCACCGGTTGAGCGCCGTCGGCCAGTGGGACGGTGAGCCGCTGGTGGGTCGGCTGCGCTCGGTGCACGTCGCTGCGGCGTTCGCGACGCTGAGCGGCAGCCTGCTGGCCGCGCGGGCCAGTCAGCACTCCTCGTGGGTGATGGTGATCCTGCTGGCGGCCACCGGGGCGGTGCTGTTGGCCTGCCTGGTCCTGGTCACCGTGGTGGCGAGCATCGACCGCACCGACCCGTCGCCCCGGGTGGACGGCGTCTGCCGCGGGCTGCGCACGATCGCCTGCGGCCTGACGATGCTGGTGATCGTGCACATCGTCATCAGTCCGGCGCCCTGGCCGCAGGGCGGTTCGCTGCCCGGTTACGACGCGATCGTGGCCTGGCTGTTCGTCAGCCAGACCGTGCTGGTGGTCGTGCTCGGCACGTTGGTGATCTGGCGTCGGGGCGACGGGCAGCACCGGTCGCCGCTGCGCGCGTTGGGAGCGCCGGTCTTCATGACGATCTCGGCCGGGCTGGCCGTGGCGTTCTCCGCCGAGCTGGTCTACCGGGTGGCGGACCTGCTCGATCGCAACGGGACGACCGCCGACGGCCTGGAGACCAGCCCTCCGCTGGCGTACAAGTGGGCGATCTTCGGGTTTTTCCTGGCCGTGGTGACGGCTCTGCTGGTGGCCGGTCTGGTCACCAGGATGACCCGGCGTGAGCGGATGCGGGCCGCGCGGGCGATCGTGGCCGCCGACTTCCCGCACGCGCCGCCGCAGGCGGCGGACCGGCTGCGACGGGTCGAGCAGGCGGTCGCCCGGGCACGTTTCACCGAGAACCTGGAACCGCTCTCCGTGGTGTACGCCTGCCTGGCGGCGCTCGGCCTGGCCACCAGCGTGCTCGGCCTGCTCCAGCTCCGACCGGGCAAGGTGGCGCAGCGCTACGTGGGAGTGCCGGAGGGCATGGTCAACTTCCTGATCGGGTCGGGTAGCTACGTCATCGCCGCGATCCTGCTCGGTCTCGTGGTGGGCGGCATCTTCGCGTACCGGACGGCGCAGTTTCGCCGGTACGTGGGCGTGCTGTGGGATCTGGGCACCTTCTGGCCCCGGGCGGCGCACCCGTTCGCGCCGCCCTGTTACGCCGAGCGGGCCGTGCCGGAGTTGGCGAAACGGATCACCTACCTGGTGGAGCAGGGGCACTGTGTGCTGCTGGCCGGGCACAGCCACGGCTCGGTGCTGCTCGCCGCCACGGTGCTGCAACTGCCCACCCGGATCACCGACCGGGTCGCCCTGCTGACCTACGGGTCGCCACTGGGCCGGCTGTACTCCCGGCTGTTCCCGGCGTACGCCGACGAGCCGGCGCTGTGCGAGATCGGCGAACGGGTCGGCTGGCGCTGGATCAACCTGTGGCGCGACACCGACCCGATCGGCGGCTGGATCTTCGCCGCCCACCGTCCCGGA
Organism: Micromonospora parva; assembly: GCF_040649675.1. Classification (NCBI taxonomy): domain Bacteria; kingdom Bacillati; phylum Actinomycetota; class Actinomycetes; order Micromonosporales; family Micromonosporaceae; genus Micromonospora; species Micromonospora parva. The sequence continues at coordinate 204,266 of NZ_JBEZFX010000002.1, read as the reverse complement.
AAGGCCGAGACGCTGACCGGGCCGGCGGCGACGGTGGATCGGCGGTTGACCGACCCGCAGGACGTGGTGCCACCGCCCAGCGACAGTGTTCCCCCGCCGATCCTGGGGCACTGGCCGTGTGAGTCGCAGGAGGCGTTCGCCGAGGCGGTACGGGAGCTGACCCGGCGGTTGCGCCGCGAACACCGGACGACCGGCTGACCCGGCGACCGGATATCGTCGCGGGGTGAGCCCGTCCACACCGCCCGCACGCCGGTTGATCGCCTCCAACAAGAAGGCCCGGCACGAGTACACGGTGCTGCGCACGTACGAGGCGGGCATCGTGCTGGTCGGCACCGAGGTGAAGTCGCTGCGCGAGGGGCGGGCCTCGCTGGTGGACGCGTTCGCCCACGAGCGCGACGGCGAGATCGTGCTGTACGGCCTGCACATCGCCGAGTACGCCTACGGGACGTGGACCAACCATGCCCCGCGCCGCAACCGCAAGCTGTTGCTGCACCGGGCCGAGATCGACCGGATCCTGGACAAGGTCCGCGAGGGCGGGGTGACCATGGTCCCGCTGTCGATGTACTTCGAGAACGGTTTCGCCAAGGTCGAGTTGGCCCTGGCCAAGGGTAAGCGCTCCTACGACAAGCGGCAGACCCTCGCTGAGCGCGACGCCAACCGGGAGATCGCCCGCGAGCTGGGCCGGCACCTCAAGGGCCACCCCCGCCGTCCCTGATCTCGGATCGTCAGTCCCGGGCACTGCCCCTCTCACCGGTCGCGCGCGTCTTCCGCGCGGGTCGCGGCGCGGCGCGCCCGGACATCGTTGACGTCGCTCGACGAACGTGGTCTGCTCAGCTGACGCCGTTAATGAAAACGGTAATCGTTAGCTGATGCGGAGGAGAATCATGTCGCTCACCGTCCCACCCGCCCTGCTCGACGCCGCCGAACGCGGCCCCGTCGACGACGAGGCGTTCATCGCCTGCGTCCGCGACTCACTGCCCTACGCGTGGGCCACCGTCAGCCGGGTCGTCGCCGAGCTGGAGGCCGGCGACGACGACCTGGCCGACAACGTCGTCCCGCCACCCACCGACGCCGACCGGGGGCAGCTGCTGCGGGCGCTGGCCAGCGACGCGATCCGCGCCGGCCTGGAACGGCACTTCGGCGTACGCCTGGCGTTCCAGAACTGCCACCGCGTCGCCGCCTTCCGCCCGTCCGCCGTCGACGGGGAGCGCTACCGCCGCTTCGTGTCGACCCGTGGCCAACTGCTCAACCAGTCGCCGCAGCTGCGCAACTGCTGAGGGCGCCGGGTGGACCCGCCGGAGTCGCCGGCGGGTCCACCCGGGCGCTAACGGCCGATCGTGTCCAGCTCGGCGAGGTCGTCATTGGAGAGGGAGAGCGCCGCGCCCGCGATGTTCTCGCGCAGGTGCGCCGCGGACGAGGTGCCCGGGATCAGCAGGATGTTCGGCGACCGTCGCAGCAGCCAGGCCAGCGCCACCGACATCGGCGCCGCTTCCAGCCGGGCGGCCACCGTCGACAGCACCGACGACTGCAGGGGGCTGAAGCCGCCGAGAGGGAAGAACGGCACGTAGGCGACGCCCTGCCCGGCGAGCGCGTCGATCAGCTCGTCGTCGCGGCGGTGCGCGAGGTTGTACATGTTCTGCACGCACACGATCGGTGCGATCGCCTGCGCCTCGGCCACCTGCTCCGGCGTCGCGTTGCTCACCCCGAGGTGCCGGATCAGGCCCTGCCGTTGCAGGTCGGCGAGGGTCTCGAACGCCTCGGCGAGAGAGCCGGGCAGCGGGCCCGCGGCGTCGCCCAGCCGGAGGTTGACGAGGTCGAGCACGTCGAGACCGAGGGTCTCCAGGTTCTCGTGCACGGACCGGCGCAGGCTCTGCGGGTCACGGGCCGGTGGCCAGCCGCCCTGCGGGTCACGGTTTGCACCGACCTTGGTCACGATGTGCAGCGAATCGGGGTACGGGTGCAGCGCCTCCCGGATCAGCTGGTTGGTGACGGTCGGACCGTAGGCCGCCGAGGTGTCGATGTGGGTGATGCCGAGCTCGACTGCCGTACGCAGGACGGCGAGTGCGCCGTCGCGGTCGGCCGGCGGTCCCATCACTCCGGGGCCGGCCAGTTGCATGGCGCCGTAGCCGAACCGGGTGACCGTCAGGCCTCCCAACGTCCAGGTGCCGCCGGGAAGGGAGGTGGTGAGCATGTTCGTACCTCTGGCTCTCGTGTCGCGCCGAGCGGTGCCGACGCATCGTCTACCTGCTCCACCCTCGGGGTGTAGCTTCACTTTCGGAAGTAGGCACCTGAAGGTGCGTAACGCCCCGGCGGCTGAGGAGCGGCTCGATGACAACGACCACGGCGGCGCAGAAGAGGGCTCAGGCCAAGGTGGAATATGACGCCTTCCTGGCGCAGTGTCCGAGTCGAAAGCTGCTCGACCGCATCGCTGACAAGTGGGTCACCCTGGTGCTGGCGGCGCTGAACAGCGACGGCTCGCACCGCTTCGGCCTCGACTGCGCGGGCGAGCCCCGCCCGATGCGCTACTCGGAGCTGTCGCGCATGCTGGCCGGGGTCAGTCAGAAGATGCTCACCCAGACACTGCGCTCCCTGGAACGCGACGGTCTGATCACCCGCACCGTGGTGCCGACAGTGCCCGTCACCGTCACCTACGAGCTGACCGACCTCGGCATCTCCCTGCACCACCTGATGCGTGGCGTGAAGGGTTGGGCCGAAGCGCACATGGACGACGTGCTCGCCAACCGCGCGACGTACGACAACCGCGACGCCTGAGCCGCGCGCCCCCCGAGGCAAACCCGGGCCGCGCGGGAGACACGCAGCCACGGCCGCAAAAACCCCAAGAGGTACGCAGACACGGCTCGTTTCGGTCTTTCGCACTCGCAGATGCGGCAGCTATGGTGAGCCGGTGACGATGTTCCGGATCGGTGAGGCGGCCGACCTGCTCGGCGTCAGCAGCGACACGATCCGCCGCTGGGTCGATGCCGGGCGGCTGACGGCCGGGCGCGACGAGCACGGCCACCGGGTGATCGACGGCGTCGGCCTGGCGGCGTTCGCCCGCGCCCAGGCCGCCGACCCGGACGCGGGCGCCGAGTTCTCCTCGGCCCGCAACCGGCTGCGCGGCATCGTCGTCGACGTCCGCAAGGACACGGTGATGGCCCAGGTCGACATCCAGGCTGGCCCGTTCCGGGTCGTGTCGCTGATGAGCCGGGAGGCGGTCGACGAGCTCGATCTGCGGGTCGGGTCGGTGGCCGTCGCGGTGATCAAGTCGACAACGGTGGTGGTGGAACGGGCCGCACCAGCGTTGAGCAGGGGAAGGCCGGGCGGATGAGCGCGCGGACGACGCGTACGGCGATGGCCGTGGTCATGGCGCTGGCGGTCACCGGCTGCGGCTCGGGCGACGACCGGGCCTCCGGCGCTGCCGCGGACGGCCGGGGCACCGGGGCGGTGACGGTGTTCGCGGCCGCCTCGCTGACCGAGTCGTTCCGCCGGATCGGCAGGGAGTTCGAGGCCGCCAATCCCGGCAGCGCCGTGACCCTCAACGTCGCGGGCAGCTCCGCCCTGGCCAACCAGATCAACCAGGGCGCGCCGGCGGACGTGTTCGCCTCCGCCGCCCCGGCGAACATGGCCACGGTCACCGAGGCGGGCAACGTCGACGGCACACCGACCGTTTTCGCCCGCAACCAGTTGGTCATCGCGGTGCCCCGGGACAACCCGAAAGGCGTGACCGGGCTGGCCGACCTGAGCCGGCCCGGCGTGAAGGTGGCGCTCTGCGCCAACCAGGTGCCCTGTGGCGCGGCGGCCCGCACCGCCCTGGACGCGGCCGGTGTCGCGCTGACACCTGTCACCCTGGAGCAGGACGTCAAGGGCGCGCTCGCCAAGGTGAAGCTCGGCGAGGTCGACGCCGCCCTGGTCTACCGCAGCGACGCGCGAGCGGCGAGCGCCGACGTGACCGGTGTGGAGTTCCCCGAGTCGGCGCGGGCTGTCAACGACTACCCGATCGTCGCGCTGAAGGACGCGCCCAATCCGGCCGGCGCTCGGGCTTTCGTCGCGTACGTCCGCTCGGCGCCGGCGCAGGCGGTCCTCGCCGAGGCCGGGTTCCAGGCTCCGTGAGGCAGGTCCGCGACGACATCGCAGGCGAGCGTGACGAGGCGGCACGCGAGCGCCGGGCCACACCGCGACGGCGGGGGCGGGTGCCGGCGGCGCTGCTGATCCCCGCCGGGCTGGGGCTGCTCTTCCTCGTCCTGCCGCTGGTCGGGCTGGTGATCCGGGCGCCGTGGACCACACTGCCGCAGCGGCTCACCGAGCCGGGCGCGTTGACCGCGCTGCGGCTGTCGGTGCAGACCGCGACGCTGGCCACCGCGCTCTGCCTGCTGCTCGGGGTGCCGCTCGCCTGGCTGCTGGCCCGGGTCGAGTTCCCCGGCCGCCGGCTGGTGCGGGCGCTGGTCACCGTGCCGCTGGTGCTGCCGCCGGTGGTCGGTGGGGTGGCGCTGCTGCTGGTCTTCGGCCGGCGCGGGCTGCTCGGCGGTTGGCTCGACACCACGTTCGGCATCACCCTGCCGTTCACCACCACTGGTGTCGTGCTGGCCGAGGCGTTCGTGGCCATGCCGTTCCTCGTGATCGCCGTGGAGGGTGCGCTGCGCGCCGCCGACCACCGCTACGAGGAGGCCGCCGCGACGTTGGGGGCCAGCCGGTGGACCGCCTTCACCCACGTCACGCTGCCGTTGGTGGCGCCCGGGCTGGCCGCCGGGGCGGTGCTCTGCTGGGCGCGGGCGCTCGGCGAGTTCGGGGCCACCATCACCTTCGCCGGCAACTATCCCGGCCGCACCCAGACCATGCCGCTCGCCGTCTACCTGGCGTTGGAGACCGACCTGGAGTCCGCGATCGTGCTCAGCCTGGTGCTGCTCGTCGTGTCGGTGGGCATCCTGGTCGCGTTGCGCGACCGCTGGATGAGCACCGCATGAGCGATGCCCTGCTGGACGCCCGGGTCGTCGTCGACCGGGGTGTCTTCCGACTCGACGTGCCGCTGCGGGTCGCACCCGGCGAGGTGGTCGCGTTGCTCGGCCCGAACGGGGCCGGCAAGACGACCGCGCTGCGTGCGCTGGCCGGGCTGCATCCGCTCACCGCCGGTCACATCACCCTCGACGGCGTCGACCTGGACCGCCCGGCCACCGGGGGCTGGGTGCCCACCGAGCGCCGGCCGATCGGCGTGGTCTTCCAGGACTACCTGCTCTTTCCGCACCTGAGCGCTGTGGACAACGTGGCCTTCGGGCCGCGCCGGCACGGTGTCGAGCGGCGGGCCGCCCGCGCCACGGCCCGGGAGTGGCTGACCCGGGTGGGGCTCGACGCGCAGGCACGGCACCGGCCCCGGCAGCTCTCCGGAGGCCAGGCGCAGCGGGTGGCGCTGGCCCGCGCGCTCGCCGTGGCACCGTCGCTGCTGTTGCTGGACGAGCCGCTGGCCGCGCTGGACGCCCGCACCCGGTTGGACACCCGCGCGGAGCTGCACCGGCACCTGTCGGCGCACGCGGGCGCGACGGTGCTGGTCACCCACGACCCGCTGGACGCGCTGGCGCTGGCCGACCGACTGGTCATCGTCGAGGGTGGCCGGGTCGTGCAGGAGGGCGACGGGCCGAGCGTGACCGCCCGGCCGCGCACCGACTACGTCGCCCGGCTGGTCGGGCTGAACCTGTACCGGGGCCGCGCCGACGGGCACGGGGTGCGGGTTTCACCGGAGCTGACCCTCACTGTCGCCGACCGGTTGGACGGCGAGGCGTTCGTGGCGTTCCGGCCGGCCGCGGTGGCGCTGCACCCGGCCCGGCCGGAGGGCAGCGCGCGCAACACCTGGGCGGGGACGGTGGTCGGCGTGCAACGCCACGGTGACAACGTACGGGTGCAACTGGACGGGCCGATCGGGGTGGCCGCCGACGTCACCCCGGCCGCCGCCGCCCACCTGCGGCTGATCCCGGGCCAGCGGGTGTGGGCGGCGGTCAAGGCGACCGAGACGCACGCTTACCCGGCCACCGGCTGACCGGGGCGCGCGGCTCGCACCGGCGCGGACGTTGCCCACCCGTGCGGGAGCGCGTCAGCCGGCTGTCGCGCGGGTGGGCGTCAGCCGGCGAGCAGGTCGTGGTGTGCGGCGCGCAGCCGGGCCAGCGCCGGATCGCTGCCCGGGACGATCCGGCGATCCAGCTCGGACCACACCTCGGCCAGCGCCGCGCGGACCGCGCTCAGCTCGGCGGCGTGCCGCTGGCTGCTGCGTCGGTGCTGCTCGTCGAGGCGCCGAGCCCATCCGGCGGTGACCGTGGCGAGACGGTCGGCGTCGGCGCGGGCCTGCGCGCCGCTGCGGGCGGCCACGGCGGGGACGATCGCGGCGACCGGGCGGGGGTCGCCGTCGCGGGTGACGACGGTGACCGCGTCGGTCAGCTCGGCCAGCGCGACGAGCTGGCTGAACCGGGTGCGCGCCTCACGCAGCGGCACGGAACGCGGCGGGTCGGGACGAGGGGTGAGCGCGGGGACGGCCATGGATGCATGGTGTCGCCCGGGTACGACAGAAATGCGTCGTCAGTAGACAGTGGCCGGCGTCCCGCTCGATCCGGCCAACCACTCGTCGGCCAGCACGGACCAGACTTCGAGGTCGATCCGGCCGTTCGGGCCGGGGGCGACCTGGCGGAGCGTGCCGTCCAGGCGCAGGCCGAGCCGACCGGCGAGGGCCTTGCTGCGGGTGTTGTCGGCGTTGGTGCGCCACTCCACCCGCTGGATGCCGCGCTCGCGCACCGCCCAGTCGACGATCCGGCGGACCGCCGGTGCGACCATGCCCTTTCCCTCGGCTGCCGGCTCCACCCAGCAGCCGACCTCGCAGACACCTCGGGTCACGTCGAACGACACGAGCAGGACCCCGCCGACCAGGGTGCCGCGCCACCACAGCCCCCAGATGCCGCCGCTGTCGCTGGCCCAGCGGTCGGCGTAGCGCTGCAGGACCGCGCGGGCCGACGCAAGGTCGGTGGCCACGAAGGTCGGCGACACCCACGGTTGGATGTGCTCCCGGGCCCGGTCGAGGTTGGCGAGGAACTCCTCGGCCCGCCACGGCTCCAGCGGGCGCAGCTCGACGTCCTCGGTCAGCGGCACTGCGAACACCGGGCCTCCACTCAGTTCGCTCCGAACATCGGTGACAGGTTCGCACAGGCAGTTCCGGCGAGGCGCGGCCGCCCTCGCGCTCACAGTGGCAGATGGGTGCGCAGGGCGGCGAACTGGGCCACTGTCAGGTAGGAGGGGTTGGCGGCCTGCGGCTGCCGGAACACCTCCAGGTCGGCGAGTCGGTCGTCGGCGCGCAGCACCGTGCGGGGCACCCGGTCCCCGGCGGCGAGGATGGGCAGGTCCAGCGGCACTGACCACTGCTGCCCCGCAGCGCTCGGCGTGGCCGCTCCGGTGACCCGTCCGACGCCCCACACCCCGTACGGCAGTCGGGCCCGGCTGCCGCTGGCCCAGAAGATCACCGGGTGCCCGGCGCGCATCAGCCGCGCCCGATAACCGGGGCGGACGCACCAACTCGTCACCAGTGGCTCGGCGGCGAACCGGGCGGTGAGGTCGACCAGGTCGGCGTTGCCCTTGATCAGCCAGGCGCCCAGGTCGTCGAGGCGCACCAGTGACTCGGTCATCCGCTCATCCTGCCCGGCCGGCGGCCACCCCAATCAGATGATCATGTGGGTCCAGTAGCTGAGCCACAGCACGAACAGCACGCCCTGCACCACGGCGAGCGTCGCGGTCAGCCACACGTCGACGCTGGCGTGCCGGGCCCAGCGGGCCAGCACCAGCGCCACCGGGAAGATCGCGAGCAGGTAGCGCAGCAGGCTCTTGTACACCGGCGGCCCCATCGACAGCGGCACCAGCACCATCAGGACGCCGTACACCAGGTAGGCCAGTTCCCGGCGGCGGAACCCGGCGACCAGCACGCCCAGGACGGCCACGGCGAACCACACCCGGGCGGCGTCGCGTGGCTCCCCGGTCAACCCGTTCAGCAGCACCGGCACCGGGTTCTGCACCTCGATCCCCCACCCGGTCTGTTGCGCGTGCTGGTAGGCGAACCAGTCCCCACCCCGCCACCGGCAGTACGCCATGAAGGTGAACCACCCGGCGGGCAGCAGCAACAACGGCCACCCGATCCGCAGGTAGCCGAGCAGGGCGCGCGGGCCCAGCCGCCAGTCGTGCTGGCGCAGCAGCACCAGAGCCAGCGGCAGCACCACGAGCAGGCCGACGGAGCGGCTCATCGCCAGGAAGTAGCCGACCACCCCGACCAGCAGCCACCGCCTCCGCTCGGCGTAGTAGAAGGCGGCCAACGCGAGGCAGACGAAGAGCGACTCGGTCAATGCGGCCTGGAACAGGAACGCCGTCGGCAGCAGCACCAGGTACCGGGTGAACCGGCGGGCCGCGCGCGCGTCGCCGAGCAGCAGCTCGGCCAGCCGGTAGCCGTACCAGAGCGCCAGCAGGAACGCGACGTTGCTGATCAGCAGCAGGGCCAGGGCGTTGTCGCCGCCGAGCAGCGCGCCGATCGGCCGGGCCAGGAACGGGTACAGCAGGGGGAAGCCGAAGTCTCGCCACGGCTCGGTCAGGGGCAGGGTGCTCAGCCGCAGGTAGAGCAGCGAGTCCCAGGCGAACCAGAAGGAGATCCACCGGTGTCCGGAGATCTCCCGCTGTTGCGCCCACATCAACGCCTCGTCCGACGGCGGGGCGCCGGGCACGCCGTCCCATGCGTGCAGGGCCAGGAGCCCGAGCACTGTGAGCAGCAGCTTCGCGCCCAGGAACAGGGCAATGACGTACGGCCAGGGCGCCGGCACCCGACGGGCCAGGCGCGCCGCGCCGCGGCCGGCCACGACCGCCCGGGCGGCCAGCGCCGTCGTGCCAGTGCGCCACCGGTCCATCCGCCCCGCTCCCCCGCTCCCCGGCCGCGTGGGGAGTCGCTCTCCTCGTGGTACGCCGCCGCGCGCCCCGCCGAAGCGAGGACTAGCCGCCATCAAGTGTGACATTCTGCGCAGAACGGGTAGACGCCGCGCCTCAACCATGGCGGTGAGCAGGGGGAGCGCGTCAGCATGAGCGAGCACATCGGCACGGTGGTCATCGGCGCGGGGCCGGCCGGGCTCACCGCGGCGTACGAGCTGCTCCGGCACGGCCGATCGGTCCAGGTGTTCGAGGCCGACGAGGTGGTCGGCGGGATCAGCCGGACCGTCGAGCGCGACGGGTGGCGGTTCGACATCGGCGGGCACCGGTTCTTCACGAAGGTGCCCCGGGTCGAGGCGTTCTGGCACGAGATCCTGCCGGACGAGGACTTCCTGACCCGGCCCCGGATGAGCCGCATCTTCTACCGGGGAGCCCTGTTCAACTACCCGTTGAGCGCCATGAACGCCCTGCGCAACCTGGGCCTGCCGGAGGCCGCCCGCTGCCTCGGCTCGTACGCGCGCGCCCGGCTGCGACCACCACGCGACCAGTCGCACTTCGAGGGCTGGGTGTCGGCCCGGTTCGGCTGGCGGCTGTACTCGATCTTCTTCAAGACGTACACGGAGAAGGTGTGGGGTATGCCGGCGCACCGGTTGCAGGCCGACTGGGCGGCGCAACGGATCAAGAACCTGTCGCTGGCCACGGCGATCCGCAACGCGCTGCTGCCCCGGCGTCGGCGCACCGACGTGACGAGCCTGATCGAGCAGTTCCAGTACCCGAAGTACGGGCCGGGGATGATGTGGGAACGCTGCGCCGAGCGGGTCCGCGAGCGGGGCGGGCAGTTGTCCACCGGCAGCTGGGTCACCGCCGTGCACCGCGACCCGGCCCGCCGACGGGCGATCAGCGTGACCGTCAATGGCACGGGCGGTCAGCGCACCGAGGCGGCCGACCACGTGATCTCGTCCATGCCGATCTCGGAGCTGGTGGCCGCGCTGCACCCGCCGGCCCCGCCGGAGGTCCGGGCCTGCGCGGCCGACCTGCGCTACCGCGACTTCCTGACGGTCGCCCTGGTCGTGCCGGCGGAGTTCTCGTTTCCGGACAACTGGATCTACGTGCACGACCCGGAGGTGCGGGTGGGCCGGATCCAGAACTTCGGCTCCTGGTCGCCGTACCTGGTGAAGGACGGCCGCACCTGCCTGGGCCTGGAGTACTTCGTGTTCGAGGACGACGAGATGTGGCGTACCCCGGATGCCGATCTGGTGGCCCTGGCCACCGCGGAGCTGGAGCGGTTGGGGTTGGTCCGACCCGGTGTGGTGGAGGCCGGCTACGTCGTGCGGATGCCCAAGGCCTACCCGGTGTACGACGAGCGCTACCAGCACAACGTGGAGGTGATCCGGGCCTGGCTGGCCGAGGCGGTGCCGAACGTGCATCCGGTGGGCCGCAACGGCATGCACCGCTACAACAACCAGGACCACTCGATGCTGACCGCGATGCTCACCGTCGAGAACATCGCCACCGGGAGTACGCACGACATCTGGTCGGTCAACGTGGAGCAGGACTATCACGAGGAATCCGCTGGCGGCGACAACCGGCGGGGCACGGGGCGGGACGCGCCGGTGGTGCCCAGTCGGGTCATCGCGGCCTCGATCAGCGCGCCGGGCGGGTCGGACGAGCGGTCCTCCGCCCCGGCTCCCCCCGCGTGAAGCCGCGCAGGCCTCACGAAACGAGCCGATGCTCAGTCGGCAGTGCCATCGCGGCGGTGGGTCACCTGCGGGGTTCGCCGGTGATGCCGTCCAGGACGGTGGTCAGGTTGTGATGGAAGGTCTCCTCGGCATTGAGGTGCGCGCCGTCGATGACGAGCCGGGCCACTGTGGGGTACCTGCCGGTCGTCAACATGCGGGTGAGGTAGGGGCCGAGGCGGGCCTGAAAGGCGGCGAGGTCGGTGCCGGTGGACCGGGTGGTGCGGCGCTCGGTGACCTCTCTGCGGACCGCTCCCACCAGGAAGGCGTTGAGGGCGCCCACGGCTCGCTGGAGGTCGTCGATGTCACGCACGGCAGGGGCCTTGCTGAGCGCCGCAGCGGTCGCCTCGCCCACGGCGAGCGCGTGCGGCCCCAGGTGCGGCCGCCCGCCGAGCAGGTCGGCGAACCACTCGTGCGCGAGGGCGGCGTCACGGGTCGCGTGGGCGATGGCCAGCAGCGTGGCGCGCCACTGCGCGTGCTGGGCCACCTCGGCGATCCGGGCATAGACGACGTCGACCATGAGGTCGAGGAGTTCGGATTTGTTGGTCACATAGTCGTAGAGCCGCATCGGGCCCACACCGAGCTCTTTGGCGATCTTGCGCAACGACAGCCCGTCGAGGCCGCCCGCGTCGGCGAGCCGGATCGCCGCAGCGGCGATCTTGTCCCGGCTCAACGGCACCGGCGCCGCCCTCGGTTGAGGTTCGGGCCGCTCCCACACTGACAACGGCTCACTACCGTACGGCGTATCCACAAATACAGTGTACGGTAGCGCCATGAGAACGCGAATCGCGATCGCCGGTGGTGGCCTCGGCGGGTTGACGCTGGCCCGGATCCTGCACCGGCACGGCATCGACGCGGTGGTGTACGACCGCGAGGCGAGCCGGTCCGCGCGCCCCCAGGGCGGCGCCCTCGACCTGCATCCGGAGTCCGGGCAGCTGGCACTGGCCGAGGCGGGTCTCGCCGACCGGTTCCAGTCGGAGGCGCGGCCCGAGGGCGAGGAACATCGCATCCTCGACCCGACCGGGCGCACCCTGGTGCACCACGTGCCGCAACCCGGCTCATTCTCCGGGCGACCCGAAATCGACCGCAGCGCCCTGCGTGATCTCCTGCTCGACTCCCTGCCCAGCGGCACGGTTCGTTGGGGGCACCGGCTCGTCGCGGCGACCGCATGCCCCGACGGGGGCTGGGATCTGACGTTCCACGACGGCCACCGGGCCAGCTGCGACATCCTCATCGGCGCGGACGGCGCGCGCTCGGTCGTCCGCCCGCTGCTGACCGACGTCGCGCTGTCCTATGTGGCGACCCTGGTGGAGCTCAGCGTCGAGGACGCCGACCGGCGCCGTCCCGACCTCGCCGAGTTGGTCGGCCCCGGGAACCTGTGGTGCGTCGGCGCGAACCAGATCCTGGCCGCCCAACGTCTCGGCGACGGCAGCCTCCGGGTCGGGATCTCGCTGCGCGCGCCGGAGCAGCCCCTCGACACCTACCGCAGCAAGCGTGCCCTGCTGGACCTGTTCGCTGGCTGGGCCCCCCGCCTCACCGCACTCATCGCGGCCGCCGACAGCCCGCCGACGCCACGCCTGATCGAGGCGATGCCCCTCGGTACGCGCTGGGCCAACCGGCCGGACGTCACCCTCATCGGCGACGCCGCGCACCTCATGCCGCCGGTCGGCGAGGGCGCGAACCAGGCCATGCTCGACGCGGCGGAACTCGCCGGCCGACTCGCCGCCGATCCGGCCGACCCGAACGCGGCGATCCGTGGCTACGAAGAGTCGATGTTCACCAGGATCCACCCGATCGCCGAGATGTCCGCACGGGTCCAGGCCATGATGCTGTCCCCTACCGCGGCGGACGACATCGTGCGCTTCTTCACCCGGCCGGCGGAACCGGCACGCGCGGACTGACACCAGGCCGTCGCACCGGAGAGCGGCGGTTCACCCCGCCGGTGCCACGAAGACGAGGTCGGAGATGACCACCGGAGGAACCTCGGCCACCGCCTCGACGACCATCCGCCAAGTCCCCACCGGCGGCAGAAGATAGCCGTCGTAACGGCAGTGCCCGTCGGGGCGCAACATGGTCACGGCGACCGGTTCGCCGCGGTCCGGGCACTCGAGTCGGGCGTGCAGGAGCAGGTCCGGCCGATCGGCGGTCACCACCACCGGCAGCGGCGTGTCCGCCACCGCCACCTCGGGCACGTCCAGGCCGAGTTCCACCGGCGGCGCCAGGATCTCCCCCAGGTCGACGGGATCGATCTTGTCGAGGATCACGTCGAGCACCCGACGCGACGCGGTCAGCGGGCCGTGTCGTTCGGCGAAGCAGGTTGCCTCCTCGGTGGTGGCCCACTCCGGTGGCACGGCACTGAACAGCGGCACCGTCCCGTCGCCCAGATAGTCCCGACCCTGGTAGGCCTTCCCGTACGACAGGCCGTCCCGGTCGACGGTCACGCTCTGCCAGGTGGGCTGGCGTTTGCCGGCGACCGCGTGAACTGTGTACTCGGGGCGGCCGTTCACCCGCACCGCCGCGGCGATCTCGTCGTGGAAGGCCAGTCCGGACGCCACCGCGTCCGGCGGCAGCCCCGGCAGGGCGGCGGCCCGCACGTTCGTCGGTCCTCCGCCCACGTCCAGGCAACGGTACGTCGGCAGCAGCTCGTACAGTGACGGGAAGGTCCGCGTGACGTCGATCAGCAGCGTGTCCCAGCCGAGCGAACGCAGTGGCCGGAAGGCATCGCCGGTCAACGCCCGCACCGCGTTCACCGAGCCGCGGTAGGGCGTGCCCAGTGTGACCAGTCGGCGGGTCAGCTCCCGGCCACCCAGCACCTCGATGAGGTACCGGGCGACGAGCCCGCCCATCGAGTGACAGACGAAGACGACTTTGGCGCTCGGGCCGCCGGCGCCGCGCCGCCACTCGTCCAACCAGGACCGTACGTGCTCGTTCAGAAGCCTCGCGGTGTGCCGGTTCGACCGCCGCCAGTCGTAGCTGAACACCCGCAGAGCCGGGCCGAAGGCATCGGTGAGCTGTCGCAGCAGGCGGTCGTACCCGGGGCCGCCATAGAACCCGGGCCACAGGTGGAGGCCGCGAACCGGACCCGCCGGCCGCAGCCCGTCCGTCCCCGGCGCACCCTCGGCAAGGCGCAGCAGTTCGACGGTACGGGCGAACGCCGCAGCGCCTCGGGCGACCGTGGGCCAGGACAGATTCCAGACGTCGCCCCGCCCGGGCAGCGTCAACACGCTCCCCGTCACCCCGGGCACCATGACGACCAGGTCACGGGTGGGCATGCGGCTCCTCCGCTCGGATGGTTCGGATGGTTCAGTTCCCTCGGGGCCAGGGCATCCAGGTGCGGCGTCGCCGACCCTCTGACTCTTCCGGCGGGGTCGGCGTCGCCGCCATGGAGGAGGGCTCCGGTTCCGGGGCGAAGACCGGCCCATCCGCCGGGACGCGCTGCCGGCGGCCGCCCGTCGCCCCGCTCTGCTCGGGCGGTACCGGAAGTCGCCGCAGCTCCACCATGTGAACCCCGTCGTCGCCGCCGCTGGCCAGGAGCGTCCGACCGTCACGTTCAATGATCGTCAGTGCGCGTACGGCCGCCGTCTGGCTGGTCAGTTGGGCCAGACGCTGGCCGGTCCGGCAGTCCCAGAGCAGCACCGTGCGGTCGTCGCCGCCCGAAGCCAGCACCGTGCGCCCGTCGATCTCACCGATGGCGAGCGCGTTCACCGCCTCCCCGTGCCCCCGCAGGGTGTGGATCTTTTCGCCCCGCTCGACGTCCCAGAGCACGACGTTGTTGTCCTGCCCGCCGGTGGCGAGCACTGATCGGCCGGAAAGGTTACCGGCCGCGAGCGCCCGCACGTAGCCCTTGTGCCCGGCCAGCAGCTGCACCTCTTCGCCACCGAGATCCCGCAGCTCGACGGTGTCGGAGAAGCCGACCGTCGCCACGACCCTCCGGTCCCCGTGGACGGCGACGGCGAGGGCGTTGACCCGACCGCCCGCCGTCTGCACCGTCCACCTCTCGTGCGTCGCCGGAGACCACAGCACAAGCTGCCCCAGGTCGCCCGTGTAGGCGACCAGAACGCCCTCCCCCAGGTCGCAGAACGCCACCGCCATGACGGACAGCACGGCGTTCCCACGGGTGGCGTCCAACAGGTCGCCGGTGGCGGCGTCGCACAGTCGCACGGACTGGCCGGCGGCGACGGCGACGACCGGCCGGCCACCCAGCTCGGTGACCGCCAGGGCGTTCACCGCGCCGACCCCGACGATGGGCTGGCGGACCCGTCCGGTCATCGCATCCCAGACCAGCACCCGCCCGTCACGGCCGCCGGTCACCAGCACGTGCTCGGACCCGATCCGGGTGAACACCGCGCTGGTGGTGAACCTGCCGTCGTCCCGGGTGGCGCCGCCGGTCGACGTCACTGTCTCCCAGAGCCGCAAGGTGCGGTCGGCACCGCCGGTGGCCAGCACCGCCGGCCCTCGACCCGTGTTGAACCCCAGGGCGAGGATCGACTCCCGGTCGCCGGGCGGATCGTCGCGCGGCTCCTGCTCATCGCCGGGACCCTCCGGCCCTTCGAGCGCCAGCATCCGGCGGCCGTCGCCGGCCCAGTCGGATTCGGCGTGGTACACCGACGGCGGATGCCGCAGCGTGCGCAGCGCGGAGCCACTCACCGGGTCCCACAGGCGGACACCGCCGTCGTCTCCGGCGGTGGCCAGCACCGTCCGGCCGTCGATCTCACCGAAGGCGAGCGCGTTGACCGCTCCGGTGTGACCGGTGCAGCTGACGTGGGACTCGCCGGTCCCCGCGTCCCACAGCGTCACCGTGCCGAACGCACCGCCGGTGGCCAGCAGGAGCCGACCGCCGATGGTGGCCGCCGCCAACGCGTAGATCCAACCGGTGGTCCCCAACGTCCGCAGCAGGACCCACCCCTCGGGGTCCCAGAGGCGTACCCGGCCGTCGTCGCCGCCGGTGACGATGAGGAAGCGGCCGTCCCGGCCCTGGGCCGTCACGATCGCCCGCACCGTCGTGAGATGGTCCGGCAGGGTGGCGTGCAGGTTCAGGGCCGGCAGCCCCCAGATCCGCACGCTGCCCGCCTCGTCGCCGCCGACGAGCAACGCCCGCCCGTCCGGCAGGGTGACCGCCGCCAGCGCGTGCACCCAACCGCCTGCGTGGCTCACCGACGCCTCCTGCGCGCCGGTGGTGAGGTCCCACAGCCGCACCGTGCCGTCGGCGCCACCGGTGGCGACGAAGTTCCGCCCGTCGACGGCGACGATCTCGACGGCGAGCACCGGAGCGCGGTGCCCCCGCAGCGTCGCCCGGTGGTTGCCTGTCGTGTCCCAGACGCGGACGGTGCCGTCCCCACTGGCCGTGGCGATGACCACGTCGCGCGACACCTCACGGATCGCCACCGCGGTCACCGCGCTGGTGTGCCCGGCCAGGCGTCGGTGGAAGGCGCTGCGCTCGCCCCGGCCCCACAGGCCCCGCCAGGGGACTTCGTCGACCGGGTGCAACAGCGGCAGGGCTTCCGGCTCGTGCGCGAGGGCCACCGACTGCAACGCGGCGGCGCGCTGCGCGGTGGACATGTCCGGGAAATCGGCGGCGGTGCGCCAGTAGAGCCGGACCAACGGCCGATCGCGGTGGTCGACACCGGCCAGGACCCGCCACAGCCGGGTCGGCTCGGCGTAGAGCAGGAAGGCGCTGTCGTCGACGAGTTCCGGCAGGCTGTCACCGGCAGCGGCGTGCGTCGCCAGGTGCCGCAGGACGTACGGATTGGCGTCCGGCCAGCGACGGACGCCATCGATCGTCGTCAGGCCGACCAGAGCCCTGGTGATGAGCGCCTGCACCCGCCGGGTCTGGGTGCCCCGTCGGAGGTAGTCGTTGTACGACTGGTGGTACAGCCGGTAGACGGCCTGGCCGTCCTCACTCGACTCCACCAGGTGCGCGCCGGCGTTGGCCATCAACCAGTGCAGGTCGGCCTCGGTGTACCGACCGCCGTCGGTGACGGCGTTGGCGAGGGTGAGCCACACGTCCCGGCGCGGCAGCCCGGCGCCCTCCGCCCACGCCAGCGGGGTGAGCAGGTCACGGACCCTGCGCTCGTGGTCGCCGAAGCGGGCGAGGTCTTCGGCGAAGGCATCGACCACGCTGCCGCTGAGCAGGCTGCGCATCTGCGGCGATCCCAGGTCCGCTACCTGCGGCATCCGGGCGAGTCGTCGGGTGAGGAGGCGGGCGAAGAGGAACACGCCGTTGCTGTGGGCGGCGATCTCCTCCGCCGCGCGCCGGGCCTCGCCGTCGCGTCCCACGTAGGGAGAGCCTGCGGTGTGGGTCAGCCGCCGGAACGAGTAGCTGGCGATGTCCGCGTCCTGGTCGGCGTCGCGGTCCAGCCAGATCACCTGGTCGTCGCTCACCCCCAGGGCACGCAGCAACGGCCGGTGCCCCTGCTCGGCGCTCAC
Source organism: Micromonospora parva (assembly GCF_040649675.1). NCBI lineage: Bacteria > Bacillati > Actinomycetota > Actinomycetes > Micromonosporales > Micromonosporaceae > Micromonospora > Micromonospora parva. The sequence goes on along the minus strand of NZ_JBEZFX010000002.1, from coordinate 187,176 downwards.
CGGGTCGCCCGAGCGGTCCGGCCGGGTAGCCACGAGGACCTTGATGCCGGGCAGCTCGGCAAGCGGTCGCAGCAGTTCCGAGGCGATCAGGCGGATGTCGCGGTGCTGTGCCTCGTCCAGCGCGTCCAGCAGGATCGTCGCCCGGTGACGGCGAACCTCGCTGACCCGGTGCACGAACTCGCTCGCGGTCTGCCAACCACGGCTGGGCGCGGTGATGTTCAGGGCCTCGGACAGTTCGTTGACACAGTCCAGGATGGCCTTGTTCTTGGCGTGCACTCCCGCGTGGATCGACCCGGCTGTCGGGATGGTGTCCACCGGGACCCCGCTGAGGCCACCGTGGATCTCCACCTCCTGCCGGTAGTCCGGGACCGACAGGATCGCCAGCCGACCGAGCACTGCCGATTTGCCGCACCCCGGGGACCCGGTGACGGCGAGCATGCCCGGCCGGTCGTCGTTGAGCCAGGCCACGATCCGTCGCAGTACGGTGTGCCGACCGGTGAAATACCACCCCTGGTCGTCTCCGGCATCGATGCCCCGGAACTTGAGCATGAAGTGCTCGACGACGTCCGCCGGCAGCAACGCGTTTCGCTGGCGCTGCTCGTCGACGTTGACGTCTGGCAGCCAGCCGCGGTGCCGTGGGTTACGGAAGAACCGGCCCACCATGCCCGCCATGTCATGGTCGGGGGTCTGCAGGATCCGGCCGGCATCAATGCTCGCGAGCTTCACCCGCAGCGCCTGAGCCAGCTCGTTCGGGGTGATGTGCCGGTCCCGGTCGGTCCACGGCAGGTACGACGGATCCGGTGGCGGGCCGTCCCTGAGCACCTCGGCGAGCGCCCGGGAGAAGACGAGTTCCTTCGCCACCTCGAACCGGCTCGCGGAACTGATCACCGCGATGTTGGGCCGGCCGCCACCGGCCGCGACGCGACGCTCCGCCTGCCGTCGGAACCCGTCGACGATCTCGTCCGCGGCACCACCGGCACCGCACGCGTCGACCAGGACGACGATCTCGGCGACGTCCTTTGTGGCGAGCAGCTCACCGAGCCGCCGCGCCGACATCGCGGTCTCCTGCGCCGGCTCCGGGCCGGTGGTGTCCCGGCAGCACAGAAAAAACTCGCCGCCGTGCACGGCCTTGCCGTGACCGGCCCAGTAGACCACCAGCCGGCGCGGGTTCGGGGACCACTCGCGGATGGCTTCCTTCACGCTGGCGGCGAGCCCGTCGCGGGGAAGGTCGCTGGCCGCGCGAATGAAACCGGTGCGAGCCAGGACGGCCGCCGCCGCTTCCACCTCCGGACGAATCCGACGCAGCGGCGGAAGCGCGTCGTACCTGTCCATGATGACCGTCACCAGCTCACCCCAGGGCCGTTCCGGCCCGTCGCCGCGCATGTCGGTCAACCGGTACTCCTCATCGCCGCATCTCGCAGGAAGCAGCGTAGTGCAAAGGTCACCAGCCGCAACGGCGCGGGAAACCGCTTACCAGAGCGCTATTGACGGTTGTCACTGGCTGTCAGTACCGTGATGCGGGCAGCGAGAAAGCGCTTTCCGACCCCTCACCGTCCAACAGGGAGCGCCCCCATGCCCCGACACCTCCGCGCGTTCTGCCTGATCCTGCTCGCCGTCGCCGCCGTGGTGAGCACCACCACCGCCCTGCCCGCCGAGGCCGCCCCGCGCTTCCGGGTGCTGGTCTTCTCCAAGATCACCAACTTCTACCACGACTCGATCCCGGCCGGCATCGCCGCGATCCAGCAGCTGGGCGCCGCCCACAACTTCGAGGTCGTCGCCACCACCGACGCGGCGGCGTTCACCGACGCCAACCTCGCCACCTTCGACGCTCTCGTGTTCAACAACACCAACTCGCTGCCCACCTCGGGCGACCTGCTCAACGCCAGCCAGCGGGCGGCGTTGCAGACGTTCATCCGCAACGGCGGCGGCTGGGCCGGCCTGCACGCCGCCTCGGCCAGCGAACGCGACTGGCAGTGGTACGAAGGCCTGGTCGGCACGATCTTCGACTACCACCCCGACTTCTCCGCCACCGGTGGCACGTTCCCCGGCCGGGTCAAGGTGCTCGACCGGGCGCACCCCTCCACCCGCAACCTGCCGGAGCTCTGGGAGCAGAGCGAGGAGTGGTACAACTGGCGGACCAACCCGACCGGCAAGGTGCACACCCTCGCGCAGATCAAGGTGCGCGACGGGATCAACGGCCTGGACGAGGGCGTCGACCACGCGTACTCCTGGTGTCAGCGCTACGACGGCGGCCGGTCCTGGTTCACCGCCGGCGGGCACGCCAGCTCCCAGTTCAGCAGCGCCACCTTCCTCGAGCACCTGCGCTACGGCATCGAGTGGGCGGCCGGCGCGGTCGCCGGTGACTGCTCGGCCACCAAGACCGGCAACTTCGAACGGGTGGGCCTGGTCACCGAGAACCTGGCCGACCCGTTCGAGTTGGCCGTCGGCCCGGACCGCAAGGTCTACTACATCCAGCGCACCGGGGCGCTGAAGGTGGTCAACCAGGACACGCTCCAGGTCACCACGCTGCTGGACTTCGCGTACACCTCGGCGATGACCGACCAGTCCGACGGGCTGCTCGGCATGACCCTGGACCGCAACTTCGCCAGCAACGGCTGGATCTACCTGCTCTGGTCGGACAAGACCCTCAAACAGCTCAACCTGTCCCGGTTCACCGTCGCCAACAACAGCGTCGCGCTCTCCTCGGAGCAACGCCTGCTGGCCGTCCCCACCTACCGGGGCGAGGGCCGGGCCAACTCGCACATGGGCGGGTCGCTGGCAATGGACGGCGCCGGCCGGCTCTACGCGGCGATCGGTGACAACACCGACCCGTTCGCCTCCAGCGGCTACACCCCGATCGACGAACGCGCCGGCCGCGCCGCCTGGGACGCCCAGGGCACCGCCGGCAACACCAACGACCTGCGCGGCAAGATCCTGCGGATCACCCCACAATCCGACGGTACGTACACAGTGCCCAGCGGCAACCTCTTCCCGGCCGGCACCGCGAGGACCCGGCCGGAGATCTACGCGATGGGCATGCGCAACCCGTTCCGGATCACCATCGAGCCGCAGACCAATGCGGTGCTGGTGGCCGACTACGGCCCGGACGCCCGCGCCGCCGACCCCAACCGTGGCCCGGAGGGGACTGTCGAGTTCAACCGGATCACCAGCGCCGGCAACTTCGGTTGGCCGTACTGCGTGGGCAACAACATCCCGTTCAACGACTACAACTTCGCCACCAACACCTCCGGGGCGAAGTTCAACTGCGCCGCGCCGGTGAACAACTCGCCCAACAACACCGGTCTGACCACCCTGCCGGCGGCCCGGTCCGCGCTGGTCTGGTACGCGTACTCCGCCTCGACCCAGTTCCCCGAGCTGGGCACCGGCGGTGGCGGGCCGATGAGCGGCCCGGTCTACGACTACGACCCGGCCAACCCCCGCACCACGAAGTTCCCGGAGTACTTCGAGGGCAAGTGGATCACCTATGAGCTGACCCGCAGGTGGTTCAAGACGCTGTCGATCCACAAGACGGCGCAGACGTTCAGCAACGCCCGCTTCGCGCCGACCGCCGTGGGTGACCTCCAGTCGATCAACGGGATCTTCGACACCATGAGCTGGATCCAGCCCTTCGAGGCGGAGTTCGGCCCGGACGGTTCGCTCTACGTCATCGACTTCGGCGAGGGCACCGGCAGCGGACGCGGCGGCAGCAACGCCGGAGCCGGCATCTACCGGATCGACTACGTCGCCAACGGGCGGCCACCGACCGCGAAGATCGCCGCCACCCCGGACAGCGGGCGCGCGCCACTGTCGGTCAGCTTCTCCTCGGCCGGCACGACGGCGGGTGACGGAACGGCGCTCAGCTACGCCTGGGACTTCACCAACGACGGCAGCACCGACTCGACGGCCGCCAACCCGAGCTTCACCTACTCCACCGCCGGCAAATACACCGCCCGGCTGACCGTGCGCAACAGCGGCAACGGGTTGACCGCCACCGCCGTCACCGAGGTGGTCGTCGGCAACACCCGACCGACGGTCACCATCACCGTCCCCGACGGCGGCTTCTTCGACTTCGGCGACAAGATCCCGTACACGGTGACGGTCACCGACCCGGAGGACGCCACCATCGACTGCGCCAAGGTGACGGTGCAGACGCAGCTCGGCCACGACCAGCACGCCCACCCGCTGGACGTCTACACCGGCTGCTCGGGGCTGCTCGCCACCGAGGCCGACGCCGGTGACGGCCACGGGCCGGGGCAGAACCTCTACACCCTGATCACCGCGCAGTACACCGACGGCGGCGCGGCCGGTGGCGTACCGGCGCTGACCGGCTCCACCCGGGTCCAGTTGCAGCCGAAGAGCAAGGAGGCGGAGCACTTCAGCGCCCAGTCCGGCGTCACCGTCAACGACCGGGCCACCGCCCGCGCCGGGAAGCGGCTCGGCGAGGTCGACCACAACGACTGGGTGGCGTTCGGGCCGGCGGACCTGCGCAACATCGGGTCGGTGACGCTCGGGGTGACCAACGGCGGGCTCGGCGGCACCATCGAGCTGCGCACCGGCTCACCCACCGGCACGCTGATCGGCAGTGCCACCATCGGCTCGACCGGTGGATGGGACAACCTGGTCTCCCCCACCGTCACGCTGACCAACAAGCCCACCGGCACCACCACCCTGTACGCCAGGTTCGTCAACGCCGCCCAGACCGGTGGCACCCCGGACCTGCTCGCCCTGGACTGGCTACGGTTCAACGGCGCCGGGGTCAAGCAGGAGCCGGGCGGGACGCTGTCACTGGCGGCGAACCCGGCCAGCGGCACCGGAACGCTGAACACCACGCTGACGGCCACCGCGACGGCACCGTCCGGGCAGAGCATCACCGACTACGCGTGGGACTTCGGTGACAACAGCGCCGTCACGCACGGGGCGACGCTGCGCTCGATCGCCCACACCTACCCCCGCAGGGGCACCTTCACCGCTCGGGTGACCACCACCTACAGCAGTGGGGAAACGCGCTCGATCAACCTGACCATCACGGTCAGCTGACCGTCACGCGGTGGTGGGCGGGGTCGATCTCCGCCCACCACCGGTGGCAGCTCGCCGGCAACACCGAGTTGCCCGCACTCGCCGAGCAGCGCGGGCGCACCGACCGGGCGGTCGCACGACGGTGTTACTCACCGAACGGTGCGCGCCCAGACGATCTACTCCACCGGCCGCGCCCGGGGCTCAGATGTCCGTGGTCCCGCTGACCGGCCGGCCGGCGGCGTGCGCGGCGCGGCGCGGCGCGGCGCGGCGCGGCGCGGCGCGGCGCGGCGCGGCGCGGCGCGGCGCGGCGCGGCGCGGCGCGGTAGATGGTCCCCCGACTGCACCGGTGACGCCAATCAGCGAGCCGAAAGCGTGGGTGAAGCTGTTTAGGCGAGCCTCGCCGACCGTGCCGGGAGAGGTCGGGGGCACCTGACATGCCTGACTGAGGGAGCCCGCATGAGCAATCGATACGTCGTCATCACCGGTGGGCCGGGTGCCGGAAAGACCACGCTGCTCGACAGCCTGCGGCGAGCTGGATACGCGTGTGTCGAGGAAGCGGGGCGGCAGATCATCCAGGACCAGCTTCGGATCGGCGGTCAGGCCGTGCACGGCGCGGACTCCCGTCTGTACGCCGAGATCACGCTGAGCTGGGAGATTCGTTCCTACCGTCAGGCCAGCCAACACACCGGTCCGGTCTTCTTCGATCGCGGCATTCCGGACCTGGTCGGCTACCACCTGCTGCTCGGCTGGCCGGTGCCGGACCACCTGGCGGCCGCAGCACGCCAGTTCCGCTATCACCGGCGCGTCTTCGTCGCCCCGCCCTGGCCGGAGATATATACCAACGACAGCGAGCGATACCAGGACTTCACCGAGGCGGTGCGCACCCATGACGCCATGGTCACCGCCTACACCCAGCTCGGCTACGAGCTGACTGCCCTGCCGCTGAGCGACGTCAACTCGCGCCGCGCCTTCGTCGAACGACTGACACTCTGATCCGGACGCGGACTGTGGGGCGGTGCGCGACGGCACCGCCCCACAGCTCACAACGGTCTACTCCCAGGAACTCTGCTGGGTGTAGACGAGGTTGCCGGGGACGACGGTGCCGTTGGTGCTCCACTCGGTGTAGGCCCAGAAGTCACCCTCGGGCAGCGGCTTTGTCGGCTTCAGCTTGAACGAGTACGTCAGGCCGCGCTCCACACTGGCGGGAGCCTCCAACGTGGCACCCGCGTACGTGGTGTTGCGCCCGATGATGGCGTGCCCGAGCTGGAAGTCAACGACGGGACTGCCGGGGTACTGCGCGAACACGTACGCCGTGTAGCGCCCCGGCTCGGGCAGGAACTTGTAGGCCTGCTCGGTGCTGGTCCAGTACCTGTCACTGCTGTAGATCAGCTTGTCGCCCTTGTACAGGTACAGGTCGAGGTTCGTGTTCGGGTCGTCGGTGGTGGTCTCGACCACGATGCCGGCGGTGTTCGCCGGCACTGTGAAGTCGACCTTCTTCACACCGGTCGCCTTCGGGTCGAACACGCCGCCGTAGACGCCGGCCGGCATCGAGTACGACGTCCGCCGCATCGGCGTGTAGCCGGTGCTACGGCCGACGAACGGTCCGGTGAAGCCGGGCTGGACCGAGCCGAACGCACCGTTGGTCATCCGACCGAACTCCTCGCCGTCGTCGGCGTACGGCCGGGGGGTGATGCCCCACGGGCGGGCGGCGACCGGGATCCGGGCGCTGTGTGCCTTGCCCTGCCAGGTGATCGAGCCGGTCACGTACCGGTCCCAGGGTGCGCCGCCCCGACGAACGGTGATGGTCACCGTGGCGGACTGACCAGGCGCCAGCGTCACCGACGCCGGCGACACGGTGACCTTCATGCCGGGCAGGCCGGACACCGACGAACGGTAGGTCTCCTTCGTCTTGCCCACGTTGGTCAGGGTGCGGGTGACGGTCACCGGGCGGGTGCCGTCGTACTCACGCAACGAGATGGCCGGCAGGTTGAGTTCCTTGCCGTCGGGCTGGGCCGTCTCGCTGAACGTGACCAGTTCCTTCGCCGTCGGCTGGATGACCAGGCCCGGGTCGGTGGCCTTGGCCAGGTTGATGAACCCGCTGCCCTGCTCCAGCGGGTCGGTGGTGCCGACGGTGTCGGTGGCGGTGGTCCGCAGCGCGGAGGCGACCGCGCCCGGCGACCAGTCCGGGTGGGTGGCGCGCAGGATCGCCGCCGAGCCGGCCACGTACGGCGAGGCCATCGAGGTGCCGGAGTACGCGTCGTAGTTCCGGCCGAAGTTGCCCGCCGGAGAGACCGCCGCGATGATGTCAGACCCCGGTGCGACCAGGTCCGGCTTGAAGACGCCGAAGGTCACCTTGTCCGGGCCGGTGGAGGAGAAGTCCGCCACGCTGGGCAGGCCGGGGACGCTGGAGCCGTCACCGCCGCTGCGCACTGAGGCCTTCGCGTCGGTGGGGTGGCGCATCAGGTAGTTGAAGAGGGTGCCGGCCTGCTTCTCGGTGGGCAGGTAGACCACCGGGAAGTTGAAGATGGAGTTGATCCGGTAGTTGCCGACCGGGTCGAACACCACCATCGCCGCCCCGCCCTTGGCCTTGATCTCGGCGGCGGAGCCGAACATGTCGGACAGCGCGCAGGCGACGACCTTGCCCTTGATCTTGGCGCTGTCGAGGCTGCCGGGCTCGCAGTAGACCGCGCCCAGGTCGGGCGAGCCGGCCTGGTCACCGAAGACCATCGGCAGCGAGTCGCCACCGGGCAGGGCGTCCAGCGAGCCGCCGACGAGCTTCGTGCCGTCGCCCAGCTTGACCGTCGCCTCGTCGAGCTTGGTCACCGCCGCGCCGACAGTGGTCACCCACGGTGCCGCGTTGCTGATCGCCCCGCTCACGATGCCGGTGTTGCCGGCGGACGCGGCCACGAAGACCCCGGCGAGCGTGGCGTTGAGGAACGCGATGCCGATCGGGGTGTTCGCCTCCCAATCGCCGAGTTGGGAGCCGATCGAGAAGTTGATGACCTGCACGCCGTCCGCGACGGCCGCGTCGATGCCGGCGATGATGTCGGCGTCGTAGCCCATGCCACCCCAGAGCACCTTGTAGACGGCGATCTGGGCGTCCGGGGCCACCCCGGAGACGGGGCCGAAGCGGCGACCGTCGATGGTGACGTTCGGCAGCGGCAGGCCGGCCGCGGTGGAGGCGGTGTGCGTGCCGTGCCCGGACACGTCGCGGGGGGACAGGATCTCACCCTCGGGCACCGTGCCGCCGTAGGCGAGCCACGAGTCGGCGAAGTACCGCGCGCCGACGATCTTGCCGTTGCAGTGCTCGGCCACGAAGGCGACACCGGTCTGGCAGGTGCCGCGCCAGTTCGCGGGGGCGGGCATCGTCTTGGCGAACGACGCGCTCTCCGGCCAGATGCCGGTGTCCAGGACACCGATCACCATGCCCGCGCCGGTACCGGGGCCAGGCTTGCCGGGCTTGCCGGGCTTGCCGGGGGTGTCCGGCCTGCCGGCGGTGTCCGCTCCCGCCGACTGGTCCCGCTGTTCAGGGGTGGCGGTGGCCGGGGTGGTCGCGATCGGAGCGGTGGGCGGGGGCGTCGGGGTGCCCAGCGCCCGTGAGGCGGTGACGGCGCGGACGCGCTTGTCCGCCCGCAGCGCGGTCACCTGCTCGGTGGTCAGCTTCGCGGAGAACCCGTTGAAGGCAGTGGTGTACGCGGCGGTGACCTGGACCTTCGCGGCGGCGGCGACGGCGCTGCGCTGCGCGTCGAGGTGGCTGCGGTAGGCCCGCGCCGGCGCGGACGTCACGTCCAGCCGGTCACCCGCCTCCGGGCGGGTTCGCGCCAGCCCGGACGAACCACCGGCGTACGAGGTCAGGGGCTCCTCGGCCAGTTCGACGATGTACCTGCCCGGGCGGCTCTCGTCCGCCGTGGCCTGCTGCTCGGCCGCGTTCCTGCCGCCCGGTCGGCGGTCGGCGCCGTCGGTCAGGATGACCTTCTTGTCGGACCCGGGGGTGAAGTACCCGCCCGCGCCGCCGCCCTTGGTTCCTGCCGGGGCCGCCGACGCCGGTCCCGCGATGCCGGCGGTGCCGGCGATCAGGGCGAAGACCAGCGTCGGTATCGCTAGTCTTCGCACCCTGTCTCTGCTCGTGCCTGTAGCCACGAGGCTCCTTTCGGTTGCTCCCTTGTGGAGCTGTTCATCGAACGCGACCCGCTCATGGGAGCGCTCCCCCACCTAAGCCGCCGATGGTTAATCGATGGTTTGCGCGGTGTTACGGATCGCCGGTGCGTATAAGATCACGTTCTGCCGGCCGCGCCTAGATCACTTTTTCCGGACCCCGCGGGCACAGGGCGTACGCCCCGGTCAGAGTCGGCCCGACGGAGGGGTGACCGTCCAGCAGGTCTCCCAAGAGGCTCCGACGCGGCTCTCCACAATGGTTGAACGGCCGAACCATCTGGTTGTATTGTCGAACCATGCAGGCTGGTGAGCTCGACGCGGCGCAGGAAGCACTGATGCGTTTCGTCCGCAATTTCGGCCTCCATCAGCCGGACCGGACACCCTGCGGGCAGCCCTTGCCGGTGTCGGAGGCGCACGCCATGGTGGAGATTGCTCGGGAGGGGCAGATCCGGCAGGTGGAGTTGGCTCGCCGGCTGCGTCTGGAGAAGAGCACCGTCAGCCGCCTGGTCAGCAACCTGGTCAACCGGGGCTGGGTGCACCGAGAGACGGCCGAGGGTGACGGTCGTGGCGTTCTGCTTCTGCTGACTCCCGCGGGCGCCACGGCCGCCACCCGACAGGCCGATGCCCGTCGGACCCGGCTCACCGCCCTGCTCGATCGCGTGCCCGACGACCAGCGCGCGGCAGTGGTGCGTGCGCTCCAGACCCTCGCGGAGGCCACCGGTGAACCGTTCTGACCGCCCTCGCCCCCATCGGGCTCTCGTCCTGGCGGCCATCGCCGCCGCCACGCTGACCGGCGGTTGCGCCGACGACTCCGCGCCGTCGATACCGACAACGACCACCTCCGATCGGCAGGCTGACGTCGCCGATCGAGGGGCTTCCGTCATGCCGTTCGACCTGGAACGCACCACGCACCGCTTCACGAAGAGCGACACCGGCGGCGTGCAGACCGTGGTCGCCGACGACCCCCAGGACACCACCCAGGTCACCCTGGTCCAACACCACCTGAGCTCCGAGGTCGAGCGGTTCCGGCGCGGTGACTTCAGCGACCCCGCCCGCATCCACGGCGCCGAGATGCCGGGCCTGGCAACGCTTCGGGCACACGGCGGGCGGATCACCATCACGTACGAGGCGGTTCCCGGCGGCGCGCGCGTCACCTACGCCACAGACGACGCGGCGCTTCGCGATGCCCTGCACCACTGGTTCGATGCCCAGGTCAGCGACCACGGCTCGCACGCCACCCGCTAAGCGCCACCAACCGAGTGGCCTCCGCCACCTCGGCGGCGCCAGAGCACCGTGCAGGCCGCGGCGAGGGCCAGCCCGAGCAACGGGGCGGCACCCACGCCGGCGAGCGTGCAGGCCACCGCGAGCAGCGCCGGCGGCACCCAGCACCAGGCGGGCACGGTACGCGGGACCCGACCGCGCCGACGGGCCGCCGCCTCCACGGCCATCGGCACCACCAGCACCGGCAGCGCGGCGGCCAGCACCGTCAACCACTGCAGCACCAGACGGTCGAACCGCGCCACCGCCAGCACACCGCCGAGCACCGCGACGAGCAGCATCGCCGCCCGCACCGGCAGCCGGGGAGCCAGGCCACGCAACGCCAACGAACCGGAGTACGTGGTGGTCAGAGCCGCCGCGAAGACCGCCACCGCGACGAACAGGTTCGCGGACCCGGCCAGACCCGAGCCGGCGGCGAGCAACGCCACCACGTCGGCCGAGCCGGTGCGCAGCCACAGGCCGGCACCGGCGAGCACGCCGAGCAACGCCGGCCCGACCAACAACCCCACGCACCAGGCCAGGTCCCGCCGCCGGGCAAGACCCACGCTGAAGTCCGGCGCGCGCAGCGCGAACACCGCCGCGTACCCGATCAGCGCCGCGGCGTCGACGAGCCCACCGGCGGCCAGCCGGACCGGCGCACCCGGTGGTGGCAGCACCGTCAGGCACCAGCCGACCAGCACCACAGCGCTGAGCGTGGTGAGCACCGCGACCCGGTTGCCGAGCCGGGCCGGCGCCCACGAGACGGCGAGGACCGCCACCTCCAGCAACGCCGGCCCGGCCCAGGCCGGCAGGTGGGTCAGCGCCGCCAGCGACGCCCCGCCGAGGCCGACGTTGAACCCGTTCCACCCGATCATCGACGCCGTCAGCACCGCCGCCAGCAGCAGCCGCGAGGTGTCCCCCAGGTACGCGGGCAGCACCGCCGTCAACGGCGCACCGTCGCCGAGCGGCCGGCGCAGACCGATCCGGCCCTGCCCCCAGAGCAGGGCCGCCATCAGCGCCCCGCCGATCAGCAGCCCGGCCACCGGCACCGCGCCGCCGTGCCGGGCGGCCATCGCCGCGCCGAGCACCAGCGTGGCGGGTGCGGTGCCAATGCCCAGCCAGGCGCCGACCGCCGCCGGCCACCGCCGTTCGGGCAGGTCAGACAACGTGGCGCAGGTACCCGGCGATCGCCGCGTCGAGCACCTGGGCGCCCGGACGCGCCCACACCTCGGCGGAGAAGACCTCCACCTCGATCGGGCCGACGTAACCGGCCGCGTCGACCGCCTCGCGCAGCCGGCGCAGCTCGATGCACCCGTCGCCGGGCAATGCCCGGCCGAGCAGCACCCCCTCCGGCAGCGGGGTCACCCAGTCGCAGACCTGGAACGCGGCGATCCGGTCGGCGGCTCGCGCGACCTGCGCGTACACCGTGTCATCCCACCAGACGTGGTACGCGTCCACGACCACGCCGACCACCGCCGGGTCGAACCGCTCGGCGATGTCCAACGCCTGACCCAGGGTGCTGATGACGCACCGGTCGGCGGCGAACATCGGGTGCAGCGGCTCGATGGCCAGCCGCACCCCGGCGGCCTCGGCGTGCGGGGCCAACTCGCCGATCGCGTCGGCGACCCGACGCCGGGCGCCGTCGATGTCCCGGTTGCCGGCGGGCAACCCACCGGACACCAGCACCAGCTCCGGGGCCCCGAGGACGGCCGCCTCCTCGATGGCCCGCAGGTTCTCCGCGCGCCAGTCGTCAGCCGTGAAGAACCCACCCCGGCACAACGACGTGACGGCGAGACCCGCGTCGCGGACCAGTTTCGCCGAACGGGCCAACCCGTACTCGGCCACCGGCTCCCGCCACAGGCCGATACCCGGCACGCCGGCCGCCACGCACCCGGCCACCACCTCCGGCAACGGCCAACGCTGGGCGGTGGCCTGGTTGAACGAGAAGCGGGTCAGGCTCACTGGGCCACCCCCGCCACGGTGAACAGGGCCCGGGCGCGGGCGGCGGCCAGCTCGGCGTCGGGCAGCAGCCCGGCGGCGTCGGCCAGAGTGAGCAGTGTGGCCAGGTGCGCCGGCGACCGCCCGGACTGCGCGCCACCGACCATGGTGAAGTGGTCCTGGTGCCCGGCCAACCACGCCAGGAACACGATCCCCGTCTTGTAGTGCCAGGTCGGCGCCGCGAACAGGTGCCGGGCCAGCGGCACGGTGGGCGCGAAGATCTCGTCGTACGCCGTCAGGTCCCCCCGGTTCAGGGCGGCCAGCGCGGCGGCGGCGGCCGGCGCGATGGCCGCGAACACCCCGAGCAGCGCGTCGGAGTGGCCCACCTCGTCGCCCCGGATCAGCTCGGGGTAGTGGAAGTCGTCGCCCGTGTAGAGCCGCACCCCGGCCGGCAGGCGACGGCGCAACGCGACCTCCCGGTCGGCGTCCAGCAACGACACCTTGATGCCGTCGACCCGCGACTGGTGCGCCTTGATCAGCTCGACGACCGTGTCGGCGGCCAGGTCCAGATCGGCCGCCCCCCAGTAGCCGGTCAGCGCCGGGTCGAACATCGGACCCAGCCAGTGCAGCACCACCGGCTCGCCGGCGGCGCTCAGCAGCTCGTCGTACACCCGCAGGTAGTCCTCCGGGCCGCGCGCCGCGGCGGCCAGGTGCCTGCTGCACATGAGCACCGGCCGGGCGCCGGCCGCGCGGACGTCGTCGAGTTGTTCGGCGTACGCGGCGGTCACCGCGGCCAGGGTGGCCGGGCCGGCCGGCAGCTGGTCCGTGCCGACACCGGCGACGATCCGGCCGCCCACCGCGCGGGCCTCGGCGGCGCTGCGCCGGATCAGCTCCCGGGTCGCCGGGTAGTCCAGCCCCATCCCCCGCTGGGCGGTGTCCATCGCCTCGGCGACCCCCAGCCCGTACGACCACAGGTGCCGCCGGAAGGCGAGCGTGGTGTCCCAGTCCACCGCCGCCGGGGCGGCCGGCACGTTCTCCGCGCCCGGGTCGGCGACCACGTGCGCGGCGGCGTACGCGACGCGACTGGTCGCCGGCGTCGACGGCCTGGCGAACCCGCCACCCCCGGCCAGCCGGTGACGCCGCCCTCCGGGCAGGACGACCTCGGCGGCGCTCACGCCCGCAGCTCCGGCACCTCGACGCGGACGCCGTCGCGGGCCGCGCGCAGCCCCAGTTCGGCGAGCTGCACGCCGCGCGCGCCGGCCAGGAAGTCCCACCGGAACGGCTCACCCGCCACGACGTGCCGCAGGAACGCCTCCCACTGCACCTTGAAGCCGTTGTCGAACTCCTCGTTGTCGGGCACCTCGGCCCACTGTGCGCGGAAGTCCTCGGTGACCGGCAGGTCCGGATTCCACACCGGCTTCGGGGTGACCGCCCGGTGCTGCACCCGGCAGGTGCGCAGGCCGGCGACAGCGCTGCCCTCGGTCCCGTCGACCTGGAACTCCACAAGCTCGTCGCGGTACACCCGCACCGTCCACGACGAGTTGATCTGCGCGATCACCCCGCCGTCGAGTTCGAAGACGGCGTACGCGGCGTCGTCGGCGGTGGCCGCGTACGTGCTTCCGGCCTCGTCCACCCGCTGGGGCACGTGCGTGGCGATCACGCAGGAGACGGCGTTGACCCTGCCGAACAGCTCCTCCAGCACGTAGTGCCAGTGCGGGAACATGTCCACCACGATGCCGCCGCCGTCCTCGGCCCGGTAGTTCCACGATGGACGCTGCGCCGGCTGCCAGTCGCCCTCGAAGACCCAGTAGCCGAACTCGCCGCGGACCGACAGGATCTGGCCGAAGAAGCCCCCGTCGACGAGCCGCTTGAGCTTGCGCAGCCCCGGCAGGAAGAGCTTGTCCTGCACGACACCGGTGCGTACGCCCGCCGCGTCGGCGGCCCGGGCCAGGTCGAGCGCGGCGGCGGTGTCCTCGGCGAGGGGCTTCTCCGTGTAGATGTGCTTGCCGGCCTCGATGGCCTGCCGGATGGCCTTCTCCCGCTGCTGGGTGACCTGGGCGTCGAAGTAGATCTCGACGTCGTCCCGGGCCAGCGCCGACGTCAGGTCGGTGGTCCAGTCGGTCAGGCCGTGCCGCTCGGCCAGCTCGCGGAGCTTCGTCTCGTTGCGCCCGACCAGGACCGGTTCCGGCCAGATGGTCGTGCCGTCGGTCAGCGTCACGCCGCCGGACTCGCGGATGGCCAGCAGCGACCGGACGAGGTGCTGCCGGTAGCCCATCCGTCCGGTCACGCCGTTGACGATGATGCCGATCGACCTGCGGGTCATGGTGTTCCTTCCGTCGTGCTGGTCGTGCCGATCCGCGTTCAGTGGTTGGCGGCCGCGCTGCCGAGCAACCCACGCAGGTCGGTGGCGAGCCGGTCGAAGCGGGGATCCGACATCACCTGCGCGTAGTCGCGGTGCGCCGGCAGCTCGACCGGGAAGGTGCGGATGATCCGGCCGGGCCGGGGACTCATCACCACGACCCGGGTGCCGAGGAAGACCGCCTCGGCGATGGAGTGGGTGACCAGCACCACTGTGGTCCCGGTCTCCCGCCAGATCCGGTGCAGCTCGGCGTTCATCTGCTCGCGGGTCAACGCGTCCAGGGCGCCGAACGGTTCGTCCATGAGCAGCACCGGCGGGGAGTGCAGCAACGCGCGGCAGAGCGCCACCCGCTGCTGCATGCCGCCGGACAGCTCGTGCGGCAACGCCTTCTCGAAGCCGGTCAGACCGGTCATCTCGATCAGCTCGTCGGCGCGGCGGGCCGCCGTCGTCCGGTCCATGCCGCGCATCTCGGCCTGGAGCAGGATGTTGGCCCGGGCGCCGCGCCACTCCAGCAACGCGGCCTTCTGGAAGACGAAGCCGATCTCCTTCTGCGGCCCGCGCACCGGACGCCGCAGCAACGACACCTCGCCGCTGGTCGGCGTGACCAGTCCCGCGACGATCTTCAGGAGGGTGGACTTGCCACAGCCGGACGGGCCGACGATCGTGACGAACTCGCCCGGCTCGATGTCCAGTGAGACGTTGTCCAGGGCGGTGGTCTGCGACCGCCGGGTGGTGAACCGGACGGTCAGCCCGGACATCCCGATGGCGGTGCCGGTGGCTGCTGGCGCGGGGGTCACCGGGTCACCCCTGCGCCGCGTACGAGGAGTCCCAGTAGGCGCTGGGCGCTCCCGGGTCCTTCAGCTCGGCGTAGCGGGACATCAGTTCGATGGTCTCGGTCCACTGGGCCTCGGTGTTCACCCCGGGCGGGCCGTCCGCGCCGATCAGTGGCAGGTTGAGGGTGAGCTGCTTGGTGAGCACCTCGGGCGCCGGTTCGTTCTCGGCCAGGGCCGCCATCGCGCTCACCGCGCCGGCCGGGTCCCGGGCGGCGTCGGCCCAGGACTTCTGGGTGGCCCGGACGAACTTGCGGGCCAGCTCCGGGTCCTTCTGCAGGGTCTGCGTGTTGGCGACCAGACCGGTGCCGAGCAGGTTCATCCCGTAGTCGGCGAAGAGCAGTACGTCGACCTTCTTGCCGGTCTTGCTCTCGATGGTGGGCGCCTGGTCGTGGAAGAAGCCCATGATGGCGTCGACCTTGCCCTCGGCCAGGGCGGCGATCTTGCCGGCGGCGTCGACGTTGACCACCTTGACGTCGTCCTTCTTGACGCCGTTCTTCTCCAGCCAGGCCGGGAAGGTCGCGTAGAGGGCGTCGCCGGGGGTGCCACCGACGGTCTTGCCCTTGAGGTCGGCCGGGGTCTTGATGTTCTCCTCGGTGAAGAACTCCACCGAGGAGGGTCCCTTCTCCAGGTACGCGCCGAGGCTGCGCACCGGCATCCCGCTGGCCACCGACTTGAGCAGCACCGGGCTGTCCGCCCAACCGAAGTCGGTCTGCTTCTGGGCGACCTGCTTGACCGTGTTGCCCGAGCCGTTGCCGGGCAGGATCTTCAGGTCGATGCCCTCGGCGGAGTAGTAGCCCTTCTGCAGGCCGTAGTAGAAGGGCGCGTGCTCGCCGTAGGGCACCCAGTTGAGGGTGAGGGTGACCTGCTTGCTGCCGTCGGCGTTGGTGCTGCCGGCGGGGTCGTCCCCACCGCAGCCGGTCGCGGTGAGAAGCAGGGCGGCGGTGACCAGGATGGTGGTGGCGGTGCGTTTCATCGGTGCCTCCGTGATGGGGTCGGTCAGGAGGTGGTGAGGGACACGCCGGCGCGACGGCTGGCGTGCCAGGGAATGAGCAGTGCTTCGGCGATCTCGACCAGGACGAACAGGACGATGCCGATGGCGGACATCAGGATCAGGTCGGCGAACAGCAGCGGGGCGTCGAGGTTGCCGTTGGCCAGCAACAGGACGTAGCCGAGCCCTTCGCTGGCGCCGACGAACTCGCCGACCACGGCACCGACCACGGCGAGGGTGACGGCCACCTTCAGGCCGGCCATCAGGTGCGGCAACGCGTTCGGAAAGCGGATCTTGCGGAAGGTACGCCACGGGCCGGCGCCCATGGTGGCGGCGAGGTCGAGCAGTTCCGGGTCGGTGGAGCGCAGCCCGGCCACCCCGGAGATGACCACCGGGAAGAACGCGATCAGCACCGCCAGGATGATCTTCGGGGTGAGGCCGAGGCCGAACCAGACCACCAGCAGCGGCGCGATGGCGATCTTCGGGATGACCTGAGCGAACAGGACGATCGGGTAGAGCGCCTTGTCCAGGGTGCGGGAGTAGGCGATGGCGACGGCCGTGACCAGGCCCAACGCGGCGGCCAGCACGAAGCCGAGCACCGTCTCGTAGAGGGTGACCACTGTGTGCCGGGCCAGCTCGGACCACTGGGTGGTCATCGTCTCCCAGACCTGGCCGGGTGTGGGCACCAGGTAGTTCGGGACGTACTCCCGGGCCGCCACGAACCACCAGGCGACGAAGAAGACCGCGAGCACCAGCGCCGGACGCCAGAGCGAGTCGGCGAAGACCACCGCCCGCCGGCCGAGCGTCGGGCGTGGCGGACGGCCACCACCGGGTGGCGGTGCCACCGCTGTGGACGACGTCGCGCTGTCAGCGGCCTCCGGCGCGGCGAGGCTCTCCGGCCCGGAGGCGGCCGCCCGCGCACCGCCCGTCTGGTCGGCGGCCTGCCGGCCCGCCGTGTCCAAAGAGTTCTCGGTCACGCGGAACCTCCTCGGGGCCCGGCACGGCGCTCGTGAAGCGGGCCGGTCGGCGGATCAGGCAAACGCTTTCCTGGAGCGTAGGCGGCACCCTCACGCCGGGCAAGGCCTTTCCTCGATCTATTCGGTTCGATTGCCGACCCAGCCGGCGCCGATCGCTCCGAGATCGACTCGGCTTGCTGAAAACCGGGCTGTCGACGGCCTTCGGACGCCCCGATTCCAGTGAAACCGAGTGGACCACCCATCGATCCACAGTGGATTTGGGTGTGCCCTGCGGACCGTCAGCCGGCCGCCGGGTAGGTGTCGAGGAGACCACACATGCCCAACCGGCCGCGCTCGACCGGCTCGGCCACCGCGTACACCCCGGCGTCGCCCAGGTGCCCGGCATCCCCCCGCTCCAGGGCGTCGAGCTGCGCGGCGGTGCCGGCGGCGGCACGGCCCGCGCCGTCCTCCCACCGCTGCCGCCACCGCCCCAGCAGCGGCTGGCGCAACGCGACAGCGGCCGCATGGAACGCGGCCAGCGCCGCCGGGCCGCCGGAGCGCAGCGCCTGGAAACCGGCGACCGCCAGATCCCGCCTGCGGTACGCGGCGTGCACATCCGCACCCGGCGCTCCCCCGTCGGGCAACGCCGCCGCCGCGGCGTACGCGGCCGGGTCGGCCAGCACCTCCGGCGGAAAGGTCAGCACCGCGTCGCCGGCCTCCGGCAGGCCGCTGTTCTGCATGAGCACCACGATGCTCAGCCCGTCCCCGTTGACCAGGCGGTGCACGGTGCCCGGCTCGAACCAGACCACCACCCCCGGCCGCAGCGGCGTCTCCCGGAAACCGGCGGTGGTCAGGGTCTGCACCGCGCCCTCGCCGTCGGTCACCACGTACCCCTCGGTGCAGCACAGGTGCACGTGCGGAGTGCCGCCGACCAGGCCGTCGGGGGCCACCGTGTCGTAGACGCGCAGCCGGGACACCCCGATTCCGCCGGGCAGCGGTGCCGCCCGATCAGCGCGGGTGGCGCCACGGGCGGGAGGGTCGTCGGGTCGACGTACCGCGAAGCGATCGGACACGGCAGTGCCTCCCTGCGGGAAAGGGCTTTCTCTGCGGTACGGTGACGCTAGCCGGCACGACGAAACGCCGTCAACAGATCGAGGGGGCGGGCCATGGCGACCCTGTCCGATGTGGCCCGCCGGGCGGGCGTCTCACCCGCCACCGCTTCCCGCGTCATCAACGGCAGCAGCAAACCGGTCACCGACGAGCTTCGCGAGCGGGTGCTCGCCGCCGTCGCCGAGTTGCAGTACGTGCCCAACGCGCACGCCCAACTGCTGGCCCGCTCGCACCGCAGCGCGGTCGGGGTGATCGTGCACGACGTCTCCGACCCGTACTTCGCGGAGATCACCCGAGGGCTGCAACGGGTCGCCACCGACCAGGGCCGGCTGCTGATGATCTGCAACAGCTACCGGGACCCGGACCGCGAGTTGGAGTACGTGGAGCTGCTGCGCGGCCACCAGGTGGCGGCGCTGATCCTGGCCGGCTCGGGCTACCACGACGAGGCGTTCACCCGGCAGCTCAACGAGAAGCTCGCCGCGTACGAGGCCACCGGCGGGCGGGTGGCGGTGATCGGCCGGCACGAGCACTCCGGCGACGCGGTGATGCCGGACAACCGGGCCGGCGGCTACCTGGCCGGGCGGGAGCTGTGCGGCCTGGGGCACCGGGCGATCGGCGTGATCGCCGGCCCGCGCATCCTGACCACCACGACCGACCGGCTGGCCGGTCTGCGGCAGGCGCTCACCGAGCAGGGCCGTGAGCTGCCCGAACGACGCATCCGTTACGCGGAGTTCGACCGCGACGGTGGTGCCGAGGCCACCGCCCGACTGCTCGACGCCGACCCGGAGTTGACCGCGATCGTGGCGCTCAACGACTCGATGGCCATCGGCGCGCTCGCCACCCTGCGCACCACCGGGTTGGCGGTGCCGCAGCAGGTGTCGGTGCTGGGTTTCGACGACATGCCCATCGCCCGGGACGTGACCCCCGCGTTGACCACCGTGCGACTACCCTTGGTCCATATGGGAGTGCGGGCGATGTCCCTGGTGCTCGGCCCCGGGGCCGCGGCGCCCCGGGTCGAGGTGCTCCCCGCCGAGCTGATCCGCCGCGACACCGCCGGCCCCGTCCCCCGTTCCACCCGCGCCACCGCGGGCTCCGCGCCACGGGCCCGGCGGGGGGACACCACGTCGTGACCGCCGTCAGCCCGACCCAACAGTCCCTCACCAGCGCCGATGTGGCATACCTGGTCGGCGCGTCGTTCGGGCCGGGCGCCGGGGTCCGCGACGCTGGTCCGCTGACCGGGGGTGGGTACGCGACGGTCTGGTGGGCGCTGCTCGACGACGGCCGTCGGGTGGTGCTGAAGCTGGCTCCGTCGGCCGAGACGCCGCAGCTGCGCTACGAGCGCGGGCTCTGCGCCGCCGAGGATCGATACTTCCGGCTCGTCGCCGAGCGGGCGCCGCAGGTGCCCGTGCCCGCGGTGCTGTGGCACGGCACCGACCCGGCGTACGGCGAGTGGTTGGTCACCGAGTTGCTGCCCGGCCGGTCGCTGTTCGACCTGGCCGAGGCCGGTGGCGCGGTCGACGACGGCCCGGCGCGCTACGACCTGGGGGTGGCTCTCGCCGCGTTGCACCAGGTGACCGGTGACCGGTTCGGTTACGACGGCGGCCGGGCCGCCGGCGCGACCTGGCGGGCGGCGTTCACGGCGATGCTCGACGAACTGCTGGCCGACGCGGCCGACTGGGACGTCCGACTGCCGGTGACACCGCAGCGCCTGCACGAACTACTGGGGCGGCACGCCGACGTGCTGGACGAGGTGCGCCGCCCGGCGCTGCTGCACTTCGACTGCTGGGACGGCAACGTGTTGGCGGCACCCGACGGTGATGGCCGGTTGCGGCTCTGTGGCCTGGTCGACGGCGAGCGGTTCCTCTACGGCGACCCCCTGCTGGACCTGGTCTCGCCGCGGCTCTTCCAACGCGTCGAGGACGACCCGGAGCACCCGCTGCTGCGCGGTTACCAGGCCGCCGCACCGCGGCCGCTGGTGCTGGACGCGTCGGCCCGCCGCCGGCTCGCCTTCTACCGGTTGCACCTGTACCTGCTGATGACCGTGGAGATGCCCAGCCGTGGGATGACCGCGCAGAGCCATCCCGGGCGGTACGCGCAGCTGGCCGCCCTGCTCGACGAGGAGATCGCCGCCCTCGCCTCGGGCTGACGGCCGTCGCGGGCGGCGTCCGACGCGTGGTCGGACGCCACCCGCCGCCGGTCAGGGCAGGTCGATCGGGCGGAGCACCCGGTCCACGGAGTGCGCGATCTGCCGGTTGCCCTTGTTGACGTCGAAGGTGACGACGCGCGCGTCACGGTCGTTGGTGTCGGCGTCGACCAGCCGCACCTGGCGGAAGAAGTACAGGTAGGTACGGACGTCGACCTCCACCGTGGAGCCGAGCGCGGTGGTCAGGTCCGTGCCGTCGGCCCGGACCGCCGTCTTGCGATCGATGGTGGCGCCCGGCACCACGTGGTAAAGCAGCACCGACTCAACGGTGTCGATGCCGAGCCCGGCGACCGCGGTGAAGGCCGCGCTCTCACTCGGCAGCTTCTTGGCCTGCGTGATCTCGCGGACCAACTGCTGGAAGGCCGCGTCGGTGGGGATGAACGCGGTCAGCGCCGCGGTGCCGTCGGTGAGCACCTTGACCGGCGAGTTCGGCTTGGCTTCCAGCACGGCCAGCACGGCCGCGGTGAGCACGTCGAAGTCCCGCGAGTTGCGGTCGAACCCGCCCTTGTCCTTGGTGAGCACCTGGGCGAGGGACGTGGTGCCGAGCGGCTTGGGCTTGCCGGTGGCCTGAGCCGCCGGCACAGCGACGGCGGTGGTGGCCAGCGCGGTGGCCATGGCGCCCACCGCCATCCGGGCGGCGAGTCGTGCGATCTTCATCAGCGGGCCTTTCGTCGAAGCGACCGGATCCGTGACGTCTCGTCACGATGAATGCTTCGCACCGGGTGTGCCGCCCGGATGCACCAGCGGATAACTGTTTGTCCGGGGCTCGCCCGCGGCTTAACCTCCCCCGGTGCTGATTCGGGAGTTCGTCGACCAGGACTGGTCGCAGGTGTGGCCCATCATCGAGGAGGTGATCCGGGCACAGGAGACCTTCCCCTACGACCCGACGATGACCGCCGACCAGTCGTACGGCATGTGGGTCGAGGCGGCACCGGGCCGGACCGTCGTGGCGGTCGACGGCCAACGGGTGCTCGGCACCGCGAAGATGGGCACCAACCGACCCGGGCCGGGTGCGCACGTCGCCACCGCAAGTTTCATGGTCGCCGCCGAGAACCGGGGCCGGGGCGTGGGCACCGCGCTGTGCCGCGAGGCTCTAACCTGGGCCCGCCAACAGGGGTACGCCGGCATGCAGTTCAACGCCGTGGTGCAGACGAACCGGTCGGCGGTGGAGTTGTACCAGCGCGAGGGCTTCGCGGTGGTCGGCACCGTGCCGGGCGCGTTCCGACACCCCACCCTCGGCCGGGTCGGCCTGCACGTGATGTACCAGGAGTTCTGACCGCGCGGCGCCGTCGGAGCGGTGCTGGTGGTCGGCGCCTTTGGAGCTGATGTCGCAAACGAATCGGCTGCTGGCCGGCTGCCCGAGTCGTCTCCACCGTCGGGTCCGCTCCCCTGGCCGGGCCGCCGCCACCGCCCGGACCATTGCCACCGCCCGGACCATCGCCACCGGTCGGACCACCACCGGCCGCACCGGCGCCATCGCCACCGGTCGGACCACCACCGGCCGCACCGGCGCCATCGCCACCGGCCGGACCGTCTCCACCGGACCACCACCACCGCCCGGACCGTCCCCAACGGCCGCACCGTCGCCACCGGCCGGACCACCACCGGCCGCGCTGGCGCTACCGTGTGAATCGTTTACGGCATCAGCTCCATAGCGTCTCAACCACCAACGGTGCCTCCGGCCGGTGCCGGGTGCAGTCCGGGTTGTCCAGCGACTGCCTCCCCACCGGCGCGACGGATCGGGGTGAAGAGGCCGCCGACCGCTACCAACAGACATCCCGCGCCCGCCGCGAGCGTGACCGCCGGAGCACCGTAGCGGCCAGCGGCCCAGGTCAGCACGACGGCACCGGCCGGGCCGAGGGCGTAGTGGGTGCTCCAGAACGCGGAGGTGACCCGACCGAGCAGATGGTCGGGGGTGATCTCCTGGCGCAGCGACATCGAACAGATCCCGCCGATGCTGAGGCAGCACAGGTACACCGCTGTGAGCGCGGTGACCGCCGGCACGGTCGTGGCGATGCCGACACCCGCCACCGCGAACCCGCAGATCGTGTGCGCGCCGATCCAGGTGGCACCGAAGCCCCGACGGCGACGCAACGGGGCCACCAGCAGCGCACCGGCGACCGTGCCCAGCGCCGCCAGGCCGAGCACCGTGCCGATGGTGCCCTCGGAGCCGCCAAGGTCGTGCGTGACGTGGTAGATCAGCACGTCGACGAAGCCGTAGGTGAGGAAGATGAAGACCGACAACAGGACGGTCAACGCCCGCAGCACGGGCTGTCGCCACAGGAACCGCGCCCCCGCCAGGAACTCGGCCAGCGGGCGCTGCCGGGCCACCGCCTCGTCCACCTGGACCGGGCGCAGTCGGATCAGCCACATTCCGGCCGCCGAGAGCGCGAAGCTCGCCGCGTTGACGGCGATGGCGGTCGGCGGACCGAAGCGGGCCGCCACCACCCCGGCGAGCAGCGGGCCGAGGACCGCCGCCGCCGCGTACGTCGCCTGCAACCGGCCGTTGGCCTCGGTGATCCGGTCGCGGTCGACCAGGTTGCGGACCGCTGTCACCGCGGCGACCTGGAACACCATGCCGGCCGCCTCGCAGATCGGCAGCACCACGAAGAGCAGCCACACCTGCGGGCCGGCGAGCCACGCCAGGGGGACCAGTGCGTAGAGCACCAACCGGGTCAGGTCCGCCGCGATCATCAGGGTGCGACGGTCGTACCGGTCGACCAGCACCCCGCCGAAGATCCCGGCGACGACGGACGCCGCGCCCGCGACGGCGGTGAGCAGGCCCATCTGCGCCACCGACCCGGTCGCCTGGAGCACCAGCAGCGGCACCGCCAGGTAGGCGAACGAGTCGCCGGCCGCCGAGAGCGACTGCGCGATCCAGTACGTGCCGAAGGTCCGGTCCCGCCAGAGCGGAGCCCGACCAGCGGTGGCAGATCGGCTCATCACGCCAAGGGTAGTGAAGGCGGCCGTCCGACACTGCCCGTGGCGGGCGTCACATCGCGGGGATGTCACGGATCAACCAGCGGCACGCATCTCGTGGTCGTCAATCCGATCAGAGAGGCGAAACAATGAGCACATCGCAACGGCAGGTCCCGGCGGGCACGCACCGCGTTCTGATCCTGGGCGCGGGCTACGCGGGCATGGCCGCGGCGACCCAGCTCGCGGCACGGACCAGGCGGGCCGACGTGCAGGTGACGCTGGTGAACGCGCAGGAGCGGTTCACCGAGCGCCTCCGGCTGCACATGACCGCGACCGGGCAGCGGCTCGCCGAGCTGAACATCCCCGAGCTGCTGGCGGAGACGGGTGCGCAGTTCGTGCGCGGCTGGGTGACGGCGGTCGACGCGCACGCGCAGACCGTCCGCATCGACGACAGTCGGGTGCTGCGCTACGACACCCTCATCTACGCGTTGGGCAGCGTGACCGACACGGCGGCGGTGCCGGGCGTCGAGGAGCACGCGTACACCCTGGACAGCCCGAGCGGCGCGACCACCCTGGCGGACCGGCTGACCCGGCTCGGCACCGGCAGGGTCGTCGTCGTCGGCAGCGGGTTGACCGGCGTCGAGGCCGCCGCGGAGATCGCCGAACGGCACCCGGGGCTCGGGGTCACGCTGGTGGGTCGGCAGGATCCCGGGGCGAGCATGAGCCCGAAGGTCCGGGCGTACCTGCGGGCCGCGCTGACCCGCCTGGGCGTCCAGGTCGTCACCGGAACGGCGGTCAGCAGGGTCCGGCCCGACGGGGTCGAGCTGGCCGGCGCGGAGGCCCTGGCGGCCGACGTCGTGCTCTGGACCGGGGGTACCCGGGTGGCGCCCCTGGCGGCCGCCGCCGGGCTGACCGTCGACGATCGCGGTCGCGTCGTCACCGACCCCACGTTGCGGTCGGTGTCGCACCCCGAGGTGTACGCGGTCGGCGACGCGGCCGCGGTCCGGCAGGGCTACGGGGTGCTGCACGGCACCTGTCAGAGCGGGATGCCGACCGGTGTGCACGCGGCGGTGTCGATCGCCCGCACGCTGCGCGGCAGGCAACCGAGGCCGTTCCGGTTCGGTTACTACCACACGCCGGTGAGCCTGGGCCGCAACGATGCGGTCGTGCAGTTCACCCGCCCCGACGACAGCCCTCGCCGCGGGTGTCTGACCGGGCGGCTGGCGGTCTGGTACAAGGAAACCGTGAGCGCCTCACCCTGGCCGACCTACCGCCGCATGTCGCGGCTGCCCTCCTCCGGTGCGTTCTGGCCGCGCGGCGGGCGCTTCACCCGCCTGCGGGACGCCCGGTGACGCGCCCGCCGGACGCCGACGAGCAGGTGTTCCACCGCCATCGCAACCTCCTGTTCTCGGTGGCCTACCGGATCCTCGGCAGCGCGGCCGATGCTGAGGACGCGGTGCAGGACGCCTGGATCAGATGGTCCTCGGCGGACCGCGCCCAGGTCGCCGACCCGAAGGCGTACCTCGCTCGGATCGTGTCGAACCTGGCGGTGCAGCGCCTGCGTTCGGCCCGGCAGCAACGCGAAACCTACGTGGGGCCGTGGTTGCCCGAGCCCGTCCTGACCGATGGGGACGCCGCCGACGCCGTCACCGACGCCGAGTCCGTGTCGATGGCGATGCTGGTGGTGCTGGAGACGCTCAGCCCGCTCGAACGCGCCGTGTTCGTCCTGCGGGAGGTCTTCGACTTCAGCCACGCGGAGATCGCGGCGGCGGTGGAACGCTCCGAGGCCGCGGTCCGCCAGACCGCTCACCGTGCTCGCGAACATGTGCGACGCCAGCGGCCACGCTTCACCGCGGACCGGTCCCAGCAGCGCGGAGTCACCGAGCGGTTCCTCGCCGCCGCGACCGGTGGCGACCTCAACACCCTGCTGGAGCTGCTCTCCCCCGACGTGACGCTGTGGACCGACGGTGGCGGGAAGGTCCGCCAGGCCCTGCGTCCGATCCGGGGCGCGGAGACGGTCGCCGGTTGGTTCGCGGCCATCGGCACCGTCACCTACCAGGGCGTTCAGCCGCACGACATGCGCGCTGTCCTGGTCGAGATCAACGGGGCGCCGGCGCTGGTGTTCAGCGGTGTCGGCCGGGTGGTCGCCACCGTCTGCTTCGACCTCGACGCCGACGGTCGGATCACCACCATCCACACCGTCGCCAACCCTGACAAGCTGCACGCCGTCGCCGACGGCACCACCCATCACCTCGCGACCCGGTGAGCCGACCGCCTCGCCGTCAGCCGGTGCTGGTGAGGTCGGTCGTCGCCGCGAGCTCCGTGACCACGTCCAGGAACCGGTGCAGCGCCGGGGCGGTGTTGCCCGCCAACCACACCATCTCGGTGTGCGCGTACGCGCCGGTCAGCGGGACGAACACCACGCCGGTGCGGCGCAGACTCGCCGCCGAGCAGGCGAGCCGGGTGACGCCGAGTCCGGCGGCGACCAGGCCGAGCAGGCTCTGCACGCCGGCCTCCTCCTGAACGACGGTCGGCTCGAAGCCCGCTTCCCGGAACTGGTCCTGGTAGGCGCGGTGCCAGGGTTCCCAGGAGCTGCGCGGCGTCATGACCCACTGTTCGTTCGCCAGGTCGGCGAGCGTCAACTCGGCCCGCCCGGCGAGCGGGTGGCC
This sequence comes from Micromonospora parva, assembly GCF_040649675.1. Taxonomy (NCBI): domain Bacteria; kingdom Bacillati; phylum Actinomycetota; class Actinomycetes; order Micromonosporales; family Micromonosporaceae; genus Micromonospora; species Micromonospora parva. Next base: position 160,773 of record NZ_JBEZFX010000002.1, on the reverse strand, counting down.
CTCGGGCAGCACCGCGCAGACCGGTTCGGTGGTCAGTCTCCTCGACTCCAGGCCGGGAACGAGCGGGGTCCGGGTGAAGGCCACGTCGTACTGCCCGCCGAGGATGCCCTGGACCAGGGGCGCGATGCTGGTGGACTCGGTGGCCAGGTGCAGGTCGGGGAGGTGGTGGCGGACCGCCCGGACCACCGGGGGCAGCAGGTGGTTGGCGACGGTGGTCAGGAAGGCGAGCCGGAGGGTGCCGACCTCACCCCGCAGGGCCCGCCCCACGACGGCGACTGCCTGCTCGGCACGGTCCGTCACGGCGCGCGCCTCGGGAACGAACAGGGCGCCGATGTCGGTCAGGGTGGTGCCACGGCTGTCACGGTCGAACAGCTTCGCCCCGAGGACGCGTTCCAGGGCGGTGATCTGCTGCGACAGCGACTGCTGGGCGATCATCAGGCGGGCGGCGGCCCTGGTGAAACTCAGCTCCTCCGCGAGGACCAGGAAATACCGCAGTTGGCGCAGCTCGGGCGTGGCCACAGGAACAGACTGTAGCCACGTCAGGAAGAGCGTGTTGGCCGTCCGCGCAGACCACCGCGCACGATCGGTGGGCAGGGCTGAACCGCGACACCGTACGCCAGTACGGCGGGCCGGTATCGCCATCCGGGAACACTCCACACAAGGAAGTCGATCATGGCTGAAACACGCGTCACCACACCGTTCAACGCCCGGTCCACCGCCACCGACGTCGTGGCCGGTGTCGACCTGACCGGGCAGCGCGCCATCGTCACCGGCGCCTCCTCGGGCATCGGCGTGGAGACCGCCCGGGCGCTCGCCATGGCCGGCGCCGAGGTGACCCTGGCGGTACGGGACGTGCGGGCCGGAGAACGGGCCGCTCGGGAGATCGGCACCGGGGCCGTGGACCGGCTGGTCCGGGTCGCGTCGTTGGACCTGTCCGACCAACGGTCGGTCGCCGCTTTCATCGCCGCCTGGGACGGGCCCCTGCACATGCTGGTCAACAACGCCGGGGTGTCGGCGACCCCCGAGATGCGGACCGCGGAGGGTTGGGAGTTGCAGTTCGCCACGAACCACCTCGGCCATTTCGCACTCGCCACAGGGCTGCACCGGGCACTCGCCAGCGCCGGTCGGGCCCGCGTGGTGTCACTGAGCTCCATCGCCCACGTTCAGGCCCCGATGGTCTTCGAGGACGTCAACTTCCGGGAACGCCCCTACGACCGTCTCCTCGCCTACGGTGAGTCGAAGACCGCCACCGCGCTGTTCGCTGTCGAGGCGAACCGGCGCTGGGCCGACGACGGCATCGCCGTCAACGCGGCCAACCCGGGCGCCGTCGCCACGAACCTGGGGCGGCACCTCACCGAGGAGGACTACGCGAGCCTTCCGGCGTACGACTTCAAGACCCCGCAGCAGGGCGCGGCGACCTCTGTGCTGCTTGCCGCGGGGCCGCATCTGGCGGGCATCGGCGGCCGGTATTTCGAGGACTGCGAGCAGGCGGTACGCCACAGCCCGGAGACGCCGCTACGAGGCGTGGCCGACCACGCGACCGATCCGGTGGCGGCGGTCCGACTGTGGCAGCTCTCGCTGGACCTGCTCGCCGGCGCACGGCTGGCCTGAATGCCCGGATACGGCCGCGGGATCCCCCGCGGCCGTATCCGGATCAGCGAACGCTCAGCCCTTGCGCAGCGGGGCGAGCGCCGCGCTCCAGGCGACAACCTGGTCGAGGGTGGTGTTCAGCGCGTCCTGCTGGAACGGGCCGGGCTTGAAGACGCTGAAGTTCTCGAAGTCGGTGAAGAGCGACAGCGCGACCTGCGAGCGCACGTCGGCCATCTGCAGCTCGCCGGAGATCAGACGCAGGTGCTCCACGGCGCGCGCGCCGCCGACCGAGCCGTAGCTGACGAAGCCGACGGCCTTGTTGTTCCACTCGGCGTAGAGGAAGTCGATGGCGTTCTTCAGGGCACCCGAGGTCGAGTGGTTGTACTCGGGGGTGACGATGATGAACCCGTCAAACGACGCGATCGTCTCGGCCCACCGCTTGGTGTGCGGCTGGCTGTACTGGCCCATTGAGGGCGGGTACGCCTCGTCGAGGTGCGGCAGCTGGTAGTCGAGCAGGTCGATCAGCTCGTACTCCGCGTCGGAGCGCTGCTTGGCGATCTCGAGCACCCAGCGGGCGACGGCCTCGCCGTTACGCCCCGGGCGGGTGCTGCCGAGGATGATCCCGATCCTGGTCATGTGTGGTGCCTTTCAGAGGTGCGTGCCGGACGACGGGAACGCTAACCGGTGCTTGATTGGTCAAGCAAATATGTTCCCTATGGGCGTGGTCACACGGAGGGTAAGCATTTGCTCAGTCAAACAAGTATGATATGAGGATGCCCGATCCCTCAGCAGCGACTCCGCAACCCCTCAGCCCGGACGAGGAAGCCCTGGTCCGCGCCTTGGGCCAGGTGATGCACGTGCTGCCCCGCGTGATCGACGCCGACATGGTCGGTGACCGGCAGCTACCACTCACCGAGTACACCGCGCTGATGAACCTCTCCGAGACGCCGGAGCGGCGGATGCGGATGAACGAGCTCGCGGCGCTCTGCCACCTCTCGCTCAGCGGCATGACCCGCACGATCATCCGGCTGGAGACGCAGGGGCTGGTCCGGCGGGAACGGTGCGAGGAGGACGCGCGCGGCTGGAACGCCGTCCTCACCGACGCCGGCTTCGCCCGCCTGACGGAGTCCTGGCCCAGCCACCTGGCCGCCGTACGCCGCCGGTTCCTGCAGCACTTCGAAGGCTTCGACCTCACCCAACTGGCCCTCGCGTTCCAGCGCGCCGGCACCGCGGAGCCGACCGACTGAGCCGGCGGCGGCCCGGTCGGTCACCCACCCGGCTCAGCCGGACAGCCGGCCCTGCGCCACCAGCGCCCAGGCCAGCAACCCGAAGGCGCCGGTCGACGCGACGGCCCGGACCACGTTGCCGCGTACCCAGGTGAGCTCGAAACGCGACCGCAGGGCGGCGAGGTCGGTGCCGTCGTCGACGTCGCCGGCGCGGGCCAGCACGGTGTTAAGCGGCACGTTGACCACGGCGGTGACGCCGAGCACCACCAGGTACAGCAGCAGTGCGGCGACGACCCACGGCAACACCGTCCGACGCCCGGCACCGAGCTGCAGCGCTGCCGCCAGCAGCGTGAACAGCAGCGCGCCACCGAAGCACACCGCGAACCATCCGTTGAGGATCGACTCGTTGATCCGCCGCATGGCGAGCACCAACGTCCGGTCGTCGGTACGCGCCAGACCCGGCATGACCGCGTACGCGAAGGCGGCGAACAACCCGGCGGTCAGGCCGGTGGTCACTGTGGCGGCGAACAGGCTGGCGGTGCTCAGGACTCCCATCCGCCTATTGCACCCGCTGACGGCAACAATGATCAACCGCGATTCGCGGTCACCGGGCCGGCGCGTGGGCGGCCAGCGGGTTGGTGAGCGTGCCGACGAACTGGAGTGCCGCCGACGGATCGGCCAGGTTGATCATCTGCTGGTTGTCGCGCAACTGCAGCCGGTTGAGGCAGGACAGCGTGAACTCCGGCGCGAACAGGTCGTAGTGGCGGACCCGCTCGGCCAGGTGTGGCACCCCGTCGAAGTAGTCGGCGGCGCAGGCCGCGACCGTACGCCAGAAGTCGTCCTCGGCGAGCACACCTGCCTCGACCAGGACCGCGTTGAGGTGCCGCAGGAAGCAGTCCACCACGTCGGTGAAGATGCTGAGCAGCTTGGTGTCGTCGGGCACCTCGACGCGGATCCGCTCCACCGCCGCCGGCAGCTCGACGTCGGAACTCATCACCGCGATCTCCTCGGCGATGTCCTTGAAGATCACCCGCTGGACCGTGTCCTGCTCGTCGAGGACCAGGATGACGTTCTCGCCGTGCGGCATGAAGGCCAGGTCGTACGCGTAGAAGCTGTGCAGCAGCGGGGTCAGGTAGGCGTCCAGGTAGCGGCGCAGCCACACCTCGGGTGCCAGGCCGGACCGGGCGATCAGTGCCGCCGCGAGTGCCCGGCCCTCGTCGTCGACGTGCAGCAGCGCGGCCATGGTGGACAGTCGCTCCCCCGGCGCCAGGTCGGGCACCGGGCTCTCCCGCCACAGGGCGGCCAACATCTTGCGGTACGGGGAGGTGCGGTCGGTCGCCGCCTCGTACTGGCGGTGCCGGTAACCCACCGCGGCCCGCTCCCGGATGACGGTCAGCCCGGTGCCGGTCAGCACCTCGTCGCCGGCGATCAGGTCGGCCAGCCAGTCGTTGATCGCCGGGGTGGCCGCCATGTACGCCGCCGACAGCCCCCGCATGAAGCCCATGTTCAGCACCGACAGGGCGGTCTTGACGTAGTGCCGGCCCGGCTCGCTGACGTTGAAGAAGGTGCGGATGGACTGCTGGGCGAGGTACACGTCCGGCCCGGGGCCGAGGTGCACCAGCCGACGCTCGGCAAGCTCACCGGCGAAGGTGACGGCCAGCTTGTTCCACCACTGCCACGGGTGCGCCGGGATCAGGTGGTAGTCGGCGAGGTCCAGCCCGAGATCGGTCATCGTGGCCGCGAACCGGGCCCGGGTCCCGGCGTCCAGCTCGCCCTCGATGAACGTGTCGTAGTCGAGGTCGGCGGCGCTGCTGAACGTCGAGTGGTCCCGGTGCGCGGCCAGCCACTCCAACCGCACCGGAGCGGCGGCCTCCGGCGCGTACCGGTGGTACTCGTCGACGCCGAAGCCGAGCCGACCGTTGTTCGCCACGAAGCAGGGGTGGCCCTCGGTCATCGAGGTCTCGATGGTCTGGAAGTCCGCCTCGGCCAGCTCGGCGGCGCTCGGCGCGGCCTGGGTCAGCTTGTACGCGGTTCCGGCCAGGGTGGAGGTGATCTCCTCCAGGTAGACCGGGAGCACCCGCGCGGAGAGCCCGAGGGTGTCGCGCAGTTCGACGATCAGGTCCACCGCGTCCGGTGCCAGCGACGTGCCGTCGCGGTGCCGGGTGATGCTGTCCGCGTCGATCTGCCAGTGGGACAGGGCGAGTACGCGCGCCGCGAACCGGTAGCTGACAGTGCCGTCGTCGCTGTGGATCTCGTACCACTGCCGGTCGTCGGGGCCGGCCACGGCCTGCGGGGTGAGCAGCCGCTCGTGGGTGAACTCGGCGAGCGCCTTGCGGACCAGCAGCCGGTTGGCCCGGGCCCACCGCTGCGGGGTGAGGTGCCCGACCGGGTCGCCGGAGGCGGGGTACGCGGTGGCGACGGGCGGGTGGCTGGGGGCGGCGGTGGTGGTCACGCCGGGGCTCCTTCGGTTCGGGTGGCGGCGGCGGGGTCGGCGGCGGCACGGTCGGCGGCGGCCTGGAACTGGGCTCGGGTGCAGACGCTGAGCAGCGCGTCCTTCTCCGGCTTGGCGATCGGGCCGACGACGGTGAACCCGACGGCGGCGTTCAGCGCGTGCACGGCCGTGTTGCGCACGTCCGGCTCGACCACCACCCGTCGGGTCGTCGGATCGTCGAAGAGCCATGCCATCACGGTGCCGATCACCGCCCGGGTGAAGCCGTGCACGGGTGTGCCGACCGGCGCGCAGAGGAAGTGCATGCCCACGTCACCGGGCTGGTGGTCGTAGAGGCCGACAAGTTCGACGTGGGCCGGGTCGTAGCGCTCCGCGAGGAAGGCCGGGCTCCCCCGCCACAGCCCGAGGTACGCGTCGTGGTGCGGGTGCCCGGCGATCCGCCGGTACTCCTCGGCCACCTGGGCCTCGTCGGCGTCCTGCATCAGCCAGAACGCCGCCTTCGGGTGGGTCACCCAGCCGTGCAGCAGCGCCGCGTCGGCGTCCGGGTCGAGCGGCCGCAGCGCGAACTCGCCGAGCCGCTCGTCGACGCGGGTGAAGGCGGTGGTCACGACGACACCCCGAACTCCTGGAAGGTGATGCTCTTCTCGATCGGGTAGTGCTCCCGGCCGAGCAGCTCGGAGATGATCCAGGAGTTGCGGTAGGCGCCCATGCCCAGGTCCGGTGAGGTGATGCTGTGCGTGTGGGTGCCCGCGTTCTGCAGGAAGATGCCCCGTCCGCTGTGGTCGATGCTGTAGTTGCGGGCCACGTCGAAGCGGCCGTGCGCGTCCCAGCGGATCCGGTCGCGCACCGGCGCGAGGAACTCCGGCACCCGGTAGTGGTAGCCGGTGGCCAGGACGAGGCCCTCGGTACGCAGCGTGAAGTCGCGCTCCTGCTCCACCTGACGCAACCCCAGCGTGTACCCACCGTCCTGGTGCTCGGCGCTGACCAGCTCGGTGTTGGTGAGCAGGCGGGTGTTCACCGGTCCGTCGACGCTGAGCGCGTAGAGCAGGTCGAAGATGTCGTTGATCAGGTCGGCGTTGATCCCCTTGAACAGGCCCTTCTGCGCGGACTCCAGCCGGTAGCGGGTCGCCTCGGGCAGCGCGTGGAAGTAGTCCACGTAGTCCGGTGAGGTCATCTCCAGCGTCAGCTTGGTGTATTCGAGCGGGAAGAACCGCGGTGAGCGGGTCACCCAGTTGAGCTGGTAGCCGTACCGGTCGATGTCACCGAGCAGGTCGTGGTAGATCTCGGCGGCGCTCTGCCCGCTGCCCACCACGGTGATGCTGCGCTTGGTGCGCAGCGCCGCGCGGTGCTCCAGGTAGTGGGAGTTGTGCACGGCGTCGCCGGGCAGTCCGGCGACGGCCGGCGGCAGGTGCGGCGGGGTGCCGGTGCCGAGCACCAGATGCCGGGCCCGGTATTCGACGGTCTCCCCCGTGCCGGTGGCGGCCCGCACCACGTACCGCTCGTCGGTGCTGTCGTACTCCACTGTGGTCACGGTCTGACCGAAACGCAGGTTCGGCAGTTTCGCCGCCGCCCACCGGCAGTACGCGTCGTACTCGCTGCGCAACGGGTAGAAGCTCTCCCGGATGTAGAACGGGTAGAGCCGGCCGATCTCCTTCAGATAGTTGAGGAAGGAGAAGGGCGACGTCGGGTCGGCGAGGCTGACCAGGTCGGCGATGAACGGGGTCTGCAACCGGGCCGACTCCAGCAGCATGCCGGGGTGCCAGGCGAGGCTCGGCCGGGCCTCCAGAAACACTCCATCGAGTTCGCCGATCGGCGCGGCGAGGCAGGCCAGGCCCAGGTTGTACGGGCCCAACCCGATGGCGACGAAGTCGTGGGTGGACATCGGGGTCTCCAGGCGCGGGTTCGTGGTCACCGGCGTCAGCCGACGGGGCAGGTCAGGTCGGCGGTGACGTGGTCGTGCACGTACCGCCCGGCGTGGGTGGCGATCAGGTCGAGCACGTACCCGACGTCGTCGACAGTGGTTTCCGGGTTGAGCAGTGTGAACTTCAGGAAGTGCCGGCCGTCGACCCGGGTCCCGGCGACCACGGCGAGACCGGACGCGGCGAGGGCCTCCCGGGCGTGCAGGTTCGCGGCGTCGGCCAGGTCCCGGCCGGGGCCGGTGGGCAGGTAGCGGAACACCACGGTGCTCAGCTCGGAGCGCGTCACCACCTCGAAGCGTGGGTCCTCGCTGACCAGTTGCCAGGCGTCGGCGGCCCGGTCGACGACCTCGTCGAAGAGCGTGCCGAGCGCGTCCGGGCCCATCACCCGCAGGGTGAGCCAGAGCTTCAGCGCGTCGAAGCGGCGGGTGGTCTGCAGGCTCTTGTCGACCTGGTTGGGGATGCGCTGCTCCACCATCCGGGCCGGGTTGAGGTAGTCGGCGTGGTAGGTGACGTGCCGCAGCGCCCGCCGGTCGCGGACCAGCAGGGCGCTGGAGCTGACCGGCTGGAAGAACGACTTGTGGAAGTCGACGGTCACCGAATCGGCCCGCTCGATGCCGTCGAGCAGGTGCCGGCGCGTCGGCGAGACGAGCAGACCGCAGCCGTACGCGGCGTCCACGTGCAGCCAGACGCCGGTCGTCGCGCACATCTCGGCTAGCTCGGTGAGCGGGTCGATCGAACCGAAGTCGGTGGTGCCGGCGGTGCCGACGACCGCCATCACCACCAGCCCCGCCTGCCGGCACCGGGCGATCTCCGCGCGGACGGCGGCCGGCCGGATCCGTCGCCGGGCGTCGGTGGGTACCGCGATCACCGCGTCCGGGGCGAGGCCGAGCAGCTTGGCCGACTTCTGCACGCTGAAGTGACCGGCGGCGGAGGTGAGCACGCGCAGCCGGGGAAGCAGCTCGGCGCGTGCCGACGGGCCGACGGCGCCGACGCACGCCTCCTCGCGGGCCAGCAGCAGCGCCTGCAGGTTGGACTGACTGCCGCCGCTGGTGAAGATGCCGTCGGCGTGCGGGCCGAGGCCGATCCGTTCGGCGGTCCAGTCGATCAGCCGGCGCTCGATGAGGGTGGCCCCGGCGCTCTGGTCCCAGGTGTCCAGGGAGGAGTTCACGGCGGTGAGCACCGCCTCGCCGAGCAGCGCCGGGATGGCCACCGGGCAGTTGAGGTGGGCCAGGTAGCGGGGGTGGTGGAACCAGACGGCGTCGCGCAGGTAGACGTTCTCCAGCTCGTCGAGCGCGGCGCCCGCGTCGCCCAGTGGACGGTCCAGGTCGACCCGGTCGACCAGGGGGGCCAGCTCGGTCGGCGTGATTCCGGTGCCGGGACGGTCCACTGTCGCCACCCGGCGGGCGACCCGGTCGACGCCGTCGGCGATTGTCCGGCGGTACTGCTCGACCGAGCCGCCGTGCAGCAGCTGGGCCCGCGCGGTGGTCGATGCCGACGGCGGCGGCGTGGTGGTCTCGACGGGGTACGTCGGCACGGTCACGGAATGTCCTTCCACGTTCTCGACGAGGGCAGCCGGAACCCACCCCAGGCGCGGCGGTGCGCCTCGGGTAGGTGCGGTGTTCGTCAGCTGACCTTCTTCGCGTTCCGGATGGCGGTGGCGAGGTTCTCCAGCAGCGGCGCGGAGCCGGCGTACGAGAAGCGGGGCACCGCGTCCCAGGCGCTCACCTGGTTGGCCTTCACCGCCGGCAGTTGCTGCCAGGTCGGCTTGGCGGTGAGGTCCTTGGCCTGCAGCGCGGTGCTGCGGTTGTCCAGTAGGATCAGGTCGGCGGGGAACTTGCCGGCGCTCTCCCAGCTCAGCGCCTCGAAGTAGTCGCCGGCTTCGAGCTTGGTGGGCACCACGATGTCGACGCCCAGCTCGGCGAAGTACATCAGGTCGGTGCTCACCTTGGGGTTGGAGACGTAGAACAGGTCGGGGCTGCCCGAGCAGGCCATGACCTTGATGCCGGGGTTGGCCTTGACGGCCTGCCGGACCGCCTCGGCGGCGGCGTCGAAGCGGGCCTTCGCGTCGGTGACCTTCTTGGCGGACAGGTCCGCGCCGAGCGATTCGGCAAGTGCCGCGTACCGCTCGATGGGCTTGGTCATCGGCACCCGGGCGGTGGTGACCGCCACGCTGGGCGCCAGCGGGAGGATCTTGTCCTTGCTCTCGTCCGGCACGTACCAGAGCGCGTCCGGGTCGTACATGTGGGTGACCAGCAGTTCGGGGCGCAGCGCCGCGTACTTCTCCAGGCTGAACTCGCCCCACACGTTGCCGAGGATCTCGACGCCCTCGACGTTCAGGTCGCCGGCCTGCGGGTCGGCCGTGCCGTCGGCACGCTTGGTCTCACCGAACACGCCGACGAGCTGCTTGTCGAGACCGAAATCGATCAGTGCCGCCGCCACGCCGGTGAAGGCCACCACGCGGGTCGGGCGGGCCGGCGCATCGACCTTCCTGCCCCGGTCGTCGGTGAACGACCAGGGGCCGCCTCCGTTGCCGGTAGCGGGCTTGGGGGCGTCACCGGTGCCGCAGGCGGCGAGCAGGGTGGCGAGCGTGGCAGCGCCACCGGCGGCCAGGAGACCACGGCGGGAGAGACGGCGGGCGGACAGGGCATCGGGCATGGTGGTGTCTTTCGATCAGGGGTTGGCCGGGCTCGACCAGGGCAGCGGGGTTAGGTTAGCCTAACCTCGGTCATTGTCAACAGCGGTTCGCCGTTTCGCCACCACCCCGGAGCCCACACTGGACGCCACACCCACCGCCACCCGGCCGACACCGTCCGTGTCGACCCGGGGCGCTGTCGCACCCCCGAGCCGGCGTGGTCGCCGAGCGGCCCGCGCCGGCGGACTGGTCGCCGCCGTGGCACTGCTCGCGGTGATCGTGGTGCTCAGCATCGCGGTCGGCGCGAAGGCCATGCCGCTCGCCGACGCCTGGTCCGGGTTGCTGCACCGCGACGCCGCCGAGTACGCGGTGGTGCACCGGATGCGCCTCCCCCGCACCCTGCTCGGGCTGCTGGCCGGTGCCGCCCTCGGTGTGGCGGGCGCGATCATGCAGGCCCTCACCCGCAACCCGCTCGCCGACCCCGGGCTGCTCGGCATCAACGCCGGTGCCTCCGCGGCCGTCGCCACCGCCGCCGCGTTCCTGGGCGTCACCGCCGTCGGCGGGTACGTCTGGTTCGCGCTGCTCGGCGCGGCGACGGTGACCGCGCTCGTCTACGCCGTCGGCGGCGGACGGGGCGCCACCCCGGCCCGGCTGGCGCTGGCCGGGGCGGCGCTCAACGCCACCCTCTACTCCTACGTGAGCGCGGTGATGCTGCTGGACACCGCGTCGCTGGAGCGGCTGCGCTTCTGGACGGTCGGTTCGCTGGCCAGCGCGGACCCGGCGACCGTCACCCGGGTGCTGCCGTTCATCGTGATCGGGCTGCTGGTCGCGCTCGGTGCCGCCCGCCCGCTGAACGCGCTCGCGCTCGGCGACGACGCGGCGCGCGCCCTCGGCGCTCGACCCGCGCTCATCCGCGCCGCCGTGATCGTCGCGGTCACCCTGCTCTGCGGCGCCGCGACCGCCGCGTGCGGCCCCATCGTCTTCGTCGGGCTGCTGGTGCCGCACCTGGTTCGCGCCCTGACCGGCCCGGACCTACGCTGGCTGCTGCCGTACTGCGCGGTGCTCGCGCCCGCGCTGCTGCTCGGCGCCGACGTGCTCGGCCGCGTACTGGGTCGACCGGGAGAACTCCAGGTCGGCATGGTGACCGCCGTGCTGGGCGGTCCGCTCTTCCTGTGGCTGGTCACCCGCCGACGGGTGGCCCAACCATGAGCGTCATCCGTACCCCTGGGGGGTTGTCGGTGCGGTTCCGGCCCCGCGCGTTGGGCGTCGGTGCCGGTGCGGCGTTGCTCGCGGCCGGGTTCGGCCTGGTGGCCCTGGGCAGCGGCGACTACCCGATGGGGCCGGCGGACGTGCTGCGCACGCTGACCGGCGGCGGCACCGTGGCGGAACAGTTCATCGTGTACGACCTGCGCCTGCCCCGGCTGGTCACCGCACTGTTGGTCGGTGCGGCGCTGGCGCTGGCCGGCACGGTGTTCCAGTCCCTGGTCCGCAACCCGCTGGGCAGCCCGGACATCCTGGGCTTCACCCAGGGCGCGTCGACCGGCGCGCTGGTGGTGGTCGTCCTGGGCGGCAGCAGCCTGGCGTTGGCCGGCGCGGCGGTTGCCGGTGGGCTCGGCACCGGCCTGCTGATCTACGCGCTGGCCTGGCGGCGCGGAGTGCACGGCTACCGGCTCATCCTGGTCGGCATCGGGGTGGCCGCGATCCTGACCGGCGTCAACGGCTACCTGCTGACCCGGGCGCCCCTGATGGACGCCGCCCGCGCGGTGCTCTGGCTCACCGGCAGTCTGGACGGGCGGGGCTGGGCCAACGCCGGGCCGCTGCTCGCCGTCCTGGTCGTGCTGGCGCCGCTGGTGCTCGTCGGCTGCGCCCCGGCGCTGCGGATGATGGAGCTGGGCGACGACGCGGCCAGCGCGCTGGGCGTGCCGGTACGCCGACTGCGCCTGGCGCTGCTCGCCGCCGCCGTGCTGCTGGTCTCGTTCGCGGCGGCCGCCGCCGGGCCGGTGTCCTTCGTGGCGCTGGTCGCCCCGCACGTGGCGAAACGGCTGACCCGGGCACCGGGCCCGAACCTGGTCCCGTCGATGACCGTCGGCGCGGCGCTGCTGGCCGGCGCCGACCTGCTGGCCCAACGCGCGTTCGACGGGCACCAACTGCCGGTCGGCGTGGTGACCGGCGTCATCGGCGGCGGTTACCTGGTCTGGCTGCTGGCCGTGGAACGCCGGGCGGGCCGGCTGTGAAGACCCGCGACACCCTCGAAGGAGCACCCATGCGACCCGGCGATTCCCGGCTCGGCGGCACCGCGCTGACCCTCGCCTACGACCAGCGCACCATCGCCGAGAACCTGACCGTGGCGGTGCCCGACAGCTCCTTCACGGTGATCATCGGCCCGAACGCGTGCGGCAAGTCGACGCTGCTTCGCGCACTGTCGCGGATGCTGCGTCCCAGCGCTGGTGCGGTGCTGCTGGACGGCCGCAACATCCACGACCTGCCGGCCCGCACCGTGGCTCGGACGCTCGGTCTGCTGCCGCAGTCGTCGATCGCGCCGGACGGCATCAGCGTCGCCGAGTTGGTCGCCCGGGGCCGTTACCCCCACCAGGGGCTGCTGCGGCAGTGGTCACGCGAGGACGAACGGGTGGTCGAGGAGTCGATGGCCGCGACCGGTGTCGACGACCTCGCCGACCGGGCGGTGGACGAGCTGTCCGGCGGGCAGCGGCAGCGGGTGTGGATCGCCATGGCGCTGGCGCAGCAGACGCCGCTGCTGCTGCTCGACGAGCCGACCACGTACCTCGACATCGCCCACCAGATCGAGATCCTGGACCTCTGCGCCCGGCTGCACGAGGAGCAGGGACGCACCCTGGTCGCGGTGCTGCACGACCTGAACCACGCCGCCCGCTACGCCACCCACCTGATCGCGATGCGCGACGGGCGGGTGGTGGCCGCCGGGGAGCCGTCGTCGGTGGTCACCGCCGACCTGGTGGCGGAGGTGTTCGGTCTGCCCTGTCGGGTCATCGACGACCCGGAGACGGGCACCCCGCTGGTCGTCCCGGCGGCCCGACGCCGGGCCACCACCCTGGCCCCGGAGCCGGCGTGAGCACAGAACGTTTCCGCGACCCGTGGGGGGTGCCGCACCTGCGGGCCGACGACCCGCTCGCCCTGGCGGCGGCGCAGGGTCGGGTGACCGCGTACGACCGGGCCTGGCAGATCGAGGTGGAACGGCACCGGGCCCGGGGCACCAGCGCGGCGTTCCTCGGCCCGGACGCGCTCGGTTGGGACCGGTTCGTCCGGCAGGTCCGGCTCGACGACACCGCCCGCCGCTGCCACGCGGCGCTGGACAAGGCGACCGCCGAGTGGGTGGGCGCCTACGTGGACGGCGTCAACGCCGCTCTCGCCGCCGGGGCTGCCCGGTCGCCGGAGTTCGCCGCCACCGGGCTTCGCCCCGGCCGGTGGGAGCCGTGGACACCGCTCGCGGTGTGGCTGGGCCACCACATCCTGTTCGCCGGGTTCCCGGGCAAGCTCTGGCGCGAGCACGTCGCGCAGCGGCTCGGGCCGGACTGGGTCGACCTGTTCGCCACCGACGGTCCGGCCGTGGCCGGCAGCAACGGGTGGCTGCTCGCCGCCGAGCGCACCGGCACCGGGGCCGCGCTGCTCGCCGGTGACCCGCACCGGTTCCTTGAGGATCCCGGTGTCTACCAGCAGATCCGGTTGGCCTGCCCGGAGTACGACGTCATCGGGCTGGCGGTGCCGGGCGTGCCGGGCATCGCCCACTTCGGGCACACCGGCGAGGTGGCCTGGGCGATCACCAACGCGATGGCCGACTACCAGGACGTGTACGCGGAGCGGCTGCGCCGCGACGGCCTGCGGGTGCAGGCGCTCGGCCCGGACGGCTGGCGACCGGCGCACCGGCACGTCGAGACGATCGAGGTGGCCGGGGCCGACCCGGTCGAGGTCGAGGTGGTGGAGACCGATCGTGGTCCGGTGATCGCCGGTGGGCCCGACGACGAGACGGCGCTCAGCCTGCGCTACCCGCCCCGGGTCCGGGGTGACAGCGGTTTCGCGACGCTGCCGGAGCTGCTGCGCGCCCGCACGGTGGCCGACGTGGATCACGCGCTGCGGCACTGGGTGGAGCCGGTCAACGTGGTGCAGGCGGCGGACACCGCCGGAGGGCTGCTGCACCGGGTCGCCGGGGCGGTGCCGGTACGGCACCCGGAGAACGGCCGGCGGGTGGTCCCCGGGTGGGACGCCGCGCACGCCTGGCAGGGCTGGCACGCGCCGATGCCCCGCGCCGAGGTGGCCGGTCGGGCGGTGATGGCCAACGAGCGCGGGTTGGCGGCCCCGCTCGGGGTGGAGTTCGCCGCACCGCACCGGGCGCACCGCATCACCGAACTGCTCGACGCCCGGGCGACGTGGACGGCCGACGAGATGGCCGCTGTGCACACCGACACGTACCTGGGCGCGGCCGGGCCGCTGCTGGCCGTCCTCGCCGAGTCGACGGGGCTCGGCCCGGCCGCCGCCGCGCTGCGCGACCGGCTGCTGTCCTGGGATCGCCGGATGGCCGCCGACAGCACGGACGCGGCCGCCTACGCCATCCTGCGGGCGGCTGTCGTCCGCCGGCTCGCCGCCCACCCGGCGCTGGCCGCGCTGGCCGAGCCGCCCGCGTACCCCGAGGTGTTCGCGCCCTGGCTGGCGCTGACGCCGCGGGTCGGTTACGCGCTGGAGCATCTGCTCGGCGCGACCCCGCCGCCCGGTGTGGACATCGGCGCGCTGGTGAGCGCGGCGGCCGAGGAGGCCGGCGACGCGGCCGCCGGGCAGGTGCCCTGGGGTGACCTGCACCGGTTGGCGCTGTGGCGGGCGCTGCCCGGCGCGGACGCCGGGCCCGGTCCCCGGCTCGACGGTGACCACGACTGCGTGCTGGCCACCTCCAGCGTGCCCGGGGTCACCCACTGGTGCCTGCGGGGGCCGGCGGCGCGCTTCGTCTGGGACCTGGCCCGCCGCAGCGACAGCCGGTGGGTGGTCCCGCTGGGCGCGTGCGGGGTGCCCGGCGACCCGCACCACGACGACCAGAGCCGCGCCTGGCTGGCCGGGGAGCTGCTACCGGTCGTCACCGACTGGGAGCAGCTGACGCAGGAGCGGGACTGACGGCACCGGCCGCCGCCCGGGGTGCCCGAGGCGCCCCGGCGACGGCCGGCCACAGTGGCGTCAGCGCAGGCCGAACGCCCTGGTGATGCGCTGGCTCACGGTGTTGCCGGCGGCGTCGCGCGCGGTGGTGCGCAGGCTCACGAAGCCGGCCGTCGCCGGTGCGGCCAGCGAGGTACGCCAGCCGTCGCCGTGCCGGGTCAGCCGCTGCTTCTGCCAGCTCGCCCCGTCGTCGTAGGACACCTCCACCGTCACCGCGCCGACAGTGCCGCTGACGTCGGGCAGGTGGGAGGCGACCACGGTCAAGGGTGCCCGCCGCGCCGCCCGGCCGGCGGCGTCGATGTCCACCTGGTAGTCCAGCTGGATCATCGGCAGCACCTCGGCCGACTCCTCCCCCGTCACCGCCGAGGTGAAGCCCCACTCGGTGCGGGTCTGCCGGGAGTACGGGTTGCTCCAGGCGGCCCGGTCGTTCTCCACCACCAGCCGGTACGGCAGCCGCTGAGACGCCAGCCCGGAGACCTGGAGGTACTCGGCGTTGCCCCAGTTCAGCTCCTGGTCACCCTGGTAGAGGGTGGTCCGGTTGACCATGTCGTAGTTGGCGTACGCCTCACCGATGTGACCGCCTCCGTCGCCCCACCCGGGTGCGGGCAGGTAGACGGTGTCCAGGTATCGGACCGGCACGTAGCCGCCACCCATCCGGGGTCGCTGGATCGGCCCGAACCAGGTGACGGCGCTCGGCTTGCCCGCCGGGTAGGTCGTCACCGCCTGCAGGTGCTGACCGGTCTCGCCGGCGATGAACGCGTCGTCGATCCACCGCTGGTCGGCGCTCACCCAGTCGGTCCGCCGGCCCTGCGCCGGGGCCGGCTCCTGGTTGCTCGACGCCCAACCGCGCCAGACGTCGGTGCGGAACTCCAACGCCTTGCCCTGCCGGTAGTTGCGGAACTCCACGTCGACCCGGGCCAACTGCCGCTTCGTGGGCCGGTAGGTGGGGTCGGCCGGCACTGTGCCGGACCAGTGGTGCGCCACGTCGTACAGGTAGGTGGTCTCCGGGTGCGACTCGACGGTGAGCCGCACCGCGCCGCGCCGCAGCGCGGCGATGAGCTGCCCACCCTCGTCCGCGCCGAGCGTGGCCACTGTCACCGGGGCCGGGCTCTCCGGGCTCCACGCGAACTCGTCCCAGGGCTGCAGCCGACCGACACCGTCGTTCACCACGAGCAGCAGCTTCGCCCCGGCCGCCGCGGCGGCCCGCGCCTGGGTGGCGATGTCGACGCTGTCACTGCGGCGCACCACCACGGCCCGGTCCCGCACCGGCCGATTGGCCAGCCCCGCCGCCGACGCGTCGGCGACATAGACCGCGTCCAGCTGACGACGACCGGCCGGCAGCGCCGGGGTGGCCCGCTTCACCAACAGATCGTCGTACGAGCGACCGCCCGCCGAGACGGTCAACGCCGGCTGCTCCAGCCGCCACCGGGCGCCGAACTCGAACTCGCCGTCGGTGACCGGACGGCTCGTCGGCAACGCCCACATGCTGTCGTACGAGTCGTCGGGCAGCACCTGACTCTCGGTGAGACCGTTCTTCGTGGACCGGTGGATGTCCATCCGCAGCGCACTGGCGGTGGCCTCCTGCGGTACCCGGGCCTGCACCTGCCGGGCGGCACGCGCGTCCAGGGTGACGGTGCGGTCGGTGTTCAGGTTGACGTCGGTGAAGCTGAGCATCGCCATGCCCTTGGAGTGCGGCCCGTGCACACCGCGCACGTCCGCGGAGATCCAACCGTTCCAGCTCGCCACCGGCAGCCGCAGCGTCGCAGTGCCGCTCTCGGGCAGGTCCACGGCGGTGAACAGGGTGTCGGCGGTGAGGATGACCTTGCCGACGAGCGGCTTGCCGTCCCGGTCCTTGGCGACCAGCGTCAGGTTCTGCCGCTGGCCCTCCTTGCCGGCCCCGATCAGGGTGCGGCCACGCACCGCACCGGCGCCGTCGGTGGCGACGATCATGCCGCTGACCTGCTTCTCCACCGGCAGCTTGTCGTACGCGGCGGTGACCGTCACGGTGGCGGTGCCGCCGGCCGGCACGGTGACCCGGTCGGCGGAGAGCGCGAACAGACCGGTCGGCGCCGTGGCCGCGTCGAGGGCCAGCTTGAGCGCGACCGGCGTGCCGCCGACATTGGTGTAGGTGACGGTGCGGTCGACGGTCATGCCCGGCTGCTGCGGCCACGCCTGGAAGCCGGAGTACGCGCTCGGGGTGGCGAAGACGGTGGCGTGCGCGGCGGCCACCGCGTCGACCCGACCGGCACCCGCCTGGTACGGGGTGTACCCGGGGGTGGCCTTGACCGTGCTGACCAGCGCTTCCTTGATGCGCTGACCGGTCCAGTCCGGGTGCGCGGCGGCGACCAGCGCGGCCGTGCCGGCCACGTGTGGGGTGGCCATCGACGTGCCGCTCATCAGCGTGTAGTCACCGGAGCCGCCCCGCACCAAATGCGAGCGGGCGGCCAGGATGTCCACGCCGGGGGCGGTGATCTCGGGCTTGAGCCCGCCGTCGCCGGCGCGTGGGCCCTGGCTGGAGAAGTCGGCGAGGTGGTCGGTGGCGTCGACGGCGCCGACGGTGAGCGCCGAGTTCGCGGCACCCGGGCTGCCGATCGTGGCCGGGCCGCTGTTGCCGGCGGCGATCACGAAGAGGGCGCCGGTCTCGGCGCTGAGCCGGTCGACCGCCTGGCTCATCGGGTCGCTGCCGTCGGTGGACTCGCCACCCAGGCTCATGCTGACCACCCGGGCCTTCTGCTCCCGGGCCGCCCACTCCATGCCGGCGATGATCCAGGAATCCTGCCCGCTGCCCTCGCTGTTGAGCACCTTGCCGATGTGCAGCCGGGCACCGGGGGCAACACCCCGCTCGGCGCCACCGGACGCGGCGCCGGTGCCGGCGATCGTCGAGGCGACGTGCGTGCCGTGGCCCTTGTAGTCGAGGATGTCGGGCTCCGACGGCACGAAGCTGCTGGACTCGGCGATCTGGCCGAGGAGGTCCGGGTGTTCGGCGTCCGCCCCCGAGTCGAGCACCGCGACGTCGACACCGGCGGCGGTGTTGCCCTCGGCCCACAGCGTCGGCGCGCCGATCTGCGCGGTGGACTCGGCCAGGTCGGCGTGCACCCGGCCGTCCAACCAGACCTTCGCGATGCCGTTGGCCAGGGTCGGGGCGTCGCCCGTACGTCGGGTCGAGCCGGCGGTGAGCGCGGTCCAGAACCGGTCGGCGGTGGCGCGTTGGCGGGTCAGCGCCGCGCCCTGCACGCTGTCCAACGGTCGGACCAGCTCGGCGCCGTCCAGTGCGGGCCGGGTGCGGTTGCGGGCCGCCGCGTCGGTCATCGTGACGATCAGCGGGAGCGCGTCGGTGTGCGCGTCGTCGTAGCCGTCGGCGATGAGGTCGGTGACGTTGAACAGTTGCCGGTCCAGCAGGCCGCTGGTGACGTAGGACAGCGCGGCGTCCGGGTAGACGTAGGTGTCGCCGTCGCGCACGGTGCGGTGGAAGCTCGGGGTGCTGCCGTCCGGTCGGCGCACTGTCGACACCGTGCTGCCGTCCGCCGCGGTGGTGACAGTGACCGTGTCACCGGTGATCAGGGTGACGGTGGACGCGCGCCCGGCGGCGGCCGGGGGCAGGCCCGCCGGGCGGTCGGGGTGGTTCGGCGGGGCGGCGGCCGCTCCCGCGCCGGGTGGGGTGAACCCGGCCGCCAGGGTGAGGGCGGCGCCAAGGGCGATCAGCCCGGATCGGCGACGCCGGTGAGACAGAGCCACGGTGACCTCTTTGTGTCGAGAAGTGGTACGCACCACAGCATCGACGTAACACCCGCCCCGACCGCACCCCCACACCCCGACGCAGTTACGTCATGGCACAAACCCGCCACCCTGCCCCGCCCCGGCCCCCGCCCCGCCCTCGTGCCGTCGATCTTGCACTTTCTGCGCCGACCAAAGCCCTGAATCAGACCCAATCGACAACCACAAGTGCAAGATCGACGGCGGAGGAAGGGGTGGCGAGGGCGGGGCGGGGGGCGGGGGGACGGGGGGACGGGGGGACGGGGGGACGGAGCGGGGGGGTTAGGGGGTGGTGCGGGTCAGCTTGGCGAGGGCGTCCAGTTGGGTGGTGTCGGAGAGGGCGGAGCCGACGGCCACCACGCGGACGCCCGCGTGCAGGAACGGGCCGGCGTTGCCCGCGTCGAGGCCACCGGTGGCGACGAAACGCAACTGCGGCAACGGACCGGCCATGGCCTTGAACCAGGCCGGCCCGAGGGAGATCGCGGGGAACGCCTTGAGCCAGGTGAGGCCGTGCCGCAGTGCCTGCTGGGCCTCGGTGGGGGTGGCCACACCGGGCAGGTGCGGCAGGCCACGCGCGGCGGCGGCGTCGGCGACCGTGAGGTCCAGGCCGGGCGCGACGGTGAACCGGGCGCCCGCGTCGGCCGCCGCGGCGACCTGGTCGACGTCGAGCACGGTGCCGGCACCGACGATCCGGTCGCGTTCGGCCCCCGCCGCGACGGCGGCCCGCAGCGCCGGCACCGCGTCGGCGGTGGCCACCGGAACCTCCACCACGTCGATGCCGAGGTCCCAGGCCCGCTCGGCGAGCCGAACGGTCTCGGCGACCGGAAGGCCGCGCAGGATCGCCATCACCCGGGCGCCGCCGAAGATGTGGTCGAAGTCCGGTGTGGTCATGGAACACTCCATCCGAGGTCGCGGTGACAGTGTTGCTGCTGGCCGGGGCGCCACCCGGCGGCCCGACTCAGGTCGTCGCCCCCAGGTCGGTCAGGTCGAGCGGCGACCAGGCGTCGGCCGGGGCGTCGATCAGCTTCTCGAACCAGGCCCACGGCGGGACCGGGGCGTTGTCGGCGCTGCTGGTCAACGCCTGCGCCGCCATCAGGTGGCCGAGGCGCAACCGCCGCACGGGGTCGAGGCCGCGCAGCAGCCCGGCCAGGTAGCCGGCGGCGAAGGCGTCGCCGGCACCGACCGGCTCCACCACCGTCACCCGGGGAGCGGGCACGAAGACCGGTTCGGCGTCGCGGACCAGCGCGGTGGCGCCGACCGCGCCGTCCTTGACCACCACCGTCTCCGGAGCGGGCAGCACCTCACGCACGGCCGTCGGGTCGGTGACGCCCCAGAGAGTCTCCGCCTCGTCCTGCCCGACGAAGACGAGGTCGCAGCGGTTGGCGAGGTCACGCAGCACCGGCGCGGCCTGCTCGGCGGACCACAACCGGGCACGGTGGTTGACGTCGAAGCTGACCCGTGCCGCCGGCAACGGCCGGTCGGTCACCGCGTGCTCGACAAGCGCCCGGCAGGACGCGGACAGCGCCGGGGTGATCCCGGACAGGTGCAGCACCCGGGCACCGGCCAGCGCCGGGTCGGCCAGCGTGGCCGGGTCCATCCGGGTGGCCGCCGACCCGGCCCGGTAGTAGTGCACGGCGGTCCCCTGCGGGCCCGGGTCCTTGACGTACAGGCCGGTGGGGGCGGCCGGGTCCACGCACACCTGGTCGACGCGGACACCGGCGGCGGCGACGTGCCGCACGACAGCCCGACCGAAGGGGTCGTCGCCGACCCGGCTCACCCAGGTCGTCAGGTGTCCCAGGCGGGCCAGGTAACCGGCCACGTTGGACTCGGCGCCGCCGACCGAGACGGCGACCCGCTCGGCGTGCTCCAGCGGCTCGCCCGGCGCGGGGCAGAGCACCACCATCGTCTCCCCCACCGCGGCCACCTCCACCGACGGGTAGCCGGCCGGCACACTCGCCTGGTCAGGTCGGGGGTCGGTCGGCATCGGGCACACGTCCTCGCGGCGGGGTGCTGGGCGTCGCCGAGCCTAGGTGTCGCGCGCGGGACGGGCAAGCGGTGTCCCGCGGTCAGGGCAGCGTCAGGCCGTACGTGGCCAGCACCTCCGCGATCGGCTGGTAGTAGGTGGTGCCGCCGGCCGTGCAGTTGCCGGTGCCGCCGGAGAGGATGCCGAGGATGGTGCCGGTGGCGGCCACGTAGAGCGGTCCGCCGCTGTCCCCCGGCTCGGCGCAGATGTTGGTGCGGATCAGGCCGTAGATCACGCCGGTGGCGTAGTTGACGGTCTGGTTGAGACCGGTGACCGTGCCGCAGCGCACCCCGGTGGTGCTGCCGCTGCGGCACACCGCCTGACCGATGTACGCGTTGCCGGGGCCGTTGATGGTCAGCAGGCCGGGGTAGGTGTAGACGGCGCTCGGGTGGGCGATCCGACCGGTGTAGCGGATCAGCCCGTAGTCGTTGGTGGGGTAACTGGTGGCGGTGCGGGTGCCGAGCACGGTGCTCTGGGCGCTGTCGGCGTACCAGGTGGCGGCAGCCGCGGTGCAGTGCCCGGCGGTGATCACGTAGTAGGTGCTGCCGCTGCGTGCGTTCGCGCCGAGCGAGCAGCGCGCGCCGCCGCCGTAGATGCCCTGCCCGCCGGCGATCAGCGGGCGCAGCGTTCCGGGTTCACGGCGCAGCAGCGCGCCGGCCCGATCGGCCACCGTCCGCAGTGCGCGCAGGTCGCGGGGGGTCACGGTGTCGTCGACGGTGAGGGTCATCCGGCCGGTGGCGGGGTCGAGGCCCCAGGCGGTGCCCGCGGTGCGTACCCCGCTCAGCAGGGCCGCCGGGTCGGTGGTGGGCGCGGCGGCCCGGTCGGGGACGGCGGCCTGCGCCGCGCCGGGTGCGAGGAGCAGCAGGATGGTCAGGGCGAGGGCGGCCAGTGGGGAGCGACGCATCCGAACCTCCGAAGAGATCGAGATTGATGGATGCAGTGCAGCATCGCGCGACGCTCGCACCGTGGCAAGCTCCGCCCGCCCTCTTCCCCGACCAGCGGGAATCACCGATCCGGAGGACGGCCCGTGCCAGGGCACCGATAATCCTCGGGAGACGCGGCGGGAGGCCAGGCATGACCACCGAAGGGAATGCGACGCTGGTACGCCGGCTGGACGGGTCGACCCGGGCCACGCTGCTGGAGCTGCTCTTCGACGTGGTCTTCGTGGCCGCCCTCGCCCTGACGTCGAAACTGTTTTCCGAAGAGCTCTCGTGGGCCGGCGGCGCCAAGCTGCTGCTGATGCTGACCGCCGTCTGGTGGACGTGGTCGGTCACCGCGACCACCACCGAGTTCTACGATCCGCAGCAACGCCCGATCCAGGCCATCCTGATGCTTGCGATGGTCGGGTCGGTGGCGATGGCGGCATCGCTGCCGATGGTCACCATCGGGCACCAACTGCTCTTCGTGGCCTCGTACGTCGGCACGCACGTCATTCGCTGCATCATCCTGGTCACCGCCCTGCACCGGCAGCGGCACCAGACGGCCAGGGAGCGGGCCACCCGGTTTCTCTTCTGGTTCACGGTGTCCAGCGTCTTCTGGATCACCGGCGCGCTGTCAGAAACTCCGAACTGGGCGCTCTGGGGGATCGCCATAACGATCGACCTGGTCGCCGGGGCGGCCCGCTACCCCACGCCCCGGCTGGGCAAGGTGCCACTCACCCAGTACGGCCGGACCACCGAGCACCTCGGCGAGCGGTACCAGCAGTTCATCATCCTGGCCCTCGGCGACATCATCCTGGTGCCGACGCTGCAGGTCAGCCGGGGCCATCTCGACCACCTCCGGCTCGCCTCCCTGCTCTGCGCCTTCGCCGTCATGCTGCTGCTCTGGCAGATCTACGTCTTCCGCGCTGGCGAGTTGTTGGTGGCAGCCGGGTCCAAGGGGAGCCGCGCCACCCGGTTGGCCCCGTTCACCCATCTGGTCATGCTGGCCGGCGTGGTCAGCACTGCCGCCACGTTCGACCTGGTCGTCAGCAGGCCGACCGGAACGACGCCGGTGCCGTGGCTCGTGCTGATCATCACCGGCCCAACGCTGTTCGTGGTCGGTCGCGTGCTGTTCACCATGGCGGTGTCGTGGGTCATGCCGTGGCGGCGCGTCGCCTGGCAACTGCTGCCGCTGCTGGTGCTGCCGTGGGCCGGCGGCTGGCCGCCGTTGCTGGTGGCCTCGATCGTGGCGCTCGGGTTGGCCGGTCACATCCTGATTCCCGGAGCGGCACGGGAGACCACACCGGGCCTGTGGACGCGCAAGCCCGACGAATGACGGCGCGCCATCGACCGACGTGCCCACCGGCGCCTCGGCGAGGTCCCGGGCGCGGGCGTCCGCCGTGCCAACCTCCGGGCGTCCCTCGGTGAGCGGCGGGAATCGCCGATCCGGGGACGAGCCGTGTCGACACCGCCGATAATTTTCGGAAGAAACGGCGGGAGGCCCGGCATGACCACCGGAGGCACCGGGGCGCTGGTACGCCGTCCGGACGGGTCGACCCGGGCCACACTGCTGGAGCTGCTCTTCGACGTGGTCTTCGTGGCCTCGCTCGCACTAACCTCGACCCTGCTCGCGGAACGCCACACCTGGTCCACCGCCACGATGGTCCTGCTGATGCTGACCGCGATCTGGTGGACCTGGTCGGTCACCGCCACCACCACCGAGTTCTACGACCCGCAGCAGCGTCCCATCCAGGCCATCCTGATGGTCGCCATGGTCGGGTCGGTGGGGATGGGCGCGTCGCTGCCCAAGATCGCCAGCGGGCACGCGCTGGTCTTCGCCGTCGCGTACGTCGGCACGCACGTGATTCGCGGCTTCATCCTGATCACCAGCCTGCACCAACAGCGGCACCGGTTGGCCGAGATCCGCGCCACCCGGTTCCTGTTCTGGTTCCTGGTGTCCGGCGTCTTCTGGATCGCCGGCGCGCTGTTCGACACGGTGAACTGGACCCTCTGGAGCATCGCCATCGCGATCGACCTGGTCTCCGCGGCGGCCCGCTACCCCACGCCCGGGCTGGGCCGGGTGCCCTTCGACCAGTACGAGCGGACCACCGCTCATCTGGGCGAGCGGTACCAGCAGTTCGTCATCCTGGCCCTCGGCGACATCATCCTGGTGCCCACCCTGCAGGTGAGTCGGGGAGAGTTCACCGGGCTCCGGGTCGCCGCGCTGTTCTGCGCGTTCGCGGTCATGCTGCTGCTCTGGCAGATCTACGTCTTTCGCGCCGGCGAACTGCTGGAGGCCGGGGCGAGGGCTGGCCGCCCGGCACGGGTGGCGCCGTACACCCATCTGGTGATGTTGGCCGGGGTGGTCGGCACGGCGGCCTCGTTCGACCTGGTCGTCGCCCGGCCGACCGGTACGACACCGGTGGGATGGCTGCTACTGATCATGGGCGGTCCGGCCCTGTTCGTGATCGGCCGCGTCCTGTTCACCCTGCTGGTGTCCATGCTCGTGCCGTGGCGGCGAATGCTCTGCCTCATCCTCCCGCTGCTGACGCTGCCGTGGGCCGGCCGCTGGCCACCGCTGCTGGTCACCACGAGCGTCGCGCTCGGGCTGGCGGCGCACATCCTGCTGCCCGGAGCCGCCCGGGAGACCACGCCGGGCCTGCGGGTGCGGCAACCCGACGACTGACCCGGCACGCTCAGCCGACGTGTCGAGCGGCCCACTCGGCGAGGTCGCGGGCGCACGCGTCCACCGACTCCTGCCAGGTCCGGGCCGCGCCCTCCCCCGCCTCGTCGCTGACCTGCTTGACCAGCCGGCACGGCACACCGGCCTGCGCGGCGGCCCAGGCCACCGCGTACCCCTCCATGTCGACCAGGTCGGCGCGCTGCGCCAACCGGTCCCGCTGCTCGTCGTCGGCCACGAAGGTGTCACCGGTGGCCAGCACCGCGCCCTCGGCGGCCAGCGACAGCGGCGCCCCGTACGTCTCGCCGGTGAGCGTGCGCAGCAGCTCGGTGTCCAGGTCGTGCTGGAGGACGGTGGCGATCTCGTGGATGCCGGCCAACCCGGGACGCAACGCCCCGGCCGTACCCAGGTTGAGCAGCAGGGCCGGGCGCGGCCCGGCGGCCAGCACCGCGGCCACCGCGCTGGCGGCGTTCACCTTGCCCATGCCGGTGAGCAGGACCGGCAGCTCGGGCGGCAGGTAGCGGGCCTCCTCCCCGACGGCGAGCACCACCAACGGACGATCGGCGCGGACCGTACCTCGAAGATTCACCGGAGCATCGTACGAGCCGGCCGGTGGGGCGCTGACGTCAGTCGGTGGTGAAGCGGTACAGCACGAAGTCCTTCTCCGCGCCACAGGCGATCAGGTGGGTGTTCCACGAGCAGGACGAGCTGCGTACGTCCTGCAGCTCGCCCAACTCGTCGACCTTCCCGGACTCGGCCCACACGCCGGCCAGCACCCGGTTGGCCACCACCACGCTGGGCGCCTTGGCGAAGACCAGCAGGTTGCCCTCGTCGAGGCGGACCGCCACCCCGCCCCGGTCCCGCAGCACCGGCTTGCCGGCGGCGTCGAAGATGGTGACGCTCGGCTCCGGGGACTCCCGTTGGGCGAGCAGTTGCTCACCCAACGGGACCAGGCCGGTCACGCCCGGCGCCGACCACTGGATCGCACGCTCACCCTCGGTGGCCGCCACCACCTCGGTGCGCGTGGCGTCACTGTTGGGCACCTGCACCAGGCAGGCCCGTCGGGGACCGCAGGCGACCAGCTCCGTCGGGCGGTACTCGTCGTTCCCGGAGCGGTGCAGCACCACCGGTTCGGCGTCGGAACCCAGGTCGTAGGCGAGCAGCTGGTAGCCGCCCTCGTTGGCGGCCACGTACAGGCGGTCCTCGTGGGCGACCACCAGGTCGTCGAGGTCGGCGACGCTGCCCCACTGGCGCAGCACCGCGCCGGATGCCATGTCGAGCAGCCGCACCGACCGGTCCGCGCCCACCTGCACGAGTCGCCGCCCCTTGCCCGTCCACGGGTCGCGGGGCGTGCCGTCGAGGAAGGCCGGTCCGCCCGCCGCCGCGTCGGTGCCCACCGGCCGGACCACGGTACGGCCACCGGCGTACCGGTCGCGGGGGTTGGCTCGGGTCCACTTCGTCGCGCCGTCGGTCAGGCGCAGGCCGACCAGTTCGTCAGCGGCCCGGTCGACCAGCACCGCCGTGTCGTCGGCGACGTAGACGTCGTCGTCGCCACGGAGAACGCGCTGCCAGCGCTGCTCGCCGGTCCGACCGTCGAGGACGGCCATCGGTCGGGGGGTGCTGTCGCCGGGCGCGTCGGCGAGGACCACGACCGCCCCGGGGACGGCGATGACCGCCTCCCAGTCGTCGGCGCGCACGTCGGTCTGCTCGCGCCACACCTCGCGACCGGTGCCCGCGTCGACGGCCACCACCTCCAGCCGGTCGTCGGGCAGCGGGAACGCGAGGTAGGCCCGATCGTCGAGCACCGCCGTCCACATGTCGGTCGGACGTTCGGCGCCGGCCGAGAGCCGGGACAGTTCGCGCAGCGAGGCGAACTCCAGGTCCGGGTAGCGGTCCCGGGTCAGGTAGAGCGTCGCCGCGGTGGCCACCCCGGCCACCGCCAGCACCGCGCCGAGCACCACCCAGCGTGCCCGCCGCCAGCGGGTCCCGCCGCCGCTCGAGGTCGGGGTCGCGCCGGCCAGGCCCGGCCCGGGGGGCGGGCCCACCGGCGGGGTGGATCCCGGCCAGGGCTGCGACGGTGCGACCGGCGCGGGTGCTGCGGCCGGGGCGGGCGGGCTCACCGGAGCTGGCGCGGGTGGGGCCACTGGTGGTCCCGCGTACGCCGGGGCGGGTAGCGGCTTGCGCAGTGGCAGGTCGGTCAGGGCACCCTCGGCCACCGGCAACTCGGGCTGGTCCAGCACCGTCGGCGCGATCCCCAGCTCGGCGTGCAGCATCCGGGCCACCAGCGGGATCCGCGACGACCCGCCCACGATGAACAGCCCGGCGAGCTGGTCGGGGCGCAGACCGGCGGCGGCGATGACCTCCCGGGCCCGCTGCACCGCCCGCCGCAGCAGCGGCGTGGCCACCCGTTCGACGTCCGCCCGGGTCAGCTGGATCGGCTCGGCCACTCCCGGCACCGCGACCGGCGCGACAACGGACCGGGACAGGGTCTCCTTCGCGCCTCGTACCTCGTCCCAGAGCCGGATCTGGTCGCGGCGCTGCGCCGGATCCGCCGGTCGGGTGAGCCGGGCCCACTGCGCGGCGTGCCGCTCACCGACCAGCTCACCGACCCGCCGTACCAGCGCGGCGTCGAGGTCCAGGCCGCCCAGGTCGGGCAGGCCGCCGTCGGCGACCACGCTGAAGCCGGAGTCGCCCCAGGGGTCCGCGCCCTCGTTGCGCAGCACCGCGACGTCGAGCGTCCCGCCACCGAAGTCGAACACCGCGATGGCCCCGCCGACCGGCACCGGACGGTGCAGCACCTGCGTGTAGTAGCGGGCGGCGGCCACCGGCTCCCGCAGCAAACGGGTGCCCGGCGGGGTCGGCCCGGCGAGGGTGTGCTCGGCCGCCTGCGGCCAACCCGCCCGCAGCAGCGCGTCGGCGAGGACCTGCCGCCGCGTCGCGTCCCAGGCGGCCGGGCAGGTGACCACGGCCGGGGGCAGGAAGCCCACCGCGCCCACCGCGGCCCGCGCGACCGACGCCAGCACCGCGGCGAGCAGCTCGGCCGGCGGGTACGCGTTGTCGCCGAGCCGCACGGTCGGCTCGTCCACCCGACGCTTCGGGTTCGCCTCGAACCGGCCCGGGTCGGTCTGCGCCAACCGGCGGGCGTCCCAGCCGCTGTGCAGGGTGCCGTCCTGGTCGGCGTAGACGGCGGACGGACTGAGTGGTTGACCGTCCATCAGCAGCGGACGGGTCCGCCCGTCCGGCCAGCGCAGCACCGCGACCGTGTTGGACGTACCGAGGTCGACACCGAGTGCGAAACCCTCGTGCTGGCCTGCCATTGCCCGATACCTCCGCCGCGACGAGGGGAACTCGATCCCGCATCGTACGCAGCCCCCGCAGCGGTGCTGATCACTCGGTCAGTCGCAGTCGCAGCCGTCAGGACGGTTGACGTCCGCGGGACGGCGGGAGATCGGCGCGACAGCTTGCACCGCTCAGCGCGGCGGTTGACCTACCGACCGCCGGAGCACGTCGCCGCGCTCGGGCGGCGGCGTCACGTCAAAACTGAACGTTGTCGGCGAGTACGGTGCCGGTCGCCCCGTTGCTGATGCCGCCGGCACCCAGCGAGCGCCATCGTGTGCCGGTGACCGTCATACCCACCCCGCTGTTGATCGCGACCGCATGCTTCGCATTGCCGTAGGCGACGTTGTCGCGGGCGGTGACTCGGTTCGAGCCGACAATGTCGATGGCGCTGTAGGTGTTGGGCGTCTGGTAACCGGCGTCGGAAACCGTGTTGTGCGCGACCTCGGTGATGTCGACGCCGCTCAGGTGGATGCCCTGCTGGAGCGGTCGGTAGATCCGGTTTCCCAGCACGCGCACCAACTCGGCGTTGACCACCTTCACTCCGTAGCTGCCGGCGCCCGTTACGTGGATGTCGTTGTCGGACACTGTGATCCCGGTGACCTGGGAGAGGTTGTTCCGGGAGATCAGGACGCCGCCGTCGGTGGGCTGGGTGATGGTGTTGCCGACGATGGTGACCCCGATGACCAGGGCTGGAGTCACCGTCTCCTGGCTGAAAACTCGCACCCCGCGCTGGGGCCCGTTGAAGGTGTTGCCGTTGACGACGATGTTGGAGCTGGACGGGTCGCCGACGAAGACGCCGTCCTTGCCGCCCTTGGTGCTGTTGCCGGCGATGATGGTCGTGTTACAACCCCAGCAGTCGATGCTGTTGTCGTCGAAGCCGATGACCGTGTTGCCGGCAATCTTGCCGTTGCGGCCGTAGCGGTTCGAGATGCCCTGCGAAATCGCAACGGGCGGACTGACCGCGGTGATGACGTTGGACTGACAGGTATAGAAGTTGATGCCAACCGCGGCCGAATCGCCGCGGAAGATGATGCCCCAGTTGCAATTGAGGACGCGGTTGTCGGTGACAACGCAGAAGTCGGCATCGGCGACGTAGATCGAGCTGCGATAGTTGTTGTCGGCCACCGTGGAGCCGTGCCCGCAGTGGTCGAAGAAGCAGCCGGCGACTGTGACATGGTGCGCGCCCGAAGAGACGGACACGCCGGAGCCGCCGATGTTCGTGAACCGACAGTTGACGATGGAGCTGTACTGAGCGTCACCCTCGATGATCACACCGACGCCACCCGGCTGGCTTGTTCCGTCGAAGTTGAGGCCGTCGAGCGAGTGGCGCGCCCTGCCCAGACGCATCAGGTTGACTGCGGCACCCGCCTTGATGGTGGCACCGTGGCCTCGCAATATCTGCGGCGTGGCCTGGTAGACCGTGAGCGTGTTCGTGATCAGGTAGACGTTGCCCGGGCCGCCGAAGTCCACGGCCCGGCCCTGCGACAGGCACCGCTGCACAGCCGCGGTGTCGTCCGTGACGCCGTCACCAACCGCGCCATAGTCTTTCGGCGACACCACCGAGGTGTCGGAACCCGCCGCCATCGCCGGCTCAGCGGCGGTCAGCGCCGCAGCTCCCGCCAGCACCGGCGTGCCGTAGAGCAGAGCGCGGCGGCTAAGGCTGTTCTTCGTCATGTCGACCGATCCCCCGTAGGTTGTCTTTGCGCGGCTGGGAGCCTACGCGGGACAGGTCCGACGCGGTGCCCCTCGAAATGAGGGCGGCAGGCACCACTGTGGCGCCCGCCGAGCGCGGCCAGGCCGTCGAACAACCGAGGTGATGCCGCCTGGTCAGTGGACGGACCGGACGGCGACGATCTGACCTCCGCTGGTCTCCCCGGTCGGACGGAATCCGAGGGTGAGATAGAACCCCTCCGGGCCGTCCTCCCCCGATTCCCAGGTCGTGTAGATCTGGTCGTGCCCTCGGCTGCGGGCCTCCGCACGAACGGCGTCCACCGCGAAGCGGCCGTACCCCCGGCCCTGTTGCTCGGCGGCGATGTTCAGCCGCCACAGGCCCGAGCGCCGGTCGTCCGGTCGGTCCCACTCGATGTCGAAGAAGCCCATCAGGAAGCCGACGACCTCATCACCCTCCACGATCAGACGTGGCCAGGCGATGTCGGGCTGCGCGTACGCCTCGGCAAGGGACCAGGCGACCGGGGACGAGTACTTCTCCTGGTCGGGTCGCACCTGCAACCGGCAGGCGGCTTCCACGTTGTGTTCAGTGATCTTCACCAGTCCGGGCACGCCCGCCACCCTATCGACCAGGATCCGCGCATCACCGTCGAGACTGCTGTGCCGCGCGCATCAGCCGGAGCTGGCCGATCTCCGCGACGTTCTTCATCAGCTCGGCGTTGACCCAGCCAATCGTGTGCGTGACGGTGTGGTCGGTCCCGTCCGGCCAGGGGAAGGTCGCGGTGCGGTCGAGGTCACGCTCGCTGAGCTGGTCGAGCAGACCCAGCCACTCGGTGCGCAGGTCACGCAGCCAGGTCACAGTCGGCTCGCCCGGGCCCGGCCAGGTGACGGCCGTGCGGTCGGGCGCGGGCACCCCCCGCAGATGGTCCATCGCCACGGTCCACCACCAGCCGACGTGCCAGGTGAGCCAACCGATCGTCGGCACCGGGACCGGGTCGGGTTCGGTGTCGGCCCAGTCCGGAACCCAGGTGCCGTCGACGCCCTGCCGCACCGACCAGCAGTGGGCGGCCGGCTCCCAGAGGGCGTCAGCCGCGTCGAGTCGCTCGAGGTGGTACTCGAACAGCGACCAGGTCAGGTCGAACTGCCAGCGCAGAAGGGCCAGCGGCGAAACGGACATCCGGGGATTCTGTCCGGGCACCGGCACCGCCGTCGACAGAATAACCAATCGACGGCTCGCGGCAGAGCGCGGCGGCACAGCGCGCGGGCCCCGATCAGTCGGCCGGGCAGCGCTCGGAGAGGGCGTAGCGGAGCAGGACCACGTCGCCGATCTGGCGAGCCTCGGCCAGGCGGGCGCGGCGACCCGGGTGCCAGGGGAAGCGACCCTCGCCGACGAACCGGGGCGCACGGCCGTCGCCGACGAAGAACGGGGCGACCACCAGGTGCAGTTCGTCGGCGAGACCGGCGGCGAGGAACTGGGCGTGCACCGTCCCGCCGCCCTCCACCATCAACCGCCGCACACCCCGCGCGGCCAGGTCGCTCAGCAGCCACCCCGGGTCGACGGGCTCACCCGCGTCGACCACTGTGGCCAGTCGGCCGACCCGCTCCTCGGTCTTCTCCAGCGCGCCGGTGGCGCAGTAGACGAGCCGCACCGAATCACCGGCGGTGAAGAAGCGCGCGGTCGGGTCGAGGTCGCCCTGGGCGGTCAGCGTGACCTTGGTGGGCGAGGCCTGTCGACCGGCCGCGACCCGCTCGGCCCGACGGCTCGGGGAGCGCACCAGCAGCCGCGGGTCGTCGCGCCGGACGGTGCCGGCGCCGACCAGGATGGCGTCGCAGCTGGCGCGGACCGCGTCGACGCGGTCCAGGTCCTCGTCGTTGGAGAGCAGTAACCGCTGCTCGGTGGCGTCGTCGATGTACCCGTCGATGGAGGCGGCGCAGCTCAGCAGCACGTACGGCCGCGTCGGCTCCGGCCGGCAACTCATCGGGGCTGCTCAGGAGTGCGACCCGCGAGCGCGTCCGCCGCCTCGATCTCCGCCGCCTTGGCCGCCTTGGCCGCCAGGTACTCGGCGTTGGCC
The DNA here is from genome assembly GCF_040649675.1 of Micromonospora parva. Classification (NCBI taxonomy): domain Bacteria; kingdom Bacillati; phylum Actinomycetota; class Actinomycetes; order Micromonosporales; family Micromonosporaceae; genus Micromonospora; species Micromonospora parva. The sequence goes on along the minus strand of NZ_JBEZFX010000002.1, from coordinate 129,330 downwards.
GGCGACAGGAAGACGCTGGTGAGGATCCGTTCGACCACGTCCACGCCCAGCCGGGTCAACTGGTCTTCCTTGTCCGGGTTGCTGCTGAGCAGTCGGACCCGCGGCACGCCCAACGTGGCCAGCATCTGCGCGGCGGCCGTGTAGTCCCGCTCGTCCTCGCCCCGGCCCAGCGCGACGTTGGCCTGGTAGGTGTCCAACCCGGCGTCCTGCAACGCGTACGCGTCCAGTTTGGCGTACAGGCCGATGCCACGGCCCTCCTGCCGCAGGTAGAGCAGGAACCCACCGGTCTCGGCGATCCGCTGCACCGCCTCGCGCAGTTGGGGGCCGCAGTCGCAGCGTTCGCTGCCGAACACGTCGCCGGTCAGGCACTCGCTGTGCGGACGCACCAGCGGCGCCTCTCCCCCGACCGCGAGCCGGTCCAGGGCACCGGCCCAGTCACCGAGGCCGAGGGCCAAATGCTCCCTACCGTCCACCAGGCCCTTGAAGGTGAACACCCGGGCGGTCGTGGAGTAGCCGTCGGGAAACGCCAGCGGCACCGTGACCTGCGTGCGGATCGTGGCAACCGGCAATGCTTCGGGCATGGGACTCCTTCGTCCGGCGCCACCGCCGTCCGGCGACGCGTACCGTCTCACCATCGACTTCAACAGCCGCCGTCGGAGGTGGCTTCCCGGGCGGCGGCCGGAGTTCGACGCCGACGGGCCAGCAGCACGGCGGCACCCGGCAGGCTGGCCACCAGCACCAGTGCACCGTAGACGGTGGCGGTGGCGACACCCTCGGCAGCGCTGAGACCGGCCGCGCCGAACACCCACGCGGCCACCCCCTCCCGTGGCCCGAAGCCGGCCACGTTCAACGGTAGGCCCATGGCGAGCAGGGCGAGCAGCGTCAACGGCAACAGTCGGGACAGCGGGGCGTCGGATCCGGCGGTGCGCGCCGCCACCAGGAAGGTGGCCAGGTGACCGGCGACCATCACCGCCGAGGCGACCAGCACACCGAACCAGGTGCGCCGCGCCAGCAGCCCTGACCGCACGTCCGCCACTGCGGTACGCAGCGCCGTGGCCCAGCGGGACCCGCCGCCGTTGGGTAGGACCCGGGCCGCCAGCACGACGACCAGCCCGCCGGCGACGACGAGCGCGGCGGCGACCGGCAGGTACGGCCGCACCGGGGACGGGAAGGCCGCGAGCACCACCAGCGCGACGCCGACCAGGACCACCTGCCCGGCGGTACGTTCCCAGACCACCGCGCGGATTCCCCGGCTGACGTCACCGGCGTCGCGGCCGTGGCGCACCGCCCGGTGCACGTCGCCGAGCACACCGCCGGGCAGTGTGGCGTTGAGGAACACCGCCCGGTAGCAGTGCGCCACCGCCGTCGCCAGCGGCAGGCGGACACCGAGGCCGCCGGCGACCAGGCTCCACCGCCACGCCGCGCAGACCGTGGTGAGCACCCCGATGACCAGCGCCGCTGCCAACGCCGGCGCGTCGATCAGTCGTACTCCGGCGAGGAACGGGCCACTGCCCACCTGCCACAGCAGGACGGCGAGCAGACCCACCCCGCCGACCACTCGTGCCCAGGCCCAGAACATCCGCGCCGGCCCTCCCCTTGAAGATCGTCCACTTGCCCTAGTCCACGTACCCAGGGCGTGAACGGTTCATCCACCGGCGAGGAGGTCGGTGTGGTCGACAAGCACGGTGAGTCGGCCGGCGGCCGCGTCGGCCAGCCGACGGCGGGCGTACGCCTGGGCGGGGCCGGCCAGGTCGGGGCGCTGCGCGCAGGCGGCCCCGAGCCAACCTCGGAACCACTCGGCGGCCAGGTCGGCCTGCTCCGGGCCGAGCCGCCACGGGCTGGGTCGTTCCCGCACGTCGACGCCGTGCCGGGCGAACGCGGCGACCGTGGCGGCGGCGGCATCCGGGCCGAGCAGCCGCCGGCCATCGACGGTACGCCGCTGGTGGTCGTTGAACGCGGCTTCGACCTCCTCGTCGAGCGGGTCGGTCGGGCTGAGCCGGACCCGCCCGGTCACCGAGATGGCGAACAGCGCGGGCCGGCCGACGCAGGCGGCCACCACCCGTTCGACGTCCTCCGCGGTGAGCATGTCCAGCAGCGCGGACGCGGTGACCAGTGACGCCCCGGCCAGGTCGGCGGCGGTCAGCCGGGTGAGGTCACCGCAGCTCGTCCGCACTGTCACCGGGGCGCCGTCGGCGGCTCGCACCCCGGTCATGCCCTCGGCGGCGCGGGCCAGCAGGTCGGCGTCCCGGTCGTGCAGCACCCAGTGCTGCGGCCCGGGCAGCCGGGCGGCCAGCCAACGACTCATCGAGCCGGTGCCGCTGCCCAGGTCGTGGATCACCATCGGGGCGTTGGCGGTCGGCCGGGCGCGGACGGCGTCCAGCAGGTCCTCGGCGCGCGCCGCCGCGTCGGCCGGCTCCCGCAACCGCAGCCAGTCGGCGAACGGCAGGGTCTCCTCGGCGGTCATTCCGCCACCTCCTTCAGTACGCCGGCCAGCAGCGCGGCGGTCACCGACCAGTCGGTCAGGGTGTCGCGCCGGGCGAGCGCGGCACGCCGTAGCCGGGCGCGCAGCGCGTCGTCGTCCAGCCAGCGGATCAGCGCGGCGGCCAACGCCGCCGGGTCGCCGGGCGGGACCAGCAGTCCCGGTCGGTCACCGTCGGGGGCGTGGCCGAGCGCCTCCGGCAGCCCGCCCACCTCGGTGGTCACCACCGGCAGGCCCCGGGCCAGCGCCTCGGTGACGACCATGCCGTACGTCTCGCCCCGCGACGGCAGCACCAGCAGGTCGGCGGCGGCGTACGCGTCGTCCAACGCCGCGCCGGTCAGCGGGCCGGCCAGCCGCACCCGCTCGGTGAGACCCGCCCCGGTCAGCCGGTCGCGCAGCCGGTGCACGAGGTCCGGTTCCCGGGCCAGCGTCCCGGCGCAGAGCATCGTCCACTCCCGCCCGACCAGCGTGGCCAACGCGTCGACCAGCACGTCGTACCCCTTGTGGTGGGTGACCGCCGCGACGCAGAGCAACCGGTCGCCGGTCGCGGAGCCGGCGGCCGGCGGCGCGGGCCGCACCCCGGGCGGCGCGGCCCGGATCCTCTCGGCGAGCCTCGGGTGCCGGGCCAGCAGGGCGCGGCGGGTCCACTCGCTGGTGGTGACGACGGCCCGGGCGGTGGCCAGCGCGCGGGCCTCCGGCTCGTCGTCGAGCGGCAGGTGCACCAGGACCACCAGACGCAGCCGACGGGCGTGCGGGGCGAGCAGGTCCGGCACGGTCGAGGCGATCAGGCCGTCGAGCAGCACCACGGCGTCGTCGGGCGTGGCGGCGAGCAGCCCGGCCAGCGTCGCCCGGTCGGCCGGCTCGGGGTGCGGCCACGCGCCGGGCACCGGGTGCTCGTGGACCGACCAGCCCCGCTCGCCCAGCCCGGCGCAGATCCGCCGGTCGTAGCTGTTGCCGCCGCTGGGCGTGGCCGGGTCGTCGATGTCACCGGGCAGGACGACGTGCACCGCCCGGCCCGCATCGGTCACAGTGACCGCTCGTAGCTCGCCCAGGCGATGTGCGACTCGTGCAGGGTGACCGTGATGCCGGCCAGGTCGCGCGCTCCCGCTCCCAGCTGACCGGCGTGCACCCGCTCGACCAGTCGGTCCGCGACAGTACGGGCCAGCACCTCCGTGGTGGTGTTCACCCCGGCGAAGGCCGCCTCGTCGTCGAGGTTGCGGTACGTCAGCTCGCTCAGCACGGCCCGCAGCTGCTCGGTGGCCAGGCCGATGTCCACGACGATCCCGTCGGCGTCCAGGTCGGGCCGGCGGAACGTCGCGTCCACCACGAACGTCGCGCCGTGCAGGCGTTGGGCGGGCCCGAAGACCTCGCCTCGGAAACTGTGGGCGATCATCATGTGGTCTCGAACGGTCACGCTGAACACTGTCACTCCCCGTCGTCGTAGGTGATGAGGTGGCAGAGGGCGGGCAGGTCACCCGAGCTGAGTCGGGCGAGCACGTCGGGCAGCTCCGCGAACCGGGACGCGCCGGTGATCAACGCGTCGAAGGCCGGGTCGTCGAGCAGGTCCAGGGCGAGCGCCAGGCGGTCGGCGTAGCTGCGCCGCCCCCGTCGGGCGGGTGCCACCATGCCGACCTGGCTGCTGCGGACGGTGAGTCGACCGGAGTGGAACGCGCCGCCCAGCGACACCTGCACGGGGCGGTCGCCGTACCAGCTCAGCTCGATGACCGTGCCCTCCGGTGCGAGCAGGTCCAGCGACTGTTGCAGGCCGGCGGCGGTGGCGCTGGCGTGCACGACCAGGTCACGGTCAGCGCGGGCGTCGGCCGGGTCGGCGAAGTCGACACCGAGCGCCCCGGCCACGCCGGCCCGGCGCGCGTCGGTGTCGACCAGTTCGACCTGCACGCCGGGGAACCGGGCGAGCAGCGCCGCGACGCAGCAGCCCACCATGCCGGCGCCGATCACGGTGACCCGGTCACCGACCAGCGGCGCGGCGTCCCACAGCGCGTTGACGGCGGTCTCCACGGTGCCGGCGAGCACCGCCCGGGCCGCCGGCACCCCCTCCGGCACGGGCACCACGGCGGTGGCGGGCACGACGTACGCGCTCTGGTGCGGGTGCAGGCAGAAGACCGTCCGCCCGAGCAGGTCCGGCGGGCCCTGTTCGACCACGCCCACGCTGAGGTAGCCGTACTTCACCGGGCCGGGGAAGTCACCCTCCTGAAAGGGCGCGCGCATCGCGGCGTGCTGGTCGGCGGGCACCCGACCGGTGAAGACCAGCGTCTCGGTGCCCCGGCTGACCCCGGAGTAGCGGGCCCGGACCAGCACCTCGTCGGGGCCGGGGGCGGTCAGCGACACCGGCCGGATCTCGGCCGCGCCGGGTTCGCGCACCCAGCAGGCGTACGCCTCGCGGATCACCGTCGCGCACCTCACCTCTTGTTCTGGGCCGAACGGCCAGCCTTCCGTGCCCCGGTCGGGGTCGTCGATCATAAACACGGAGGCGAGGTGTCCACAGTTCGAAGCGCTGCCGTGCGCTGGCGCGGTGTGCGCGTGGTGGCGGCAAACCACTACCAGCGGTTGCGTGCCTCCTCGGCCCAACCGACGAGCCCGTCGAGGCTCACCGTCGTTCCGTCGTCGGTCTTCGCCCAGCCGGAGAAGTGCCCGAAACACTGGTGCGTCTCGTTCGCGACGACACCCAGGTTGGTGCGGGACACCTTCTCGTGGAACGGCTGGAACTCGACAGAGACCCGGTCGCCGCTGATCCGCCAGGGGCGCAGCCAGTCCGCCCGGTCGTAGGTCCAGCGCAGCTCCTCGCCGATCTTGTGCAGGCGACCGTCGACGAAGAGGCCGTTCTCGGTGACCCCGGTGCCGTCGGTCCACCGACCGCCGAGCTGGATCGCTCGTCCCGGCGCCGCGCCGGCGGCCCAGTTCCAGCTGACCGAGTACGGCCATCTGCCGCGACCGTGGTCCAGCACGGCGAACGCGTCCGGCCCACCGATCTCGTACGTCTGGCCGTGCAGTTCCAGCGTGCCGAGCACCGGGCGGCCGACGTCCTTGACCGTGTACTGGAATCGTCTGGTGCTCCACGGCACGACGACCCCGAGTGACTCGTGACCGGCCGGCAACGGCACGTCCACCTCCAGCCGTACGCCACTGGCGCTCGCCGAGATCGCGGTGCCGTCCGGGCGCTGGACGATCCGGATCGCCAGGCCACCGCCGCGGGCGCCCGCCTCGCCCACGCCGCAGTGCGGCGGTAGCACAGCGCCCCGCGCCAGCGGCACCACCACGTCGGCAGTCGTCTCGGTGCCGCTGTCCCGGTCGAGCACGTAGACACTGTGCACACCGGCGTAGTCCAGCGACGAGGCGACCAGCCCGATGATGTGCCGTGGGGTCACGATGCCCCAGTACTCCCATCGTTTGGTCCGGCCCCAGCCGCGCAGGTTCGCGGTGTGCAGGGGACGCCGGGTCCAGCCCACCGCCGCGGGGTTGAGTCGCCCGTCCCGTTGGCACAGGTCGACAGGCGAGAGCAGCTCACGTTCGTGCGTCACGAGCTGCACGATAGCCGCCCCTGCCCCGCCGGCTTGACTGACACATCGATGCGACCTACGGTCATATGACATCGGACATAGGATGTCATAGGATGTGGTGTATGCGGCAGCTTTGGCTGCTCCTGACTCTTTCTCTCCCGTCGTCCTGGTAGCCGCTCCCGCCCACCCCCACCGGTCTGGTGCGGCGGCCCGGCCCCGCCTGCGGCCACGAACCCGCACGAGACCGGCAGGAATCCCCCGTCATCGGCCGCCTTAGCGCCAAGCGGCCCGACGCTGCCGGGCGGCCACGGACATCGGCGTCCTGGCCGTCCGGCATCCCCCCTCAAGGAATAGGACCCCATGAAGCTGTCCGCCCTCGGCCGTATCGCTCTGGCCACAGGCATCACCGTGCTGGCCACCGCCACGCTCCCCGGCACCCCCGCGGCCGCCGCACCGGTGAAGAGGAAGATGCTCCCCGTCCTGGTGGAGTTCAGCGACGCCTCCTTCCAGTTCCCGGACAAGGTGAAGGCGTCCACGCCGGACACCTACTTCGGCGCGAAGAGCGACTCGGCCGCGTCGTACCTGTCGGAGTTGTCGCGTGGGCAGTACAAGCTGGTGCCCGCCGTACCGGAGCAGTTCCTCGGCCCGATCAAGCTGGACCTCAGCGCCGCCGGCTGCCCGCACGGCAAGATCAATCAGATGACCCGTGACGAACTCGCCAAGCGGGGCCTGGTCGCGGGCGAGGACTACGACAGCATCTCGATCGTCTTCCCGGCGCAGAAGACGAACTGCCCCTGGGCCGGCCTCGCCACCCTGCCCGGCCCGACCACCTGGATCAACCTCTACGGCACCGCCAGTGGCATCGACGTCGTCGGCCACGAACTCGGGCACAACCTGGGCTTCGGGCACCAGGGTCGCGTCAAGTGCACCGGCGGCAACCTGGGCGCGTGCAAGTCAGGGGGCGCCAGCCACACGACCATCATGGCCGGTGGTTACCGGCCGGCCGGCTTCTCCGCACCGGAGATGATCCGTGCCGGATGGCTCAACGGCGGGGCGTCCCAGAAGGTCACCAAGTCGGGGGTCTACACGCTGCGCTCCCTGCACGGCAAGGGCAGCGGAGTCCGGGCCCTGGACATCGCCCTGGGCGGCGACCGGCTCGTCATCGAGTACCGCCACGCGGCCGGCAACTTCGACGCGAAGCTCGAGGGCGTGCACGCCTACCGTGTCCCCAAGGGCTCCTACGGTGCCTCGTCACTCATCGACACCACGACGGCGGACAAGACAGCCACCAACAACGCGCCGCCGAACGCGGACGCCATCACCAAGCTGACGGACAAGGCGAGCAAGCTGTCAGTCGCCGTCGTGTCCTCCGGCGGTGGTCAGGCCAAGGTCAAGGTCGCGCTCAACGGCGACTCGCTCGCCTCCATCGACGCGGCCCCCACGAAGTCCCCGTCCCCGTCCCCGAGCGCCACCCCCACCCCCAGTGCGAGCCCGAGCGCGAACACCGCCACGGAGGCCGAGTCCGACGGCTCCGAGCCGGTCACCGAGCTCGGCTCCCGGGAGCTGACCGCCGACGACGACAGCTCGACCACAATGCCGCTCGTCGCCGGTGGCGGTGCCGCCCTGCTGGCGGCCGGCCTGGGATTCCTCCTGCTGAAGCGTCGCCGCGGCAAGCACGCCTGACCGGCCGGTCGGGCCCGGTCGCCCGCTCGCACGGCGGGCGACCGGGAGCGGTCAGACGGTCATTCGAACTCCTCCACGTACTCCTCGGTGGGGCCCAACTCGGGCTGATCGCGCAGCTCCAGGACCGGGCCGAGCCGGTCGGTGTCCAGTACGACGATCGTGTTCTCGCCGGCGCGCAGCAGTGGCGCGGGGCAGTAGAGCGTCACCTGCGGACCGATGTCCCAGTAGCGACCGAGCAGGAATCCGTTGACCCAGACCATGCCGTGCACCGAGCCGGGCAGGGCGAGGAAGGTGTCCGCCGGCTGCTCGACGGGCACCGTCGCGACCGCGAACCCGGCGCCGGTGCTGGCCGGCCCGGCGGTGGTGGCGCGACGCAGGTCGTCAGGTGTCCACTCGGCCAGGGCGATCGGCGAGCTGGCCCAGCCGTGCACGATCCGGCGGTCGACGAGCACTGGTCCGAGCAGGCCCTTGTGCTGACCGACCAGTGGGCCGTAGTTGATCCGGCCGAGGTTCTCCACCAGGATCTCCAGGCGCACGATCGCGCCGGTGCCGCGAATCGGTATCTCCGGATGATCGGCGTCGGCGACACCGATCGGCACGCCGTCGGCGAGGACGATCGCCCGGTCGCGCACGTCGCTGAGGATGATGGTGTGCTCGCCCGTCGGGATCTTCGGGTGGGCGGTGAGCAGCACCATCCCGGCGTCCAGGCCGAGTTGTTCGAAGGTGGCCGGCCGCGGACCGGTCGACTCCGGTGCGGGCACGGCGCGCAGGCCGGCGATCAGGTCGGCGCGGTGGGTCAGCGGCACCCGCGTCGGCGGCAGCACCGGCATCCGCTCGGGCACCCGCAGTTGCCCGGTCACGCCGAGCGCCGCACGCATGGCGTGGAACTTGGCGGTGAGCGTTCCGTCCTCGGCGATGGGCGCGTCGGAGTCGTAGCTGGTGATGGTGGGCTGAAGCCGACCCCGGTCCGCGTTGGCGCCGGCCCACAACCCGAAGTTGGTGCCGCCGTGGGCCATGTAGAGGCTGACGCTTCCGCCCTCGCCGAGGATGGCGTCGAGAGTGCGCACGGCGCTGTCCACCGTGCGGACGTGGTGTCGCTCGCCCCAGTGGTCGAACCAGCCGTTCCAGTACTCGGCGACCACGAACGGTTCGTCGGGCCGGCGCGTGGCGAACAGGGCGCGGGCGGCCTCGGGCTTCGAGCCGAGGGTGGCCGCGGCGAGGGTGCCCGGCACCGTGCCCGCGTCGTGCATCAACTCGGTCGGGCCGTCCGCTGTGAACAGCAGCTCGGTGATGCCGCGCTCGAGCAGGGCTGAGCGAATCCAGTGCAGGTACGCCTCGTCGTCGCCGTAGCTGCCGTACTCGTTCTCGACCTGTACCGCCACCACCGGTCCGCCAGCATGCGTCTGCTGCCGTGCGATACGGGGAATCAGCTCGTCGAACCACCGCTCGACCGGCCGGATGAACGCCGGGTCGGAGCTGCGCAGGACCACGTCACGCGCGGTCAGCCAGGCTGGCAGGCCGCCGTTGGACCACTCCGCGCAGATGTACGGGCCGGGCCGCAGGACGACGTCGAGGCCTTCTTCGCCGGCGAGCGCGATGAACGCCTCGAGGTCACGCCAGCCGTCGAAGCGGGGCGCGCGCTCGGCGTGCGGCTGGTGGAAGTTCCACGGCACGTACGTGTCGAGGGTGTTGAGACCGAGGTCGGCCAGTCGCCGGATCCGGTCGCGCCACAGCTGTGGGTGGACCCGGAAGTAGTGCAGGGCGCCGGAGAGGACGCGGTGGGGGACGCCGTGCCGGTGAAGCTGACTGCCGCTCCAGCCGAGCGCGGGTGATGGCCTGGGCGACGGTGTCAGCGTGCTGCTCGGCCGGGTCGTCTCGATCATGGCAGGAGCCTATGTTACCCGTGCCATTTATAACAATGGCGCTAGGATGCCGCCGTACCGGGTTCTCAGGAGGGCGGGGCGGATGACCGAGGCGACAATGCGCGACAAGCAACCGAGCATGACCGACGTGGCACGTGCCGCTGGCGTGTCGGCACAGACGGTCTCGCGTACGCTGCGCAACTCGCCGAACGTCAACGCGGAAACCCGACGTCGCGTACTCGACGCGGTCGAGCAGCTCAAATACCGGTACAACGGCGCTCCCCGGCTGCTGTCCTCGGGACGAAGCTTCACCCTCGGCCTGGTCCTGCTACAGGCCGGCGGCTACTACTCGCGCTCGGGGGTCACCGCCGGGGTGGAGGCGGCGGCCGGTCAGGCGGGTTACTCGGTGAGCATCGCGACCATCGCCGAGCTGGACACCGCACTGATGGAGAAGTCCCTGCTCAAGCTCTCTGATCAGGGCGTCGACGGCATCATCATCGCGGTCCCGTTGATCTCCGTGACCCAGCGGATGGAGGACATCACCCGGGACATCCCCACCGTCACGGTGGACGGCTCGCGCACGACCGGGGCGCGGGTGCTGGGCATCGACCAGCACGAGGCGGGGCGCGCGGCCACCCAACACCTGCTGGACCTGGGGCACCGCCAGGTGTGGCACGTAGCCGGGCCGGACGAGTGGATCGAGGCGCGGCAGCGTCGGCAGGGCTGGCAGGAGTGCCTGGCCGCTGCCGGGATCGACGCGCCTCCAGCCCTGGAGGGCGACTGGTCGCCCGAGTCGGGCTACCGGCTGGGGCAGATCCTCGCGATGATTCCCGAGGTCACCGCCGTCTTCGTGGCCAGCGACGAGATGGCCTTCGGGCTGATCAAGGCGCTGCGGGAGCGCGGGCGCTCGGTGCCGCAGGACGTCTCGATCGTGAGCGTCGACGACATCGAGCTGGCCGCCTACTGCCACCCGCCGCTCACCACCGTTCGGCAGGACTTCTACCGCTCCGGGGCGGCTGCTGTCGCACTCCTGCTCGACACCGAGTCGGAGGGCGAATCGCTCACGCCAGCCACCCTCATCGTCCGGGAGTCCACCGCGGCGCCGCGGCCACGCTGACCGTCCTGCTGCGGGCAGATCATTCTTGACGGGTCATGTTACGGGTGCCACAGTAACAACGCGCGGCCCGCCCAGCGATCTAGGCGGACCGTGTCTCGTGCTCGCCTCTCACTCCCGCACCGTTGTGCGTACCGCCACGGAGGACCACCCCCATGTTGAGAAAACCCATCGTCCTAGCCGTCGCCGCGGCGACGGCGCTCAGCCTGCTCACAGGTTGTTCCGGAGGCGACGACAACGCCGACGGCAAGAAGAGCCTGAAGGTCGCGGCCTTCGAGGGCGGCTACGGCCGGGACATGTACCTGCAGGTCATCGAGGCCTACAAGGCGAAGCACCCCGATGTGGACGTTCAGCTGCAGCTCTCGAAGACCCTTGAGGACGAGATCAGCCCCAACATGAAGGCCGGCAAGTTCCCGGACGTCGTGGTGCTGCCCCAGGGCCGCAAGGCAGCGCTCGCCGAGACGCTGGTCAAGGACAAGGCACTGGAGGACCTCACCGGAGTCCTGGACATGACGGTGCCTGGTGAACAGGTCACCGTGCGCTCCAAGCTCGCCGACGGGATCGTGGGCAACCTCAGCACCAACCCGTACAACGACGACAAGACCTACCTGATGCCGATGTACTACGCGCCGACCGGGCTGGTCTACAACAAGGGCCTCTTCGCGCAGAAGGGCTGGCAGGTCCCAACCACCTGGGACGACATGTTCAAGCTCGGCGACGCCGCCAAGGCCGAGGGCATCGCGCTGTTCACGTACCCGACCGCGGGCTACCTGGACTCGTTCTTCTTCGCGCTGCTCGCCGACGTCGGCGGTGAGCAGTTCTACAAGGACGTCATGACGTATTCCGAGGGTGTCTGGAAGACCGCCCAGGGGCGCCAGGTCCTGGACATCACCGCCCGGCTGCTGAGCTACGCGGCGAAGACCACCGTGGGGTACGCGAACGAGCAGGACTTCACCAAGAACCAGCAGTCCCTGCTCGACAACAAGACCCTGTTCATGCCGAACGGCACGTGGGTCGTCGGCGAGATGAAGGACGCTCCGCGCGCCCAGGGCTTCGAGTGGGCGATGGCCCCGCTGCCGGCGGTCAACGCCGGTGGTAAGCGCTACCTGACCACGATCGTCGAGTCCGCCTGGGTTCCCAGCGGCGCGCAGAACAAGGACGCCGCGAAGGACTTCGTCGCGTACCTCTACTCCGACGAGGCCGCCGGCATCTTCGCCAAGGCCAACGCGATCCAGCCGATCAAGGGCATCGCCTCGACGCTGCCCGCCGAGATCGCCCCGTTCTACCAGCTCTACGAGGACCCGAGCATCTCCGCCCTGGTGGGTGGCTTCGGAAGCACCGCGCCGGTCGAGGGCGTGAACATCAAGGGCACGCTCTTCGACACCGCGAACAGCATCATCAGCGGCGACAAGACCGTCGACCAGTGGCAGACCGCGCTGAACGACGCCAGCGAGAAGCTGCGGCAAGCGGGCAAGTGACGCCCCGGCGGCAGCCCGGAACAGGGCTGCCGCCGACCCCTCCCCCCGCGAGAACCAAGGACTGGTCACGGTGACGACGACCCTCACTCCACCACCCAGAGGCGCCAGCAAGCGCGCGCCCAGCCGACCCCCGGTGTCAGCGCGTGGCAGCGCCGCACGCGGCCGGCCCGGCGACGGCCGATTCGTCGCCGCCTGCCTGCTTCCGGCACTGGCACTGTTCGCGCTGTTCATGATCTGGCCGACCGTCAGCGTGTTCCGGATGTCGCTCTACAGCTGGAGCGGTTTCTCGGCGCAGATGCGGTTCGTCGGCCTGGACAACTTCACCAAGCTCGTCGACGACGAGCAGTTCCTCCGCGCGTTCCAGAACACCGTCGCGCTGCTCGTGGTCGTGACCGTGGTGACGATGGGGATGGGTCTGTTCCTCGCCGCCGTCATGACCCGGCAGAAGCTGCGCGGCCACACCCTCTACCGGTTCGTGCTCTACATCCCCAACGTGCTCTCGGTCGTGGTCATCGCGGCCATCTTCTCGGCCGTCTACGACCAGGAGAACGGCCTGCTCAACGGCACCCTCCGGCTGCTCTCGCTGGACGGCCTGCAACAGGTCTGGCTGGGCGACCAGAAGCTGGTGCTCTACTCGGTCGCGATAGCGATGCTGTGGCAGTCGCTCGGCTACTACATGGTCATCTACATGTCGAGCATGGCGAGCATCCCGGAGGAGTTGTACGAGGCCTCGGCGCTCGACGGTGCCTCGGCAGGTCGGCAGTTCTTCGCCGTCACGCTGCCGCTGATCTGGCAGAACCTGCGCACCACGCTGACCTTCTTCATCCTCAGCGCGGTCAACCTCAGCTTCGTGCTGGTTCGGGCGATGACCGGCGGCGGCCCGGACGGTGCCTCCGAGGTGCTGCTCAGCTACATGTACAAGCAGGCGTACACGAACTCGGCCTACGGCTACGGAATGGCCATCGGCGTGGTGATCTTCGCTTTCTCGTTCCTCGTGTCGCTCCTGGTGAGCCGCGCGACCCGGCGTGAGCCCCTCCAGTTCTAGAGGACACTCCCATGACCACGATCAACAAATCCGGCCCGCGGCCTGGCCGTGGCCTCACCCACCTGCTCGTCGGTGCGATCACCCTGCTCATCGTGATCCCGGTCGGCTGGGTGCTGGTGGCCTCGCTGAAGCGCAAGAGCGAGTTCTTCGGCAGCCCGTGGACCCTGCCCGAGGGCCTTCACCTGCAGAACTACGTCGACGCGTTCGGCGGCGCGCAGATGGGCCGCTACTTCGCCACGTCGGTACTGGTCACGCTCCTCGGCCTGGTCTTCGTGCTGGCGGTCTCGGTGCCGGCGGCGTACGTCGTCGCCCGGTACGAGTTCCGCGGCAAGGGCATCGTCGAGGTGGCGCTGCTGGCCGGGCTGTTCGTCAACGTCAACTACATCGTGGTGCCGATCTTCCTGATGCTCGTCGACTGGGACCGCGCGCTGGTCGACGTGTTCCCCGACGGGTTCTTCCTCGACAACCCGGCGATGCTCTCGGTGGTCTACGCGGCGACCTCGATCCCATTCACGATCTACCTGCTGACTGCGTACTTCCGGTCGATTCCGGGAGACTTCGAGGAGGCCGCGCTGCTGGACGGGGCATCCCGATTCCGGATCATGACGCGGGTGATGCTGCCGATGGCCCGCCCGGCGGTCACCACGGTGATTCTGTTCAACTTCCTGGCCTACTGGAACGACTTCATCATCGCGCTGACGCTGCTGCCCGGTGAGGGCAAGACGTTGCAGGTCGGCCTGCTCAACCTGATGGCGGCGCAGAAGGCGGCCGCGGACCCGGGGCGGCTCTACGCCGGCATGGTCATCGTCATCGTGCCGGTGCTGCTCCTGTACGCGCTGATCCAGCGCCGACTGATCCAGGGCATGGCCGCCGGCGGCGTCAAGGGCTGAGGCCCGAGAAAGGGATGTCATGAAGGAACCGACGCGTGCCGTACTGCTCATCGTCGCCCGGCTGCTGATCGCGCTCGCCTGTGTCGTCGCCGTGGTGGTCGTCCGACCCACTGTCGGCTGGGGCCACCTCGCGATCATGCTTGTGGCGCTCGCCGTCCTGATCGGTCTTCTCGCGGACTACAACAGAAAGTTCCGGTGAGCCGCGGCGTGCGGCGGGCCCGAGCTCCGCCGGGGGCGTTCGCTCCCGGCATACGAACGAGACAGCGCAAGGAATTGACAGACTCCCCCACCCCGACCACCCCCACGGTTAGGACTCTCGATGCGCCTGTTCAGGTCCTCGTTGGTGGCTTTGACCACGCTAGCCACCGCAGTACTGGTCGCCGCGCCCCCCGCCGCGGCAGCCGCCACGAACTACTACGTCGACTGCTCCGCGAGCACGTCGGGCAGCGGCACCCAGGCCAGCCCCTGGAACAGCTTCACACCGGTGAACGCCAAGACGTTCGCCGCCGGAGATCAGATCCTGATCCGGCGGGGCACGACCTGCGCCAACCAGCAGCTCTTTCCCAAGGGTTCCGGCGCGGCCGGCGCACCGATCATCGTCGACGCGTACGGCAGCGGCGCCAAGCCGGTGCTGGCCGGCAACGGCGCTGTCGTCGACGTCGTGAAGCTCTACAACCAGCAGTACTGGGAGATCCGCAACCTGGACATCTCCAACAAGGGATCGGCGATCGCCACCCGCCGCGGCGTGCACATCATCCGTGAGAACTCCGGCACCGGCACCTACTACCGGGTGACCGGGCTCAGCGTCCACGACATCAACGGCAACCAGACCAAGAAGGACGACGACGCCAGCGCCGGCATCTTCTTCGAGGTCCTCGGCTACACCACGCAGACGAAGTTCGACGACGTGCTGATCAACAACAACACGATCGGCACCGTCGACCGCTACGGCATCCACTTCTGGACCCGCTGGATGGTCCGGCCCGAGCTGGCCAACCCCAACTGCGGTTCCACCTGCGGCAACTGGCTTCCGCAGACCCGGGTCGTCGTGCGCGGCAACACGGTCACCGACATCGGCGGCGACGCCATCGACGTGCACCACACCCAGAGCGCCCTGGTCGAGAACAACCGGGTGGACGGCTTCCGGGTCCGCGAGCCCGCGCAGTGCGCCGCCGGCATCTGGGGCTGGAACATCAACGACGCCCTGTTCCAGTTCAACGAGGTCAGCGGCGGCCGGAGCACCTGTGACGGGCAGGGCTTCGACCTGGACGAGGGCAACATCCGCACCATCTACCAGTACAACTACAGCCACGACAACGAGGGCGGCTTCATCCTGCTCTGCAACGGTGGGGGCTCGACCACCAAAGACAACATCGTGCGCTACAACATCAGCCAGAACGACCGCGGCCAGATCTTCGACCTGGTCTGCGGGAAACTCACCAACACGAAGATCTACAACAATGTCTTCTACGTGGGCGAGGCAGCCCAGATCATCAACAACGGCAACGGCTCGGCCGGCGCCAATGTCGAGTTCTACAACAACATCTTCTACGTGACCTCGACCCAGGCCAGCTACAACGCCGGCGCGCTGCTGTTCGACTCCAACGTGTTCTACGGCCAGCACCCCGCCGGCGAGCCCGCCGACTCGAACAAGATCACTACCGATCCGCTGTTCGTCGCGCCGGGCACCGCCACCTCGATCAGCAACGCCGGTGGCTACCGGCTCCGCGCCGGCTCCCCGGCGCTGGCCAGTGGCCAGGTCATGACCAGCCCGGGCAGCCGCGACTACTTCGGCAGCACCGTCACCCCGGGTTGCCGTCCGGACCGGGGCGCACACCAGCTCAGCACGGTCTGCGTGCCCAGTGCCGGCGTCATCCCGCGTACCGGATGGTCGCTGAAGTACGTGGACAGCCAGGAGACGGCCGCCGAGAACGGGGCCGCGACCAACGCCTTCGACGGTAACCTCAGCACCATCTGGCACACGAAGTACACCGGCGGCAACGCCCCGATGCCCCACGAGATCCAGATCAACCTCGGGGCGAGCTACTCCGTCTCCGGAATCCGCTACCTGCCCCGGCAGGACAGCGGCTCCGGCGCCGCCAACGGGCGCATCGGCCAGTACGAGGTCTACGTCAGCACTGACGGCACCAACTGGGGTACGGCCGTGGCCACCGGCACGTTCGCCAACAACGCCAGCCAGAAGGAGGTCCGGTTCACCGCGAAAACGGGCCAGTATCTGCGACTGCGCGCCCTGAGCGAGGTCAACGGCAACCCGTGGACCACCGCCGCGGAGATCTACGCCCTCAACTGACCGACACATCAGGGAGCCTCCGGCATCGCGCCGGAGGCTCCCTGGCGTACCCATGGTTCACCACCTCGGGGTGCCGCAACCGTCTCGGTCACCGCCAGACCCTGTCCGCGATGTCGTAGACCATCGTGCGGTCGACCTGCTTCGGAAGCGACTGGCCGAGCCGCCACGACCCGGACGTGGCGTGCAGCTCGACGGTCACCGAGCCCCGCGTCGCGGGGCCCAGCTCGCCGACCCAGTGCCGGTTCTCTTCGATCAGCCGCTCCACGGTCTCGACGTCGGGCGCCGTCACCTCCACCACGGTGGTGTCGACAAGCGCCGAGCCGACCAGCAGGACCAGGAGCCGGCCCAGGACCGCCGCAGGCACCGCGGGGTCCGTCGTTTCGACAGACACGTAGCAGTCGTCATGCCCGGAGAACAACAGGCGTGAGCCGGCCAGAGCGGGTAGGACCGGCTCGTCGAACGTGGCCGTTCCAATGGTGACGATCATTTCGTCGACGCGCTCGGCGGAAGGCGTACCCGGCACGTCGACAAAGGTCAGCTCGTAGGGGTACCAACCGGCCAGGAACCGCGGCAGCTGCTCCCGGGGTATCAGCAGGGCCTCTTCGCTGAGGCCGACGACGCCAGCCGCCAGCGCGCGGACCTCATGCACCTCGAAGCTGACGCCCTGTTCGGCAGCGATCCGTGACGGCCGCCACTGCTGATACTCCTCGTCCAGGAAGCTGTTGGTCTCCACGCCGACAACCATGATGGTGTCGTTCCCGGCGAGCATCAGCACATCGGCCAGCTCGGCGGCCTGCGCCGCAGTCGCATTCACCATCCAGGAGCCGCCTGTCTCGCGAACACTGAAGCTCAACGGGAAGGGCGCACCGTCCAGTCCCACGCTGTTCACGGAGAACGCGCCATGAGGTTTGACCTGGACCGTGGCGCCGTCGCGCGTGCCGTCCCCGGCGATCGGATAGCCGATCGCGGCAATGCCGGAACGCAGATCGGCGACGCTGAGCTGCGGATTCAGGGCCCTCGTCACACGGTCGGTGAGCGGCCGATGGGCAACGATGTGCTCGACCGCCGCCCGGTCCACCGTCATCTCGTAGTAGTCGACGGCGAATTCGACGAAGCGGTCGACGATGTCGTCGAGCAGGATGTCGAGCATGCCCGACCCATCCGGGCCGCTGTCGTCGTACAGTCGGTGCAGTGGTGGGAAGGTGATGCCGTCACCGGCGTGCCAGCGGTCGTCCTCCACCAGCCGCCACAGCACGGTGGTCGCCACGAGTCGGCCGTCCTCGTCGCAGAAGGCGGGTTCCGTCAGCTGAGAACGCAGCACCTCCGGGACGCCGTCGACCAGACCGGGCCACAGCTCGTGGTCCGGATGACGGTACGGCGACATCGCCGATTCATGGTCGAAGAGCCGGATGAAGGCGCCGTCGGGGGTGAACACGACGGCCCACTCGTCGCCGCTGCCATTGCTCATCAGCGCCGCCTCGTCCGTGCCCCAGGTCGAGGTGTAGGCGTAGTAGGGGTCCCCGCCGTCGATGATGCGCTCGAGTACGGCCAAGGCCTTGCAGCGCTGGCGCAGCCGGTCGATGTCGGGGAGTTTGGCGGCGACGTCGTAGGCGGTCACCGGGTCACCCTACGGAGGCGGCAGCACCCCGGTGTCGGGGGCAAGGACTCGGGTGAAGAACACCAGGGTGTCGCGGATCAGCGGCTCCAGCGGCACCCCGACGAAACAGTGGTCGGCGCCCCGCACCACCGACAACTCGACCTCGGCACCCGCCGCGGTCAACGCCGCGGCGAGTTCCTCGCTCTGCCCCACCGGTACGACCAGGTCCTCCTCGCCGTGCACCAGCAGCATGGGCGGGGCGTGGCCGGTGACGTAGGCGATCGGACTGGCTGCCCGGCCCAGCTCGGGGTTGCCGGCCAACGGAGCGCCGATCAGCAGCGACTCGGGCGAGTCGGCAGCGTCGTGGTCGATCGTCCCGGCCGGGTGGGCCTGCGACTGAATGGTCAGCAGGTTGGACGGCGCGTACCAGCAGACCGCCGCCTGGACGCGGGTGTCGTCCTGGTCGTCCCCGGTCAGCGCGAGCATCGAGGCGAGATGTCCGCCGGCCGACTCGCCCCAAACCCCGATCCGTTCGCGGTCCACGCCCGCCGTGTCGCCGTGTCGGCGCAGCCAGCGGACCGCCGCCGTGACGTCGTCGAGTTGGGCGGGGAAATGCGCCTCGCCGCTGAGCCGGTACTGCGCGGAGGCGACCGCGAAACCGGCCCGGATGGCGGCGGTGAAGGGATCCACCTCCATGAGCCACTCCGGTGGCTGCTTGGGCGAGCCGAACAGCCACGCGCCACCGTGGATCCACACCAGGACCGGGACCGGTTGGCGGGCCGCCACGGGCACGACCAGGTCCAACGTGAGCGGGCGGAAGCCCGGGACCTCGTTGACGACGATGTCACGGTGCTCGATCCGGTCGCTCCGGGGCCGGGATGCCGCGTCGGTCATCGCGCCATCTTCGCACCGACGGTCCGTGTTGTCGGGGCGTCCCGGTCGCGGCGACGCCCCGACAACACGGAATCCGCGTTGGTCACTGCTGTTTGTCCGGGCTGGCGGGACGGGCGCGGACGTGCAGCCGCTCCCCCTGCGGCCCGAACAGGCTGAGGGCTTCGGCGGTGCCCGGGCCGGGGTTGAAGAAGAGGTGCGGGATGCGGGTGTCGAACTCGGCCACCTCGCCGGGGGTGAGCGTCAGATCACGGTCACCGAGCAGCAGGCGGATCCGGCCGGAGAGCACGTAGAGCCACTCGTACCCCTCGTGGGCCTGCGGGATCCGGCCTCCGGCGGACGGGTCCGGCGGGAAGATCTGCTTGAACGCCTGCACACCGCCCGGCCGGCGGGTCAGCGGCAGGTACGTCACGCCGTGCCGGACGATCGGTTTGGGGCGCACCCGGGGGTCGCCGGTGGCCGGGGCGTCGACGAGTTCGTCCAGCGCCACCTGATAGGCCCTGGCCAGCGGGAGCAGCAGCTCAAGCGTCGGTCGACGGCTCCCGGACTCCAGCCGGGACAGGGTGCTCACCGAGATGCCGGTCAGGTCGGCGAGCTGGGTGAGCGTGGTCCCGCGTTGGTGACGTAGGGCACGCAGCCGGGGGCCGACGGCCGCCAGCGCGGCACTGTCCTCGTTTGCCATAACGGCAAGGATAGTTGCCGCCGGGCTGGCGGCGGCGGATGGTGGTGACAGCCGACAGAACACGAGGGGGACGAACCGGTGGACGAGACATACGACGTGGTGGTGGTGGGCGGCGGCGCTGCCGGGCTCAGCGGCGCCCTGGCGCTGAGCCGGGCCCGACGGTCGGTGCTGGTGATCGACTCCGGTGAGCCGCGGAACGCGCCCGCCGACCGGATACACAACTACCTGGGCCGGGAGGGAACGCCGCCCGGTGAGCTGCTCGCGGTCGGACGGGCCGAGGTGGCCGGGTACGGCGGGCAGTTCCGCACCGGGCGGGTGCGCAGCGCCACCCGGGACGACGACGGGTTCCAGCTCAGCCTCGACGACGGCGAGCCGGTGCGCGCCCGGCGGCTGCTGGTGACCACCGGGCTGACCGACGAACTGCCCGACGTGCCCGGCCTGGCACAGCGGTGGGGTCGCGACGTGCTGCACTGCCCGTACTGCCACGGCTGGGAGGTTCGGGACCGTCGCATCGGCATCCTGGCGACCGGGCCACTGGCCGTGCACCAGGCGGAAATGTGGCGACAGTGGAGCTCCTCCGTGCTGCTCCTGCTGCACGACACCCCGGCACCGGACGCGGAGACCGCCGAACGGCTCGCCGCCCGCAGCATCACGGTGGTGCCGGGCCCGGTCGCCGCGGTGGAGGTGACCGACGACGTGCTGACCGGGGTACGGCTCGCCGACGGTCGTGTGGTGGCGCTCGACGCGATCGTGGTGGCGACGCGACTGACCCCCCGCGCCGACCTGCTGGTGGGGCTGGGCCTGGCCCCCGAAGAGGTGACGATGGGTGAGCATGTCATGGGTGCCCAGATCCCGGCCGACCCCACCGGCGCGACCGCCGTCCCCGGTGTCTGGGTGGCGGGCAACGTGGCCGACCTCCGGGGACAGGTGATCACGTCCGCCGGGGCCGGGTTGACCGCCGCGGCGGCGATCAACGCCGATCTCATCGCCGAGGAGACCCGCGACGCGGTGGCCGCGTACCGGCAGTTGGTGGCCACGACGTTCGAGGAGCCGGCGTGGGAGGAGCGCTACCAGTCCCGGCCCTCGGTGTGGAGTGGGCGGCCGAACCCGCAGTTGGTCGCCGAGGTCACCGACCTGACCCCGGGGCGCGCGCTGGACGTGGGCAGCGGCGAGGGCGCCGACGCGGTGTGGCTGGCCACGCGTGGCTGGCAGGTGACGGCGGTGGACATCTCCAGCACGGCGCTGAGCCGGGCGGCCGCGAACGCCGAGGCCGCCGGCGTCGGTGACCGGATCGAGTTCACCCACGTCGACCTGCGGGACAAGCCGCCCGCCGAGCAGGCGTACGACCTGGTGTCCGCGCAGTTCATGCACCTGCCTCGGCAGCAGCGGCAGGAGTTGTTCGCCCGGTTGGCCGCGGCGGTGGCACCGGGCGGCGTCCTGCTGATCGTCGGCCACCACCCGTCTGACCTGTGGGGGGCGGCGCACCGGATGCACATGCCGGACGCGATGTACACCGCGCAGGAGGTGGCCGCCGATCTGGACCCGATCCACTGGGAGGTGCTGACGGCGGAGGAACGCGCCCGCCTCGCCACCAACCCCGACGGCGAGGACGTCACCCACCACGACGCGGTCCTGGTCGCCCGCCGACGCTGACCCGCACCGGCCCGTCGCCCCGCGTCCGCACGTCGACCTGCGTCGATCATGGACTTTCCCCGGATGACAAAGGTGGTGGAGCAGCACCTTTCCGGCACCACGAGTCCGTGATCGGCGCGGGAACGGGGGAACGCGGGGCGACAACGTGAGAGGGGGTGGGGCAGGACTTCGCATGAGGTCCGCTCGGCGGTAGCGTTGCGCCACACTGACGGCCCGTGGGGCAGGCGACCGCCGACCCTGACGCCCCGATCGTACGGAGGATGGTGCATGTCCATCGGCGCTGAGCCGCACGCAGCACGCGACGATGCGGCCTCCCGGCCGAGCTTCGAGCTCGCCCTGCGCGGATACGACAAACGCCAGGTGGACCGGCACCTGGAGCAGCTCGACGGTCAGATCGCGATGCTGAGCGGGGAGCACGGGCGTTCCGCCGTCCGAGTCCGTGAGTTGACCGCCGAGGTGCAGCGGCTGCGTGCCGAACTGGCCGAGCTTCAGGAGCAGCCCGTGCAGGTGGACCGCGCCTCGTTCCACGACCTCGGCCCGATGGTCGGCGAGATCATGGCCCTCGCCGAGAAGCAGGCCGGGATCATCACCGAGTCGGCCACCGACCGGGCGAACGAACTGCGCAGCGAAGCTGAGCGGATCCTCGCCGACACCCGTGAGCGGTCCGCGCAGGCACGTCAGGACCTGGCCGAGGAACTGGCCGCCCGGCGCGCCGAGCAGGAGCAGGCGTACGAGGAGCGGCGCACCCTGGCCGAGGCCGAGTTGACGGCGATCCGCGAGCACGCCGAACAGTTGCGGGCCGACGGTGAGGCCGCGCACGAGCGCGCCCAGCACGAGGCCAAGCGGATCACCGAGCAGAGCGCGCAGCAGCTCAACCAGACCCGGGTGGCCGCCGACGCGCTGATGAAGTCGGCCCGTACCCAGATCCAGCAGGAACTCCAGTCGGCCCGCGCCAAGAACCAGCAGGAGATGGCCCAGTGGCAGGCCAACGTGGAGCGAGAGGTCAACGAACGGCGCACCGCCGCCGAGCAGGACATCGCCGAACAGCAGGCCGCCGCTGAGCAGGAGCTGGCCGAGCAGCGCAGCGCGACCGAGCAGCAGATCGCCGCGCTGCTGGCCGAGGCGCAGCAGCACGTGACCGAGCTGCGCAACCGCGCCGACGAGCAGGCCGCCAGCCAGCAGCAGCAGCTCGCCGCCCTGCAGAAGGAGCTTGACGAGCGCCGGCAGGAGGCCGCGGAGCTGCACGCCGAGCTGGACACCGGCCGCCAGCAGCTCGCCGAGATCCGCCAGGAGGGCGAGGCGCTGGAGAACGAGCTGTCCCGGATGCAGCAGCGGCTCAGTGAGGTCCGCCGGGACCTCACCGCCGAGAACGCCCGCCTGGACGAGGCCCGCCGGGCCGGGGACTCCGCCGAGCGGCACGCCAAGGAGGTCCGCGCCCGCGTGCAGCGGGAGGCCAAGCGGGTGGCCGACCTCGCCGCCGCCGCGGTCATGGCCGCGGCAGCCGGCGGTACGGAGACCGCGGAGTACCCGATGGTGGGTTCCCGCGCCAGCGCCGATCGACCCGCCCCCGAGCGGACCGGTGTCGAGCAGCTCACCGTCGACCGCGTCGGCGTCGACCGGCACGCCACGGAGCGAGCCCCGGTGGCCGACGCCGACGCCGATCGCGCCACGTCCGACCGCTCCCCTGTCGACAGTGGCCCCGCCGACCAGGCCCCGGCCGAGCAGGTGAACGGCGACCCGGCCGAGCAGGTGAACGGTGAGCACGGTGGCGCGGCGGTGGTGGCGGACGAGTCGGTGGCGCCGGACGCTACTGCTGCCCGTGAGGTGAGTGCCGACGCCGAGCCGATCTTCCCCCGGCACATCGGCACCGACGCGCCGACGCCCGTGCCGTTCCTGGCCTTCGGGCAGCCGGTCAGTGAGAACGGCGCCGCCCGGCGCTGACCTCAGCAGCGGTTGCACCCGGGCCCGGAGCACCTCCGCACGGGCCCGGGTCGACCGCCCGGGGTTGGCAGCCAGGTCCGTTGTCCGTAGTGTGCGGCGGTGACGAGAAGCGAGCGACTCGCCGACCAACTGGACCGGCACTGGCGCAAGAACCTGCGACCGCGGCTGGACGATCTGACGGATGAGGAGTACTTCTGGGAGCCGGTGCCCGGCTGCTGGAGCATCCGCCCACGTGGCACGTCGGCCGCACCGATGTCAGCAGGTTCGGGGGCATGGACGGTGGACCACGCGTCCCCTGACCCGGTACCGGCGCCGGTGACCACCATTGCCTGGCGGTTGGCGCACATCATCGTCTCCTGCCTGGGTTATCGGGTCGGATGGCACTTCGGCGGCCAGGACGTCGACTCGCAGACCTTCGCCTACGCGGGGACCGCTGACGAGGCGCTGCACCAGCTCGACGAGATGTACGGCAGATGGAACGCCGGAGTCCGCGAGCTCTCGGACGCGGACCTGGAGAATCCGCCGCCGGTGGGTACCGAGCGGTTTCCGATGGAGGGCATCGTCCTGCACGTCAACCGGGAGCTGATCCATCACGGCGCCGAGATCTCCCTGCTGCGCGACCTCTACCGCTGGCAGGACACAGGCGTGGCTCACGACGGAGGCTGAGCCGACCGGGCGAGATACCGCCGCAACTCGGCGGCCTCCCCGTCGGTGAGGACGGGGGCGAAGTCGAGGTGCTCACCGGGCGATCTGATCCAGCGGTACGCCGAACAGGCGGGCCGCACCCTGGCGTGCCACCGTGCGCACCTCCCGCAGGCTGCCGGTGGCGCCGGCCAGCACCTCCCCGTCAGGTCCTTCGACCAGCACCGCGTACGACCGATCCGGCTCATGGCGGACCCGGGCACGGAACTGCGGCGGGATGTCAGGCATCCACCGATGATCCCTCACCGGGCTCGCCGCGTGGGTCCTCGGCACCTGGTCAGGGTCCGGGTGGATTCTGCGCGGAACCGGATCGCCGCGCCCAACGGAGCTGGCAGGCTGGGCTGGCCGCCGTGCACCAGCGGTGGCCGCCGGCCTGGCCGGTGACCGAGAGGAGCGCCGGGTGACCGACCAACCGGAGGAGTTCGACCTGCTCGTCGTCGGTGGCGGCAAGGCCGGGAAGACGTTGAGCATGGACGTCGCCCGATCCGGGCAGCGGGTCGCCATGGTCGAGCGCGGCATGATCGGCGGCAGCTGCATCAACGTCGCCTGCATCCCGACCAAGGCGTTGGTGACCAGCGCGCGGGCCGCCCGCCAACTGCGGGACGCGTCGGCGCTCGGCCTCACTGTCGACGGCGGCCGGGTCGACGTGGACCTGTTGCGCGCGCACAAGCAGGACGTGGTCGAGGGGATGGTCGCCGCCAACCGGCAGCAGTTCCTCGACTCCGGCCTGCACCTGGTGATCGGCGAGGCCCGGTTCGTCGGCCCACGGACCGTCCGGGTGGCCCTCGCCGACGGTGGCGAGCGGCTGCTGCGCGGCACCGACGTCGTGATCAACACGGGGACCCGCCCCCATCTGCCGTCGGTGCCCGGGATGGCCGAGGCCGGGGTGCTCACCAGCGACGAGCTGCTGCGCCTGGATCGGCTGCCGGCCCGGCTGGTGGTGCTCGGCGGCGGCACCGTCGGGGTGGAGTTCGCGCAGATGTTCGCGTCGTTCGGCAGCGCGGTGACGCTGGTCGAGGGCGGTCCACGGCTGCTCACCCGGGAGGATCCCGACGTGAGCGACGCGGTGATGCGCGTCTTCCTCGACGACGGCATCGACGTACGGGTGGGTGTGGCGGTAGCGCGCATCGAGCGGGACCCCGACGGCGCGTTGCGGGTGACGCTGGACGACGGCGGCGTGGTGATCGGGGACGACGTGCTGGTGGCGGCCGGCCGGGAACCGGTCACTGACGGGCTCGGCCTGGACGTCGCCGGCGTACGGCTCAGCGAACGGGGCTTCGTGGAGGTCGACGAACACCTGCGCACCAGCGCCGAGCACACCTGGGCGGCCGGAGACGTCGCCGGCAGCCCCCAGTTCACCCACGTCTCGTTGGACGACTACCGGATCATCAGGGCGAACCTCGCGGGAGGCCGGCGCAGCACCGCCGACCGGCTGATCCCGTACACCGTCTTCACCACCCCGGAGCTGGCCCGGGTCGGGCTGACCGAGATCGAGGCGCGCCACGCCGGGTACGACGTCCAGGTCGCCCACCTGCCGGTCGCCGCCATCCCCCGGGCCCGCACCCTGCGTCAGACCCGGGGCATGTGGAAGGCGGTCATCGACACCGGCACCGACCGGATCCTCGGCGCGGCGCTGCTCGGCCCCGAGGCCGGCGAGGTGATCACCTCCGTGCAGCTGGCCATGCTCGCCGCGATGCCGTGGACCGCCCTGCGGGACGCGGTCATCACCCACCCGACCATGACCGAGGGCCTCAACCTGCTGTTCGCCTCGCTGGAGTCCCGCCCGGTCCGCTGAGCGCCGCTCGACCAACCGTGCACCGGCTACCCGGCGATCTCGTCGCGTACCCGTTGCTGGAAGGCGCGGGCCTGCGCCCCGGTGGGCGGCGGCCCGCCGTGCCGCGCGGCGACCGCCTGCCGGATGACCTCGGCCGGGTCCCCCGCGTCGATCAGCCGCTGACCGGCCGCCGTCTTGGCGAGCCAGATGCCGTCGCGGTGGCGCACCAGCGATCGGCAGGCCCCGAGCACGGCGTCCTCGGTGCCGGGTGCGGGTTGGTCGGCGGGCGGTGTGGGTAGGGCGAGCCACCAGGTCAGCGCCTCGACGAGCAGCCGGCGCAGGTCGGCCGGGGCGAGGTCGGCGAAGACCTCCCCCGCTGGCGGCCCGAGCAGCGCGAGTCCGCTCTGGTGCAGGATGCTGCGGTCGAGGCCGTACCAGAACCGGCCGTCGGCGACCGGGCGGTCGGCGGGGTCGAGGGTGCGCCGGAACGGCATGCCGGCCCCGGTGTTCAGTTCGACCTCGAAGCCGGGCTCGGGGGTGCCGGAGGCGGCCACCGCCCGGTCGTAGACCACCAACTCCAGCCCGCGCGCCGGGCAGGGCAGCGCCTCGTGCCGCAGCCGCGCGACCAGCGCCTGCTTGGCGTCGGTGCTGAGCGGCCCGGCGCTGAGCAGCGCCACGTCCACGTCGCTGCGACCGGGCTGGTACGCCCCGAGCCCGACCGAGCCGGCGGCGTACGCCCCAACCAGGTCGGTGCCGAGCACGTCCCGGGCGGTGCTGACCAGGTCGTCGAGGTAGCGCTGAAGATCGGAGTGCACGGGCCATCATGGCGCACGGCTCGGAACCGGGCGGCACTACCCCGCGTAGAGCAGCAGCAGACCGGCGACGGTGTAGGTGACCATGAGTGCCAGCAGGGGCAGTTGGCCGGCCACCGCCCGGGCCCGGGGGAACAGGTACAGCGCGCGGTCGTGGGCGAGCAGGGTGCCGAGCAGGTGCCCGAGGACGATGACGGTGATCTGCAGGGTGGCCACCCCGGAGGGCGTGACCAGCGCGGTGTGCGGCTCCCAGTCGGCGGTGCCGAGCCAGTTGGCACCGGTGCCCAGCGGGTCGGAGAGCAACGCGACGGTGCGCTGGCCCTCCAGGATCAGCAGTGAGTAGTAGTGCGCCACCACGTACCCGACCGCGATCGGCACGATGGAGTGGGCGATCTCGCCCGGCACGGCACGGGCCTCGGCCGGGTCCGCGCGACCGATGCGCGCCGCGGCGCCGGTGGCGGCGAGGTACGCCACCGCGACGGCGGCGATGACGAGGCTCAGGCCGGCGCTGCCGGTGACGGCCGGGTGCAGGCCGTTCTCCTGGCTGAAGCGCAACCAGCCCGGCGCGTTGGAGAGGCTGTCGTACATGGTCGAGCCGAGCAGCACGATCACCACGGCGACCAGCCCGGGGCGGGGACGCAGACCGGCGATCCCGTCGAGCGGGTTGCGCCACACCAGGACGCCGTCGGCGGCCCGGCCGAGCGGGGCGAGCTGACCGATCAGGGTGCTGTACGCCTCGAACGGGTCGGCGTGGTCGAACCAGCCGGCGCCGAACACCACCGCGCCGACCAGCAGGAGCACCGCGTACCCGGCCAGCCAGGCGGTGATGACCGGCAGGGTGGCCCGGTCGGGGGCGACCAGTTCCAGCCAGACGAACCCGAACAGGGTGGCGGCGGCGGGCCACCATCCGACCCCGTCGGGCAGTTCACGCAGCCCACGGTGCGGGTCGCGCCGCGCGGCCAGCGCGACGAGCAGGTGCACGGTGCGCAGCGGGTTGACCGCCCGCCAGACCGGGCCGAGCAGCAGCGACAGCGGTGCCAGCCCGACCCAGAGCAGGACGTAGAGCGTGCCGGCCGTCGGGTTGTCAGCGGTGTCCGGCCCGCCCAGCAGGCCGAGGCAGAACCAGGCCGCGGCGAGCAGGCCGAGCCCGCGCAGCGCCCACCGGACGGCCTGCGCGTCGACGAGTCGAGCGAGCCAGCGCGGCACGGGACGACCGCCGCTGGCGTCCCGGTCGAGCCGGGGTTCGCGCCACAGCACACCCAGTGCCACGAACGTGACGACGAGGGTCAGCGCGGCGGCGACGACGAGCTGCGGCAGCGTGATCGGCAGGTCCTGGCGGCCACCGACACCGTGGGCCAGCAGCGTGGGAGCGGCCGTCATGCCGCTCAGCGGACGACGAGCTGGAAGAGCACCAGCTCGGAGTCGTGCGTCTCCACCTCGAACAGTCCGGTCTGGTCGGCGCGGAACTCGACCGAGCCGGGCGTGCCGGCCGGCAGCCGGGCGCCCAGGTCGTAGCCGTGCACGTGCAACTCGTCGGACACGTCGGAGGTGACAGTGATCCGGACCAGCTCGCCCTTACTGACGGTGACCCGCCCGGTCGGCGGATCGACCCGCCGCTTCGCGATCGTCACGGTGATCTGTCGGTCCACCGCCGGGGTGCTGGCGGCGGCGCTGGGGGTGCCGGTGGGCGTCGGGGCGGGTGCGGTGGGGGTGGCGCCCGACGGGCCGGCGGACGTCGGCGCCGTCGAGGGGGTGCCCACCGAGGGGTCGTCGTCCTGCCCGCAACCGGCGAGGAGCAGGGCGGCGAGGGCGACGGCGGTGACGGTCGCGGCGGTGCGGGCGGCGGGGGTGCGGACGAACACGGGTGGACTCCGAACGACGCGAGGGGGACGGGTGTCGGTTTGATCGTCGGGGAGGAGAACTCTACGTCTTGTTCGGTGCCGGGGAAATGACCATGATGAACGAATGCGATCGAAGCTGGTCACTGTGCGTAAGGTTCTGAGCCGTACCGTGGCGGCGCTGGCGGCGGCCCTGGCGGTGTCGCTGCTGCTGCCGGTCGCCCCGGCGTACGCGCACGGCCAGCTGGCGACCTCCACCCCGCTGACCGGCACCGTGGTACGCGAGCCGCTGACGCAGCTGGCGTTGTACTTCACCGAGAAGCCGGCCTCGAACGCGCACTTCGCCGTCACCGGGCCGGACGGGTCGCGAGTGGACAGTAGCTGGTCGCACGGTGAGCCGAAGCGACTGGACAAGCCGGTCACCGAGTACTTCATGGTCAATGGCGTGTTCGAGCCACGGCTGTACCACACCGGCTTCCCGGCCATGGTGACCGTCGCCCACTGGCCGGCGAAGGGCCGTTACACCGCCAGCTATCTCTCCGTGGCCTCCGACGGTGAGGCGGTGCGGGGCGAGGTGAGCTTCGACTACCAGGGCCCCGGCACGCCTGCCCCGGCCGGTTGGTCGCCGCCCACGGCGGGGCCGGATCCGGCGCTGCTCGCCCAGGCCGAGGGTGAGGGCTCGATCACCCCCGGAGCCACCGGCAGCCCGGTCGCCCCCACCGACGCGGCGGCGGACGACCCGGCCGGCGCCGCCCCGGAGCAACGTGACGGCGGCTTTCCGGCCTGGCTGGTCCCGGCCCTGATCGTCGTGGTGGTCTCGGCGGTGGTGTTGCTGGCGGCCCGCCGTCGACCGGCGGCGCGGGGCGCCTCCCCGGCGGGCCCCCGGCCGGCCGGCCCGGCGGGTCGGGGCGCAGGCGCCCGCAAGGCCGCGGGTCCGACTCGGAAGACCGGTGCCCGGACGGGTGGTCCGGCGCGGCGCGGACGGCGGTAGCCACCGCAGCAACCGGCATTCTTCGCGTACCGCCTCGAACTTTCGCACGGACATAGGAAACTTTTGATGTATCGAGGCGAAGCCATGGACAGTGCAATCGAAACACCTTAATGTCTCGACCCATCAACCCGGTGTTTCCGCACTGTCACTCGTCGGCGTCGAGGACGTTACGGAGCCGGGGCCGACGGTCATCCTCACCGCTGATCCACGCCGGCCGTCGGGCACTCCACTGCCTCCTGGAGGAACGATGGGCACACCCCTGCTACGCCGACTCCACCATCCCGTCCTCGGTGCGCTGGCGCTCGTCCTCGCCGCCGGCCTCTGGGCCGTCCCCGCCACCGCCGCCCCCGCGCAGGAACCGGGCGTCACACTGCGCGTCTTCGACGTGCAGGTGCCGCTGTCCGAGCTGTGCACCCTCAAGCCCGCCCAGACCCCGAACGTGGACAAGCTGATGTCCACCATCAACTGGACCTCGGCGGCCGACTTCGGCTTCGAGGACAACTTCGTCTCGCAGGTGCTCGGCAACATCACCACCACCCAGGCCGGCAGCTACACGTTCCGGCTCAGCAGCGACGACGGATCCAAACTGTCCATCGACAACGCCGTGGTGATCAACCACGACGGGCTGCACGGCGCCACCCCGCCCAAGGAGGGCACCGTCACCCTCACCGCCGGCCTGCACCCGCTGCGCATCGACCACTTCGAGCGCGGCGGTGGACAGCAGATCACCCTGGAGTGGAAGACGCCCGGCTCGTCGGCCTTCGTGGTCGTACCGAACTCGGCGCTGAGCACCGACGCCGGCGTGGTCCGGGTGACCGCGCCCGGCCGCAAGGAGTGCGAAGGGGTCTTCGACTCCCCCGGCGACGGGCTGCCGCTGACCGGCGTGCACCCCGGCTACACGCTGACCAACCTGCGGCCCAGCGGCTTCCAGCCGAAGGTCACCGGGATGGACTGGCTGGCCGACGGCCGGCTCGTCATCAGCACCTGGGGCGGTAGCGACCAGTCCGGCACCTCCCAGGACGGCGAGGTCTGGATCCTCGGCAACACCGGCGGCTCGACCAGCCCCGGCACCGTCACCACCAAGAAGATCGCCGGCGGCCTGAAGGAACCGATGGGGCTCAAGGTCGTCGACGGGGTGGTCTACGTGACCGAGAAGCAGCGGTTGACCCGGCTGGTGAACACCGGCGGCGACGAGGCGGCCGAGCGCCTGGAAACCGTTGCCACCTGGCCCTACGGCGGCAACTTCCACGAGTTCGCCTTCGGCCTGCTCTACGCCGACGGGTTCTTCTACCTGAACCTGTCGGTGTCGATCAACTCCGGCGGCGCCACCACCAACCCGCAACCCGCCACCAACCGGGGCACCACCATCAAGGTCAACAAGGACACCGGCGCGGTCAGTTACGTCGCCGGCGGCCTGCGTACGCCGCACGGCATCGGCTGGGGTCCGGAGGGCGGCCTCTTCGTCACCGACAACCAGGGCGGCTGGCTGCCCTCGTCGAAGCTGGTGCACGTCAAGCAGGGCCGGTTCTTCAACCACTACACGAACCCGGCGGGGCCGTTCGACACCGCCCCGGTCACGCAGCCGGTGCTCTGGATGCCGCAGAACGAGATCGCCAACTCGCCCAGCACGCCGCTCTACCTGACCAGCGGCCGGTACGCCGGCCAGTTCGTGATCGGCGACGTGACCTACGGTGGCCTGCAACGGGCGAACGTGGAGAAGGTCAACGGCGAGTACCAGGGCGCCCTGTTCCGGCTCACCCAGGGCCTGGAGGCGGGTGTCTCCGAGGTCAACATCGGCCCGGACGGCGCGATCTACGTCGGCGGGCTCGGCGCGGGCGGCAACTGGGGCCAGAGCGGCAAACTGTCGTACGGCCTGCAGAAGCTCACCCCGAACAGTTCCACCACGTTCGAGATGCTCGCGATGCGCGCCACCACCACCGGCTTCGAGGTGGAGTACACCCAGCCCGTCTCGGCGGGGACCGCCGCCGAACTGGCCGCGCGCTACAAGATCAAGCAATGGCGGTACGTGGCGACGTCGGCCTACGGCGGGCCGAAGATCGACGAGGAGACGCTGACCGTCACCTCGGCCACCCTCTCCTCGGACGGAAAGAAGGTCACCCTGGTGGTGCCCGGTCGCAAGGCCGGTCGGGTGGTGCACCTGCGCTCGCCGCGCCCGTTCACCTCCACCACCGGCCAGTCACTGTGGAGCACCGAGGCGTGGTACACGCTCAACTCCATCCCGGGCAGTCCGCCACCGCCGAGCGGCGGCACCATCACCGGCGTCGGCGGCAGGTGCCTGGACGTCGACAACTCGGGCACCGCCGACGGTACGAAGATCCAGCTCTGGACCTGCAACAACACCGCCGCGCAGTCGTGGACCCGGGTCGGCGACACCTACCGCGCGCTCGGCAAGTGCCTGGACGTGGACAATGCGGGCACCGCGAACGGCACGAAGATCCAGCTCTGGACCTGCAACGGCACCGGCGCGCAGGTCTGGCAACCGCAGAGCGACGGGTCGATCCGCAACCCGCAGTCCGGGAAGATCATGGAGGCCGCCGGCGGCAACACCGCCGAGGGCACCCAGATCCAGCTCGGCACCTATGCGGGCGGCGCACACCAGAAGTGGGTGGTCAGCAGCGGGGTAACCGGCTGACAGTCGGACGTGGGGGCGTGGCCTGATCGGCGGGTCAGGCCGCGCCCCGGCCCTTTGGCCGCAGGTCACCGGCGAGCAACGCGGACGCCGCCAGCGCCGCGGCCAGCACCCCGGTCACCGCGATGACGAATCCGCGCTCGGCGCCGCGGGGCGCCAACGCGACCCCGACGGCCAGCGCGGCGAGCGCCGCCACCGCCATCATCAGGCGGGCGGCGTCCGCGAGGCGCACCGCCCGGCGGCGGGCCGCGACCATGATGGTCAGCACGCCGAGCGCGCCGGCCGCTCCGATGATCGACCAGGACAGCCCCAGAGCGCGGGTCGGCGCGTCGACAGCTGTCGTCCCGGCGTACGCCAGCAGGCCGAAGGCGACGACCAGCAGACCGCCACGCCGCCGGGCCCGCGCGGCGTCCACACCCTCCGGGGTACGCGTCGCCATCGCCTGACCTCCACGGTTGACCGCTGTCGCACCGGCATCATCCCCCGGTCGGCCCCGCGCGGAGAAGACCCCCGCCCCCGGCATCCTGTGGGAGGCGCTCCGAGGCGTCGGTCAGGGGCCGTGCGGCAGCGGCTGCGCCAGCGCCCGCAGGTCCGCCGGCAACTGGGCCAGCGCGTCCTCGAACTCCCGGTGCCCGACCACCCGGTGCATCGTCTGCAACACCGCGCGGGTGCCCCGCTCGGCGGCCGGGCGGTCGATCCCGGCGCGGTCGGCCACCCGGCGCAGGAACTCGTCGTAGTCGAACGTTTCGGCCGGCTCGGCCGCCTTGACCAGCAGCGGGCTCAGTTCGTCGGCCAGGTGGGGGGCCAACGCGCCCGCCTCCCCGCCGCTGAGCCGCTCGGTGAGGGTCCGCAGGACCGCCTCGGTGAGCGGGCGCGCCTGTTCCGGCGAAACATTCGCGCGTGCCGCAACCTTGTCGACGAACGCCAGCTCGGCCATGTCCCCGCCCTTCGCCTCGGAGACGCGTGGCTACCCGGGCCACGCGGCAGCAAACCCGACGGCCGGCGCGATGGTTCTGCTGGTTGCCCCGCGCGACGCCGTCGGCTTCTCGTACGGTGAGGTCGGACCGGGAACCCGACGGCTGCCCGACGGCGGCCCGTGCCGCAGGAGGAGCAGATGGCCCTCGACCTGCCAGACGTGATCGACCGGTACTTCCGGGCCGTCAACGACCGGGACCTGGACGCCTTCGTCGCCTGCTTCGCCGACACCGCCAGCGTCGCCGACGAGGACCGGCTGTACGACGGGCGGGCCTCGATCCGCTCCTGGCGGCAGAAGACCATGGACGCGTACTCGTACACCGCCGAGCCGGTCCGCCTCACCCCGCAGGCGGGCGATTCGTACCTGGCCCTCACCCGGGTGTCCGGCGACTTCCCCGGCAGCCCGGTCGAGCTGCGGTACCGGTTCACGCTGCGCGACGGGCTGATCGGCGCCCTGGACATCCGTCAGTGACGGCGAACCCGTCCACCGGCCCGACGGCAGCACCGTGCCGCGAAGTCCGCCCCGGCCGCGCGGTGACCGTGTCCGGCCAGCGAGCCCAGCCGGGCGGTCCGGCCCGCAGGTGATCAACCGCCGAACGGACGAGACGGCCAACGGGTCAGTGGATGACATGATGTGAAGAACAGCTGTCGCTACGAGAAGGGTTCCGGCTGCCCGATGGCGCACTTCGAGGCTCGCACGCCGACGACACCCGCGTGGATCGCGGTGCCGCCGGCCGGGCAGCCGCGTCGGGCGGGCTGATGCCGGGAGAGCGACGGGAGGCCGTGGCCGAGCAGAATGTCCCGACCCACGCCACAGACACCATGGCGTACCAGGTCGCGACCGACGTGCGAGCGCTGCGCGCGTTCGTCAGCGCCGGGGCGCTGGCCCGCGGCCTGTCGGCCGAGCGGGTGGAGCTGTTGACGCTGGCGGTCAGCGAGCTGGCCACCAACACGTTGCAGCACACCACCGGCGGCGGCTGGGTCCGGCTCTGGGCGGAGTCGGGTCAGCTGTTCTGCGACGTGGTCGACCACGGGCCGGCGCGGGCGTTCGGGCGGAGCATGCCGGCCGCCGACTCGGTACGCGGTCGCGGGCTGGCCATCGTCGAGCAGATCTGTGACGAGGTGGCGGTGCTCACCGGCCCCGGAGAGACCGTCGTACGGATTCGCCTGAGTCTGTGAACGTCGGCGGCGATCCCCGCCCACGCGGGCCACGACGGCTGTCACAATGCGGACAGCCCGGGCCGACGGTGGCCCCGGGTCAGCCCCGAACAGGAGGACGCCACGATGCCGGACAGCGCACGAGAGGCGGAGCTGCTCGACGCCGAGCGCACCCTGCAGGCCGCCCAGCGAGCCGGCGACGTCGCCGCCCTGGACCAACTGCTGGTCGACCAGCTGATCGCCATCGGCCCGGACGGGCGTGCGCTCACCAAGCAGGACGACCTGACCGCCCACCGGGACCGCCGCTCGGTCGTCGAGGAGTTGGTGGAGGAGGAACTGGACCTGCTCGTCGTCGGTAGAACGGGGGTCACGTTCTTCCTGGGTCGGGTGTCCGGAACCCTCGACGGGGTGCCGTTCGCGGCGCGGCTGCGCTACACCCGGACCTGGGTCCACGACGACCCACACGGCTGGCGGGTCCTGGCCGCGCACATCAGCCCGGTCTGACTCAGCTCGGGTCCTCGTCGTCCTCGTCGTCCTCGTCGAGCAGGCCCTGCTCGTCGAGGAACGCGAACCACCGGTCGTCGGCGGGGGTCAGGTCGGCGTAACCCGGCCCGAGCAGGTAGTAGTCCACGAAGGATTCCACGTCGGGGGCGAGCTCCTCGAACGCGTCGGACATGAACCACTCGGTGCCGGTCGGTGGGAAGTACCAGATCGCTCCGGTGCCACGGTCCATGAAGACCGGTTCGTCGCTGCGGGTGCCGATCACCAGCCAGCCGGCCCGGTTCTGCGGAATGGCCGAGAATTCGGGCGCGTAGTCCAGGTGGTACTGGATCCCGGGCAGGGTCGACGTGGACGCCAGCTCGACCCGACCCGCCCGTATCCCGTCGGTCACCAGCAGGAGATCCCGCAGGTCGGCCGGGAGCCCCGCCGGCACGGCGTCGATGGCCGCCCCCTCGCCGAACTCGGCGTACGCCAGGCTCTCCGGCAGATCGGCCAGGTCGGCCCGCAGCTCCTCGATGAGCTGCCGCAGCTCGGCGTTCACCGCACCACCTCTGTTCGGATGAGGCCTCGTCCGGCAAGGCTCCGGCTGCCCGGAGACCCACGAGCCGATGCGCGGTTTGGTTCTACCACGCATCGGCTCGTCGCGGCGTCACCTCGCCGATTCCGCCTAACCAACGGGAACGGGAACTGCCCACGATCCGGTCCCGGTGTGCTGCCGTCGAGCCCTTTCCTCAGGTCACGACGGCGTCGATCGGGCCGACGCGCAGGGTGCCGTCGTTGAGGGGGGTGCAGCGGATGCCGCCGGTGGTGCGCAGCGCCTTCCACGCCCCCGGGCCGACGGTGACGTCCATCCAGGCGCACGGTCGGGCCGCCCGGTTGACCCGCAGGCTGACCGGGCCGTCGCCGGAGTCCAGCACCAGCACTCTGCCGATCAGCTCGTCGACGGCGATCCCGGTGGTGAGGATGTTGCGCCGCACCTCGGCCAGGCCGATGCCGTCCGGCAGCGATTCCCGGGCGATGACGGTGACGCTGGCGTCGCGGTGTGCCTGCTGACCGAAGTAGCGGTCGCCGACGATGCCGAGGCCGGCCCGGATCCGGACGGCGTCGACCAGCTCGCCGGGTGGGGCGGGTGCCGGACCGTCGGCGGGCCGGCCCAGGAAGCGGTGCACGGGCGAGGCCAGCAACTCGACGATCTCCGGCATGACAGGAAGTCTACGAAGCGCACGGGGTGCCGCGGCGCAGGTCGACGGATGACGAGGCGGGTCGGCTGTTGCCAGGGCACGGCAAACTGTTCTATAACTGTTGCATGAGTTCTATAACAGTACGCGCGACGGTTCCCCCCGGGCGGTACGGAAGCTATGGCGGGCGGTACGTGCCGGAATCCCTGATCCCCGCCTGCGAGGCGGTCGCCGAGGCCTTCTCTGAGGCGTGGGCCGATCCCCGGTTCCGTGGCAGCCTCACCGCGCTGCTGTCGGCGCACGTGGGACGACCGACGCCGCTGACGCCGGCCGTGCGACTGTCGGCCGAACTTGGCGTGACGGTGCTGCTCAAGCGGGAAGACCTGACGCACACCGGATCCCACAAAATCAACAACGTGCTCGGGCAGGCGCTGCTGGCCCGGCGCATGGGGCGTACCCGTCTGATCGCCGAGACCGGAGCGGGCATGCACGGCGTCGCGACGGCGACGGCCGGTGCCCTGCTCGGTCTACCGGTGACGGTGTTCATGGGCGAACGCGACGTGGAACGCCAGGCGCACAACGTCTTCCGGATGCGGCTGCTGGGCGCCGAGGTCGTTACGGTGACCACCGGCAGCCGCACGCTCAAGGACGCCACCAGCGAGGCCATGCGCCACTGGGTGACCGACGCCGACGAGGCGTACTACTGCGTGGGCTCGGTCATCGGTCCGCACCCCTATCCGATGATGGTCCGCGAATTCCAGCGCGTCATCGGTGACGAGGCCCGACAGCAGTGCGCGGCCGAACTGCCCGCTGCCACCCCCGACTACGTGGTCGCCTGCGTCGGCGGCGGCAGCAACGCGGCCGGCACGTTCGCCGGGTTCGTCGAGACGTCGGCGAAGCTCGTCGGGGTCGAAGCCGAAGGCGGCTCCGGCGCGGCGAACGGGGAGGTCGGCGTTCTGCACGGCTTCCGGTCGCTGTTCCTGCAGGACGAGCACGGGCAGATCAGGGAGGCGCACTCGATCGCGGCCGGGCTGGACTACCCGGGCGTCGGCCCCGAGCACGCGTACCTGCGCGATCTGGGGCGCGCCCGGTACGTCACCGCCTCCGACGGGGAGGCGATCGCGGCCGCCGTCCGGCTCGCGCGGGCCGAGGGCGTGCTGCCCGCCATCGAGTCGGCCCACGCGCTCGCCTGGGTCGTTCGCGCCGCCGGCACACCGGAGCTGCCCAGCGGGTCGACAGTGCTCGTCACCCTCTCGGGGCGCGGCGACAAGGACGTGACCACCCTGATCGCGGAGGCGGACCTCGGATGAAGCTGTTGATGCCCTACATCACCGGCGGGATCGTGCCCGGTTGGACGGCCTTCCTGAGCGCCTTCGCGCACGCCGGGGCCGACATGATCGAGGTCGGGCTGCCGTTCTCCGATCCCACTGTGGACGGCCCCACCATCCAGGAAGCCTCGGACGCGGCGCTGGCCCGGGGCACCACGCCCGCCTCGGTCCTGGCGGACCTCGCCGGAACGCGGGTGGGCATCCCCCTGGTCGCCAGCACGTACGCCAACATCGCGCTGCGGCCGGGGTTCGGCGACGCGCTCGCGGCGGCCGGGGTGAGCGGGCTGATCGTGCCCGACCTGCCCCTCGACGAGCTGGCCGGGTTGGACGTGCCGGGCGTCCAGGTGAGTCTGCTCGCCTCACCTGCCACGCCGGACGACCGGCTCGCCGAGATCGGCCGGCGCAGTCAGGGTTTCGTGTACGCCGTGTCGGTCATGGGCACGACCGGCGAACGTGACCGGCTCGCGCCCTCGGCCGTCCTGCTGGCCGCCCGACTCAAGCAGGTCACCGACCTGCCCGTGCTGGTGGGCTTCGGCATCTCGACCCCGCAGCAGGCGGCCGAGGCGGCGGCGGCAGCCGACGGCGTCATCGTCGGCGCGGCCGTCATGCGGCGCATCCTCGACGGCGCGAACCCCGCCGAGGTCGGGGCCTTCGTGGCGTCGCTGCGGGCCGCGCTGTCGCCGGTGGCCCCCGTGCGATGATCGGCGGTGGCCGTCGACGACGGGGGGCGGACAGTCGACGCATCGGGAGGCAGACCAGTGGCACGCTATCGGGCCATCGCCGCCGACCTCGCCGCCAAGATCCGCGACGGCCACTACCGGCCGGGCGACGCGCTGCCCGCGCAACGCGAGCTGAGCGCGGCGTACGGCGTCACGGTGATGACACTGCGGCAGGCCCTGCGCGAACTGAGCGCCGAAGGGCTGATCGTCCAGCGGCCCGGCAAGGGCACCTACGTCGCGCCGTCGCCCGCGGCGTACCAGCTGGGATCCTTGCGGAGCTTCGGCGACGACCTGCGTGAGCAGGGCCACGAGGTCCACACGACGGTGCTCTCCCGCGCGCAGCGCCGGCTGCCCGCACGCGTCGCGGCCCGGCTGCGGGTCCGCGAGGCCGAGACGGGCCTGCGCCTCGAGCGGGTCCGCGCGTTCGCCGGCCGCCGCGCCATTCACCAGATTTCCTGGGTACGCGAGCCGCACGCGAGCCGGTTGCACGACGTGGATTTCACCGGCACGTCGCTGTACGCGGCCCTGGCCGACCTCGGCGTGACGGTGGCCCGGGCCTCGGAGACGATCCGGCCGGAGGTGTTGAGCGTCGACGTGGCCCGGCATCTGGACGAGGCCGAGGGAGCGCCGGTGCTGGTCAGCGACCGGATCACCTACGCGCCCGACGGGACGGCCCTGGTGACGGACCGGGCGACGATGGTGGGCAGCATGATGCAGATCACCGCCGACCGGGCCGCCACCGGGCTGTCCCTGCACTACGGCGCGGTCTAGCCCGCCATTGACCCGGTGCCGGCTGGTGTGCCGGTGACGGTCAGGTCGCGCACTCGGCCCACGTTGTCGAACGACCCGAAGCCGACCCGCCCCGCGCCGAACGTGGTGTCCTTCGCGGTCAACAGCGGGTCCCGGTCTCCGTCGACGTAGACGGCGATCTCGCCGGTGGCCGGCAGGTGCACCACCCGCACCCGGTGCCACCGGGCATCGGTGATCGCCGGGTTCGCGCCCCGGGACCGGCCGTTCCACTGGTGGTCGATGCGTTCCCGGTCGGCGTTGTCCACCTTGAAGATGCCGTTGTGCGGATAGATCGTGTTGTCGGTGGAGAGGTGGGCGTAGTAGAACTCGGTGTCCGAGCGCCAGCCGAAGACGATGATCACGTCCCGGTTGCTGACCTCCACCGGTGTGTCGAGCCGTACCTGAGCGTCCACCCGCACCGACGACCACGCCGGTCCGGCGGTCAGCACGGCGTACTCGAAGGGTCGGCGCGGACCCGGCCGGCTCTCCCCGGCCTCGGCCAGGATGACCTGGTCGCCTGCGAACCGCCACTTCGCCGGCGTCACCGGCGCCCAGTTGGCCGCCCCGGCGGTGCGGCGCAGCGTGACGTCCCCGACGTCGCCGCTGGCGTACCCGGTGGTGCCGGT
This sequence comes from Micromonospora parva, assembly GCF_040649675.1. Lineage (NCBI taxonomy): Bacteria > Bacillati > Actinomycetota > Actinomycetes > Micromonosporales > Micromonosporaceae > Micromonospora > Micromonospora parva. The sequence goes on along the minus strand of NZ_JBEZFX010000002.1, from coordinate 90,145 downwards.
CACCTTCCAGACCTTCCCGTTGGCCTTCGCGACGACGTAGAGCTCACCGGCGGCGTCGGTGCCGAAGCGCAGGTCGACCCGGTTGGGGTCGCCGGGCGCACCCGGCGCGGACAGGTCGCGCATCCGGACCGGGGTGCCCGCCGGGTCGAAGAGGGCGAGCTGGTGGATGGTGGCCAAACCCCGGCCCCGGCGCATCTCGTTGGCCTCGGTGTAGAACACCCGGCCGTCGACCAGGTCACCGAAGACGTACTTGCCGCGCAGCGCGGGCAGCGTCCGCCCCCGGTAGACGAAACCACCGGCCACCGCGACACCGACGTCGTCGGTGCAGTTCCAGCCGGCGGCGGGGTCGTGGTCGTACGCGGCGACCGGGTAGGTGTAGCCGTAGCTGGCGTCGTCGGCGGGCAGCGGGAGCAGCCGGTCGCAGGGGTTGGTGGCCGTCTTGTCGAAGACGAACGAGCCTTCCCGCTCGCTCCAGCCGAAGTTGTCCCCGGCACGGACCTCGTAGATCGCCTCGACGGCGTGTTCACCGATGTGCCCGAGGTACATCCGACCGGTCGCCCGGTCCCAGCTGAACCGGTGCGGGTCCCGGAAACCCACCGCGTAGAGCTCGCCGAGCGCGCCCGCCCGCCCCACGAACGGGTTCGTCGGTGGGATGCCGTAGCGCCCGTTCGCGGCGTTGGTGCCCCGCGGGTCGATCCGCAGCAGCTTGCCGTGCGGCACCGCCAGGTTCTGCGGGTCGGTGTTGCGCGCGCCCTGCCCGCCGTCGCCGACGGCGAGATACAGCAGGCCGTAGTCGCGGTCGTGGCGCTTGGCGGTGGGGTTGAAGTTGATTTCCTGGATGCCGTGCACCTGGCCGCCGAAGCCGATGCGCAGCACCTCGCGGTGCGTACCGGCGAAGGTGGCGGCGGCCGGGTCGGTCGCCGTCCACTCGGTGATGACGCCGTGGAAGAGCGTGTTGGGCTGGGCGTAGTCCGGTACGGCGGTCGTCGTCGACGCCAACTCGGTGTGGATGGTGTAGAACCGGCCATTCACCCCGAACTCCGGGTGGAACGCGACATACCCGAAGCCCTGGCCGAGCCCACGACCGGAGAAGAACCGCGGCGCGAACGTCGCGGCCACGTCCAGGTAGACGTGCGGCACCCCATTCTCGACGAGGTAGAGGCTGCCGTTGAGGTCGGGCACCGCCCGTCGGCCGGAGCCGTCGGGCACCTCCATGATGGTGTTGATCCGCGCGGTACGCATGAGCCGCGCGTCGGTCGGCGCCGGCGTGGGGTACGACTGCGGGAAGCTGGCGTACTCGCCGAGCACCAGCCCGAGTCGGGACTGGGTCGGCATCTCGGGGATCGGGTCGTAGACCGCGTCGGCGGCCCGTGCGGGCGTGGCGACCAGTGTGGATAGGATCAGCACGAGGGCGGTGAGGCCGGCCCTCACTGTTAGCCGGCGGGTGGTGCCGGCGCGGCGGTGCACTGTGCGCACGCGTGTCTCCTTCTCGGTGGGACGGTGCCGAGGGTGGTCAGCGGGCAAGGTGGCGGTACTGCCTCCGTACGTCGTTCGCGGAGACCACACTGTCGAGGAACATCAGGCCGTCCATCCGGCAGTCGCACGGGTTGCGTTCCACCGTGTCCTGCGGGAAGCTGCCGCCGATCTTGATGCCCCGGGGGTCGGACGCGCTGGTCAGGTGCGGGCCGGGTCCGGACACCAGCCACGGGTCGTCGGTGCGGGTGTAGAAGCCGTCCACCGGTTCACCGTTGCGGTAGAGGGCGAGCGCGCCGGTGTCGAAGTCGAAAGTGGCGGCCAGGTGCACCCACTGCCCCACCGGCAGCAGCTCGCGCCAGTCCTGGGTGGCGGCGAAGGTCTGCGAGTTGCCGCCGTCGAGCCGCCGGCCGAGCGCGACGAGGCGCACCTGCCCGTCGACGTCGATCAGCTCCAGCAGGGCGCGGACGCCGTGACCGTCGGAGTCGCCGGTCAGCACCCCGGCCAGGCCGATGGCGTTGTACCTGTCGTCCGGGTCGGCGGTGGTGGAGTTGGGCAGCGGGCTGTCCATGTTCAGCTTGAACCAGCCCATCACCGTGGTGCCGGCGGTGGCGCTGAAGGCGCGCAGCGTCCGCACCCCGCTGGCCGACCAGGTGCCGGCCTTCCAGTCGTCGTTGCCGGCACCAGTGGGGTCGACCTGGCGGGTCTGCACCGCGTTGCGGCTGCCCCGGTAGGCGTGGTCCGGCACCCGCATCGCCGCGCCGCCGTTGACCAGCTCGATCTCGGTGCCGGAACGGCCCTGGTCGCGTTCCAGGGCCGGGTCGCCGGGCACCGGGTGGTCGAAGTCGTACGCGGCGACCAGATGCGTGCGCAGCGCCGGGTGGACGTCGGGCGAGGTGTGCCGGTCCGCCTGTGCCGGTGGCGTGCCCACACCGGCCAGGACGCCGATCGCCAGCAGGGAGACGGCCGCTCGTCGGGCAGTGGACATGGCTGTCACCTCGTTTCGCGGCAGGGAGGATGCCGGTCACGTAAGCGCTTACGTAAGCGCTTACGTACCCTAGGCTTCGATCAATGCCACTCGCAATAGATCGGGTGACATGAATGTTTCCGGAGGGTTGCGGATGTCCAGGGCCAGCCGGCGGCCGCGCCTCGTGGACGTCGCCGAACACGCAGCTGTCTCGCTGGCGACCGCCTCCCGGGCCCTCGCCGGCCGCGCGGGGGTCAGCGCCGAGGTGGCCGACCGGATCCGCCAGATCGCCCGCGAGCTGGGCTACGTGGCCAACCCGTACGCCCGCACCCTGGCCGGAGGAGCCACCTCCACCGTGGGTCTGATCGTCCACCAGGTCGACGACCCGTACTTCGCCGAGATCGCCGCCGGGGTCATCCAGCTCGCCGCCGAGCAGGGGCTGCTGGTGCAGATCTGCCAGTCCGGCCGCGACCCCGACTACGAGCTGCACCAGCTGCGCCACCTGATCGCCCAACGGGTCGGCATCGTCCTGATCAGCGGTTCCGGCTACGACGACCCACGGATGGAGAGCGCGGCCCGCGCCGAGCTGGCCGCGTTCCAGGACCACGGCGGCCGGGCCGCGGCCATCGGCCGACACGCGCTCGGCGTCGACGCCGTCCTGCCGGACAACGAGGCCGGTGGCCACGCCCTCGCCCAGCACCTGATGGATCTCGGCCACCGACGGATCGCGGTCGCCGCGGGCAGCGCCGGCCTCACCACCGTCGCCGACCGGCTGGCCGGGGTCTCGGCGGCAGTGCGCCAGCGCGGCCGGTCCCCCGTCGACCTCGCCGTCGTGCACAGCGCCTTCACCCGCGACGGTGGGCGCGCCGCCGCCGAGCGGATCCTCAACGAGCATCCGGAGACGACGGCGATCATCGCGCTCAACGACGTGATGGCCATGGGCGTGCTGTCCACACTGCGGTCCCGCCGGGTGCCGGTGCCCGCGCGGATGTCAGTGGTCGGCTTCGACGACGTCTCCGTGGCCGCCGACCTCGCACCCAGCCTCACCACCATCCGGCTGCCGATGACCGAGATGGGCCGCACGGCACTGACCCTCGCGCTCAAGCCCCGCACGACCCGCCCCCGCCGCCGCCCCACCGGGCACCTGCTGGTCGTCCGCGACTCGACCGGGCCCGCACCGACGAGCTGACCGCAATGCCGCACCGCGACGGCCGGACGTCTGGCACGGTCGAGGGGTCCACCCCGTGACCGGATCAGGAGAGTCAATGGCCGAGAACGCCGTACGCCACCGGACCGTCGACGTCGACGGCATCGCGATCTTCTACCGCGAGGCCGGTCCCGTCGACGCGCCGGTCGTGCTGCTGCCGCACGGGTACCCGTCGTCATCGTTCCAGTTCCGCCACCTGCTGCCCGCGCTGGCCGACCGGTGGCACGTCATCGCGCCCGACTACCCGGGCTTCGGTTACAGCGCGCTGCCCGACCCCGACCGGTTCGCGTACACCTTCGACGCCCACGCTCACCTGCTCCAGCGCTTCGTCGACACGCTGGGGCTGACCCGCTACGTGATCTACCTGCAGGACTACGGCAGCCAGTTCGGGCTGCGCCTGGCGATGGCCGCCCCGCAGCGGGTCGCCGGCCTGGTCATCCAGAACGGCGACATCTACCCCGACCAGCACGGGCCCAAGTACGAGCCGCTGAAGCGGTTCTGGCGCGACCCGACCGACGAGGGCCGAGCGGAGTTGGCCACGGCGATCAGCGAGGACGGCTTTCGCGGCGAGTTCCTGGGCGAACTGCCGGACCGGCTGACCGACCGGGTGAGCCCGGACCTGTGGCGGCTCTCCGGCGCGCTGGTCACCGATCCGCGGCGGCGCGACGCCTGGCTGCGACTCCTCGCCGACCAGGGCAGCACCGTCGCCTGGTTCCCGCGCCAGCAGGAGTACCTGCGGACCCACCGGCCGCCCACACTGATCGTGTGGGGGCCGCACGACGGCTACATGCCCGAAGGCGCGGCCCGCGCCTACCTGCGGGACCTGCCCGACGCGGACCTGCACCTGCTCGACGGCGGCCACTGGCTGCTCGAGACGCACCTCGACGAGGTCGTCCGGCTGGTCCGCGACTTCCTCAACCGGCTCCAGCCGTGACAGACGCCCCGCCGATCAGACCGCCAGGGCGGCCCGGACCTCCCGCTCCGCCGTGACACCCCCGTCGCCGTGCGAGGTGACCCGGCCGGACTCCAGCACGTGGTAACGGTCCGCCACCCGCAACGCGAAACCCAGGTGCTGCTCGACGAGGAGCACACTGAACCCGGCCTGCCGGGTCAACTCGACGATCCGCTCCTGGATCTCCGCGACCACCGACGGCTGGATGCCCTCGGTCGGCTCGTCGAGCATCAACAGCCGGGGCCGGGTGATCAGGGCACGGGCGATGGCCAACTGCTGACGCTGACCGCCGGAGAGCAGCCCGGCCCGACGCCGCAGCAGCGGGCGCAGCGCCGGGAACAGATCCAGCACCTCCGCCGTGGCCACCGCCCCGTCGCGCCGGCCGTCGGCGACCAACCGCAGGTTCTCCGCGGCGGTCAGGTGCGGGAAGCACTGCTGGCCCTGCGGGACGTACGCCATCCCCCGCGCCACCCGCTCGTGCGGCCCGGCGCGGGTGACGTCCGCACCGTCCAACTCGACGGTGCCGGCGCTCGGACGCAGCAGGCCGGCCGCGACCCGCAGCAGTGTGCTCTTGCCGGCGCCGTTGTGCCCGAGCACCGCGGCCACCCCGTCGGGCGGGACGGCCAGGTCGACCCCGTGCAGCACCCGAGAACGCCCGTACCCGGCGTGCACCCCGCGCAGCGTCAGCATCATGCCTCCCGGCCGGTGCGGGCCGACCCGGCGTCGACCGGGTGGCCAAGGTAGACCTCCTGCACGCGCGGGTCTGCCTGGACCTGCGCCACGGTGCCCTCGCTGAGCACCCGCCCGGCGTGCAGCACCGTGACGCTGCGCGCGAACCGGCGCAGGAAGTCCATGTCGTGCTCGATCACGACGACAGTGCGGTCCCGGCTCACCGTCTCCAACAGGGCGCCGGTGGCGTCGCGTTCCTCGTGGCTCATGCCGGCGACCGGTTCGTCCAGCAGCAACAGCCGGGCGTCCTGCACCAGCAGCATGCCGATCTCCAGCCACTGCTTCTGGCCGTGCGCGAGGGTCCCGGCGAGATGCCCGGCGCGCTCGGCCAGCCCGATGGTCTCCAGCGCCGCGGCCACCTCGTCGGGGACACCACGGCGACGCCGGGCCAGCGTCGCCCAGCTGCGCCGGGCCCCGGCGGCGATGTCGAGGTTCTGCAACACCGACAGCTCCTCGAAGACCGTCGAGGTCTGGAACGTCCGCCCGATGCCGAGCCGGCTGATCCGGTGCACCGGGCGACCCAGCAGCTCCTCGGCACCGAAGCGGACCGAGCCGGTGGCCCGGACCAGGCCGGTGATCGCATCGACCAGTGTGGTCTTGCCGGCCCCGTTCGGCCCGATCAGGAACCTGATGTCCCCGGCGGGCACCTCCAGGCTGACCCCGTCGACGGCGGTGAAACCGTCGAAGCTGACCCGCACGTCGCGGACGGACAACCCGTCCAACCGTTCCCCGCTCGTGCCGTGCAGGCCGGGCATGCGCTCACGGCCCTCGCTGCGCTCGGTGCGTTCACTCATGCCGTGCCGGTCGGGCATGCGCTCACGGCCCTCGCTGCGCTCGGTGCGTTCACTCATGCCGTGCCGGTCGGGCATGCGCTCACGGCCCTCGCTGCGCTCGGTGCGTTC
>NZ_JBEZFX010000002.1:0-83818 GCF_040649675.1 Micromonospora parva | reverse complement strand
TTCACTCATGCCGCAGGCACCTCCGTCCGTTCGGCGCGTCGTCGGGCCGCCGGCAACCACCCGCGCCGCACCGGCCGCGCGCCGACGTCACGGCGGCGAGCCAGCGCCCACAGCGACGCCAGGCCGCCGGGAAGGAACGCCACCACCACCACGAAGAGCAACCCCTGCAGGTACGTCCAGGTGCCCGGGAACCGCTCGGACAGGGCGGTCCGCGCCCAGGCCACCGCCACCGCGCCGAGCACCGGCCCGAGCAGTGTGGCCCGGCCACCCACAGCGACGCCGATGACGAACTCGATCGACGGGACGATGCCGATCAGCGCCGGCGAGATGATGCCCACCGCCGGCACGAACAGCGCACCGGCCAGCCCGGCCATGCCGGCCGCGACCACGTACGCCACCAGCTTGACCGACGCCGGGTCGTAGCCCAGGAAGCGGACCCGTTCCTCACCGTCGCGGACCGCCACCAGCAGCTCGCCGTAGCGGCTGTGGATGAGCTGCCGGGTCAGCGCGAGCAACGCCAGCAGCGTCCCGGCGATGATGAAGTACACCATCCGCTGGTTGACCGGGTCGTCCAGGTCGTAGCCGAAGAAGCCCTTGATGTCGGTGAGCCCGTTGGTGCCGCCGGTGGTGCCCTGCTGACCGATCAGCAGGATCACCATCGCGGCGGCGAGCGCCTGGCTGAGGATGGCGAAGTACGCGCCGCGCACCCGGCGGCGGAACACCAGTGAGCCGAGCCCGAAGGCGACAGCCATCGGCAGCAGCACCGTGGCGGGCAGCGCGAACCACGGGCTGGCGAACGGCCGCCACCACAGCGGCAGCTCGTCGAGCTGCCCGTACAGCTGCATGAAGTCGGGCATCCCACCCGGGCCCGCGTCGGCGAGCTTGAGGTGCATGGCCATCGCGTAGCCGCCCAGGCCGAAGAAGACGCCCTGACCCAGGGTGAGCATCCCACCCCGGCCCCACGCGATCCCGATGCCGACCGCGACCATGGCGACGCAGAGGTACTTGGCGAGCAGCGCCAGCCGGAAGTCCGACAGCACCAGCGGGGCGACGGCGAAGAGCAGCGCCGCGCCGAAGGCGAACCCGGCCGCCGTCCGCAGCCGCGAGCGCCGTCCCGGCGGGTTCGGTGGTGCGGCGCCGGCGGGGGCCGGTGCGACGGCGGTGCTGGGCGGCGCGGGGGTGACGGCGGTCATGCGAGGCTCCTGGTCCGCAACGTGAACAGGCCCTGTGGCCGCCACTGGAGGAACGCGACGATCGCCACGAACACGATCACCTTGGCGACGCTGAGGGTGGTCAGGTACTCCCCGGTGGCCTGGAGCACGCCGAGGGCGAAGGCGACCATCACACTGCCCTTGAGCTGGCCGATCCCGCCGACCACGACGACCAGGAAGGCGTCGATGATCAGGTTGGTGCCCATGGTCGGGCCGATCGGGCCGAGCAGGGTGAGCGCCACCCCGGCCACCCCGGCCAGGCCGGAGCCGAGGAAGAAGGTGGTCCGGTCGACCCGGGAGGTGGCGATGCCGGACACGGCGGCGAGGTCGCGGTTCTGCACCACCGCGCGGATCCGACGCCCGAGCGGGGTGAGTCGCAGCGCCAGTGTGAGCGCCGCGACGGCGGCCAGCGCCAGGGCCAGGATGAACAGCCGGTTGTTGGCGATGGTCAGCCCGCCGGGCAGCGCCACGTTGCCGGTGAGCAGTTCGGGCGCGCGGGTCTGCACGTTCGGGCTGCCGAAGACGTCGCGGGCCAGCTGCTGCAGCATCAGTGACACCCCCCAGGTGACCAGCAGGGTGTCCAGCGGTCGGGCGTAGAGCCGGCGGATGAGCAGCACCTCCAGCAGGACACCCATGGCGCCGGCGACCACGAACGCCACCGGCAGCGCGACCACCAGCGACAGGCCGGCGCCGGTGATGCTCTGCTGCAGGACGTAGGTGGTGTACGCGCCGGCCATGATGAACTCACCGTGCGCCATGTTGATCACGTTCATCTGGCCGAAGGTCAGCGCGAGGCCGAGCGCGATGAGCAGCAGCACCGCGCCGATGCTGATGCCGGTGAAGAGTTGACCGAAGAGGACTGTCACGGTGGGTACTCCGTACTGCTGGTCGGGTGACCCGGGCGGGGCGCGTCTCCGCGCGGCCCGCCCGGGCCGGCGTCGTCAGCTCAGGCCGCTCGCCCACGGGTAGGTCTTGAGGTACGGATCCGGCGCGACCGGCTTGCCGGAGTTCCACACCTCGGTGATCAGACCGTCCGCGCCGATCTTGCCGATCCGGGCGGTCTTGGCGATGTGCTGCGTCTTGCCGTCGACGGTGACCAGACCCTCCGGCGCGTCGAAGGTGATGCCGTCCGAGGCGGAGCGGACCTTCTCCACGTCGAAGGCGCCGGCCTTCTCGACCATCGCCTTCCACAGGTGGACCCCGACGTACGCGGCCTCCATCGGGTCACTGGTCGGTTTGTCCGCGCCGTACTTCGCCTTGTACGCGGCCACGAACTTCGAGTTCGCCGCGCCCGGGGTGGTCTGGTAGTAGTTCCAGGCCGTCAGTTGGCCCTCCAGATACTGGGTGCCGATGCTCTTGACCTCTTCCTCGGCGATCGACACCGACACCACCGGCATGGCGGCGGCGGTCAGCCCCGCGGACTTGTATTCCTTGAAGAAGGCCACATTGCTGTCACCGTTGAGCGTGTTGAACACCGCGTCCGCGCCGGACGATTTGACCTTGTTGACGATGGTGCCAAACTCGGTGGAGCCCAGCGGCGCGTAATCCTCGCCCAGCACGGCCATCCCGTTCGCGGTCGCGTACGCCTTGATGATTTTGTTCGCGGTACGGGGAAACACGTAGTCGCTGCCGACCAGATAGACCGACTTCGCGCCCTGCGCCTTGAGGTAGTCGAGCCCCGGAACGATCTGCTGATTGGTCGTCGCTCCGGTGTAGAAGATGTAGGGCGACTGCTCCAGACCCTCGTACTGCACGGGGTAGAACAGCAACGCCTTGTTCTTCTCGAACACCGGTTTGACGGCCTTGCGGCTGGCCGAGGTCCAACAGCCGAAGACGGCGGCCACCCGGTCCTCGGAGATGAGCTTCTCGGCCTTCTCGGCGAAGGTGGGCCAGTCGGAGGCGCCGTCCTCACCGACCGGCTGGATCTTCTTGCCGAGGACACCGCCGGCCGCGTTGATCTCCTCGACGGCGAGCATGATGGCGTCGCGAACGGTGACCTCGCTGATCGCCATGGTGCCGGAGAGCGAGTTGAGCAGGCCCACCTTGACGGTGTCGCCGGAGACGTCGGCGCTGACGCCGGTGGCGCCGCCCTCGTCGGTGGTCTTGCTGCCGCACGCGGTCATCGCGGCCGCGGCGACCACTGTCATGGCACCCGCCAGGATGCGGCGGCCCCGGAATAATGACATCTACTCTCCCTGCGGTGCACTCAGGTGACGTTAAGGACGGTCGGTGCGGTCCGATGGAGCTGACGTGGGCGATGCCGAGGTCGACGGGTGGACGCCGTGCGGGGCACCGGATCGGATATGGGCAGGGAAAGCGTCGACCGGCATGATTGCGCGGGTGTTTCCCGGTCCTTAATTGACTGTTTCCGAGGGGCCCGTCAGGCGCGCACGAAAAACGGCCGACACCGTGGGGAGGAAACGGTGTCGGCCGTTGGGAAAGACGCGAGATAAGTGCCACCACAATGGTGGGCGGAAGAATCAGCCGACGGTGGGCGCACAATGGTGACAGCTGACCGCCCGGCCAGATACTTCACGCAGGAAGCATCTTAGGACGGGATCGGGTGGCGCTGTCAAGGGCCTGGTCGGCCGATTCCCGACGCCCGTTCAGAGTTGGGCGAGCACTGTGAAGTCCAACCCGTCCGCCTCGGCCAGGTAGATGCGCTGACGCACATGCCGCTGACGCAGCCGCAGCCGTCCACGCGGCCCGTGGTAGGCGACCGTGTCGGCGGCCGTCTCGATGGCCCGCACGTCGAGGGTGCGGGCCTGAGCGATCAGCGCGGCGAGCAGCATGACACCCTCGTAACAGGACTCCCCCAGGCTGCCCAGCGGTGGCGCCTCCACCCCGAAACGCCTGGCGAACTCGCCGTGGAAGTCGAGGTTCTCCGGGGTCACCAGCCCGGCGAAGAAGCCGGCCGTGCTGTACAACCTCCGGGTCGCGCCGGCACCGCTGGCCAGCAGCATGTTCTCGTCCATCAGGGTGCTCAGCCGCAGGCAGCGCTGATCCAGGCCGGATCGGGCGAACGCGCGGTTGAACCGCACCGCGTCGGCACCGACCAGCAGCATCAACACCGCGTCCGCGTCGCTGTGCTCGATGCGGCGCAACACCTCGGTGAAGTCGTGCGCGTCCAACGGCAGGAAGTGCCGGCCCACCACCTGCCCGCCGCCGCGCAGCGCGTACCGCTGGGCCGCCCGCGAGGTACGACGCGGCCAGACGTAGTCGTTGCCCACCACGAACCAGCGACGCACCCCCTGCTCCCCGGCGAGCAGCCGCATCGCGGGCCACAGTTGGGCATCCGGTGTCTCGCTGGTCAGGAAGACCCCTTCGGTACGCTCACCGCCCTCGTAGAGTGCGGTGTAGACGTACGGCACCCGGTGCGCCACGCGGGGCGCCAACGCCTGGCGCACCGAGGAGATGTGCCACCCGGTCACCCCCTGCACGGCCCCCACCGACACCAACGCCTCGACCTCGGCAGCCACCTCGGCCGGCGGTGCGCCACCGTCGACCGGCACCAGCCGCACCTCCCGGCCCAGCACGCCACCACACCGGTTGATCTCCTCCACCGCGAGTTGCGCGCAGAGCTCGCAGGTGGGGCCGAACATGCCGGCCGGCCCGCGCATCGGGTAGACCAGCGCGATGCTGACCACGGCACGGTCGACGGTCAGCCACGGCGGTGCCGGCGCGGACATGAGCACATGATTGCCCGGCCCCCGACGGAAGACCAGCGCTCACCACTGGCCGGGACGACTCGCTACCATGACACTGCCACCGGACCAGGGAGTTTCATGTCAGACGTGCCCGGGGCGCCAGCCGACCTGCTGCGCTCGCTCACCCGCGCCGAACGGCTGCTCTCCCGCCGGTTGGGCGCTGTGCTGGCCGACGACGGGCTGAGCATCGAGGCCTGGCGGGTGCTCTGCCTGCTCTCCGACGGCCAGGGTCACCCGATGAGCGAGGTGTCCGCCGAGGCGTCGCTGCCGCCGGGCACCCTCACCAAGCTGGTCGACCAGCTCGTCGACCGCAATCTCGTCTTCCGCCGGATCGATCCGGTCGACCGCCGTCGGATCCGGGCGTACCTGAGCGATCGAGGCCGCCGCGAGCACGCCCGCCTGGACGAGCGGGTCCGCGCGAGCCTCGCCGAGTTGGGAGTGCCGCACGCCGCCGACCTGGCGAGCCAGCTCGACGACCTGATCGGCCGTCTTGCCCCGGCTCCGCAGCGGGAGCACGTTCACGCGTCCGGCCGCCACCGCTGACCTCTGGCCGGCGCACCGACCAACCCTGGGCGAGCCGCCCGTCTCGCCCTGCCCCCGACGCGAACGCCACCCCGCCGCGAGCGTGATGTCTGTGAGTCATCACGATGACTCACAGACATCACGCTCTCCGCAGTGTCCGCTTCCAGAACGGCCGGGGCGCCAGGCGGACCGACAGGGCTTCCTAGCCAGTGAGCTGGGCGCGCAGGGTGTGCGCATCGGGGGCGGTGGCGGTCCAGAGCGTCGCCGGTCCGCCGGCCAACGGCAGCCGGGCGACACCGCTCTCGACCGTCGGCGGGTCGACGGGTCGCGACGGGTCGACCACCAGCAGCGACCCGGTGGCCGGGGCGCCGCCGAGCACCGCCGGGCCGGCCCAGCCCGGCGCGTGCGGTCCCACCGCGAGGGACTGGCGCAGCAGTGGTCGACCCGCGTAGTCCACGTGGGTGTGCACCACGGCGCCGCCGGGCGTCTCGCCGTACCGGCCGCAGATCAGCTCGTCGCGCCAGCGCAGGCTCGCACCGGCTGCCAGCTCGACTCGGGACTCGGCGAGATGCGCGCAGCCGGCCGCCGCGACCAGCTGTTCCGGAAGCCAGTGCAGCGTGGCACCGGCGTGTACCACCGCCCGCACCGCCATCCGGGACACGGCACCCGAGCGGCCCGGCAGGGCGATGGACGCGGCGACGCTGTGCACCCGGACCGCCGCTCCCGGGCCCACCTCGATCTCCAGGCGCAGATCGTCGCCCGCGAGCGGTCCGGCCGCCCCGCCGACGAGGTGCACAGTGGCGACACCACCGTCGGTCGGGGTCTGGCGCAGCAGCAACGGCGTTTCGCCGCGCAGCTCGACCACTGCTGTGCCGCCCCGATCGTCGGCCCGGGCGACGAGCCGGGCGAGTGCTCGCATCAGGCCGGGCCGACCGGCGCGGTGAGCGGGTGCAGGTCGGCGTGGTGGGCCAGCTCGTGCCGGATCCACTCCGCGACCGCTGACGCCGTGGGATCTCCCACGATGGACAGGAAGAGGGTCGGGAGGTCGCCGCGCCGGGCTCGCGCGTCACGGTCCATGACCGCGAGGTCGGCACCCACCAGCGGTGCCAGGTCGGTCTTGTTGATCACGAGGAGGTCGGCGGCGGTGACCCCCGGCCCACCCTTGCGGGGCACCTTGTCCCCGCCCGCCACGTCGACCACGAAGATCTGCCGGTCGACGAGCCCTCGACTGAAGGTCGCGGTCAGGTTGTCCCCACCGCTCTCCACGAGGACCAGGTCCAACGGGCCGACCGTCTCGGCCAGTTCGTCGACGGCGTCCAGGTTGGCGCCGATGTCGTCGCGGATCGCCGTGTGCGGGCAGCAGCCGGTCTCCACCGCCCGGATCCGGGCGGGGTCCAGCACCCCGGCCCGCCGGAGGAAATCGGCGTCCTCGGTCGTGTAGATGTCGTTTGTCACCACGCCGAGCCGCAACTCGTCGGCGAAGGCCCGGCAGAGGGCGGCCACCAGGGCCGTCTTGCCGGAACCGACCGGGCCGCCGATGCCGACCCGCAGGGCACGGCCGGCGCGCGCCAACGGCGGGTGGGGGTCCACCCCCGGCTCCGGGTGGGTGTGCGGAACGGTCTCGTCGTGGGGTGGGGCGGCCGGCGGCGTGGTCGGGTCGACGGCGGGCACAGCGCTCGGCACAACGGTGTCAGGACGCAAAGAGACGCACCTCCCAGGTGGCATGGATTTCGGCATGGATATCGGCGAGTGGAGCGGCGGCGGCCGGCAGCCGCTCCGGTGGGCCGTCGGCGGCCCGTGCCGCGTCGGCAGCGGTGCCGTCGCAGGCGTCGGCCAGACCGACCAGCAGGGCCTGGACCCGGTACGGGTCGAGGCCGAGCAGACGTACGCCGGCACTGGCCGCCCCGGTGACCGTCCCGTACGCGGCGATCGTGGCGGTCTCGACGCGGGACAGCCCGGCCGCGGCGCAGAGCAGACCCAGCACCAGCGGTTGGTGTGCGCCACCGGGCGTCGCGGGCAGATCCGCGAACGGGGCGTCCGGCCAGATGGCCCGGCCGGCCCGCAGCAGAGCCCGGCCCTGTCGGCGCGAGACCGCCCGCAGCGCCGGTGCTGCGGTACGCGCGTCCAGCTCCGCGTCGAGCCGGGCCAGCGCCTGCGACCTGACGGCGGGTCCAGTCAGGACACCCGAGCGGGTTGGGTGCGCCGAGCCGACGGTCTCGGGCACCGCCGTCCGGTGCGCGGCGGCCGCGAACGCGGCGCCGACCAGACCGGCGGTGGCCAACCGACCGGCCAGGAACGCCTCCAACGTGACCAGGTCGGTGACCCGGCCGGCGGCGACGGCCGCCTCCAGACCACCGGAGTGCGCGTGCGCCCCCGCCGGGAACCGCCCGTCGGCCAACAGCAACAGCAGGCTCGGCGTCGCCATCAGAACAGGAAGTACCGCTGGGCCATCGGCAGCCGGGTCACCGGGTCCGGCTCCACCACCTGCCCGTCGATCCGCACGGTGAAGGTGTCCGGGTCCACCTCGATGCGCGGCATCGCGTTGTTCTCCGGCAGGTCGGCCTTGCCCCGCGACCGCACGTCGCTCACCGGCACCACCCGGCGGCGTACGTCCAGGCGGAGCCCGGCGTCCACTGCCGCCGGAGCCACGAAGGCCAGACTGGTGGCGGCCGCCGCCGCGCCGTACGCCCCGAACATCGGCCGGGGCAGCATCGGCTGGGGTGTCGGGATCGAGGCGTTCGCGTCACCCATCTGGGCGTACGCGATCATGCCGCCCTTGAGCACCAGGTGCGGTCGTACGCCGAAGAACGCCGGATCCCAGAGCACCAGGTCGGCGAGCTTGCCCGGCTCGACCGAGCCGATCTCCCGTTCCAGCCCGTTGGCCATCGCCGCGCAGATCGTGTACTTGGCCACGTACCGTCGGGCTCGGTGATTGTCGGCGGCCCCGTCACCCGGCAGCGCGCCGACCCGGTCCTTCATCACGTGGGCGCTCTGCCAGGTCCGGGTGATCACCTCGCCGACCCGGCCCATCGCCTGCGCGTCGGAACCGATGATCGAGATCGCGCCGAGGTCGTGCAGCAGGTCCTCGGCGGCCATCGTGGATGGTCGGATCCGGCTCTCGGCGAAGGCCAGGTCCTCCGGCACGGACGGGTTGAGATGGTGGCAGACCATCAACATGTCCAGGTGCTCGGCCAGGGTGTTCGCGGTGTACGGCCGGGTCGGGTTGGTCGACGACGGCAACACGTTCGGTTCGCTGGCCACGGTGATGATGTCCGGCGCGTGCCCGCCACCGGCGCCCTCGGTGTGGTACGAGTGGATCGCCCGTCCACCGATCGCCCGCAGGGTGTCGGCGACGAACCCGGCCTCGTTGAGCGTGTCGGTGTGGATCGACACCTGCACCCCGGACGCGTCCGCCACCCGCAGGCACGCGTCGATCGCCGCAGGTGTGGTGCCCCAGTCCTCGTGCAGCTTGAAACCACCCGCACCGGCCCGCAACTGTTCCCACAGCGCCTCGTCGGAGACGGTGTTGCCTTTGCCGAGCAGCAGCACGTTGACCGGCATCGTGTCCAGCGCCTCGTGCATCCGGGCCAGATGCCAGGCGTTCGGGGTGACAGTTGTCGCGCGGGTCCCCTCGGCCGGCCCGGTACCGCCGCCGACCAGCGTGGTGACGCCGCTGGCCAGCGCCTCGGTGACGATCTGCGGGCAGATGAAGTGCACGTGGGTGTCGACAGCGCCGGCGGTGAGGATCCGCCCGTTGCCCGCGATCACCTCGGTCGACGGGCCGATGACCAGGTCGGGGTGCACGCCGGGCATGGTGTCCGGGTTGCCGGCCCGACCGAGCGCCACGATGCGCCCGTCGCGCAGCCCCACGTCGGCCTTGACCACGCCCCAGTGGTCGAGCACCACAGCGCCGGTGATGACGGTGTCCAGGGCCCCCTCGGCCCGGGTGGCCCGGGACTGCCCCATCGACTCGCGGATCACCTTCCCGCCGCCGAACACCGCCTCGTCGCCGCCCACGCAGTGGTCGGTCTCCACCTCGATCAGCAGGTTCGTGTCGGCCAGCCGGATCCGGTCACCGGTCGTCGGCCCGTACAGGTCGATGTAACGCTCCCGCCGCACGGCGCTCACCGCGGCGACCCGTCGGCCGTCGGGGTGTCGAGCGGTCCGGCGCACTCGCCCCGCAGGCCGGGCACGACGCGCGCGCCTCCCAGCGGGACGAGGTCGACGCTGCGGCTGATGCCCGGTTCGAACCGGACCGAGGTGCCGGCCGGCACGGCGAGGCGCTGCCCCCACGCCGCGCCCCTGTCGAACGACAGCGCCGGGTTGGCCTCGGCGAAGTGGTAGTGCGAGCCGACCTGCACCGGGCGGTCGGCGGTGTTGACCACGAGCAGTGTGGTCACCGGGCGACCCACGTTGATCTCGACCGGGTCGGTCGCCGGCAGGATCTCCCCGGGGATCACGGGATCGGGTGGTGCACCGTCACCAACTTGGTGCCGTCCGGGAACGTCGCTTCCACCTGCACCTCCCTCAGCAACTCGGGGATGCCGTCCTGGACGTCGTCGCGGCCGAGCACCGCCCGGCCGGCCGACATCAGGTCGACCACCGACCGCCCGTCGCGGGCCCCTTCGAGGAGGAACGCGGTGATCACCGCGACGGCTTCGGGATAGTTGAGGCGCAGGCCGCGTTCGCGGCGGGCGCGGGCGACATCGGCTGCGACGTGGACGAGCAGGCGGTCCTGCTCGTGCGGGCTGAGGAACACGGGGCTCTCCCGGTGGGTCGGCGTGCCCCGGCTCGCCGTCGGCTCCACGCGGAGCCACCCCGGGCGGACCCGGGGACGAGCTGGGAGTCACACGACCGCCGGGGCACCGCCGCCGGGGCGACCCGGGACTCCACCATCCCGGCCCGCACGACGGGCAACCGGCGGTGTCGGGTCGGTTGCGGACCGCACCGCCCACCGCTGAGCCGACCGTAGAGGATCGCCACCGACCGAGGCAACAGCCCACCGGATCACACCGGACGCCGACGCGTATTCCCGTGAAGCGGTCGGCAGGGCATGATCGCCGGATGACGGCGACGAGGGGTACGCGGGCACTGCTCGGTGTTCTGTTCCTGGCGGCGGCCACGATCGGGGCGTGGGTCCTGTGGTTGGGCTGGGACACCCGGTACACGGTCGACGCGCAGACCGGCGCGAGCAGCGGCCCGTACGAGCCGTGGCAGGTGATCGGCTGTGTGTTGACGCTCGTCCTGCTGGCCGGGCTCGCCGGGACGCGGCTCAGCCCGTGGCTGGTGGCGCCGGTGATGACCGTGGCGTTCACAGCGGTCTGGTCGTGGCGGGCCGCCGGGACCGACGACAGCGGGCTGTGGGTGGTAGGCGGAATTCTGGTGCTGGTCGGGATGGCGGTCGGCAGCACGCTGGTGAGCCTCGCCGGGCGGCGGATCGGCCGACGGATGGCCCGCCGACCCGCCTAGCCGCGGCGGCGGTGCCGTCGGCCGGGTCAGCGAGCCCCGACGGGTTCCGGCGCGGGCGAGCCGGCGAACGGGATGTCGACGTGGCTCGCCGCGCTCCGCGCGCCGTCGGGGTGCCGCCACAGCCCGCGGTCGCGCAGGATCGGCAGCACCCCCTCGCCGAACCAGTACGCCTCCTCCAGGTGGGGATAGCCGGAGAGGATGAACTCGTCGATGCCGAGCGCGTGGTACTCGGCGATCCGATCAGCGACTTCGGCATGGCTGCCCACCAGCGCGGTACCGGCCCCGCCACGGACCAGCCCGACCCCCGCCCACAGATTGGGGGCGACCTCCAGCCCGTCGCGGGAGCCACCGTGCAGGTCGAGCATCCGGCGCTGCCCCTCGGACTCGCTGCGGCGCAGCCCGTCCTGGACCGCCCGGATGTCGGCCTCGGCGATGCCGTCGAGCAGGCGACGGGCCTGCGCCCACGCCTCGTCGGCGGTGTCGCGGGCGATGACGTGCAGCCGGATGCCGAAGCGCAGTTCCCGCCCGACGGCGGCGGCCAGCGACCGGACCCGGTGCAGCTTCTCGGCGACCTGGGCCGGCGGCTCGCCCCAGGTGAGGTAGACGTCGCTGTGCCGTACCGCCACCGGGAGGGCTGCGGCCGACGAGCCGCCGAAGTAGACCGGCGGGGCCGGGTCGGGCAACCGGTGCAGCCGCGCCTGCTCGACGCGCAGGTGGCTGCCCGCGTGGTCCACCGTCTCCCCCCGCCACAGCGCGCGGACGACGTGCAGGAACTCGTCGGCCCGCGCGTACCGGGCGTCCTTGTCCAGGAAGTCGCCGTAGGCCCGCTGCTCCGATGACTCGCCGCCGGTGACCACGTTGAGCAGCAGGCGGCCCCGGGACAGCCGCTGGAACGTGGAGGCCATCTGGGCGGCGAGGGTGGGTGAGGTCAGGCCGGGCCGGAAGGCCACCAGGAACCTGAGGCGTTCGGTGACCTCGGTGAGCATCGCCGTGGACAGCCAGGCGTCCTCGCACCACGCGCCGGTGGGGGTGAGCGCGCCGACGAAGCCGAGTTGCTCGGCGCTGCGGGCGATCTGTCCGAGGTACGCCACGCTGGCCGGGCGGGCGCCTCCGGCGGCACCGGTCGGTACGCCGTGCCCGCCGCCGACGATGTCGCGGCTGTCGCCGTTGGTGGGCAGGAACCAGTGGAAGGTGAGGGTCATCGCGGCTCTTTCCGTGAGCGGGGGCGGTCGGCGCACGCGGTGAAGCGGGCACCTCCTGAGGGGTGGGACGATCCCGCCGACAGCCTACCCATAAAACCTATCGGGTTAGTAGGCTACCGCCCACGATCACCCACGCCGGTCGATGCGGCCCGGCGCACCTGCCCGACCCAAGGAGCCGCCATGCGCACCCCCTCGACGCCTCATCCCCCGCGTCACCGCCTGCTGACAGCCGCGTTCACCGCGCTGGTCCTGCTCGCCACGGCCGCCGTGAGCGCCTGCGGCGGGTCGGCCGACGCCGGAGACGAGGCGGGCAAGCTGCGAATCGGCTACCAGCGCTTCGGAGGGCTGAGCCTGGTCAAGGCGCGCGGCGAGACCCCGGGCGTCGAGTGGTCGCTGTTCGAGAGCGGGCCGGCCCTCACCGAGGCGCTCAAGGCCGGGTCGATCGACATCGGACAGGTCGGCGAGGCCCCACCCGTCTTCGCCGCCGCCGGCAAGATCCCGTTCTCCATCATCGGCACCTCGGCTCCGATCCCGCAGGGCGAGGCGGTGCTGGTCAAGGCCGACAGCGGCTACCGCAGCTTCGCCGACCTCAAGGGCCGGACGATCGCCCTCAACAAGGGCTCCAACGTGCACTGGCTGCTGGTCCGGCTGCTGGAGGCCAACAAGATGACGTTGAAGGACATCAAGGTCAAGTACCTCAAGCCGGCCGAGGGACGACCCGCGTTCGACAGCGGACAGGTCGACGCCTGGGTCATCTGGGACCCGTACTTCGCGCTGGCCGAGCAGCCGGGCGTCCGGGTGCTCGCCGACGCGACAGGCCTGGCCAGCAACCGCGAGTACGTGCTGGCCGCGCCCCAGGCGCTCGACAAGCGCTCGGACGACATCCGGGCGTTCCTGCAGCGCTACCGCGAGGTTACCGACTGGGGCATCGCGAACCCGCAGGAGCGGGCCCGCACGCTGGCGCCGGAGCTGAAGATCCCGGAGGACGTCACCAGCCGCGCTCTCGACCGCAGCGCCAAGCCGCTCGCCCCGGTCACCCCGGCCATCGGCGACGAACTGCAGGCGATCACCGACAGCTTCATCGCGCTGGACCTCATTCCGGGGCCCGTCGACATCAGGAGCCGGGTGGACGACCGCTTCAGCGCGGTGTTCCAGTGAGCCGTACACAGCTGTTGGAAACGCCGACCGAAGCCGTGGCCGTCGCGCCGGCCGACCCCCGGCGCCCCCGCTCGACGCGGCGGTGGCGGCGGCTGGTCAGCCCGGTCGTGCTGGTGCTGGGCTGGGAACTGGCCGCCCGGACCGGGGTGCTCGCACCGGAGAAGCTGCCCGCGCCCAGCGCCGTCCTCGCCACCGGCTGGCGACTGAGCCGGGACGGGACGCTCGCCGTCCACCTCGTGGACTCCCTCACCCGGGCCGCAGCGGGGCTGTTCATCGGCGGCGTTCTGGCGCTGGCCCTGGGCACCGTGGCGGGGCTGCTGCGACTCGGTGACGACCTGGTCGATCCGCCGGTGCAGATGGCCCGGATGTTGCCACACCTCGGGCTGGTGCCGTTGTTGATCATCTGGGTCGGCATCGGCGAGTCGCTGAAGATCAGCCTGGTGGCGCTGGGCGCGTTCTTCCCCATCTACTTCAACACCTACGCCGGCATCCGGGACATCGACGAACGGCTGGTGGAGGTCGCCCGCACCTGTGGTCTGGGCCAGGCCGCCCGGCTGCGCCACGTGGTGCTGCCCGGTGCGCTGCCGTCGCTCTTCCTCGGCCTGCGGCTGGCGATCGGGGCGGCCTGGCTCAGCCTGGTCGTCGGCGAGCAGGTCAACGCCCAGACCGGGATCGGCTTTCTGATGATGGAGGCGCGGGAGTTCAGCCAGACCGACGTGGTGGTGCTCGGCCTGCTCGTCTACGCCCTGCTCGGGCTGATATCCGACAGTGCGTTGCGGGTCCTGGAGAGGAGGATGTTGACATGGCGTCGCGGACTGCGGGCCACCTGAACGGCGCCGAGCCGGTGCTGACCGCCCACGCGGTGCGCCGGGCGTTCGGCCCGACCGTCGTGCTGACCGGGGTCGACCTGAGCATCGCCCGCAGTGAGGTGGTGGCCCTGCTCGGCGGCAGCGGTTCCGGCAAGAGCACACTCCTGCGGATTCTCGCCGGGTTGGACGGCGACGCCAGCGGGACGATCGTCGTGCACGGCACCGCCGCCGTGGTCTTTCAGGAACACCGGTTGCTGCCGTGGAAACGGGTGGCGGACAACGTGCGGCTCGGGCTGTCCGGTGTGGACGCTCCAGGGCGTGTCCGGCGGGCGCTGGCCGAGGTCGGTCTCGCCGAGCGGCACCGCGCCTGGCCGGCCGAGTTGTCCGGCGGGCAGGCGCAGCGGGTGGCCGTGGCGCGGGCCCTGGTCCGCGAACCGGACCTGCTGCTGCTCGACGAGCCGTTCGGCGCGCTGGACGCGCTGACCCGGCTGCGGATGCAGATCCTGCTGCGCCGGCTGCGCGCCGAGCACGGTTTCGCCGCCCTGCTGGTCACTCACGACGTGGAGGAGGCGTTGCTGCTCGCCGACCGGATCCTGCTCCTCGACGAGGGTCGCATCGCCGCGGACCTGCCCGTCGACCTCGGTCCCACCCGTACGCCGGACGACCCGGCCTTCGGCGCGCTGCGCCGCCACCTGCTCGACCGACTTGGCGTCCCCACCACCTGACGAGCGGAGCTGTGATGACCCGCTGGACTCCCGATCCCACGTTCTACCCCTCGCCGCGCGAGGCGGTGACCGCACCGACGGAGAAACTCGCCTACGTGGCGGCCTTCGACCGGGCGGCCAGCCGTCCGGACGCCATAGTGGTGCTGGACACCGACCCCGACTCCCCCGAATACGGCCGGGTCGTTGGCTGGACCGACCTGCCGTACGTCGGTGACGAGCTGCACCACTTCGGCTGGAACGCGTGCAGCAGCGCGCTCTGCCCGACCGCCCCGCACCCGCACGTCGAGCGGCGCTACCTGATCGTGCCCGGCCTGCGGTCGTCGCGCATCCACGTGCTCGACACCCAGCCTGATCCACGCCAGCCGCAGATCGTCAAGGTGATCGGGGCCGAGGAGTTGGCGAAGCGGGCCGGCTACTCCCGGCCGCACACAGTGCACTGTGGGCCGGACGGCATCTACCTCTCGGCTCTCGGTGGCGCGGACGGCGAGGAGGGTCCCGGTGGCATCGCCATCCTGGATCACACCACGTTCGAGGTACGCGGGGCGTGGGAGGCCGACCGGGGTCCGCAGTTCCTGGCGTACGACGTGTGGTGGCACCTGACCCAGGACGTGCTGGTCACCAGCGAGTGGGGCACTCCGTCGATGATCGAGGACGGCATCATCGGTGAGTTGCTGCTGGGCCGACGCTACGGGCACGCCATCCACTTCTGGGATCTGGCGAAACGCCGGCACGTGCAGCGGGTCGACCTGGGCGATGCGTATCAGATGCCGCTGGAGCTGCGGCCGGCGCACGACCCGACGAAGTCGTACGGGTTCGTCGGTGTGGTGATCAGCGTCGAGGACCTGTCCGCCTCGATCTGGTTGTGGCACCGCGACGGGGACGGCTGGGCGGTCACCAGGGTGATCGACATCCCGGCCGAGCCGGCCGACCCGGCGGACCTGCCCGACCTGCTCAAACCCTTCGGGGCGGTGCCGCCGCTGGTGACCGACATCGACCTGTCGGTGGACGACCGGTTCCTCTACGTCTCCTGCTGGGGCACCGGCGAGCTGCGCCAGTACGACGTCAGCGACCCGCTGCACCCGGTGCAGACGGGCTCGGTGCACCTCGGCGGGATCGTCCGCCGCAGCGCGCACCCGTCCGCGCCGGACGAGCCGTTGGCCGGTGGCCCGCAGATGGTCGAGGTCAGCCGGGACGGTCGGCGGGTGTACGTCAGCAACTCGCTCTACGGCGCGTGGGACGACCAGTTCTACCCCGACGGGGTGGGCGCCTGGTTGGCCAAGCTCGACGTCGACGTGGACACCGGTGGGCTCACCCCTGATGAGCGGTTCTTCCCGCACGGGGACGAGTTCCGGGGCCTGCGGGTGCACCAGACCCGGTTGCAGGGCGGGGACGCCTCCTCCGACTCGTACTGCTTTCCGTGACCCTCACCGCCCTGGCGACGCTCGCCGCGCTCGGCGCGTTCCATGGTCTGAACCCGGCGATGGGGTGGCTGTTCGCGGTGGCCCGGGGCCTTCAGGAGCGCAGCCGGATGGCGTTGCTGCGGGCCCTGCCGCCGATCGCGGCGGGGCATCTCGCCTCGGTGGCGATCGTCGCCGCGCTGGTCGCCGCGACCCGGTCGGTGACGGCGAGCAGCGCCCTCGCGGTGCTCGGCGGCGTGCTGCTGGTCGCGTTCGGGCTGTGGCGACTGCTCTCCGAGCGGCACTTCCGCTGGGCGGGGATGCGGTTGTCGGCGGGGCAGCTCGCAGGTTGGTCGTTCCTGATGTCGTCGGCGCACGGCGCGGGCCTGATGCTGGTGCCGGTGCTGGTGGCCGAGCCGGTGCCCGGGGGTCACTCCGGGCACCTGGTCGCCGCGCCGGTCGGTGCGCTGTCCGGCCTCGCGGCGGCCGGGGTGCACACCGTGGCGATGCTCGGCGTCGCCCTGGCCGTGGCGGTGCTGGTCTACCAGGTGTTCGGGGTGGGTGTGCTGCGTCGGGCCTGGTTCAACGTGGACCGGCTCTGGGCCGGGGTGCTGGTGGCCGCGGGGTTGGTGACGTTGCTACGGGCGTGACCGTCCATCGTGGAAAGCGCCGATCTGTGATCTCATGTCGGCATGATCACTCCCACTCCCCTCATGCGTCTGGTGGCCGGTGTGTGGGGGTTCAAGACCCTCGCGGCCGGCGTCGAGCTCGGCCTGTTCACCAGGTTGGCCGGTGGGCGGACGATGACCGTCGAGGAGGCCGCCGCCGAGTTCGGGTTACCCGACCGGCCGGCGGACCTGTTACTGGCCGCCAGTGCCTCACTCGGGCTGTTGGAGAAGGCCGGCGACGCGTACCGCAACTCCGAGTTGGCCGAGCAGTTCCTGGTCGAGGGTCGCCCGTACTACTTCGGCGCGCAGATCCGCTACTCCGACCTGCGCACCTACCTGCCGTGGCACCGCATCGGCGAGGCACTGCGCACGGATCGCCCGTTGACCTGGGACCCGGAGGCCCAACAGTCGATGTTCGACACCGCCGACCCGGAGATGCTGGCGCAGTTCTGGGACGCGATGTTCTCCACGTCCAGCTTCACCGCCAGCGCGTTGGCCGACGCGTACGACTTCTCGGCGCACCGCCGGCTGCTCGACGTCGGCGGCGGGGCCGGCGCGTTCCCGATCGAGTTCTGCCGCCGCCTGCCCGAGCTGCGGGCGACAGTCCTGGATCTGCCGCACGTCTGCGTGCGGGCCCGGGAGCGGATCGCGGAGGCCGGCCTGACCGGGCGGATCGACGCGGTGGCGGGTGACTTCCTCGCCGACCCGGCGCTGCCGACGGGCCACGACGTCATCCTGCTCAGCATGATCCTGCACGACTGGGACGAGCCGACGAACCGGGCGTTGCTGGCCCGGTGCCACGCGGCGTTGCCGTCCGGCGGGGCGATCGTCGTCTGCGAACTGCTGCTCAACGACGAACGCACCGGGCCTCCCGAGGCGGCGCTGATGGGGATGAACATGCTTGTCGAGACCGAGGGTGGGCGCAACTATTCGGGCGCCGAGTACGCGGCCTGGCTCACCGACGCCGGTTTCGTCGACGTGCGGACGGTGCCGTTCGATGCCCCCGGGGCCAACGGCGCGGTGGTGGCCCGCCGGGCCTGACCGACGACGACACCCGGCCCCGGTGCGAACCGTGGGCCGGGTGTCGCGGCGCCTCACAGCGCTGGCGTCCGATCGGCTACCGGTACGGGTCAGGCGCGCGCCTTGGCCGGCTGCTTCATGAAGTCCAGGACCGCCTTGTTGATCTCGTCGGCGTGGGTCCACGGGATGCCGTGCGGCGCGCCCTTGAGCGTGATGAGCTGGCCGGTCGGCATCATCGGCCCGAGCCGCTGGCCGGTCACCGGGTAGGGCAGCACCCGGTCCTGGTCACCCTGAATGATCAACACCGGAATGTTGATCTTCGGCAGGTCGGGGCGGAAATCTTCCTGCCAGGCGTCCACACTGTCGTGGGTGGCCTTGCCGGAGGCCATCGCGCCGATCTGCCAGTGCGCCCGGTACGCCTCCTCGCTGACCCGCTTGCCCATGTTCTGGTCCGGGTTGAAGAACGCGTCGCAGAAGGACGTCAGATAGGCGAAGCGGTCCTTGATGATGGCGTCCTGGAAGCCCTTGAAGAGCTTGCGGTCGACGCCCTCGGGGTTGTCGTCGGCCTTAGCCAACATCGGTTGCAGCGGGCTGAGCAGCACGGCCCGGCTGACCCGCTGGGAGCCGTAGTTGGCCAGGTAGCGGACGACCTCGCCGGTGCCCATCGAGTGACCGATCAAGGTCACCTCGTTCAGGTCCAACTCGGTCATCAGCACGTCCAGGTCGGCGGCGAACGTGTTGTAGTCGTACCCGAAGGCCGGCTGCGCCGAGTTGCCGTTACCGCGCCGATCGTAGGTGATCGTCCGGTATCCGGCGTTCTGCAGCACGCTGGTTTCCTTCTCCCACGTTGCCCCGTTGAACGGGAAGCCGTGGATGAGCACCACCGGCTTACCGGAACCGTGGTCCTCGTAGTACAGGTCGATGGGTGCGGAGTTTTCCGTCCCCACGGTAATGAAAGGCATGTTTTTCTCCTGCTCCGGTGTGGGCTGTCGGACGCCCCGCGCTTTCCCGTCGGGTCGGCGGATATGCGGGCCTCCGGACACGCCCAGCAGCCCCGAACAGGGGTGTTCTGATCGGGTAGCGACGGCCTAGCCTCGGGTGGTGAGCCTTCCGCCCCGGCTGCGGGCTGTCAGCGACCTGCACGTCGGGCACCCACTGAACCGGGCGTTCGTGCAGGAGCTACGCCCCGACAACGACGGCGACTGGCTGCTGGTCGCCGGTGACGTCGCCGACCGGTTCGCCGACATCGAGTGGGCGCTCGCTCTGCTGAGCAGCCGGTTCGCTCGCGTCGTCTGGGCACCGGGCAACCACGAGTTGTGGACGCCGCCGGGTGACCCGGTCACCCTGCGCGGCGAGGAGCGCTACCGCGAGCTGGTCCGGATGTGCCGGCGGCTGGGCGTGCTCACCCCGGAGGACCCGTACCCGGTGTGGGACGGCGACGGCGGCCCGGCCACCATCGCGCCGCTGTTCGTGCTCTACGACTACACGTTCCGGGTGCCGCAGGCCCGCACCCAGCAGGAGTCGCTGGCCCTGGCGTACGCGGCCGGGGTGGTCTGCACCGACGAGATGCTGCTGCACCCCGACCCGCACCCCAGCCGGGAGGCGTGGTGCGCGGCCCGGATCGCCGAGACCGAGCGCCGGCTGACCGAACGCGACCCGGCGTTGCCGACAGTGCTGGTCAACCACTACCCGCTGGTGCGCGAACCCACCGACGTCCTGCGGTACCCGCTGTTCGCCCAGTGGTGCGGCACCGTCCGCACCAGCGACTGGCACCTGCGCTTCGACGCTGCCACCGTCGTGTACGGACACCTGCACATCCCCCGCACCACCTTCCACGACGGGGTGCGCTTCGAGGAGGTCTCGCTCGGCTATCCGCGCGAGTGGCAACGCCGGGGGCCGGTGCCCGACCCGGTGCGCACCATCCACCCGGCCGACGACCTGCGCCGGCGCTCATCCGTCAGCGGGTGATCCGTCCGGAATCGGCCGCCTCCGACGCCCCCTGTCGGCGAGGCGTCGGCGATGCCGGCGGGCGGTCGGCGATGCTGTGGGCGTGGAGTACGTGTCCAGAGTGCCGCGACCACCGCTCGACGGGCTGATCGACGACCTCTACTACCTGGAGGGCTCGTCGCCGTACGCCCGGCTGACGTTGCCGCCGATGCCGGCGGCGTTGCTCATCGTCAACCTCGGGGCGCCGATGCGCATCCGCGCCGGCACCGACATCGAGACGGCCGCGTACGCCGACGGCTGCGTGCTCACCACCCCAACCCGCGCTGTGGAGTTCGGCTACCCACGTCAGACCCGGTCCGTCGGTGTGCACTTCAAGCCGTGGGGGCTGGCGCCGTTCCTGCCGATGCCCGCGGCCGAGCTGCGCGACCGGCCGGTGACGGTGGAGCAGGTGTGGGGCCGGCCCGCCATCGCCGAGCTGCGGGATCGGCTGGCCACGGCGCACGGACCGCACGAGATGCTGACGCTGCTCGAGGAGGAGCTGATGCGACGACTGCGCGGGACCGCCGGTCTGGGGCTGGTCCGCCACACGAGCGGCGTGATCGCGGCGACCAACGGTGCGGTGGCGATCGGCGACCTGAGCGTGGCAGCCGGTGTCAGCGGCACGCATCTGGCACAGCGGTTCAAGGAGCTCGTCGGCGTCACACCGAAGCGGCTGGCCCGCAGCTACCGCTTCGCCGCGACCGTGCTCACGATCGACCCCGCCGGGCCGATCGACTGGGGCGGCCTCGCCGGTGCCGCGGGCTACTTCGACCAGGCCCACTTCGGGCACGAGTTCCGGGCGTTCACCGGGCTCACGCCGACCCGGTACATCGAGGTCCGGCGGCGGTTCCTGCGCGAACATCCCGGCCACGTGCTGGACGGCTGGCCGTTGCCGGCCGATTGATTTTGTACAAGAGCGACAGCTCACGGCACGCTAACTTGGGGGCACCCCCAAGCAGAGGAGCGCCCCGTGGGCAAGGTGGTCATGTACAGCTCGGTGTCGGTGGACGGGTTCATCGCGGACGAGTTTGACCAGCCCGGGCCACTGTTCGACTGGTTGACCAGCGGTGACGTCGCGTTGGACGACAGCGGTGCGCTGAAGGTGTCGCAGACGTCCTACGACTACACCCGGCCGTACTGGGACCAGATCGGGACGACGATCGTCGGCCGCCACGTCTTCGACATGACCGGCGGTTGGGACGGCAAGCCTCCGGGCGGGATCGACAATGTCGTCGTCGTGACCCACCGGCCCCCGCCCGAGGGCTGGGACCCTGAAGCGCCGTTTCACTTCGTCGACGGCGTCGAGGCTGCCGTGACCAGGGCGCAGGAGCTTGCGGGTGACCGCATTGTCGAGGTCGCCGCCGGTGACGTCGGCGGCCAGGTACTCGCCGCGGGCCTGATCGACGAGGTGCGGATGGACGTCGTACCCGTCGTGTTCGGCTGCGGCAAGCGTTACTTCGGGTCGGTCCACGCGCAGCACCTGTTGGCGGATCCTGAGGTGGTGGTTCAGGGCAACCGGGTGCTTCACGTGCGCTACCGGGTGCGCCGTTGACCGACCTGGGGCGGGATGCGGCCTGTGCCCACTCGACGCGGTGGGGACGGCCGCCGCTGCCCGGCGGCCGTCCCCCCGCCCGGTCAGCTGGCGTAGACCTCCAGTGTCGACAGCTGCCCGGCCGGCCAGCCG
Organism: Micromonospora parva; assembly: GCF_040649675.1. NCBI lineage: Bacteria > Bacillati > Actinomycetota > Actinomycetes > Micromonosporales > Micromonosporaceae > Micromonospora > Micromonospora parva. The sequence continues at coordinate 62,260 of NZ_JBEZFX010000002.1, read as the reverse complement.
GTGTTGCCGGTGACGGTGATCCGCACGTAGCGGGTCTGGGCGGCGGTGAACGTGAGCGTCACCTGGTTACCGCTGGCCGGGTCGAAGGTGCGCCCCGCCGAGCCGACCAGCGTGCCGAAGCTGCCCCCGTCGACGCTGCCCTGCACGGAGAGGGTCTGCGTCCGAGCGCCCCAGGCCGATGACGGCGGCAGCTTCAGCACCACCCGCCCGACCGTGCGCGTCGCACCCAGGTCGACCTGCACCCACTGCGGGAACGCGTTGTTGGCGCTCTCCCAGTAGCTGTTCGCGTCGCCGTCGACCACGTTGCCCGAGCCGTAGCTCTGGACGTGGCTGCTCTCGCTGGTGGACCGCCCTCGGGCCAGGTCGGCGTTGGTCGGGGCGTCGGTGGTCACCGTGGCCGCGTTCGAGGCCGCCGAGGTGTTGCCGGCGGCGTCGCGGGCGACGACGGTGAAGGTGTACGAGGTGGACGCGGCCAGTCCGCTCACGGTCGCCGTGGTGCCCGTGACCGTGCTGACCACCGTGCCGCCCTGGCGTACCTGGTAGCCGGTCACGCCGTTGTCGTCGGTCGACGCCGTCCAGGCCAGGGACACGCTGCTCGCCGTCCGGTCGGTCACCGTGAGGCCACTCGGGGCGGTCGGCGGGTTGTCCGTGGTGCTGCCGGCGTACACCTCGACCTTGGCGAGCTGGCCCGCCGGCCAGCCGGTGTTGCCGGCGATGCTCAGCCGGACGTGGCGGGCCGTGGTGGTCGTCAGCGTGCGCGTCACGGTGTTGCCGGTGGCCGGGTCGAAGGTGAACGCAGAGGCCGCGGCGATGGTCGAGAAGGAGCTGCCGTCGACGCTGCCCTGCACGGTGATGGTCTGGGTACGCGCGCCCCAGCCGGCGGGCAGCCGCACGACGAGCTTGTTGACCTGGTGGTTGGCGCCGAGGTCGACCTGCCACCACTGCGGGAACGCGCCGTTGGCGCTCTCCCAGTAGCTGCCGACGTTGGAGTCCACCGCGTTGCCCGAGGGGAATCCGCTGCCCTGGCTGCTGGCCGCTGTGGAGCGGCCGGCCGCGAGGTCACCGCCGGTCGGGGGTGGTGTGCCGAGGATCGGCGGGGTGGGGCGGACGGCGGTGAGGCCGAGTTGCCCCTTGAGCATCCGGCCGCCGTCGGCGGTGATCCGCAGGTAGTAGTCGGCGGAGCAGGCTACGCCGTCCTCGTCCAGGGCCCGGATGTTCGCGCCGGCCGGGGTGGTGGCCTGGGTCTCGGACGTCTTGGCGATCTGGTTGCCCTCGTTGTACTCGTCGAACATGGACACGTACAGGCCCTGGGAGCCGAGCCGGACCATGTTGTAGATGTGCCGCCAGTAGAAGTCGCCGTGTTTGCGGTGCCCCCCGGCCAGGTCGCCGGGCATCACGCAGGGCAGGTAGTCGATGCCGCGAGCCGCGCAGTCGGCCATGTCGCCGACGTTGACGTTGTTGTAGTACGAGTCCAGCTCCTCCACGGTCCTGGCCCGGTAGACCATCCACGGCGAGATCGCGTGGAAGGCGTGGTAGACGTCGAGGAAGCCGGGGCGGGAGTCCTCGATGCCCTGCCGCCACCAGGTGGGCACGCCGCCGATGACGTAGCAGCCCTGCGCCTTGAACCAGTTGATCACCTCCAGGCAGGGCCCGGGGGTGAAGGGGCGGCTGGGCTCGCTGAACCCGAAACCCCAGATGCAGACGACCGGCTTGCCGTTCTGCCGGGCGTACGCGGACGACGCGGTGTGCGCCGCCATCTTCGTCGTCCAGTCGGTCTTGATCTCCGACTGGAAACTCAACCAGTCGGTGACGTCGTACATGATGTAGAACTTGCGGTTGTACCGCTCGGCCGCGGAGCGCACCTTCTGCGCCATCGCGTCGCGGGTCGGGCCCTCGTCGCCCATCGGGTTGAACCGTTGCAGGGCGGCGGTGTCGCAGCCATACTCCTGCATCCAGCGGAAGTGGGTGTCCACCGTCTGCTGGTCGTACGAGGAGAAGAGGGTGGCCGGCTGGCCGTTGCCCAGGTTGGGGTACGCGGTGGGGTAACTGCGGGTGTACTCCCGCATGTCCGGCCAGGACACGATGGTGGTGTTGGCGGGCGAGGGCGGCTGGAACCGGTCGCGGCTCCAGTGCCACCACCCGCCGATCGGCGCGCCGTCGCCGGGGGCGCTGAACCAGCCCTGGTAGCCGACCGTCACCTTGCCGACCACGTCCCCGGGTGGACTGGCGGCGTGCGCGGGGCCGGCCACCGTGTTGAGCAGCTCGGTGGTGGAGGCGGTGGCGAGGGCGGACCCGGCCAGTACCGATGTGACGAACCTGCGGCGGGACACCGCCATGACGACCACTCCTTCTTCGACGGAAGGCATTGACGGTCATCGTGGCAGCAGTGGATGCCGCACCGCAAGAGTGAGACTGTTCGATGAAATTCCCGATCAGATGATGGGAAATATGCGCTGGGCTGTCAGCGACTGAGCGCCCACGCCGGGGACAGGATCTGGCTGCCGGTCTGGCGGCGGCGCGCTTCGCGCACCGTCATCCGGACGCCCTCGGTGAAGCCGACAGTGGGGTGCCAGCCGAGCAGCTCGCGCGCCCGGCGAGTGTCCAGCGCCATGTCGCGGACCTCGCCCGACCAGGGCAGCGGCTCGTAACGGGCCACCTCGTCGACGCCGAACGCCTCCCGGACGGTGTCGTACACCTCGTTGACGCTGGTCTGCCGCCCCGAGGCGATGTTGACAGTCCCCACTCCGCTGTGGTGACAGGCGAGCGCGATCGCCTCGGCGACATCGCCGACGTAGACGAAGTCCCGGGTCTGCGTACCGTCGCCGTGGATGACCGCCTGCCGGCCCCCGAGCAGCGCATCGACCATCAGGGACACCACACCGCAGTCGCCGCCCTCCTGCCGGGGCCCGTAGACATTTCCCAACACCATCGAGGTGTACGACAGGCCGTGCTGACGTCCGTACCAGTCGAGGTAGTGCACGCCGACGGCCTTGCTGACGCCGTACGGGCTCACCGGCGCGATCGGGTGGTCCTCGCGCACCGGCAACTCGTGCGCGGCGACGCTGCCGAAGATGTCGCTGCTGGTCGCGTTGACGATCAGCCGTACGCCGCTGCGGGCGCAGGCGTCCAGCACGTTGACGGTGCCGAACACGTTCACGTCGGCGTCGTACAGCGGTGAACGACGGGCGGTGGGAAGGCTCGGCTGCGCGGCGAGGTGCACCACCACGTCCGGCTGCCACTCGTGGATGACCTCGACACCCTCCGACGCGCGGATGTCACCGGAGATGACGTCCGCCTCGGTCAGCCCGCCGCACACGGCGTCGGCCAGGTTCTCGATCCGGCCGGTGGAGAAGTTGTCGAGCACCCGGACCTGGCTGCCCATCAGCATCAGCCGGGCGACCACGTGGCTGCCGATGAAGCCGGCGCCTCCGGTGACCAGCACGCGCCGGGGCACCAGGCCCGTCGGCGGATCGACACCGACGGCGGTGACGGGCAGGTCCATGAGGAACTCCTTGGAACGACGGAACGGTCGGCCCGCAGCTGCAACCGGCCGACCGTAACCCACCCAACAGCTACCAAACGGACACTCAGCCCAATGCCCTGCGTGGATACCCGTGATTCGGTCCCTAGAGGTCAGTTTTCACCCATTCAGCTGCACGTCACCGGTGTCGCTAGTAGTTTGCTCACGGGCTGTCGAGACGACCCCGCGGCGACCGCCCGCCTCATGCTGAGAAATTGCGGAACAGCAGGGACGCCAGGCCGAGCGCCAACGCGAGGTTGAACACCGTGGCGCTGGCGAACACCGCCACCGGTCGCCAACCCGCCTCCCGCAGCGACGCGACCCGGACCTCCAGACCGATGCTGACGAAGGCCAGGATCAGGAACCAGACGCGCAGGTCGTTCACGATGGCGATGGTGGCCTTCCCGTCCGCACCCGTCGCGTCGAGGTACCAGGTGGCGATGACCGAGGCCGCGATGAAGCCGAGGACGAACTTCGGGAACCGCGTCCACAGCTCACCGAGACCTGGTCGGGCCGCGCCGGGCCGTCGTTCCACCCGCAGTGTGAAGTACGCGGTGAGCGCGACCGCGACCACACCCATCAGGGCGTTCTGGGTGACCTTGACGATGCTGGCGATCTGGAGCGCCTCCTCACCGGCAAGCGCCCCGGCGGCGGTGACCGCGGCCGTGGTGTCGATGTTGCCACCGATCCAGGCACCGGCCACCGCGTCGGAGAGCCCGAACACATCGGCCAACCAGGGCAGGATGAAGATCGACGGCAGCGCGAAGACGATGACCAGACTCGCCGTGTAGGCCAACTGCTCGCGGCGCGCCCGCACCGCGCCGGCGGCGGCGATCGCCGCGCTGACCCCACAGATCGACACCGCCGACGCGAGCAGCGCCCGCAGCTTGTCGTCGAGGCCGAACCGGCCAGCCAACCACCAGGTGAAGAGGAAGACCCCGCTGATCAGCAGGATCGCCTGGGCGATCGCCGGGCCGGCGGCGCTGACGATGACCGCCAGGTTGATCGACGCCCCGAGCAGCACCAGACCGGTCTTGATGAAGAACTCGGTGCGGAACGCGGCGGCTATCCGGTCGCGCCACCCGAGCACTGTGACGGCGACGTTGCCGAGCAGGCCGAGCAGGATCGCGTAGACCGGGTACTCGATCGCCGCTCCGATGTCCTCGACGGCGGTGCCCTCGGCCCAGGCCGGGACGTTCTGCTCCAGAAAGCGGGTCAGCGCGGCGAGACCGACCACGATCAGCAGGCCGACTGCCGTCCAGGCCCAGAACGCCCCGTCACGCACCACACTGGTCGGACCGGCGGGGTCGACGGTGGTCGGCGACGTACTCGGCTCGGCCACGTCTTCGGCGGGTGCGTCGCTGGCCCGGGTGGCGTCGGGCGCGCCGGGCTCGCTGCCCGTGCGGGTCGCGTCGGCGGTCATCAGGGCACCAGCCCGGCGGGGATGGCACCGAGCAGGACCAGGGCGAGCAGTGCCAGCCCGAGGATTGTCGCGACCCAGTCCTCGTTGAACGCGAGCCGGGACTCCCCTGCGGTCTCCGGGTTGGGGGGTGACGGGTCGGTGGTCATGGCGTACCTCCATGGTGGTGAACCGATCCGGCGCTGCCGGATCGGTCGGACGTGCGGTGGCGTGCGTTCGGAGCCCAGCCGGTGCGCAGGGGTCACGAGTCGACGCGCGATCCGGCGGTGAGGAGTGGACCAACCGGCATTCACCTATTTTCCTACCGGGTCGATAGGAATTCAAGACCGTTGGCGCGGGTTCTCCACGCATCGCACCACCTACGGCGGTGCCGGAGCCGACGACCGGCTCCGGCACCGCCGCTACGCCCGATCCCCGCTACGGGGTGGGGTACTGGCTCAGGTAGACCGGGGCGCCGACACGGGTCATGTCGGCCGCGTCCCCGACGCCGTTGACCACGTGGTCGATCGTGCCGGCGCTGAGGTTGACGGTCATGATGTGGTGCAGCCGCACCCCCGGCCGGTTCGGCACCTCGAAGCCGTTCTCGGTGTGGATCGACGGGTTGTTCTGGTTGAAGACGTACACCCCGCCGCCGTACAGGGTGTGGTGACGCACCCGGTCACCGACCTTGTACCCGGCCCAGCCCTCGACCGGGCCGTCCATCCAGTCGGCCTGCGTCGGCGGGTCGTACGGCAGCTCGTTCTGGTAGAGGATCGTGGTGCCGTGCTCGCCGTTCCAGACCGTGTTGTACCGCTGGAAGTGCTCGACGAACAGCCCGGTAGCGGTCACGCGGTCGCCGTTGATGACGGCCCCGTAGCGACCGGTGTTGGTACGCCAGCGGTCGGTGTCACCGTTGACGCCCTCGGTGAAGCCCTCGACGCCGTGATCGCCGCGCCACACCCAGGTGTGGTCGATGAGCACGTTGTCGCTGTTGACCTCCAGCGCGGTGTTCGTCCGTCCGATGTGCGGACCGCCGACCCGGAAGTACACGTCGGAGAGCGTGGTCGGGTTGTGCGGGCTGCTCGGGTTGTGGCCGTGCTGGCGTCCGACCCGCAGCAGGACCGGCGACTCGACGGTGCCGGCGTCGATCGTGACACCGGCGACGATCACCCCGGGCACACCGGCCACGTCCAGCGGGATCGCGCCGTTCACGGCGGTGAGCGTGGCGTGCCCGATCCCGAGCACCACGGTGTCCGGACGCCGGACCTCGATGCTGCGCGCGATGTCGTACGTGCCGGGGGTGAGCAGCAGGTGCTTGCCCCGGGCCAGCTGGCTGTTGATGACCCGCACCGGGTCGGAGGGCTTGGCGATGAAGAAGTCGCCGATCCCGATGGTCCGCCCCGGCGTCATGCCGTCGGCCCAGGAGACGCCCCGGCTGTCCCGCTGGGCGGCGGGCACCCGCACCTGGTAGCGGCCCTTGCCGTCGACGAAGAGGTAGGGCTTCTCCCGGCTGAGCGGGGTGGTCTCCAGCGTGGTGTAGGGCGGGTCGGGGAAGCTGGCGTCGTCCGGCGCGCCCTCGACCCCGGCGAACACCTGGTTCCACACCGCGTTGGACCAGCCCGCGACCTCGCTGTTGCGGGTCAGCCACTGCTGCTGTGAGCCGTTGGTGGTGGCGGGCAGCCGCGAGTCGGCGATGAAGCCGCCGCTGGCGTACTGCGGACCGGCGGTGCAGTAGTCCATCAGCGACAGACCACCACCGCCGATGTTCAGCCGGCGCATCGACACCGCCTGGGACACCGCCCAGAAGTTCGCCGACGACCGGCAGTCGTCCTGGCCGGCCGCGTTGATGGTGAGCGAGAGGTTGGACAGGGTGCGCCAGAAGTTGACCAGCGCCAGGCAGTTGCCGGTGCCGCCGTCGGCCAGGCAACGGTTGTAGACCTCGAGTTTGCCGTTGATGGCGACGTCGGTGGGCGAGGCGCCCAGGCCGGACACCTCGGTGTAGTAGCCGACCTTGGCCTGCAGCGGTTGCGCGGCGGTGCCGTACGTGCCCGGCTTGAACAGGTAGGCGTGCCGCTCGGTGCCCATCTCGTTGTCGACCTGCCGGGCGTGCGCGGCGTCGAGGGTCTGCTGGATCTGGCCGACCGGCATGGACGGGTCGAAGATCGTCACGTTCGGGCCGAAGTCGGGTGCGCCGTGCGTGGGGCGGCCGGCGGTGGCGGCGGTGCTGGACATGGTGACGGCGGCGGTCACCAGCAGGGCAAGGGTGAGGGTACGTCGGGACGGGCTTGTCATGTGGTTCGTCCTCTCCGCTGACCGGACCGTCTCGTCCGGCGCAGCTGGGGCGGCGTGAGAGCGCTCTCTGACCACAGCGGCCGAGAACGGGTCGCGCGCCGAAGGGGTCGACATGTTTCTACCCGTTAATTCGGCCGGCCGCCATGACCGGGACGGCGAACTTCGCGCCGGGCGGAGGAGGATGACGGACGAACTGGGAGATGCCGATGCCGATCGACCCACTGCCCCACCTGGACGAACACACCACGTTCATCAACGCCGGGCCCGACCGGGTCTGGCCCCACCTGATCGACGTCGTGGAGAGGTCCTTCTCGCGGTTCGGCGCTAGCGGGTACGCCCGCCTGGTGCATGCCGCAGACCCCGTCACGTCCGGGCCCCGACCCCTCAGCGAGGGCTCGACACTGCCCGGATTCCACGTCGCCACCGCGATCCCCGGTCAGGAGCTGGCCCTGCGGGGCAGCCACCGGTTCTCGACGTACGCGCTGACCTTCCGCCTCGACGCCGACGGTCCGACCCGGTCACGGCTGCGCGCCGAGACACGCGCGGTCTTCCCCGGCCTGGCCGGCGGCCTGTACCGGCAGATCCTGCTGACCTCGGGCGGCCACGTGTTCGGCGTACGCCGCCTGCTAGCGGCGGTCCGCCGCCGATCCGAACAGGGATCCGTACGCTGACGAGAGGGGTTCGTGATCCCGACCGCACGGTCCACGTAGCTGGTCCAGTTCAGGGTCCGGACACGGCGAGGCCCGCCCTCCGGGGGAGGGCGGGCCGGCACGATGGTGCGAGAGGTCAGCGCACCCGACGGCGGCCGTAGGCACCGGCTGCGACAGCCACGCCGACAGCCGCGAAGGCGACCTGGATGACCAGCTCGATCCAGTCGATCCCACTGGTGTCGTCGACGCCGAAGACACCGGCAACGAGCGTGCCGAGGATCGCCGCGATCACACCGATGAGCAGCGTCAGCCAGATCGGGATGTTCTGCTTGCCGGGGACCACGAGCCGGCCCAGCGCGCCGATGATCAGACCGATGATGATGGCGGCGAAAAAGCCGGAAACTTCCACGGGGATTCGTCCTTCCAGAGGGATGTCGTCGACAGGTGATTGCCCCGAGCAACCGATTGCGAAACACCCCTACGCCTCCCCCAGGAACTCGTCGATCATCGGGGCCAGCCAGTCGGCGCGCTGCGGGATCGTGGTGTGGGTGGTGCCGGGCAGGATGGCCAGCCGGCAGGCCGGCAGGCCGGTCAGGTCGCCGGGCACCGCGCCGCCGAGCAGCCGGAACATGCGCACCGCGTGCTCGGGTTGGACGATGTCCGCGTCGCCCAGCACGATCATGGTGGGTGCGGCCAGCGCGCGGACCTGCTCGGGGGTCCACCGGGGCAGGTTCGCGTCCAGCACCTTCATCTTCGTGACCAGGGTGGCCCAGCCCGCCGGGTCCGGTGCGGTCCGCAGGTACTCCTCGTGGAACTCCGAGCCGTGCAGGTGCTCCGGTTGCAGGTCCTGGATCCCGTCGAGCAGCCCGGGGTGCAGGCCGTCCTCGTCGAAGCTCACCGAGGCGAGCACGAGGCGGCCCACCCGGTCGGCGTGGTGGGTGCCGAGGCGCAGCGCCACCGCCGCGCCCATGCTCCAGCCGAAAACGTCCGCCCGCCCGATGCCCAACCGGTCGAGCAACTCGACGACGTCGGCGGCGAAGTGCTCCACGGTCAGCGGACGGTCCACGTCGGGGGTGTGGCAGTGGGCCTGCAACTCGACGGCGATCACCCGCCGGGTCTTCGCCAGCGACGGCAGGATCGTGCCGAACGACGTACCGATGCCGGAGAGTGCGCCGTGGATCAGCACCAGCGGGCGACCCTCACCATTGCCATGCGCTTCGGAGTAGATGTCCATGCCCACACCGTGCGCCCGCGCGCTTACGGTCGACTTCAGGTCGCCTTACCGGTGTCGAAGCCCCTGCCCGGCCGGCGGCGGGCCCGGACGGCGCCCCGGCAAGGCCATAAGATGACCGCCGTGCAGTTCGGGGTGCTCGGGCCGCTCGCCGTGACCACCGACGCCGGCGAGCCGGTGGTGGTGCCCGGCACGAAGGTACGGGCGTTGCTGGCCGACCTGCTGGCCAACCGCAACCAGGTGGTCTCGGCGGACCGCCTCATCGACGACCTGTGGGGTGACGACTCCCCCGCCAACCCGGCCGGCGCCCTCCAGGTGCGGGTGTCGCAGCTGCGCAAGGCACTCAACGACGCCGAGCCGGGCGCCCGTGAGCTGGTCGAGTCCCGGCCACCCGGCTACCTGCTGCGGGCCGACGCCGTCGACGCGGACCGGTTCGTCGACCTGAGCCGCAGCACCGATGTCGAGCGGCTGACCGAGGCGCTGGCACTGTGGCGCGGCGAGGCGTACGCCGACGTGGCCGACGCCGCCTTCGCCAGTGCCGAGGCGGCCCGCCTCGCCGAGCAACGCCTCGTCGTGCAGGAGCGGTTGGCGCAGGCCCGGCTGGCCCGGGGCGAGCACGACCTGGTGGCCGCGGACCTGACCGAGCTGGTCGCCCGCCATCCGCTGCGCGAGGGTCTGCGGGCGGTGCAGCTGCGCGCGCTGTACGCGGCGGGCCGCCAGTCCGAGGCGTTGGACAGCTACGCCGACCTGCGCGAACGCCTCGCGGAGGAGTTGGGCCTCGACCCCGGCCCGGAGCTGGTCGCCCTACACCGCAGAATCCTCGAACAGGACGCCGGCCTCAGCGCCCCGCCCAAGGCGGCGATCATCCGGAACAGCCTGCCGGCCCAGCTCGACGAGTTGGTCGGTCGGGCCGAGGCGTTGGCCGAGCTGCGGGCGCTGCTGTCCCGGCAGCGGCTGGTCACGCTGGTCGGCCCGGGTGGCGTCGGCAAGACCCGCCTGGCCACCGAGACGGCCCGCGCGCAGTCCTTTCCGGACGGCGTCCAGCTGGTCGAGTTGGCGCCGCTGCCGGCCGGTGACGCCCGGGTCGCCGAACAGGTGCTCGGCGCGCTGGGCGGCTATGAGACCGCCGGCACGAGCCTGTCCCCCGCCGACCGGGTGGTCACCGCCCTGCGGCACCGGCAGCTGCTGCTCGTGCTGGACAACTGCGAACACGTCATCGAGCCGGTCGCCGAGCTGGTCGCCCGGCTGCTGCGCGACGTGCCCGGGGTGAGCGTGCTGGCCACCAGCCGGGAGCCACTCGGGCTGACCGGTGAGCAGCTCTGGGAGGTACCCCCGCTGCCCGTGCCGGACGACGGTGACCTGGACACGGTCCGGCGCTCGGCGGCGGCCCGGTTGTTCGCCGCCCGCGCCGCCGCGCAGCAGCGCGGTTTCCGCCTCGACGGGCAGAGCGCGGCGGCCGTGGCCCAGCTCTGCCGTCGCCTCGACGGCCTCCCGCTGGCGCTGGAACTGGCCGCGACCCGGGTACGCGCGCTGGGCGTGCGCGGCGTGGTGGACCGGCTCGACGACAGGTTCCGGCTGCTCACCACCGCGCAGCGGGATGTGCCACCCCGGCAGCGGACGCTCACCGCGGTGATCGCCTGGAGCTGGGACCTGCTGGACGAGCCCGACCGGATGGTGCTGACCCGACTGGCGGTGTTTCCGGACGGGTGCACCCCGCAGGCCGCCGAACACGTCTGCCGCACCGACCTGGACACCCTGGCTCGACTGGTGGACCGGTCGCTGGTGGTGCTCGACGACTCCGGCGCGGCCCCGCGCTACCGGCTGCTCGAATCGGTGGCCGCGTTCTGCCTGGAGCGCCTGAGCGACGCCGACGAGGTCCGCGCCCGGCACGCCGCCTACTACACCGAGCTGGCCGAGCGCGCCGACCCCGGGCTGCGCGGGGCCGAGCAGCGGCGCTGGCTGGCACAGTTGGACGCCGAGACGGCGAACCTGCGTGCCGCGCTGGGCCACGGTGGCGGGCTGCGGCTGGCCGTCGCACTGAGCTGGTACTGGTTTCTACGTGGCCGGCTCACCGAGGCACGGCGTGCCCTGTCGGTGCGCGGCGACCCGGCGCAGGAAGCCCGCGCGGCGGCCTGGCGGGTGGGCTTCGCGCTGCTGCGGGGCGACGCCGTCGCGCCGGCGCAGGTGCGCGCCGCGGTCGCCGGCGACCCGGACGGCCGGGGCGCCTGGTTCGCGGCCAACGCGGTGACCGACCACAGTGACCTGGCCCTGGCGGCGGAGCTGTTGCCCACCCCCGCCGACGCGTGGACCGAGGCCGCGGTGCTCACCACCCAGGCCAAGATCGCGCACGTGCTGGGCGACCAGGCGACGCTGGAGCGGGCGGCGACCCGCAGCGCCGCGCTCTTCGCCGACCTCGGCGACCGGTGGGGGCAGCTTCAGGCGACCGAGTGGGTGGGCGCGTTGGCGGAGATGCGCGGCGAGCACGACCGCGCCGCCGCACTGCACCGCGACGGGCTGCGCTGGGCCGAGCAGCTGGGGCTGTGGCCGCAGGTCGGCACCGAGCTGTCCTGGCTGGCGTGGCTGGCGGTGCAGACACGCGACTACCCGCAGGCCAGGGAGTTGGCCGAGCGCGCGTACCGGCTGGCGCAGGAGCACGACTCCCCCAGCGCGCTGGTCTTCGCGGAGCTGAGCCTCGGGCTGGCCGCCCGCCGAGACGGCAAACTCGACCTGGCCCTCACCCACCTCACCAACCTCGTCGAGCGGGGCCGGGCCGAGGCGCAGCCGGCGCTGTACCTGCCACCGGTCCTGGTCGAGCTGGGCCACGCGGTCGAGCAGGGTGGCGACCCGGACGCCGCGCTGGCCCTGCACGTCGAGGCGTTCGAGGTCGCCGAGGCGATGGCCGCGCCCCGCGACGCGAGCTACGCCCTGGAGGGGATGGCGTCGGCGGTGCGGGCCCCGGAGGCCGCCGCCCGGTTGCTCGGCGCGGCCGCCGCGGCGCGGCTCGCCACGCAGGCTCCGCCCGCCCCGGCCGAACGCGACGAGATCGAGCGGGTGACCGGTCGGGTGCGCGCCGCGCTCGGTCGGGAACGCTTCGACGCGCTGGTCGCCGAGGGCGCGAAGCTGAGCCCGGGCGAGGCCCGGGCTCAGCTCTGACCGGTGCTCAGCGCTTCGGCTGGTACGAGGCGACGATCACGCCGCTCTTGTGCACCCGGGTGTCGACCAGGTCGAACGACGCCTTGAAGTCGGTCAGCGGCACGGTCACGCTGGCGGCGCCCTCCAGCACGGGGTGGATCCAGAACCGGACCTCGTCCACCAGACCGGCCCGGATCAGCTGGGCGGTGACCGAGCCGAAGCCGTACTGGATGATGTTCCTGCCCTCCTGGGCCTTGAGCGCGGTGACCGCCGCGACCAGATCGCCCTGGAGCACCTCCGTGTTGTTCCAGGTGGGGTTGGTCAGGGTGGTGGAGGCGACGTACTTCTTGACGTTGTTGAAGTACGCCGCGCCCGTGGTCGGGTCGCTCTCGTCCATGTTCGGCCAGGCCACGGACATGCCGTCGTAGGTGGCCCGGCCCATCAGCATCGCGTCCGCCTCGTCGGTCTGCGCTCCGGCGAGGCTCATGGCCTCCTCGTCGAAGTACGGCCCGGTCCACATCGGGTTCTCGATGACGCCGTCGAGGGTGATGTAGGTCGAGTTGATGAGCTTGCGCATCGGAATCTCCTGGGTGTCGGTCGTGTTCTCCGGTGACACCCAGAACTCTGCCGGCGACCGCTTACGATTCGCTTCAGGTGCCCTTTCGCGGGCCCGGAAGCGGGCCTGACAGCGGGCCTGACAGCGGGCCCTTTCACGGACCCGACGGCGGGTCCGGAAGCGGGTCGGTCAGCGGGATCGGCAACGCCTGCGGGGTCACCGCGCCGCCGCCGGTCGAGTGGGCCGGGGCGGGACGGTCGCCGACGCGACTGTGCAGCCGTCCACGCCCGGCCGGCCCGGCGCGGCGGGTCACCTCGACAGTCACGATCCGCACCGGCGGTGGTGGCACGGCGAACCGCCCGACGCCCCACCGCACCCAGATCGGGATCCGGCCGGCGTCCGCCTCCGCGCGCAGCTTCTGCACGGTGCGGGCCCGGTCGGTGTGGTCGACCTCCACCACCACGGGCGGGCCGTCCGGGCGGGCGCACGCCACGTCGAGCACCGAGTGCCGCTGCTGAAGCGGCGGTGGCAACGGCAACACGCTGGGCGCGCGCCGGTAGACCCGCCAACCCTGGCCCTCGGCCCACCGCACCACCGCGTCGATCACCCGCGCGGTGACCTCGTCGGTGTCCAGGTCGACGAACGTCAGCTCGGCCAGCCAGCGGCCCAGGTCCGCGGCCAACCGCTCGCCCTGCGCCGCGACCTCCACCGGCGCAGGATAACGCCTCAGCCGAGCACGCTCGCGGTGGCGGCGAGGTGCCGGGTCAGCCAGGCGGCGGTGGCCGTCCGGGCCGCCTCGGCGTTGGCACGGCTCAGGAAGTCGTGCCCCTCACCGGCGAGCACCAGGTGCCCGTGCGGCACACCCCGGGCGGCGAGGGCCTCGGCGACCTGCGCCGACTCGCCCGCCGGCACGTTGGTGTCGTTGGCGCCGTGGATGAGCAGCACCGGCACGTCGAGCCGGTCGATGTGGGTCATCGGCGACAGGTCGCGCAGCAGGTCCGCGTCCCGCCGCGGGTCGCCGTACTTGCTGACGGCGGCGGCGGCGATCCACGGCTCGGTGCCGGCGAAGAAGGTGTGGAAGTCGGAGATGCCGCACTCGGCGACCCCAGCGGCGAACAACCCGGGGAAGTTCACCAGAGCCGCCAGGACCAGATAACCGCCGTAGGAGCGGCCCAGGCAGCCGAGCTGACCGGGCCGGGCGACACCGGCGTCGACGAGGAATTCGGCGCAGGCCGCCACGTCGGCGATCGCCCCGTAGCGGCCGGCGAGGTTGTCGGCGGCGACGAAGGAACGGCCGAACCCGGACGAGCCGCGCACGTTGGGCGCGAACACCGCGACGCCCTGCGCCACCAGGGCCTGGAACAGCGGGTGGTAACCGGGACGCTCCTGCGCCTCCGGGCCACCGTGCAGGCTGATCGCGGTGGGCCAGGGACCTGGCCCGGCCGGGCGGTAGAGCCAGCCGGAGAGCGGCAACCCGTCGCGGGCCCGCAGGTCGACAAGGTACGGCGCGACACCGGCGTCGTCCGTACGCGCGGCGGTGTCCGACCGCAGCGGGCGCGACGCCCCGGTCGACGGGTCGACCAGCCACACCTCGCGGGGCCGCACCGGCCCCTGCGCGGTGAGGCAGAGCAGGCCGCCGTCGGCGGCGAAGACGGCGTCGCCGAGCACCTCGCCGGGGGCGGCGACGGCCCGCTGCACCCCGCTGGTGAAGTCGAGCAGGCTCAGCTCGCTGCGCCCGCCGTAGGTGTTCCACAACAACGCGCCGCGCTGCCCGTCCGCGCTCGGCGTGACGTGTTCCAGTTCGGCGTCCGGCCGACCGGCGAGCCGGGTCGGCGGTTGCTCCGGTCGGGTCAGGTCGACCCGCACCAGCGCGGCCAGTTCCGAGTACGCGTCGGTGCGGGCCAGCACGCTCGTGCCGTCCGGGCCGAACCACCCCTGGTCGGTGCTGCCCCGTCCGCTGTCGGGCAGCAGCCGCCGGCGAACCCCGGTGGCCACGTCGAGCAGCTCCAGCCAGCGGGCGTTGCGCGGGCCGCGACGCAGCAGGGCCGCCCCGCCGTCCGCCGTGACGTCCAGGAGGGTGAGCAGCTCACCCTCGGCGAGCACCCGCCGGTGTCCGGTGGCCGCGTCGACCAGCAGGGCCCGCCCGTGCGCGTCGGTCTCGGTTACCGCCATCAGCGCGCCGCCGGGCAACCAGCCGGCCAGTGTGGCGCTACGCCGGCCGAACCCGGCGACCTGGCGGCGTCGCGTGCCGTCCGGGCGCAGCACCCACAGCTCGGTGCGGGGCGCACCGCCGGGGGCGACGACGCAGGCCAGCCACTGCCCGTCCGGGGACCAGCTCAGCGCGAGCACCGGCTCGTCGCCGACGGGCAGCGCGACGGGCGTGCCCGCGTCCACCTCGCAGACCCAGACGCCGGGCGTACCTGCCCGGTCGGAGAGGAACGCCACCCGGCGACCGTCCGGCGACGGCGCGGGGGCGAAGTCCGCACCCACCGGCGGCGACACCGGACGGGGGATCGCGGGTCGGGCCCGCCGGGCGGTGCGTGGCGCCTCGGTCCGTACGCTCATCTAAACCCCGATCCGCTGCAACCAGAGCTCCAGCAGCCCGAGCTGCCAGAGCGCGTTGGAGCCCAGCGTGGTCCGCCGGGCGTTCGGCGCGTCCAGCAACTCCTCCAGGTAGTCCTTGCGGAACAGGCCCCGCTCGCGCGCCGGTCGGGCGGTCAGCGCGTCCCGCACGTCGTCGAGCAGCGGGCCGGCGAGGTGCCGGATGGCGGGCACCGGGAAGTAACCCTTGGGCCGGTCGATCACCTCGTCCGGGACGATGCCCCGGCTCGCCGCCTTCAGCACACCCTTGCCGCCCTGCGCGAGCTTCATCGCCGGTGGGCAGGCGGCGGCCAGCTCGACCACCTCGTGGTCGAGGAACGGCACCCGGGCCTCCAACCCCCACGCCATCGTCATGTTGTCGACCCGTTTCACCGGGTCGTCGACCAGCATCACCAGGCTGTCCAACCGCAGCGCCGCGTCCAGCGCGGTGTCCGCGCCGGGCGCGCCGAAGTGCGCGGCGACGAACTCCAGGCTGGCGTCGCGGTCGAGCATCCACTCGGGCGCCAGGTGCCCGCCGAGCGCGTCGTGGCGACGATCGAAGAACACCCGGGCGTACGCCTCGACGGCGTCCGCGCGGGCCACGTTGGCCATCGGCGGGTACCAGTCGTAGCCGGCCAGGATCTCGTCCGCGCCCTGCCCGGACTGCACCACGGTGATCCGCTGCGAGACCTCCTCGGAGAGCAGGTGGAACGCCACGCAGTCGTGGCTGACCATCGGCTCGCTCATCGCCGCGATGGCCTGGTGCACGGCGGGGACGAAGCGCTGCGCGCCGATGCGGATCTGCTGGTGGTCGGTGTGGAAGTGGCGGGCCACCAGGTCGGAGTAGTGGAACTCGTCGCCGCTCTCCCCCGCCGCCGCCTCGAAGCCGATGCTGAAGGTGGCCAGGCCGCTCTGGCCCTGCTCGGCCAGCAGGGCGACGATCAGGCTGGAGTCGAGACCGCCGGAGAGCAGCACGCCGACCGGCACGTCGGCGACCATCCGCCGACGTACGGCGGTGCGCAGCGCGGCCATGAGCCGCTCCTGCCACTCGTCGGCGGACATGGCGGGGGCGGCGGCCCGGTTGAACTCCGGCCGCCAGTAGGTGGTGTCGGTGCTCCGACCGTCCGCGGTGATCACCCGCACGGTGGCCGGCGGCAGCTTGCGGACCCCGGTGAGGATCGTGCGGGGCGGCGGCACCACCGAGTGGAAGCTCATGTAGTGGTGCAGCGCCACCGGGTCGAGGTCGGTGTCGACGTCACCGGCGGCGAGCAACGCCGGCAGCGTCGAGGCGAAGCGCACCCGGCCCGGCCCCTCGGCCAGGTAGAGCGGCTTGATGCCGAGCCGGTCCCGGGCCAGCACCACCGTGTGCGTGGCCATCTCGACCAGGGCGAACGCGAACATCCCGTAGAACCGTTCGACGCAGGCGGTCCCCCACCTGTGGTACGCCTTGAGGATCACCTCGGTGTCCGAGGTGGACCGGAAGGCGTAACCGGCGGCGGTCAGCTCGTCGCGCAAATCCCGGTAGTTGTAGATGCAGCCGTTGAAGACGGTCGCCAGACCCAGCTCCAGGTCGACCATCGGCTGCGCCCCCGCGTCGGACAGGTCGATGATGCGCAGCCGGCGATGCACCAGGGCCACCGGTCCGTGCTGCCACCGCCCCTCGCCGTCCGGTCCCCGGGAGGCCAGCGCGGGGAGCATCCGCTCGACGGCCGCCAGGTCCGGTGGTGACCCGTCGAGGCGGAGTTCGCCGCCGATACCGCACATTCGCACGCACCTCTCATCGGCTGGACCCGCTGGGCCGCTGACCGGTCCAGGCTTGGCGGGCCGGGTTGCGTCCCGATGACGGGTCAGTCAAGCGTGGGTTACACCGGCGGTTCGTCGGCTCCACCGAGCAGCCAGGTGTCCTTCGAGCCGCCACCCCGCGACGAGTTGACGATCATGCTGCCGGCCGGCGCCACCCGGGTCAGCGCCACCGGCGCCACCTCGGCGGTGTCACCGAGGAACACGAACGCCCGCAGGTCGACGTGGCGGGGAGCCAGCGCCGTGCCGTCGAAGACCGGGTGGGTGGTCAGCGCGACCACCTCCTGGGCGATCCACCGGTGCGGGGCCGCGAGGATCTGCTCCCGGACCGCGTCCAACTCCTCGGCCTCGGCCCGGGGGCCGATCACCACCCGGTCACCGCCGTACCCGTCGACCGGCTTGAGCACCAGCTGGTCGAGCCGGCCCAGCACCTCGGCCCGCTGCTCGGGCAGCCCACACAGGTACGTGGGCACGTCTCCCAGCAACGGCTTCTCGCCCAGGTAGTACTCGATCAGCCGGGGAACGTAGGCGTACAACGCCTTGTCGTCGGCGACGCCGTTGCCCAGCGCGTTGGCCAGCGTGAGCCGCCCGGCGTGCACCGCGGCGAGCAGCGGCCACCCCAACGGCACCCCGTCCGCGCCCGGGGCGTGCAGCAGCGCCTCCTCGTCCATCCGCAGGTAGATCACGTCCACCTCGCGGCGGCAGCCCTCCCGGACCAGCCGGACCCGGCCCTCCTCCACCAGCAGGTCGCTGGTCTCGGTCAGCGGAACCCCCATCTCGTCGGCGAGCAGCCGGTGCTCGAACCACGCCGGGTCACCCGGGCCGCCGCTGAGCACCACCACGGCGGGGTCGTCGGTCGTGGCGGGCGCGGCGGCGACCAACGCCCGGTACAGCATCGCCGGCGTCTCGTCGGCGGGCAGCAGATCCTCCGGTACCGGCAGTTCCGGCAGCACCGCCCGGGTGAGCCGACGGTTCTGCACCGCGTAGCCGATCCCGGAGGGCACCCGCAGGTTGTCCTCCAGCACGTACCAGCCGCCGTCCGGGTCGCGGACCAGGTCGGTGCCGGACACCTGGGCGCGGGTGCCCCGCCGGCCCATCAGCGCCCCGGTCGGGCGCAGCCCGGGTGACGACTCCACCACCCACGCCGGCACCACGCCGTCGGCCACCACCGTCCGGTCGGCGTAGACGTCGCGCAGGAACGCGTCGAGGGCGCGGGCGCGTTGCACCAGGCCGGTACGCAGGGTCCGCCAGTCGGCGGCGGGCACCACCCGGGGCACCAGGTCCACCGGGAAGAGCCGGGTGCTCGCCTCACCGGCCACGCTGAACGTCACCCCCCGGGCCCGCTGCTCCTCGTCCCGGTCGTGCTCGCGTTGACGCAGGACGCCGGCACCGAGCTGACGCAGGGCCGCGAGCATCGGGGCGTACGCCGGTTGCGGTCCGGCCGGTCCGAATACCTCGTCGCCGGCGTCGGCGTACGTGGGCAGCGCCGGTGGTGTCGACGCACCCGGCAGCGGCCCTCGGACCCGACCCCGGGTCTCGTCGAGCAGCAGGTCGACCACGTCGGCCAACCGGCCACGCCGCTCGTACGCCCGCCGCTGCCGTGCGGCGGAGCTGCCGTGCTCCAGCGCGTACCGGGTCAGCTCGCGGACCTGCTCCCAGTCACCGGTCGCCTCCAGTTGCGGGCGCAGGTCGGTCACCAGCCGGCGGACCGCCTGGGCGGCCGGCACCGGCCGGGCCGAGCGGGGCAGGTCGAGCAGGTCACCTTCCAGGCCGGAGCGGGCCGCCCGCCACACGGCCGCCCGCAGCACCGGTGGTCGCACGGCGGTGCGCTCCACCCCGGCGCGCAGGGCGGCGACCTCCCGCCGGACGAGCGCCCGGAACAGGCCGGCGAGCAGGACGATGGTCTCCACGTCGGCGTTGGCGTCGGTGATCCGCAGCTCCACTGTGGGCACGTGCGCCGACGGCCGGACGTCGAAATAGATCATGGCGGGGTCGGTGATGGTCTCGGAGGCGATCAGTTCGGCGACCAGCGCCTCGTGGTCGGCGGCGCTGGTCACCTCGCCCGGGTCACCGGCGGTGGGCCAGCGTTGCCAGACCAGCGACCGGACGCTGGCGTAGCCGCTGTCCTGACCCATCCAGTACGGCGAGCTGGTGGAGAGGGCGAGCAGCACCGGCAGCCACGGCTGGACCCGGCGGGTGACCGCCACCGCCAGGTCCCGGTCGGCGACGCCGACGTGCACCTGCGCCCCGCAGATCAGCTGCTCCCGGGCGAGCATCTGGTACTCGTCGAGCATCCGCCGGTAGCGGGAGGTGGGTGTGACGCTGGGGTCACCGTCGGCCCGCAACGGCACCGTACCGGCCGCCACGATGCCCAGCCCGGCCCGGTCGGCGACCTGGACCGCGCTGTGCCGCAGCCCGGTCAGCTCGGCGCGGATCTCGTCGAGGGTGCGGCAGACCGCGGTGTTGGTCTCCACCACGCTGCGGTGCAGCTCGGCGGTGAACGAGGCCGCCGGCAACCGGTCGAGCAGCTCGCCGGCGCGGGGCACCAACTCCCGGGTGTGCAGGTCGACGACGTGGAACTCCTCCTCCACCCCGATCGTGGCCAGGTCAGCCGGGTCGCCGTCGTCGAGCGACAGGGCCCGGTTGGTGCGCGGCGTGGGCGCTGGCCGGCCATTGCCGGACCGGCCCACCGGCCCGTCGTACGTCGGCACGTTCGTGGTGTTGTCGGCCATGGTCACCCCGGTTCGCGTGTCGGTGGTGTCGACTGTCCGACGAGCGTTCCCAGGGTTGGTACCGGGGGCGTTTCCGGCGCGTTAAGGTGACCCGCCGTTCTGTCCATCCGCCGGCACGGCGATCGATCCGCGCGCTGCTGCCTGATCGACACGGGCATGGCGATGTCGGGGTATCCCGTCGATCCGGATACCCCGACATCAGTGAACTCGTGTCGATCATGGCCTGGGAGCGGCCGGGGTCACCTCATGTTCGCCACTACGAACGGCGCGTGGCCGTGCAGGTAGTTGGTCCACCCGCCGGTCACCGGCGCGCCCGGGCTGAGCAGGTTGGTGGTGTCGGTGCCGACGTCGAGCTTCCAGGCCGTCCAGGAGATGCCGTTCGCCTTCATCCAGTCGATCCAGGACTGCGCCTCGGGCAGGCAGGCCCGGCCGTCGAGGCCGCCGTCGGCGTTGCTGGCGCCCCACTCCGTGACGAACAGCGCCAGACCCGCGCGGATCGCGGCGTCCCCCTTGGCCCGCAGCGACGACCCGTGCGTGCAGGAGTAGAAGTGCAGCGTGTACATCAGGTTGGTGCCGGCGACCGGGCTGGCCGCCGCGACGTCGACGTCCTGTGACCAGGTCGGGGTGCCGAGCACGATGATGTTGTCCGGGTCGGCGGCGCGGATCGCGGACACCACCGCCTGGTGGTACGGCTTGATGACGGTGGTCCAGCTGACCTGGAGCGGCTCGTTGTAGGGCTCCCAGATGACGTTGGGCAGGTTGCCGTACCGGCGGGCCAGGTCGCCGAAGAACGCCACCGCCTGGGACTGGTTGTTCTGTGCCTCGTGCGCGTGCCAGTCGACGATCACGTACACCCCGGCGGTGACCGCGTTGTTGATGATGGTCTCCACCTGTGCGCGCGCCTTGGCCGGGTCGCTGAGGTACGCCCCCGCCGGCTCCACCCCCATCGCCGCGCGGATCACCTGGAGGTTCCAGTTGTCGCGCATCCAGCGCAGCGCGGAGAGGTTCTCGGCGTACGGGGCGGTCTCCCAGTTGAGCCACATGCTGCTGATGCCGCGCAACTGCACCCGGGCGCCGGACTTGTCGCACATCGTGGTGCCGCAGACCCGCAGCTGCCCGTGCCGCTCGACGGGCGTGCCGGTGGTGGGCGGCGGGGTGGTCGGGGGTGGCGTGGTCGGCGGCGTGGTCGGGGGTGGGCCGCCGGCGCAGCCGGCGCCGTTCACCGTGCAGTTGACCGGGGTGCCGGTGCCGTTGACGAGGAAGCCGAACGAGGTCGAGGCGCCAGCGGCGAGGTTGCCGTTCCAGGACACGTTGGCGAAGGTGTAGTGACTGCCCGAGGTGGTCTGCTGCGCGTTCCACGACTGGGTGATGGTCGAGGAGGACGGCAGGTCGAACTCGACCCGCCAACTGCTGATCGGCGCGGAGGTGTCGTTGGTGACGGTGACCTGCCCCTGGTAGCCGTTGCCCCAGTTGTTCGTCACGGAGAACACGGCGGTCGCCGCGCTGGCCGGTGTGGCGGCGACCACCGCCGCCCCACCGGCGAGCAGGCCGGCGACGGCCAGGGTCGTGACAAGTCTCAGTGTGCGCATGCGGAACCCGCTTCGGATCGACGATGGTGGCCTGAGGCGGGGCGGCGCCTCCGCCGACAATATCGATCAACGCCGATGCAGGCAAGCGGAGCCGCTGCTCAGAGGGTCCTGGCGAGCTCGACGAGCTGGTCCAGCGCCGCACCCCAGCCCTCGTGGAAGCCCATCTCCTCGTGCGACTTCTTCGCCGACGCGTCGGCGTGGATCGCGGTGGCGGTGTACTTCGTGCCGGCGCCGTCCGGCTCGATCTGGATCACTGCGGTGAACGGGAAGCCGTCGGTGGTGACGACCGGGCGGAACCCGCCGCCCATGGCGGAGGTGAAGACCAGCGTCGAGCCCTCGTCGGCCACCAGGATGCAGCCGCTGCTCGGGAACTCCTGGCCCTCAGGCGAGCGCATGGTGGTGTCGAACCGGCCGCCGGGCCGCAGGTCGATCTCGCAGGCGACGGTCGACCAGGGTTTCGGGCTGAACCACCGCATCAGCAGCTCGGGCGTGGTCCAGGCCCGCCAGACCAGTTCGGGGGCCACGTCGACGCGGCGTTCCAGGACGAGATCGAGGTCGGGGTTCACCGGGTAGTCGGTCATCGCTGTTGCTCCTTCAGGTCGTAGAGAACCGAGTCGAGTTGGTCGAGGCGTCGGGTCCACCGGGCGCGTTGCGCGGCGAGCCAGGTGTCGAGGCGTTCGAGCGACTGAGGCGCGAGCCGGTAGGTGCGCACCCGGCCCCGCTTCTCCGACGTCACCAGGCCGGAGCGCTCAAGGACGTGCAGGTGCTGGGTGAACGACGGCAGCGCCATGTCGAACGGGCGGGCCAGCTCGCTGGTCGTGGCCGGACCCGCCGCGAGGCGCTCCACGACCTGGCGGCGGGTGGGGTCGGACAGCGCGTGGAGCACGCCGTCGAGCGCGTCGCCCCCCACATGCTTAGCCATACGCCTAACTATTCCATCGGGCTGACACTGAGGTCAAGCACTAAGTGTCAGCCCGATGGTCAGGGGCGTAGCGCGTTGAGCACCAGGTCGGCGTACCGGCGCCACACCGCCGGGTCGCGCTCGTCGAGCACGATGAGCTGCCGAACCGCCCCGCAGAGAAGCACCCGGATGTCCAACTCCCCGGCGTCCTGGCGGATCTTGCCGGACAGCCGGGCCGCCGCCACCAGCTGCCCGATCAGGCTCAGGATGCGCGCGGCGGGCACCAGCCGGCCCTCGAAGAACGCGTCGGCGAGGACCCGGTCGCGCGCCAGGCGTCCGAACAGGTCGGGCACGAACGAACACCACTCCTGGTACGCGTCAGCGCCGTCAAGCGCCGCGCGGATGCGCTGCTCCAGCTCCTCAAACTGCCGCTGGACCACAGCGACGATCAGGTCCTCCTTGCTGGGGTAGCTGCGGTACACCGTCGCGCGACCCACCCCGGCCCGCTCCGCCACCTGCGGCACCGTCACCTGCAGACCCTGCTCGGTGAAGAGCTCCCGGGCGGCGGCGATGACCCGCTCCTGGTTGCGACGGGCGTCCAGCCGCCGACGGGGTGCGTCCGGGTCGCTCGGCGTCGGTGGGGTCATGGCGTCAGTCTGCCCGTTCGGTCCCGCCGGTCAGCAACGGCTCGTCGCCGTACACGGTGGTGAGTTCGACGTTGAGCACCGTGGCCACCCGTCCGAACGACCAGTAGTAGCCGATCACCTGGAGCACCTCGACGACCTCGCGCTCGCTGAGATTGGCCCGGACCTCGTCGAAGAGGTCGTCGGGAACGCGCGGTGAGCGCACCACCTCGGCGGCGAACCGGATGAGCGTCCGGTCGTCCGCGGCAAGGCCCGGGTTGTCGAGGTCCCGGCTGCTGATGATGTCGCGGGTGCGCTGGTCGACGCCGGCGGCCTCGGACATCGGGCGGTGCTGGGCCGCCACGAACTCGCACCCGGCGTACTCGGCGACCGTCAGGATGACCAGCTCCCGCGAGCGGGCGGGCAGCTCCAGCGAGGTGAACTGCGCCTTCGCGAGCTGGATGAAGAGGGCCACCGTGCCGACCGAGTGGGTCAGCATCTTGACCATCGGGTCGGGCGGCAGGGCGGACAGGACGTCGCGGACGTCGGCCGGAATGGCGTTCGGGTCGGGGTCGGCAAGGCGGGGCATGGCTCTCTCTCCGGTGCTGATGGTCGAGATGGGTCAGGCGGGCAGGTCGAAGCCGGTCTCGCTGAGGTGGCGGAACCGGCCGTCCTCGGCGTACGACCCGAAGATCGCGATCTCCCGCCTGGCGGTCGACCCGTCGACCATGGTGATCTCGAAGACGTGTCGTTCGGCGTAGCGGAGACCGTCGCGCACCTCGTCGAGAACCCGTACGGTGCCGCCGGCGATCTGGGCGCGTACCCGGGTCACCATCTCGACGAATCCGGCCCGGTCGACGGTCTCGCCGTCGCTGCGGTGGGTGTAGTCCGGGGCGTAGAACTTGTCGAGCGCCTCGGTCAGGTCGCGGGTGGGTTCGAAGACCACCGCGCGCAGGGCGTCGCTGATCCGTACCGGGGTCATGGGGCTCCTCGTGGTGACGGTGGGCATATCCGGACTCGCAGGTCCGCTTCGCGTCCACCGTACCGGACTCGCGAGTCCGTTTCTGGTGAGAGTCGTCACCGCGCAGTTTCGGATAAGCGTCCGGCGGCGCGGACCCCTACCGTGACGTGCATGTTCACCGCGATCACGCACTCACAGATCTACGTCCTCGACCAGGACGAGGCCCTCGACTTCTACGTCGGCAAGCTCGGCCTGGAGGTCAACGCCGACGTCGACATGGGCTTCATGCGCTGGCTGACCGTCAACGTCCCCGGCGAGCCGGGTCGCCAGATCCTGTTGGAGAGGCCCGGCCCACCGGCGCTGTCCGAGGAGACCGCCCAGCAGGTCCGCGCCCTGGTCACCAAGGGTGCGATGGGCGGCTCGCTGATCTTCTCCACCGACGACTGCCGCAAGACGTACGAGACGCTGCTGGGCCGGGGCGTCGAGTTCACCGAGGAACCCACCGAACGCTTCTACGGGATCGACTGCGCCCTGCGCGATCCGTTCGGCAACAGCATCCGCTTCACCCAGTTGACGTCCTGAGCGGCGAGAAGTCCCGAGGGCCGACGCGGGCACCGGACCATCGGGGCGGTCGACCCGGCCGCCCCGACGCGCGAGGTGCCCGCCGGCCGCGTCGGTCGTAGCCTGGGGCGCATGCGAACCACCACGCTGGGCAGCACCGGCCCCGAGGTCGGCGTCATCGGCCTCGGCTGCATGGGCATGAGCCACGGCTACGACATCACGGGCCCTCGCGACGACGACACGTCGATCTCCGTCATCCGACAGGCACTGGACCTGGGCGCGACACTGATCGACACGTCGGACGTGTACGGGCCGTACACCAATGAGGAGCTGGTCGGGCGGGCGCTCACCGGCGGCGAGCGGGAGCGGGCCGTGCTGGCCACGAAGGTCGGCCTGGTGGCCACCTCCCCCACCGGCGGCCCCGGCAACTCGCCGAGGATCGGCAACAACGGCCGCCCGGAGCACATCCGCGCGGCGATCGACGAGAGCCTGCGCCGACTCGGCACCGACCACGTCGACCTCTACCAGCTGCACCGGGTCGACCCGCAGGTGCCCATCGAGGAGTCCTGGGGCGCGATGGCGGAGGTCGTGGCGGCCGGCAAAGCCCGGCAGATCGGGCTCTCCGAGGTGACGGTCGCCCAGATCGTGCGCGCCCAGGCGGTGCACCCGGTCGCGTCGGTGCAGTCCGAGCTGTCACTGTGGACCCGCGACCCGTTGACCGAGGTGCTGCCGTACTGCGCCCAGCAGGGCATCGCCTTCCTGCCGTTCTCCCCGCTCGGCCGCGGTTTCCTCGCCGGCCGGTTCAGCTCGTTCGACGACCTTCCCGCCGACGACTTCCGGCGCGGCCTGCCGCGCTTCCAACAGGACGCGCTGCGCGCCAACCTCGCCATCGTCGCCCGGGTCCGGGAGATCGCCGACCGGGCGGGCGTCAGCCCCGCGCAGGTCGCCCTCGCCTGGGTGGTGGCCCAGGGTGATCAGGTCATCCCGATCCCCGGCACCAAGACCCCGAGATACCTGCTGGACAACTGCGCGGCCGCTGACGTGCGGCTCAGCGCCGAGGACCTGGCCGACCTGGACGCCCTGCCCGCGCCCGAGGGTGGCCGCTACTGAGCCCGCGGCGGCCCGGCGGCACGTAGCCGGGCCGCCACCGGCGGGCCGAACCGGACTCCGACACCGGGCGAGTAGAGCACGCTGACCGGCGGCCCGACCGGTGCCGGCAACCCGGCGGCGGCGACCAGCTCGTCATCCAGGTGCAGCAGCTCGCACCGGTGCAGCGGCCAGCTCGGATGCCAGTTCGGCAGGTGCAGCGTGCGTCCGTACGCCCGGGTGTGCAGCCCCCAACGGGCGGTGAGGAAATGGTCGAGCGGGGTCGGCTCGACGATCCGTTCCCCGACCCGCACCACCATCCGGCTCGTCGCGCCCGCCGGCCCCGGCCAGCGCCGCCGGCATCGGTAAGTGCGGCGGTCGCCGTCGCGTGCCAACCGCATCGACGACCAGAGGTACGGCAGGCGCAGCGTCGCCCGGGCCACCAGCACCGGCACCAGGCGGGACGCGTCGAGCGACCGGAACACCACAGCTCGTCGGCCGTCGTCGTCGACGGAGTAGAGCCGGACGTTGGTTTCTGAGAAGGTGCCGAAGTAGGGCACCCCCGGGCCACGGCCGAAGCCCAGCCCGACCATCCGGAAACCGATCAGGCCGACGTAGCTGACCCCGTGGAGCGTGTCGGGACGGGTCCCGACGGGAAGCAACGGCGCGACGAGCGCCGGATCGACCGCCCAGTGCAGGAACGTGAGGTCCTCCCAGCGCTGCCGCAGCACCGCCCAGGGGAACGCCTGCCGGGGCGCGTGGTCGACCGGTTCGGGAAGCACCCTCTCATCCTCGCCCAGTCGGCAGGCTGGCGTGGTCTCAGGCGTGCGGGCCGACACTGACGGTGCCGACGGTCAACGACGCCCGGCCCTCCAGGATCTCGCCCACCCGGTCGACCTCCTGCGCCAGCGCCCGTTGCCGGGCCGCGTCGAGCGGGCGCAGCGGCTCGACGGTGACGCGGATCGACCGGCCGGAGCGGCGTTGGTGCCACACGCCGGCGACCACCCCGTCCACCAGCAGCACCGGATAGTTGCCGGCCTGGCCACCCGCGAGCGCCCGGGTGGCGGCCGCACCGGGGAAGAGCCGCTCCCGGGGGTGGCAGCCGACCGCGTACGCGTCGAAGTAGGGCAGCAGCCGTAACCCGGACGGCCGGTCGTCGGGGAAGTCGGTGTCGTCGGCGGCCACCCAGGCCGTGGTGCCCTCCACTGTCACCTCGGTCAGGTCGAGCGAGTCGAACAGCCATGTCCCCCACGCCGGTGGGACCGCCAGCCACCTGGCGAACTGCGCCGGGGTGGCCGGGCCGTACGCGTACAGGTAGCTGCGCACGAGTGCGGCCAGGGCGGCGCGACCGGGCATCGGCGCGAAGTCGGGCAGCCACCGGGTCGGGCTGGTGTACGTGGTGACCCGACCGCGGTTCGGGCCGAAGCAGATCACCCCGCTGCGGGTGGCGTCCGTCATCGCGGCGACCCACCGGGGCCACCTGTCCTGAAAGGCCTCCATGACCAGGTCGCCCGCCCACGGGCCGGTACGGGCGACGATCTCCTCGGTCAGCTCGGCGGTGGTCAGGTCAGCCTCGGCGACCGCGTCGGCGATGGCCGCGAGGACCTGCTCGGTCTGCTGGGGCGTCAGCAGAACCACGCTGCGTTCCCACGACGGGGCCGGCAACGCGGTCAGCGCGCCGACCCACATCGGCAGGTCCGCGGCAGCGAGCAGGTGCACGGTGCCGCGTGGCCCCCGGGTCTTGACCAGCGTGCGATCCGTCCACAGTGCCCGGCGCACCAGGGCGCGGGTCGCGCCCGGCACCCGCAGCCCGACGGACAGCTCGGCGGCCGACGCGACCTGGGCGTGCGCTCCGCACATCGTCGACACCACGTCGGCGACGCGTCCGGCGTCCGGTGCCGCGCCCGCCGCCGGTGTGTGCAGCCCGTGCCGCCGAAGCCGTCGGGCGGAGACCTGGTCCCAGCTCAGCTCGGTCATCGCAACTCTCGGAAGAACGTGCGGATGTCCGCGGCGTGCGCCAGCGGCTCGTCCATCGCCACGAAGTGGCTGCCCGGGTTGCCCTGCGGCCAGTGCACGATGGTGTTGTCCCGTTCTGCGAGGCGGCGCATCAACGCGGACCCACCGCCGTACACACCGGACGGCACCCGCCGTTGGCCCGTCGGCCAGGCGAAACCGCCATCTTCGGTAACGGTCAGCCGCTCGTACATGGGCCACGACGACGTTCCGGACGTGCCGGTGAACCAGTAGAGGCTGACGTTGGTGAGCAGGTGATCCCGGTCGATGACCTGCTCCGGCGTGGGCACCGTCATGGTGAACTCCTTGAACTTCTGCATCATCCAGGCCAGCAGCCCGACCGGCGAGTCGTTCCAGGCGTACGAGAAGGTCTGCGGCGCCGCCCGCAGCAGCGCGTGATGGTCCACGCCACCGCTCATCCACCGCTGCATCTGCTCCCACTCGGCGCGTTCTGCCACGCTCATGTCCGGCACGTCGGCGGCGGTCGGGAAGCCGAACCCGCCGTCGATGTGCACACCGACCACCCGCTGCGGCGCCACCGCCGCCACCCGCGGCGCGACGTACGCGCCAAGGTCGCCGCCCTGGGTGCCGTAGCGGTGGTAGCCGAGCCGGGCCATCAGTTCGGCCCACATCCGGGCGAGCCGGTCGATCGTGAAACCGGCCGGCGGCGCCTGCGAGAAACCGTAGCCGGGCACCGACGGGACCACCACGTGAAACGCGTCGGTGGGATCACCGCCGTGGGCGCGCGGGTCGGTCAGTGGACCGATCAGCTCGGTGAACTCGACGACGGAGTTCGGCCAGCCGTGCGTGAGCAGCAACGGCAGCGCGTCCGGCTCCGGCGAGCGGACGTGCAGCAGGTGTACGTCCAAGCCGTCGATCTCGGTGAGGAGTTGGGGAAAGTCGTTCAGACGCGCCTCGTGCGCCCGCCAGTCGTAGTCATTCGCCCAGTACCCGGTCAGCTCACGGAGGTAGTCCACCGGCACCCCGCGGCTCCAGCCGGTGCCGGGCAACGAGCGGGGCCACCGGGTGCGGGAGAGCCGGTCACGCAGGTCGTCGAGGTCCGACTGGCTGATGTCGATGCGAAAGGGTGTCATGCCGAAAACGCTACGGCCCATATAGGACAGCTTCTGGCACACATCGCTGGCATTCTGGGAGCCATGTCCGACACCCCCGCCCGACTGCTGAGCCTGCTGTCGCTGTTACAGACGTCCCGCGAATGGCCCGGCAGCGAGTTGGCCACCCGGCTCGGGGTCAGTCTGCGCACCATCCGCCGCGACGTGGAGCGGCTGCGCGATCTCGGCTACCCGGTGCGGGCGACGATGGGCGCGATCGGCGGATACCGGCTCGTCGCCGGTAAGGCGATGCCCCCGCTGCTGCTCGATGACGACGAGGCGGTGGCGATCGCTGTCGGTCTGCGCACCGCCGCCGGTCACGCGGTGGCCGGCATCGAGGAGGCCTCGGTGCGGGCGCTGACGAAGCTCGAACAGGTGCTGCCATCCAGGCTGCGGCACCGGGTCAGCGCGCTGGGGGCGGCCACCGAACCGATGCTCACCTGGGACCAACCGACTGTCGACCCGGAGCACCTGAGCGCGCTGGCCGCCGCCGTCAACAACCGGGAGCGGCTACGGTTCACCTACCGCCGTCGCGACGGCGTGGACGCCGAACGGCTCGTCGAGCCGTACAAGCTGGTGTCGGCCGGGCGACGCTGGTATCTGGTGGGCTACGACAACGACCGCGACGACTGGCGGATCTTCCGGGTCGATCGGATCACCGACCTGCGGCCCACCCGGAACCGGGTCGCCGCCCGGCAACTGCCGGCGTCCGACGCCGCCACGTTCATGACGGAGAAGCTGCTTGAGCTGACCCCCGTCTACCGAGCGGTGGTGACGCTGCACGCGCCGATCGAGCGGATGGCGGGCCCGCTCAGCGGTGCCGGCGTCGAGCTGGACCCGATCGACGCGACCTCGTGCCGGCTGCGCAGCAACGCCGACACGCTGGAGTGGCTGGCGTGGCGCCTGCTCACCCTCGGTTGCGAGCTGGAGGTGCACGAGCCGCCGGAGTTGATCGCACACCTGCGGCAGATCGGCACCCGTGCCACCCGCGCCGCCGGCCCTCCCGCAGCGTAGGACGGCCGGCCGCTCGGGGCATCGACACGCCAGCCCGCCGTACGCTTGACGGAGCACAAGCCAGCAAAACCGGCTTTTGGGGAGGAGCTGGACGTGACGCAGAGCGACGCGGAGCTGGTCGTGCTCGCGCAGGCGGGAGACGCGGCCGCGCTCGGTGTGCTGCTGGCCCGGCACGAGGCCGGGATGCGTGCCGTCGCGCTGAGCGTCCTCGGTTACGGGCCGGACGCCGAAGACGCGGTGCAGGACACCATGGTCGTCGCCCTGCGTCGCATCGGCGAGGTTCGCGACCCGAACGCCGTCGGGTCCTGGTTGCGGGCCATCGTCCGCAACACCAGCCGGACGACGTTACGCAAGCCCCGAGCCGTCCCGGTCGCCGAACCGGAGTGGTTCACCGGCCCGGCCGACAGCCCCACCCCGGAGGAGGCACTGGACCGGGCCGCGATGCGCGACTGGGTGTGGCACTCCATCGAGCAACTGTCCGAGCCTGACCGCCTGGTCACCCTGCTGCGCTACTTCAGCGACGCGTCCTCGTACGAGCAGATCGCCGCCGTGTGTGGGGTGCCGGTCGGCACCGTCCGCAGCCGCCTCAACCACGCCCGCCGTGCGCTCGCCGGCGGTCTGCGCGCGGCCGCGACCACGGCGCACGCCGACGTCGCCGCCGCCAACGACGCCCGGTGGCGCGAGGGCCGCGACGTGATCGCCACCGCGATGGGCGGCGACTTCGAGCGGGTGGTCCGCGAGAGTTGGTGGCCGAACGCCGAAATGATCGTGCCGGGCGGCCCGCGCGGCGGTCGTGACCTGGCGATCAGCGGCATGAACCGCGACCTGACCGCCGGGGTACGTCAGCGGCTGCGCAACGTGGCCGCCAGCGGCGACGTGCTGATCTGGGAGACCGACCTGATCAGCCCGCCCGACGACCCGGAGCACTGCCCACCCGCGGCGCTGTGGTTGCAGGTGCTGCGCGAGGGGCGGGTACGCCAACTGACCCTCTTCCACCCCGTCCCCGCGCTGGTCTGAAAAACCCTCCCGGCCGAGCGAACTTTTCCCCCGACCCGAGCATCTGGTCCGCGTCATGCACCAGTCGCCGTGTCGGCGGACGCCGCACGGTTCTCGGATCGGGAGATAGTTCATGGGTTCCACCAGCCACGACGTCAGCGCCCTCGCACCCGGTGCCCACACGTTCACCGTCGACGACGTTCGGCAGGTCTACCACGTCGCCGGCACCGGCCCGGTCTGCGTGGCGCACTCCGGCGGCCCCGGCATCGAGTGGGCGTACCTGCGGACGCCCAGCCTTGAGACGCACTTCACCATGGTCTACGTCGAGCCGGTGGGCACCGGCGCGTCCGGGCAGCTGGAGAACCCCGCCGATTACCGCCTGGACACCTATGTCCGGTTCCTGCACGCCGTCGTCGAGCACCTCGGCGAACCCCGGGTGTACCTGCTCGGACACTCACACGGCGGTTTCGTCGCCCAGCGGTACGCGCTCACCCACCCGGACCGGATCGCCGGCCTCGCCCTGTACGACACGTCACCCGTCACCGGCGCCGAGTTCTGGGCCGAGGCCATGGCAGGCCTCGCCGCCTACCCGCAGCGGCACCCGGACCGGCCGGAGGCGGCGGCGGTCCCGGCCGCCTTCGCGCAGATCGGCGGCGCGACGGACGACGAGTCGTTGGGCGCCGCGCTGCGCGCCGCCCTGCCGGTGTACTTCGCGGACTTCTGGGGTCGACAGGACGAGTTCGCCCCGTTTCAGGCGGCCGTCCGGATCTGGTCGACGCCGGCCGGCGCGCAGGACCCCACGCCCTTCGACGTGCGGGACAACCTGGGTGAGATCACCGTGCCCGTCGTGGTGATCGTCGGAGCGTACGACTTCATCTGCGGCCCGCGCTGGGCCGAGCAGCTGCACGCCGGGCTTCCGGACTCGCGGCTGGTGACCCTGCCGCGAAGCGGACACTTCGCGCACATCGAGCAGCCGGCCGAGTTCACCGACGCCGTGGCGGAGCTGCTGAAGCGCTGACCCGCCCGGGTACGGCGCGACCCGAGGTCCGTTCGTCACAGCGGGCAGGCCTCGGGGTGCGGGCGCGTTGCACGGTCATAGGCTGAGCACTTTGCCGCACCGTGACACAGAGGAGACCGCCGTGAGCCAGACCGAACGGATGGATTCCGTCGACGAGTGGAACGTGGCCGAGGACGACGGGGTGCTGGACGCCTCCGACACCCTCGACGACGACCTGGTCGGCGACCCCCTCGACACCGGCATCGTCGCCGAGGACCACTGGACGGCGGCCAACCGGTTCGGCACCACGCCCGCCGAGGAGCGGGCGGGCGAGTCGCTGGAGCAGCACCTCGCCCAGGAGGTGCCGGATGTCGACCCGTACGCCGAGGGTGGCGACGACGAGGACGAGCTGACCCGCCGGGGGTACGAGGCGGAGGCGCGCGCCGGCCGCCTCGTCGCGTACGACGACGGCGTCCGCGAGGACGACGAGGCCGAGGCGGTGGCGTGGGACGCCGGCATCGACGCGGGTGCCGCCAGCGCCGAGGAAGCGGCGATCCACGTGGTCGAGGACCCGGACGGGCCCGGCGACGGTCCGTTGCGCTGACGACGTACCCGCCGCGCCCGGCACCTCAGCGGGTGCCGGGCGCGGCGGGGTCGGTCAGTGGATGACGACGGGCGTCTTGATCTGCTCGCCCTGCGGGTCGTCGAGCTGCGCCGGCTGCCGTCGGCGCGGCAGCAGGGCGGCCGGGATGAAGGTGAGCACGACCAGCGCGAACGCGACCCAGAACGTGGTGGCGAACGACTTGGCGGCGAAGTCGAGCCCGCGCTCGATGAGCGACGGGTCGACCGGCATCTGCTGAAGCAGCTCCGGCCGCTGCTGGGAGGCGATGGCCAGCCCCGCCTCGGTGACCGGCTTGCCGCTCTCGTCCACCAGGCCGGGAATCGGCCGGGAGCCGTTCAGCTCGTTGGTGAGGATCACCGACATCACGGCGGCACCGACCGACCCGCCGATCTGCTGGAGGATGTTGACGAGCGTCGAGCCGCGCGCCACCTCCTGCGCCTGCAACGTCCGCAGCGCCGACGTCATGATCGGCATCATCGTGCCGCCCATGCCCAGACCCATCACGAACAGCGACGCGCCGAGCAGCCAGTACGAGGTCTGCGGGTCGACCTGGGTGAAGCCGAAGAACCCGATCACGATGAGCCCCAGCGCGAACGGGACCGTACGCCCGATCGGCACCCGGTCGGCGAGCGTGCCGGCGATCGGCATGGTGATCATCGCGCCGATGCCCTGCGGGGCCATCAGCAGGCCGGCGGCCAGCGTCGACTCACCGCGCACCTGCAGGAAGTAGCTCGGGAACAGCAGCCCGGCGCCCATGAACGCGATGATGAACACGAACATCGTCACCGACGCGATGGTCAGGCTGCGGTTACGGAACAGCCGCAGGTCGAGCAGCGGGTGCCGAGGCCTGAACGAGTAGAGCACGAACGCCACCACCAGCGCCCCGCCGACCAGCATCGGGGCCCACACCTTGGCCTCGGCGAAGGTGCCCACCTCCGGCAGGGACGAGACGCCGTAGAGGAAGAGGGCCAGACCCGGGGAGAGCATGAGCATGCCGACGAAGTCGAACGACTCGGACGGCTCGGGCGCGTCCTTCGGCAGCGCGAACTGCGCGTAGATCAGGGCGATCAGGCCGATCGGCAGGTTGATCAGGAAGATCCAGTGCCAGCTCGCGGTGTCGATCAGCCAGCCACCCAGGATCGGGCCGCCGATCGGGCCCAGCAGCATCGGGATGCCGAGGACGGCCATCAACCGGCCGATCCGGTGCGGCCCGGCCGCCCGGGTCATGATGGTCATGCCCAGCGGCATGAGCATGCCGCCGCCGAGGCCCTGCAGGACCCGGTAGCCGATCAGCTCGCCGATCGTGTCGGCCATGGCGCAGAGCCCCGACCCGATCGTGAACAGAGCCAACGCCACCATGTAGAGCCGTTTGGTGCCGAACCGGTCCGCCGCCCACCCGCTGAGCGGGATCACGGTGGCGAGCGCGAGCGTGTAGGCGGTCATGGTCCAGGCGACGCGGGCGTAGGACGCGTCGAACTCGCTCTGGAATGTGGGCAGCGCCACACTGACCACCGTCACGTCGAGGATCGACATGATCGCGCCAAGGACGACGACGCCCGCCACCTTGAGCACCGCACCGTCGAGTTTGTC
This sequence comes from Micromonospora parva, assembly GCF_040649675.1. Lineage (NCBI taxonomy): Bacteria > Bacillati > Actinomycetota > Actinomycetes > Micromonosporales > Micromonosporaceae > Micromonospora > Micromonospora parva. The sequence goes on along the minus strand of NZ_JBEZFX010000002.1, from coordinate 28,303 downwards.
CGATGTCGCGATGGATTGCTGTGTCACTAACTCTCCTGAAGTCGATTGAGCCGGCCGATGGTGGGCGGTGGCGGCGATGCCGCGCCTACCGGGCGCGGGGCGCGAGGTGCCCGGGGCAGCGACGCGCGGAGGCAGACTAACCGCCAGTTGTGACGATTCGCCGCCGGTTTTCGTGACCGCCCGGCTGCTTATCCGAACGGCTGTGCGACTGTGGCCGGACGTCGGGGTGGCGATCGGCCGGCAGAACCGCGATCCAGTGGTCACCGGGATGGTCTCCTGATCGGCCTGGACAGCCGCCCTGGTGATCTGCCGGTCTGTCGAACGCGTCAAGGCGGGAAAGCCGCGCGTCAGGCCCGCCGTCCCTGCGCGGCAGGACCTCATCCCCGGTAGCTGAACGGGAGCGGCAGCGCGCCAGGTCTTGGCCCTCGCGCCCTCTCACCCCTCCGTAGCTGCACGGTGCGGGCGTGTGCAGGGTCCTGGCCGCGCGCTCTCACCGCCTCGAGAGCTGAACAGGAACGGGCCCATGCCGGTCCTGGCCGCGCCCCGGCCGCCCTCGGTGGCCGCGCGGAATTGCGGCGTGCCGGGCTGAACACTCGATCCGCCCGCCAGCATCACTGCCAGCTTTACGGCGGCGAGACGTTGCTCCAAGCGGTGCGCGGCGTCGAGCGCGGCGATCAGGTCCTGCTCGGAAAGGGCCCAGGCGGCGGCGTCGACACACGCGGCGACCGCGGCGTCTGCCTGCGCCAACTCCTCGAACATGACCCGAATCTAGAACACCTGTACGACACTTTCAGTCACCGTGATCGATTCGCAGCAGGTCGGCGCCAAGGCGGCGGGCGCCTGATTTATCGCGCGGCCCGCAACGCCGCCGCGACCTGGACCACGTCCAGGTCGACGACGACGTCCTCACCATCCCGCATGCCGCGCTCACCGATCGCCAGACCGATCAAGGCCAGTTCGGAGGCATCGTCACGCAGTTCGTACTCTTCGCGACTCTCCTCGCCGAAGCCGCCCAACTCGTCGCGATTCCAGGCGGCGACGGCTGACTCGGCCAGAGACCGAGGCAACCGCACGCTGATCCGGCAGACCTGGGAACCGAGACGAGCACCGATCGCCAGCAGCACGGTCCGGTCCCGCTGATATCGCAGGTACTGTTCGCGATCCTCCACGAGCCGAGGCTACTCACGCCCCGTGCAGCCACCGGTCCCAAGCCGGTGAACGTTAGTGGTCAGGGCACTAGTTGCTGCGCTTGCTGGCGTCGAGGGCAGCCTGCTCCACTCGCTGCCGGTGTTCCCGCCACCATGACTCGTCGGCCGGGGGCAGGTTGTCGTTTTCCGACAGCAGCCCGACCGCGCCGTCGATGAGTTCGCGCACGATGTCGGCGTGGCCTGCGTGCCGTTGCGTTTCCGCGACGACGTGGACCAGGACGTGGTGCAGCGTGACAGCAGCATCGCCCCACCACGGCACCCGGCCGACCTCATCCAGGGTGAGGGCTTCGATGGTGGTGTCGGCGTGGGCGATCGCGCGACGGTACAGTGCGACGATTTCCTCGCGGGTCTCATCCGCGCTCGCCCACATGTCGGCGTTGGGCTCCGCCCCGTCGCCGACGTACGGCAGTTCCTCCTCGAACGGCCGGCCGAACACGACGCCGAAGTAGAGGACCTCCATGGCCGCCGCGTGCTTCACCAGACCCAGCAGGTTGGTCGCGGTCCGGGTCAACGGACGCCGAACATCGTATTCGCTGAGCCCGTCGAGCTTCCACAGCAGCGTGTCACGGCCGCCCTTCAGGTAACTGTGCAGGTCTGCCTTCATCGCGGCACTATGGCATCCGATCTGGTGTCGGCGCCGCCCCGGACAATCAAAGAAGTTCGTGATCGGTGGAACCTAGACGGTGACCACCGGCACGGCGGCGGTCAGCGCCCAGTCGTGCCCGATGTCGGCGGCGGCGCGCAGCAACCTCGGCAGGTGCTCCTCGCGCAGGGTCTCCACCGAGGTCTCGGCGGCGTGCACCGTCACGTTGATGGCGGCGACGACCCGCCCGTCGCCGTCGCGGACGCCGGTGGCGACGGATCGGATCCCCGGGGCCAGGTCCTGGTCGGCGAGCGCCCAGCCCTTCGCCCGGACCTCGCGCAGCACGGCGTCGAGGTCGCCGGGCGAGGGCTGCCAGCGCGGGGTGATGCCGGAGCGGCTGGGCTCGGCGAGGACGGCGGCCAGTGTGTCCGGCGGTAGCGCGGCGAGCAGCACCTTGCCCATCGACGTCGCGGGCGCCGGAAAGCGGGTGCCGATGGTGACGCCCAGCGTCACGATCTTGGGGACGGCCACCCGGGCGACGTAGACGATGTCACTGCCGTCGAGCTGGGCCATCGAGGTCGACTCGTTGGTCTGCGCGACCAGCTTCTCCATGTGCGGGCGGGCCACGTCCCACATGTTCAGCGCGTTGACGTACGCCATCCCCAGTTCGAGGACACGCGGGGTGAGGGTGTGGCCGCGGCCCGCCGCGCGGACGTAGCCCAGCGATTCGAGCGTGATGAGGATGCGCCGGACGGTGGGGCGGGCCAGGCCGGTGGCGGCGGCGATCTCGCTGAGGGTCATCGAGGGGCTGGCGGGACGGAAGGAGCGTAGGACGTCGAGGCCCCGAGCGAGAGCCTCGATGAAGTCGGGCCCGGCGCCCCTCCCGTTGTCACCCATGTCCTAATGCTTCCATTGCGCCGACCCGGCGTCCCACTCGGTGTACTGGTACGGGTTCTCCAGGATCGCGGTCTCGGGGATGTCCGGGTTCATGCCCCGCTGCCACGCCTGCTCCCCCATCGTCTCGCGCAGGTGGTCGATGGTCGCCGCGACCCGCGCCCGCGCGGCGGCGAGGTCGACGCCGACGAGGCGGCCGTCGCGCTTCACGACGCGCCCACCGACAAGCACTGTGTGCACGTCGGCACGCTGGGCCTGGAAGACGACGTGACCGTGCGGGTTCAGGATCGGGAACATCACCGGCGAGGCGTCGTTCTTGATCAGGACGACGTCGGCCTGCCGGCCGGCGGTGAGCGCGCCGATGGTGGCATCCATGCCGAGGGCGCGGGCGCCGCCCCGGGTGGCCCACTCGACGACCTGCTCGGCGCGCAGGTGGCAGTGGGTGACGGTCTCCTGCTTGGCGTGCGCCTCCAGGTGCTCCCGGGAGCGGTCCGCGCCGAGCGTGCTGCGCATCGCGGAGAAGAGGTCGCCGCTCCACCACACGCTGGTGTCCATCGACAGTGACACCGGGATGTCGTGGTGGCGCAGCTGCCAGGTGGGTGGGTAACCCTGGCCGGCGCTCTGCTCGCTCTCGGTCGAGACGGAGACCGAGCCGCCGGTCGCGGCGATCCGGTTGTACGAGTCGTGGGTGAGCGTCGCCGCGTGCACGTAGACGGTCGACGGGGTCATGAACCCGTTCTCGTGCATCAGTCGGATGCCGTCGTCGTTCGTGGCGCCCCACACGCCGGCGTGGGTGGTCACCGCGGCGCCCAACTCCCGGGCCACCTCGAACGCGGCCCGTTCCGGGAAGGCGGGGTCGCCGGTGACGTCGAAGGCCATCTGGAAGCCGGCCAGCTTGCCCCCGTCGACGCGGCGGCGGTGGAAGTCGCGGAACTCCGGGGAGGTGGCCCACTCCCAGGGCCCCTGCTGGATGTTGCCGTAGGCGAGCACGAACCGCCCGTCGACCGCCTCCAGGGCGTCCACTGCGGCGTCGGCGTGCTCGGGTGTCTGCAACCCGTGCGACCAGTCGACAGTGGTGGTGACGCCCGCGTCGATCGCCTCGATCGCCCCGAGCAGGTTGCCGGCGTGGATGTCCTCCGGCCGGAAGAGCTTGCCGGACTCGAGGTAGTACCAGACGAAGTACTGGGTCAGGGTCCAGTCGGCGCCGTACCCGCGCATCGCGGTCTGCCACAGGTGCCGGTGGGTGTCGACCATGCCGGGCATGAGGATGCCGCCGGTGGCGTCGATCTCCAGGGCGTCGTCGGGCGCCGTGAGGCCGACGCCGACCTGCGCGATCCGGTCGCCGACGACCAGCACATCGGCGCCGGGGAGCACCGTGTGCGCGTCGTCCATGGTGAGAACCAGGCCGTTGCGGAAGACCACCGGCCGGTCGGTTGCGCTCATCGCCACCCATTCCTTTCCGGGGTACGAGGGGAATCCGGACTCTTGTCCGCTGTACGGCCAGCCCGGGTGGCGCAAGTGTGGTCCGGGTCACCATTCGTGTCAAGGGCTCTCCCCGCTGGCCAAATTCTCCGTTGACACTCCCCTTCCGGTGTCGGAAGCTGTCACGACGGACAGGTGTCCGTAGAACGGGCGGAAAAATGGTGCAGCATTCGACAGGACCGTTGGCCGGGCTGCTCGTCGCGGACTTCTCCCGGATCCTCGCCGGGCCGTACGCGACGATGCTCCTGGCCGACCTCGGCGCACAGGTGGTCAAAGTGGAGAGCCCCGGTGGCGACGACACCCGCACCTGGATGCCGCCCACCCGCGACGGTGTCTCGACGTACTACCTCGGCATCAACCGCAACAAGCGGTCGATCGCCCTGGACCTCAAGAATCCCGACGACCTGGCCGCCGCGCAGGAGCTGGCCCGCCGCGCCGACGTGCTCATCGAGAACTTCCGGCCCGGTGGCCTCGCCCGGTTCGGCCTCGACTACGACACGGTCACCGCGACCAACGAGAAGGTCGTGTACGCGAGCATCAGCGGCTTCGGCACCGGCGCCGGCCGGGACTTCCCCGGCTACGACCTGATGGTGCAGGCCATCTCGGGCCTGATGAGCCTCACCGGCGACCCGGACGGCTCGCCGTACCGGGCCGGGATCTCGGTCTTCGACGTGATGGCCGGGTTGCACGCGAGCATCGGCATCCTCGCCGCGCTGCACCACCGTGGCGAGACCGGACGCGGCCAGCACGTCGAGGTCAACCTGCTCAGCTCGGCGCTGTCCGGCCTGGTCAACCACTCCAGCGGCTACGTCGCCGGCGGGACCGTCCCGTTCCGGATGGGCAACGCGCACCCCAGTCTCTTCCCGTACGAGCCGCTGCCCACCGCCGACGGCGAGCTGATCGTCATCGCCGGCAACGACGGGCAGTTCCGCAAGCTCTGCCAGGTGCTCGACCTGCCCGGCCTGCCAGACGACAGGCGCTTCGGGCGCAACCAGGACCGCACCGCCAACCGCGAGGAGCTGCGTCCCCTGCTCGTCGAACGGCTCGCCAAGCGGACCAAGGACGAGTGGTTCCGGGACCTGCTCGCCGCCGGCGTCCCCTGCGCGCCGATCAACACCATCGACGGCGGTGTGGCGCTCGCCGAGGAACTGGGGCTCGACCCGGTCGTCACCGTCGGGGACGTACCCGGCGTGCGTAACCCCATCACCTTCTCCGACACCCCGGCGCGTTACGAACTGCCGCCGCCCGGGCTCGACGAACACGGCGAGGAGATCCGCGCGTGGCTGAAGAACTGAGCTTCCCGACCGGGATCGGCACCTCCGACCCGACCACCATCTCCCTGCTGGGGCACGACCTGGCCGCCGACCTGATGGGCACCGTGGGCTTCGGCGAGCTGGCGTACTGGCTGGTCGCCGGCCGCCGGCCCACCCGGGGCGAGGTACGGGTCTTCGAGGCGGTGCTGGTGGCCCTCGCCGACCACGGCTTCACCCCGACGGCGATCGCGGCCCGGCTGACCTACCTGTCCGCGCCCGAGTCGTTGCAGGGCGCGCTCGCCGCCGGTCTGCTCGGCGGGGGCTCCCGCTTCCTCGGCGTCACCGAGGACTGTGGACGCTTCCTCGCCGACACGCTCGAGAAGGCCGGTGAGGTGACCGACTACGACGCGGTGGCGCTGGACGCGGTCACCCGGGCCAAGCAGGAACGCCGGCTGGTCCCCGGGCTGGGGCACCCCGTGCACAAGGAGCAGGACCCGCGCACCCCCGTGCTGATCCGGATCGCCACCGAGGAGGGTCTGCACGGCCCGCACCTGCGGCTGTTCGAGGCGATCGGACGCGTCCACCCGCAGGTGCTCGGCCGCACCCTGCCACTCAACGGCGCCGGGGTCTGCGGCGCGGCCCTGGCCGACCTGGGGCTCCCCGTCGAGATGCTGCGCGGCTTCGCCCTGCTGGCCCGCGCGGCGGGGCTGCTCGGGCACCTCGCCGAGGAGCGACGACGACCGCTCGGCATGGACATCTACCGCACCGTCGACAGCAACGCCGTCTACGAACCCTGACCCCCTCTCGCGCCCCCGAAAGGAGCGGGAATGGCCTCCATCGTCGCGGTCATCGCCTCCACCCACCACCCCTTCTACTACCGGGCCAGCACCGCCACCGGCGAGGATCGACCACCGTTCGCCGACGAGTGGACCCGCAAGATCCTGGCGTTCCGGGAGACGTTGACCCGGGCCCGACCCGACGTGCTGGTGATGGTCGGCTCCGACCACTTCCACCAGCTCTGGCTGGACAACATGCCGCAGTTCCTGGTCGGCAAGGCGCCCCGCTACGACGCCAACTGGTACAACGAGGAGCGCGAGTTCGGGCTGCCCCGGATGCTGCTCACCGGCCAGGAGGACCTGTCCGCGCACATCCTGCGGGCCGGGCTCGACGCCGGGTTCGACCTCGCGTTCAGCAACGAGCTGCGCATCGACCACAGCATCACCTGCCCGATCATCACGCTGCGGCCCGAGGCCGACCTGCCGATCGTGCCGATCTACACGAACATCTTCGCGCCGCCGCTGCCGCAGCCGAAACGCTTCGTCCAACTCGGCCAGAGCATCCGCGACATCGTCGAGTCGTGGCCGTCGCACCTGCGGGTGGCCGTCATCGGCACCGGTCACCTCTCGCTGGAGCTGGGCGGCCCCCGGCAGTTCGGCCCGCACGGCCCGGACCCGGAGTTCGATCAGCGGGCCGTCGAGTGGATCGCCAACGGCGACCTGGACGAGTGCCTGCGCGAGGTCACCCTGGACAGCCTGCACTCACCGGGCAACGCCACCCACGGCTTCATGGACTTCATGCTCATGATGGGCGTGGCCGGTGCCGGCGTGAAGGCCGACTACGTCGACACCCTCGATCTGTTCCACACCATGGAGGCGTACTTCACCTGGTACCCGAACGGAGCGCCGACGGCATGAGCAGATACCTGCTGAACAAGTTCCTCTTCACCGTCGACAGGGACCCGGAGCTGGTCGAGCGCTACCGCAGCGAGCCGCGCGAGCTGGTCGCCTGGTGGGAGGCCGAGTGCGCCAACACGGTGCTGAACTGCCACACCGGCGAGGCCAGCACCTGGCTACGCTTCGACGACGTGGAGCGCGAGGCACTGGCCACCCACGACCACGTGAAGCTCTTCGAGCTGGGCGCGCACCCGTTCCTCACCCTGACCCTCTTCATCGCCCTCTTCGAGCGGGACAACACCGAGCCGTTGGAATACCAGAAGTCCTACGGCGCGCGGCTGGCCCACTTCGCGATGCCCTACCCGGACATCGCGACGTGATCCGCGCGGCAGTGCTCACCCGCTGCGGTGCCGCCCCGACGCTCGCCGAGCGGCCGACACCCGTGCCGGCCGACGGCGAGGTGGCGGTCACCGTCGAGGCCGTGCCGATCACGCCGCTGGACGTGCTCTGCGCCACCGGCACCAGCTACTTCGGCCCGCCGACCACGCCGTACGTGCCGGGTGTGCAGGGGGTCGGTCGGCTGGCCGACGGCACCGCGGTCTGGTTCGGCACGTCGGCCGGGATGCGCTCCGGTGTGGACGGCAGCATGGCGGGCACGGTCACGGTGCCCACCGCCGACGTGGTGGCGCTGCCCGACGGCGTACCGCTGAGCCTGCTCGCGGCCCTGGGCCTCTCCGCGGTCGCCGCGCAGGCGGCGCTGACCGACGCCGGCGGCCTGTCGGTCGGTGACCAGGTCGTCGTGCTGGGGGCCGGGGGTGTGGTGGGCCAGGCCGCCATCCAGCTCGCACTGCTCGGCGGCGCCCGCCGCGTCATCGCCGTGGCCCGCTCGGCGGCGGCCCGCGCCCGGGCCGAGGAGCTCGGCGCCGCCGTCGCCCTCCCGCTGCTCCCCGACGACGACGTCGCGTCGTTGGCCGACCGGCTGCGCCACGCCGCCGACGGGCCGGTCGACCTCGTCCTGGACCCGGTCTTCGGTGTCCCGGCCGCGGCGGCGCTGCGGGTGCTGCGCCCCGGTGGGCGACTGGTCAACCTGGGCAGCGCGGCGGGTGCGACCGCACCCATCGAGTCCGCCGTGCTGCGCAGCGGAGCACTGCGGATCGTCGGTTACACCAACAACGGGTTGTCGACCGCCGCGCGGGCAGCGGCGCTGACAGTGGTGGCCGGGCACGCGGCGACCGGCCGGCTCACCGTCGATCATGAGATCGTGCCCTTCGATGCCGTCGCTGACGCCTGGGCCCGGCAGGACGCCGGCACCGCCGCCGGCCGGATCGTCCTCGCGCTCTGACCTTGCCGGACCCCAGCCAGGGATCGCGAAACCCTGGATAAACCGCACCTGGTTGGGGTTCCGGCACGGTGCGACGGTCGGTCCATGACACCTTCCACCCACACCGTCGCCGGCCACTGGATCGGTGGCGAGACCGTCACCGGCTCCGCCGGCACCCTTCCCGTCGTGAACCCGGCCACCGGCGAGGTCGTCGCCGAGACCCCGGCCGGCACCGCCGCCGACGTCGATCGCGCCGTCGCCGCCGCCCGGGCCGCCTTCCCGGCCTGGTCGGCGACCACCCCGCAGCACCGGGCGGGCGTGCTGCGCCGCCTCGGCGCCGGCCTGGCCGCCCGTACCGAGGAGATCGCCCAGGCGATCACCGCCGAGATGGGCTCGCCGATCGGCATGTCCCGCACCGCCCAGGTCGCCTTCCCGGCTGCGGTGCTCGAATCCATCGCCGGCCTGGCCGACGACTTCGCCTGGACCGAGGAGGTCGGCAACTCGCTGATCGTCCGCGAGCCGATCGGCGTGGTCGGCGCGATCACGCCGTGGAACTTCCCGCTCCAGCAGATCGTCTCCAAGCTGGCCCCGGCCCTGCTCGCCGGCAACACGATGGTCTTCAAGCCGTCCGAGAACGCACCGCTGACCGCGCGCATCCTCGCCGAGACCGCCGCCGAGGCCGGCGTACCGGCGGGCGTCTTCAACGTCGTCTACGGCACCGGCGCGACGGTCGGCGAGGCGATCTCCGCCCACCCGGACATCGACATGATCTCGTTCACCGGCTCCACCCGCGCCGGGCAGCGCATCTCGGCGGTGGCCGCGGCGAGCGTCAAGCGGGTCGCGCTGGAGCTGGGCGGCAAGGGGGCGAACATCATCCTGGACGACGCCGACCTGCCCGACGCTGTCGAGCGGGGCCTGATGATGGCGTTCAGCAACGGCGGTCAGGTCTGCGGCGCGTGGCCCCGGATGCTGGTGCCCGCCTCCCGGCAGGACGAGGTCGTGGCGTTGGCCGTCGAGGCCGCGAAGCAGTACACAGTCGGCGACCCGGGCGACGAGGCCACCCGGATCGGCCCGATGGCGTCCGAGGCGCACCGGCAGAAGGTGGTCGGGTACATCGAGCGGGGCATCGCCGACGGTGCCCGGCTGGTGTTCGGCGGCCCGCAGCGGCCCGAGGGGCTGACCGTCGGGGCCTACGTCCAGCCGACGATCTTCGCCGACGTCGACCCGGCCTCCGCGATCGCTCAGGAGGAGATCTTCGGCCCGGTGCTGACGATCATCCCGTACGCGGACGAGGAGGAGGCCGTGGCCATCGCCAACGGCACGGTGTACGGCCTCACCAGCGGCGTCTTCGGTGAGCCGGAGCACGCTCTCGCCGTCGCCCGGCGGCTGCGCGTGGGCCAGGTCGACGTGAACGCCGGCCACTGGAACCCGCTCGCCCCGTTCGGCGGCTACAAGCACTCCGGCAACGGCCGCGAGTTCGGCCGAATGGGCCTCGAAGAGTTCCTGGAAACAAAGTCCATCCAGCGCTAACCCCCCCACCCCGCCGCCCCGCCCCCACCCCACCCCTTGACCCCGCCGATCTTGCACTTTCGGTCGTCGGAATGAGGCGAAACGCACCTCATGTCCCGACAGAAATCGCAAGATCGCGAAGGAGTGGGGTGGGGTGGGGTGGGGCGGAGGGAACACGGGGTTGGGGGTGTGCTGTTGCGCTCGATGTGCCGGGTCGTTTCCCGGCACCTGCCGATCGGAGTCATCGTGGACCGCGCCCAACTCGCGAGCTTCCTGCGCACCCGCCGCGAGGCCCTCCAGCCCGAGGACGTCGGGCTGCCCCGGGGCCCGCGCCGACGCACCGGAGGGCTCCGGCGCGAGGAGGTCGCCGCGTTGAGCGGGATGTCCACCGACTACTACAGCCGGTTGGAGCAGCAGCGTGGGCCGCACCCCTCGGAGCAGATGCTCGCCGCGCTCGCTCGTGGCCTGCGACTCTCCCTCGCCGAACGGGACCACCTGTTCCAGCTCGCCGGGCACGCGGTTCCGCGTCGGGCGCTGCGCGCCGATCACGTGAACCCGGGCATGATGCGGATCCTCGACCGGATGCACGACACCCCGGCCCAGGTGGTGAACCACCTGGGCGAGACCCTGGCGCAGACCGCGCCGGCCGTCGCGCTGCTCGGTGACGAGACCCGGTACACCGGCCTGGCGCGCAGCGCCCACCACCGCTGGTTCACCGACCCGGCGGCACGGCAGCTGCACCCGGCGCAGGACCACCAGACGCAGAGCCGCCTGCTCGTGGCGCACCTGCACGCCGCGTACACCCGTGACGGGCGCGGGTCACGGGCCGCCGCGCTCGTCGACGACCTGCTGGCTCGGAGCGCCGAGTTCGCGCGGCTGTGGCGCGAACACCCGGTGCCGGCCGGCTACTGCCCGCCCAAGCACTTCGTGCACCCGGAGGTCGGGGCGTTGGAGCTGCACTGCCAGACACTCGTCGACCCGGACCAGTCACAGACGCTGTTGGTCTTCACCGCCGTGCCCGGGTCGCCCAGCGACGAGAAGCTGCGCTTGCTCTCCGTCATCGGCGGCCAGCTCGTCTGACCCGTCCGATCAGCCCCGGGCGGGGTAGCGGGCCGGGCTGACGCCCAGGTAGCGCCGGAAGTGGCGGGCCAGGTGCGCCTGGTCGTAGAACCCGGCCGCGACGGCCGTCTCGACGGGCCGCTGCCCGGCGAGGAGCAGGCGCCGGGCCAGCTCGACCCGACGACCGGTCAGGTACGAGTGCGGTGGCACGCCGTACACCTGGGTGAAGGTCCGGACCAGGTGGGTCGGGTGGGCGTGCAGCAGCTGCGCGGCCTCCCCCAGCGTGACGCCGTCGACGGTCCGGGCGTCCAGCAGCTCGCGTAGTCGGACCGCGAGGCCGCGTCCGGCCGGCTGGCCATCGACCGGAGGGCGCTGGCGCAGCTGGCGGCGTAGCCGGTCCAGGATGAACGCGAGGCGACTCTCGGCCTCGAACTCGTCGCCGGGTGCGGCCAGCGCTTGGTGCAGGTGGTGGATCCGGTCGCGCAGCTGCGGATCGGCCAGGTCCGGCTCGTCCACGGCCCGGCCGATCAGCTCGGCGTCGAGCGCGGAGGCGTCCAGGTACAGGACCCGCTTGCGGAAGCCGTCCGGGGTGGCGGAGCTGCCGTCGTGCGGGACGTGCGGTGGCAGCAGGGTGACCGACGTGCGCAGCGCGCCGTGCCGGTGCCGGTCCAGGTCGAAGCGGACCGCGCCGTCGTCGACGATCAACAGGGTCCACACCTCGTGGATGTGCCGGGGGTAGGCGTGGTCCACGAAATGGGCGTGGAAGACCTCGGCGACCCCGGCTACCGCGGGGCGCCATGCGCTGACGTGCGAGCCAGCCGGGCTGGTGGCCACGCTAAGAACGTACAAGACCGCGCGGCGTGGGGGCGGGCAGGCTCGACGCCATGACCGAACCGATCCGCTTTCCCACCAAGATCGCCGTACTGCTCCGTGACGACCTGGCGAGCTGGCAACGACTGAACGTCACCGCCTTCCTGGTCAGCGGCATCGCGAGCACGCTGCCCGAGTTGCTCGGCGAGGAGTACCGGGACGCCGACGACACCCGCTACCTGCCGATGTTCGGCCAGCCGGTGCTGATCTTCGCCGGGGATCGGGCGACGGTGGTCGGCGCGCACTCACGCGCCCTCGCCCGGGGCCTACGGTTGGCGATCTTCACGGCCGAGCTGTTCGCCACCGGCAACGACCGGGACAACCGGGCCGCCGTCCGTGCGGTCGGACGGGAGAAGCTCGACCTGGTGGGCCTGGCGCTGCACGCGCCACGCAACGTGGTGGACAAGGTGCTCAAGGGCGCGTCGATGCACCCGTAACGGCATCCGTGGCGACGAAGACATTGATATCGGTGTGTATGACTGTAATGATTAACACACTTTACAGTTATTTCGCCGCCCCGGAAGGACCCCGACATGGCGCGACGACTGGCCGGGCTCGTGCCCCGCCACCCCCGCATCAGACTGACCTCCGCGCTCGCCGCGGCCCTGCTCGCCGTACCGGCCGCGATGGTCGTCGGCGCGGCACCCGCCACGGCGGCCGCGACCGGCGCCATCACCGGGTACGGCGGCAAGTGCGTCGACGTGGCCGCCGCGAACCCGGCCAACAACACCCAGGTCCAGCTCTTCACCTGCAACGGCTCCACCGCGCAACAGTGGACGGTGGCCGACGACGGCACCATCCGGGCGCTGGGCAAGTGCCTGGACATCGCCGCCGCCAGCACGGCAAACGGTGCCCGGGTGCAGATCTACGACTGCAACGGCACCGGGGCGCAACAGTGGTCGGCCAACGCCGGCCAACTGGTCAACCCGGTCTCCGGCAAGTGCCTCGACGCCACCGGTCCCAGCTCGGCCGACGGCACCCCGCTGCAGATCTGGAGCTGCACCGGCACCGCCAACCAGACCTGGACACTGCCCAGCGGCGGCGGCACGACACCACCGCCCTCTGCCGGTTTCACCCACCCCGGCGTGCTGGTCAGCCGAGGCCAGCTCGACTTCGTCCGGGGTCGGGTCCAGGCCGGCGCGCAGCCGTGGGCGGCGGCCTACAACCAGATGATGAGCAGCCGGTACGCCTCCCTGTCGCGTACCCCGGCGCCCCGTTCGGTGGTCGAGTGCGGTTCCTACTCCAACCCGAACAACGGCTGCACCGACGAGCGTGAGGACGCGATCGCCGCGTACACCGACGCGCTGGCCTGGTACGTCACCGGAGACGCCCGGTACGCGCAGAAGTCCATTCAGATCATGGACGCGTGGTCGGCCACGATCACCGCCCACACCGGCAGCAACGCCCCGCTGCAGACCGGCTGGGCCGCCTCGGTCTGGCCCCGGGCCGCCGAGATCATCAAGTACACGTACACCAGCTGGCCCAACGCCAGCCGTTTCGCCACCATGCTGCGCACCGTCTACCTGCCGATGGTGCGCAACGGCTCGAACAGCAACGGCAACTGGGAACTGACCATGATGGAGGCTGCCGTCGGCATCGCGGTGTTCCTGGACGACCGCAGCGCCTACGACGCGGCGGTCACCCGCTTCCTCAACCGCACCCGGGCCTTCGTGTACCTGCCCAGCGACGGCGCGTTGCCGTACACCACGCCCGGCAGCGGTCTGGACACCAGCGCGGAGATCATCGGCTACTGGCAGGGCCAGTCCACCTTCGTCGCCGGCCTGGCCCAGGAGACCTGCCGCGACTTCGTCCACACCGGGTACGGGATCTCCGCCATCTCACACGTCGCGGAGACCTCCCGGATCCAGGGCCGCGACCTGTACCCGCAGGTCGGCGAGCGGCTGCGTCAGGCGCTCGGCTTCCACTCGCGCTACCAGCTCGGCGAGGCGCCGCCCTCCTGGCTCTGCGGCGGCAGCCTCACCCGGGGCCTCGGCCCGATCACCGAGGTCGGCTTCAACGCGATGAGCAACCGGCTGGGCAACGTCATGACCAACACCCAGACCCTCACGCTGCAACAACGTCCGGCCGGAACCAACAACCTCTTCGTCGCCTGGGAGACGTTGACCCACGCCAACAACCCCAACTGACCGGGCCGCCGTGGGGCGGCGCCGACAACCGACGCCACCCCACGGCGGTGCTCAGCCGTCAGTCCCCAGCGCCACCACCGGGCTGACCCGCGACGCCCGACGGGCCGGCAGCACCCCGGCCAGCGCGGTCAGCCCGACCAGCACCACGAACAGCCCGGCCAGCGGCAGCAGCGGCGCGGTCAGCGGTGCCGCGATCCCGAGGGCCTGCACCGCCAACCAGGCGTACGGGACGCCCAGCACCAGGCCGATGCTCGCGCCGATCAACCCGTACAGGCCGGACTCGACAGTCAACATGGTGCGCAGACCCGTCCGGGACAGCCCGATCGCCCGGAGCAGCCCGGACTCGCGTACCCGCTCGACCACCGACAGCGCGGTCGTGGAGCCCACCCCGACGACCGCGATCAGCACGGTCAGACTGACCAGACCGACCGCGATCCAGACCAGGGTGCGGACCAACGCGTCGTTGCGGTCCCGTTCGTCGGCGAGCACCGTGAGGCCCACCCCGTCGCTGCCCGCGATCGCCTGCCGCAGCGCCCGCACACCGGCGGTGCGACCGTCCTCGCCGGCACCGGCCGCGTCCGCCAACAGACCGGTGTACGCCGACGCCACGCCGAGCCGGTCCAGGTCGGCCGGGTCGGCGAGGATGCCCGCGTGCAGCGGCCCGTCACCGGGCAGCACCGCGACCACCCGGACGTCGACCCGGCGGGTGGCGACGGCGAGCGTCGCGGTGTCGCCGGCCCGCAGGCCCGCGTCCCGCGCGACCCAGCTGTTGAGCACGATCCGGCCGGGGCCGCGATCGTCCAGGCTGCCCTGGGCCACGTCCAGGTCACCGGTGCTCGGCAACACCGCCACGTCCAGGTCGCTCATCGGGTAGCCGGACTCGACGGCGCCGAGCCTGTCGGCACCGCGCAGCAGCGTGGCGTCGTCAACCTTCCGGTACGGCACCACCCGGGCCAGCGCGCCGTGCGCCGCCTCGGCCCGACTCACCACAGCCGGCGGCAGCGTCGCACCGTTGCCGGTGACCTCGAAGTCGGTGGGGGCCGCGAGCGCCATCTCGCGGTCGGCGAGGACCTGCAACGACGTGCCGCCGATGACCACCCCGGAGATCAGCGTCGTGCCCAGCGCGACCACGACGGAGACCGCGGCCGCCCGGCGCGGCGCCCCGCCGATGCCACCGACCGACATCCGTCCGAGCGGCCCGAGCTGGCGCAGCGGCCAACCGACCACTGCCAGCACCGGGCGTACCAGCAGCGGACCGAGAGCGACCAGCGCGAAGAACGCCAGCGCGCCGGACCCGACCAGCAGAAGCAGCGGCATCGCGGGGTCGTAGCTCGACTGGTCCGGCTTCGGCAACTGACTGATCGTCGCGACCGCCGCCAGTACCGCACCGATGGCCAGGATCAGCCCGCCGACCAGACGCAGGACCCCGATGCCGCGCCGGCCGGCGGTGGTGCTCGCCGTCCGCAGTGCCTCCAGCGGGGAGACCCGGGCGGCCGAGAGCGCCGGTGCCAGCACGGCCAGCACGGTGAGCACGACAGCACCGATCACCACCAGGACCGCCGTCGCCAGTGGCAGGCCCGGCGCGGAGACCGCGCGGCCGGTGGCGCGCAGCACCGCCGGCAGCGCGTACCCGAGGGCGAGGGCACTGACGACCCCGACGACGCCGGCGACCAGCCCGGTCAGGGCTCCCTCGGCGGTCAGGGCCCGCACCAGGGTGCCCCGACTCGCGCCGACCGCCCGCAGCAGCGCGAGCTGCCGCATCCGCTGGGCGAAGACGATGCGGAAGGTCGAGGTGACCACCAGCGCCGCGGCGACGACGGCGATGGAGACGAACATGCCGACCAGGATGAAGAGTCGCCCGACCTCCTCGGCCGCCGCGTTGGCCTCGGCCTCGCGCACCTCGGCGCCGGAGCGGATCGGCTGGCCGGCGACCGCCGCGCTCACCCGTTGGCGGACGACCTCCGTCGAGGCGTCGGCGGAAACTCGCAGGTCGACGCGCTCCACGCCGGTGAGGCGCGCCCAGGCGATCACCGCGCTGTCCGGGGCGTACGCGTCGTAGCCGGCGTCGGCGGCGGTCTCCACCACGCCGGTCACGGTGAGTGCGGCGGGGGCGGTGAGCTCACCGCCGGTACCGCTGGTGGTGGTGCCGACCGAGAGCCCGAGCCGCTCGGCGGTGCGCGGCGTGACCGCGATCTCGCCGGGCTGGTCCGGGTAGCTGCCCTCGATCAGCCGGACCGTGCTCAGCGGGCCGGTGCCCGGATCGGCCTGGAGGTTGAGGTAACCCTCGCCGACGGAGATCCCGGCCGACGCCCGGGCCACCGCCTCGGCCACCCCGGGCACGGCCCGGATCTGCCGCACGTCCGCCACGGTGGGTGGCGGCTCGCCGGGGCTGCCGATCACGAGGTCGGTGACGGCCGGGGTGCCGCTGAGGTTGTCCCGCACGGTCCGCTCGGTGATCTGCTGCACCAGCACGGTGCCGAAGACGACGAACGACGCGACCAGGATCGCCAGGCCGGTCAGGATCAGCCGGCCGGGCCGCCGGGCCGCGGCGGCCGTCTGGGTACGCAACACCGTCGCCCTCATGCCCGGGCCGCCAGCTCACGCAGGGCGTCGGTGACCGACACCTGGTCCGGCTTGTCGATCTCGCCGGCCAGCCGCCCGTCGGCGAGCAGCACCACCCGGTCGGCGTACGCGGCGGCGATCGGGTCGTGGGTGACCATGACGACGGTCTGGCCGAGGTCGCGTACCGAGTCGCGCAGGATGGTGAGCACCTCCGCGCCGGAGCGGGAGTCGAGGTTGCCGGTCGGCTCGTCGGCGAAGACGACCTCGGGCCGGGCCACCAGCGCCCGGGCCAGCGCGACCCGCTGCTGCTGGCCACCGGACAGCTCGCTGGGCCGGTGGTTCAGGCGGTCGCCGAGGCCCAGCACCCGCACCAGGTGCGCGAGGAGGTCGGCGTCGGGCCGCCGACCGGCGAGGTCCAGCGGCAGGGTGATGTTCTGCGCGGCGGTGAGCTGCGGCAGCAGGTTGAAGGACTGGAAGACGAAGCCGATCCGCTCCCGGCGTACCCGGGTCAGGGTCCGGTCCGACCGGCCGGTCAGCTCCGTACCGCCGAGCAGGACGCGTCCGGAGGTGGCCGTGTCGAGTCCGGCGAGGCAGTGCATCAGCGTCGACTTGCCGGACCCGGACGAGCCCATGATCGCGGTGAACTCGGCCCGGCCGAAGCCGACCGAGACCCCGTCCAGGGCACGGACGGCGGTCTCGCCGCTGCCGTACACCTTCACCAGGTCGACCGCGGCGACCGCGGCGTGGCTGGTCTGCGGCGGGGCGTGGGTTGTCATCGTTCCTCCAGTGGCTGCGTGGTGACCGGGGAAGCGTCGCCGCCGCGGTGGGGTTGGCGCATCGGCCCGGGGCCGGGTATAGCCGTCACCGGGTCTGCCTTTTGGCCGATCCGGCAGCTCCGCCCGGCTGGCTACGCTGGGTCACCATGAGCGCTCCGGATCTTCGCCGTCTGTGGGTACGCCTGGCCCAGGCGGCCGGGCTGGTGGCCTTTGGCCTCCTCGCTCTGTTCGACTTCACGGCCAGCACGGCGGACGACCGCGGGATGTCGGCTCTTCTGCTCCTGCTGGTGCCGGTGGGGTTGGCGGTGGCGACGGTGCCGCTCTGGCTGCCGGTGCACCAACCGGGTTCGCGCCGGCTGCCGGTGGCCGCGCTGGCCCTCGCCGCCGCCTCACTGGCGGTGACCGCGGGGGTGGTGCTCCTCTCCGCAGGCGGCGGCATCCTGATCGCCCGCACCTGGGGGCTCGCCGAGTCGGCCGGGCTGATCGGCGTGGTCTTCGTGGTGAGCCGCTGGGGTGCGCCCCGGCTCGCCCCGTGGGCGGCGGTGGCCGCCGGGCTCGCCGTGGCCGCGATGCCGCTGCGCGTCGGCACCGACAACCTGCTGGTGATCTTCGGACTGCTCCAGGCGCTCGCGGCGGCCGGCGCCGCCGGGGTGGGGCTCTACCTGCGGGTGATCGCCGCCGGCCGGGCGCGGGCGATCGCGCTGGTCCGGGCGGAGCAGCGCGCGGAGTTCGCCCGTGACCTGCACGACTTCATCGCCCACCACGTGACCGGGATCGTGGTGCAGGCGCAGGGCGCCCGGTTCGTCGCCGAACAGGACCCGCAGCGGGTGATCGTCGCCCTGGAGCAGATCGAGCGGGCCGGCGCGGAGACGATGGCCTCGATGCGGCGGATGGTCGGGATCCTGCGCAACCCGGACGCCCCACCGGACGCGCCGCTGGCCCCGCTGGCCGGGGTGACCGAGTTGGAGCCGCTGCTGACCGGGTTCAACGGCGCGGCGAACGCGCCGGCCAGGCTGCACGTGGACGGCGACCTGACGGGACTGCCGGTGGAGGTCTCGACGTCGGCGTACCGGGTGGTGATGGAAGGGCTGACCAACACCCGTCAGCACGCGCCGGACGCCCGATCCGTGGATGTGGTCGTGCGGCGTACCCCGGACTGGTTGCTGGTCCGGGTCGCCGACGACGGTGCCTCGCCGCGCACCGCGCCGGCCCGGGGGCACGGTTTCGGTCTGATCGGCCTCACCGAGCGGGTCCGTGCGCTCGGCGGCACGATCACCGCCGGGCCCGGCGTCGTCGGTGGTTGGGTGCTCGACGCCGCGTTCCCGCTGCCCGCGGCGGTGGCCCGGTGATCCGGGTGTTGATCGCCGATGACCAGGCGATGGTCCGGACCGGCTTCGGCATGATCATCGGCGCCCAGTCGGACATGGAGGTGGTCGGCGAGGCCGCCGACGGGGTGCAGGCCGTCGAACTGGCCCGACGACTGCGCCCGGACGTGGTGCTGCTGGACATCCGGATGCCCCGCCTCGACGGTCTCGAGGCGCTGCGGCTGCTCGCCGGAGCGGGTGTCACCGACCCGGTCCGGGTGGTCGTGGTGACGACCTTCGACCTCGACGAGTACGTGCACACCGCGCTCGCCAACGGCGCCTGCGGCTTCCTGCTCAAGGACTCGGGCCCGGCCCTGCTGGTCGAGGCGGTCCGCGCGGCGGTGTCCGGCGACGCGCTGATCAGCCCCTCGATCACGGTACGACTGTTGGAGCACCTCAGCTCACCGGCCCCGGCGCGCGACGACGGCGGGCTGTCGCCACGGGAACTCGACGTCGTGAAGCTCGTCGCCCGCGGCCTGACCAACGCCGAGATCGCCACCCAGCTCTTCATCGCCGTGGGCACTGTCAAGACCCATCTGGCGAGCGTGCAGATGAAGCTCAAGGCCCGCAACCGGGTCGAGATCGCCGCCTGGGCCTGGGAACGCCGCCTCGTCGGCTGACGGGGCAACGGTGCGACCAGCAGTGGCCTAACATCGTCGGCAGTCGATGACTGGTCCGCTGCGGTCACCCGGAAGCGAGGCAAGCATCATGCGCGATCATCAGGTGCGCGGCGTCCGATCCAGGGCCGCCGCGCTGGCCGCCTGCGTGCTCACGACGACAGTGCTGGCGGCGGGCGCGACCCCGGCGTACGCCGCCGCGGACACCGAACGACCCACCGCCCCCGGCCCGATCACCGTCGTCGCCGTCGACACCACCTGGATCGAGCTGACCTGGGCGCCCGCGACCGACAACGTCGGCGTGGTCAGCTACCCGGTCGGCGTCCGGTTCGAGGATTCCGGCGCCCAGTACTCGACCGACACCACCAGCATCCGGATCACCGGCCTGCGGCCGTCGCGCACGTACGTCTTCTCCGTCGCGGCGGTGGACGCGGCCGGCAACCGGTCGCTGTCCGACCCGACAGTGCGGGTGACCATGCCACCGGGAGACGACCAACCGCCCGGCGCACCCGGCCAACCGGTCGCCTACGACGTCGCCGCCACGCTGGTCTGGCTGCGCTGGGCGCACTCGGTCGAGAACGTCGCCCTCGACCGGTACGAGGTGTTCCGGGTCGACGCCGGCGGCGTCCTCACCCGGGTCAGCGAGGTGTACCAGTACCCGCCCGGGCGCAACAGCACCCAGATCAGCGGGCTGACGCCGAGCACAACGTACACCTTCGTGGTGCAGGCCCGCGACGAGGCCGGCCACCTGTCACCGATGTCCGCACCGGTCACCGTGACCACGCTGCCGCCACCGCCGAGCTGCACGGTCCGCTCGAGGGTGGGGCAGTGGCCCGACGGTCTGGTGGCACGCCTTCTGGTCACCAACACCGGCGCGACGGCGATCGACGGTTGGACGATGCGGTGGCGGTTCTACGCCGCCCAGCAGCTGCGCAGCCTGTGGGGCGCGGAGGTCGTCGACCGCGACAGCAGCTACCTGCGGGTGCGCAACGTCCGCCACAACGCGCTGATCCCACCCGGCGGCACGGTGTCGCTGGGGTTCGTCGCCACCGGATCACAGCCACCGGAGGAGGTCACGCTCAACGGCGGCATGTGCACGGTGGCGGCTGAGTAACACTCGGGTACGAAGTCTGGCGCGCGTCAGGACATCTTGCGACGCTAACGCCTGTGTATGACTACGACCTGTTGGTGCTGGGTTCCGGACCCAGCGGTCAGAAGGCCGCGATCGCCGCCGCCAAGCTCGGCCGGCGGGTCGGCATCGTGGACCGCCGCGACATGATCGGTGGGGTGTGCATCAACACCGGCACCGTCCCCTCCAAGACCCTGCGCGAGGCCGTGCTCTACCTGACCGGCCTGAGCCAGCGGGACCTGTACGGCAGCAGCTACCGGGTCAAGGAGGAGATCACGGTCAGCGACCTGGCCGCCCGGACCCAGCACGTCATCACCCGGCAGACCGACGTCATCCGCAACCAGCTGGCCCGCAACCGGGTCGCGATGATCACCGGCACCGGACGGTTCGCCGACGCGCACTCGATCTGGGTCGACGGTGGCTCCGGCCGCGAGTCCAAGGTGACCTTCGACAAGATCGTCATCGCCGCTGGCACCCGCCCGGCCCGCCCGGACAGCGTCGACTTCGACGACCGGACCATCGTGGACTCCGACGGCGTCATCAATCTCCAGGCCGTACCCCGCAGCATGGTCGTGGTCGGCGCGGGCGTGATCGGCATGGAGTACGCCTCGATGTTCGCCGCGCTCGGCACGAAGGTGACGGTGGTGGAGCGCCGCGACCGGATGCTGGAGTTCTGCGACGACGAGATCGTCGAGTCACTCAAGTACCACCTGCGCGACCTGTCCGTGGCGTTCCGCTTCGGCGAGGAGGTGGCCGCCGTGGAGAAACACCAGACGGCGGCGCTGTGCGTCCTCAAGAGCGGCAAGAAGATCGTCGCCGACACGGTGATGTACTCGGCCGGCCGGCAGGGCCAGACCGACGACCTGGCGCTGGAGGCGGCCGGGCTGGCGGCCGACCGACGCGGCCGGATCGCCGTCGACGGCAACTACCGCACCTCGGTGGAGCACATCTACGCGGTCGGCGACGTGATCGGCTTCCCCGCGCTCGCGTCCACCTCGATGGAGCAGGGCCGGCTGGCCGCGCAACACGCCTGCGGCGAGCCGATCCGGGAGATGCACGGCCTGCAACCGATCGGCATCTACACGATCCCGGAGATCAGCTTCGTCGGGCAGACCGAGGCGCAGCTCACCGAGAGTTCCACCCCGTTCGAGGTGGGCGTCGCCCGCTACCGCGAGTTGGCCCGGGGTCAGATCGTGGGCGACTCGTACGGCATGTTGAAGCTGCTCGTCTCCCCCGACGACGGCCGACTGCTCGGGGTGCACGTGTTCGGCACCGCCGCCACCGAGATCGTCCACATCGGTCAGGCCGTGATGGGCTGCGGCGGCACCATCGACTACCTGATCGACGCGGTGTTCAACTACCCGACGCTGGCCGAGGCGTACAAGGTGGCCGCCCTGGACGCGTCCAACAAGATCCGCAACATCACCCGCATCGACGGCTGACTCCTCGGGGCGGCCGGGCCATCCCCGATCACCCGTTGGCGGGATGCCCCGGCGACCGTCGCCGATGCCAGAATTTCCCCATGCGACGCGCCATCGTCGGGCGGGACGAGGTGTTCGACCGGGCCTGGCAGCAGCTGGGCCGATCCGGGCCGGTGCTGGTGGAGGGGCCGGCCGGCATCGGCAAATCCGAACTCTGGCGGGCACTGGTCGCGCACGCCACCCAGGCGGGGTGGCTGGTCCTCAGCTGCGCGCCCACCGAGGCCGAGGCGGAGCTTCCCTACGCCGCCCTGGCCGACCTGTTGCGTCCGCTCGCCGACCAGGTCGCCGCGCTGCCCGGCCCGCAGCGGGCCGCGGCTGAGGTCGTGCTCCTCTCCGGCACCGTCCGGGAGGCCGTCGACACCCGGGTGGTCGGGGCGGCGACCCGGTCCCTGCTGGAAGCCGCCACGACCGACCCCCACTTGAGGACGCTGGTGGCAGTGGACGACGCGCCGTGGCTGGACCGGCCGAGCGAGCGCGCGTTGCGGTACGCGCTACGCCGGGTGGCGGGCCTGAGCGTGCTGGTGAGTCGCCGACGCGGCCAAGGCGACAGCGAGGACGTGCCGCTCGGGCTCGACGACGGCCGCCACGGCAACCGGCTCGACCGGGTGGAGCTGCCGCCACTCGACGTCGGCGCGCTGCACCACGTCGTGCGCGACCAGCTCGGCGTCACGCTCACCCGACCGATGCTGGTCCGGGTGGCCCGGGAGGCCGGGGGCAATCCGCTGCTGACCATCGAGGTGGTCCGCGCCATGCAGCGGCTGCCACGCCACCCCTCGCCCGGCGACGATCTGCCGGTGGCCGCGTCCATGCACCACCTGCTCGCCGACGTCGTCGCCGGGCTGCCCCCGCCCAGCCGCGACGCGCTCCGACTGGCCGCCCTGCTGACCGTGCCCACGCTCGTCGACCTGTCCGCGGCCGGGGTGCCCGCCGCCGCGCTGGACGCCCCCGAGGAGGCCGGGCTGATCGTGGTGACACCGACGGGCGTGCGGTTCACCCACCCGGTGCACGCCGCCGCCGTGCGGGCCGGCATCCCGCCCGGAGTCCGCCGCCGCCTGCACCGCAAACTGGCCGATCTGGTGGCCGACCCGGACGAGCGGGCCCGGCACCTGGCGCTGTGCACGACAGCACCCGACCCGGTGGTCGCGGAGACCCTCGCCGCCGCGGCCGAACGCTGGCACAGCCGGGGGGCGCCCGACCTCGCCGCCGATCTGCACGAGCGCGCCAGCCAGCTCACCCCGGTCGAGGACCGGGCACTGCTGGGCCGGCGGCGGCTGGCGGCGGCGCGCTGCCGGCTGGACAGCGGTGACCTCCCGGCGGCCCGGCAGGCGGCCGAGGCGGTCGCCGCCGATTTCACCGGCGACCTACGGGCCGAGTCGTTGCTGCTGCGCGCCGTCGTCGCCTGGTCCAGCGGCGAGGCCGGCCAGGCGGCGGTGGAGATCGGCACCCGGGCCCTGACGGCGGCCCGACCGGGCTCCGCAGTGGCCGGCCGCGTCCACGCCCACCTGGCCGTCTTCGACGACCACACCGAGGCCGCGCGGGCGCACGCCGAGGCCGCCGCCGCGCTGTTGGACGGTCGCGACGGCGAGCACGACCTGCTCGCGGCCGCCCTGCTCCTGCTCTTCTTCCAGGAGGTACGCCTCGGCCGGGCGCCGCGTACCGACCTGCTGGAGCGGGCACTGTGCCTGGAGGGCGACGAGCCCGCGTGGCTGGCGAGCACGGTGCCCGCGATCTGGTGGAAGTCGATCGACGACGCGCAGCGGGCCCGCGATCGGCTGCACCGGATGCTCGCTCGGGCGGAGGCCCGCGGCGACGAGCCCCTACAGCACGAGTTGCTCTCGCACCTGGGTGAGGCCGAGTTGCTGGCCGGCCGGTGGGACACTGCCGAGCGGCACATCGCCGCCGCCCGGGACCTCGGCGACCAGCTCGGCAGCGGCCTGGTCGCGGAGACCTGGCTGGCCGCCCTGCTCGACGCCCACCGGGGTCGGCTGGCCGAGGCGACCCGGGTGGCCAAGTCCGGCCTGCGGCTCGCCGAGGAGCTGGACGACGACTGGTGCCGACGCATCCACCAGCAGTTGGCCGGGTTCGTGGCCCTGTCGGCCGGCCGGATGGCGGAGGCCGCCGCCGCCTACACGACCCTGGCCGCGACGATCGATGCCAGGGGTCTGGTGGAGCCTTTGGCGATGCGCTTCGAGCCGGACTGGATCGAGGCGTGCGTCGGGGCCGGCGACCTCGACCGGGCCGCCGCCGCGCTGCAACGTCTGAATGACCGGCATCGCCGCCTGCCCCGGCCCTGGACGATCCTGGGCACCGCGCGGGCCCGCGTGCTGTTGGACAGCGCCACCGGCCGGGACCCGGGGCCGGCGCTCGACGCGTTGACGGCGGCGCGGGACGCCGTACCGCCGGATGTGCTGCCGCTGGATCGCGCACGCTGCCTGTTCGTGGCGGGGATGGCGCACCGGCGTTCCCGCCGCAAGTTGCCGGCCCGGCAGGCGCTGGAGGCGGCGGTGGCGGAGTTCACCGCGATCGGCGCTGCCGCGTTCGCCGAGCGCGCCCGGGCCGAGCTGGCTCGCGTCGGCGGCCGGGCACCGACACCCCGGCATCTCACCCCCACCGAGGATCGGGTGGCGCGGCTGGCGGCGCGCGGCCGGACCAACCGGGCCATCGCCGACGAACTGTTCGTCAGCCCGAAGACCGTCGAGGCCAACCTCGCCCGGGTCTACCGCAAGCTCGGCATCTCCACCCGTGCGGAGCTGGGCGCGGCGATGACCAGGGCAGAAGCGCAAACATAGGGAAACGCCCGATTCCTCGCCGCCGGCCACGTCCTAGCGTCGGGTCATGGCCAACCACCTGTTCGTCCTGGAGCAGTACTACTGCTCCGCCGACGCGGGCGCGGTGGCACCGCTGATCGCCACGGTGGGCTGCCGGCTGGTCGCCACCATCCGGTTGCCCACCGACGATGTCGTCATCGCGCTGGTCGAAGGCCCCGACGCGGAGGCGGTGGCCGCTGCCGCCGCCGTCAGCGCGTGGCGGGTGGACCGGCTGATCCCGGCCTGGTGGATCCATCCGCCGCAGGCCAACCCCACCATTTCGGACGTTCCACGACAGGTGAAGGAAGCATGACTATGCGCCGACTGATCGCACCCCTGTGGTGCTCGCTGCTGCTGATCCCGCTCGTCGCCTGCGGCCCCGACGACACCGGGGGCAGCGACCCCGTCGTCGGCGTCGGGGTCGACGCCGACGCGGACACCGACGCCGGCGGTGACCTGCCCGATGTGCCCCGACCCGCGTGCCCGTTCAGCGCTGCCCAGGTCTCCGACCTCGTCGGTCAGTCGATGCAGGACCAGGGCAACTGCCTGTTCGGCGACGGCAAAGGCGTCGCCTCGCTGACCATCACCACCGCATCGCCGCTCGCCGGCGAAAGCACCTACGCCTACCAGCGTGATCAGGCCACCCAGGTCTACCGGGAGGTGCGGGACGTCGACAAGGGCCGCAAGGCGTACCTGGCCGTCAAGGACATCGCGGGTGAGGCCGTCGTGGTCAGCGACAAGGGCAGCTACACCGTGATCCTGAGCAGTTTCGAGCGGCTGGGCGCCACCTCGGGCGGATACGAGTCGACGTTGCGCTCGGTGCTCGACGCCCTCCCGCTGTGAGCCCGAGGCCGGAACCGGCCGAGTCCGAGACACGGAGAGGAGCCACGATGACCCACCTCGCACCGGTGTGGCGACGCGCCGGAGGAGCCGTGGCCGCGGCGGTCCTGGCGCTCGCCGGGCTCGGCGGCTGCGCCCTGTTCGGCGGCACGGGCGGCGACGGGGACGACCCCGCCGCCGGCGTCCAGCCGACAGTGGCGGCCACCTCCGACGGCGAACCGTCGGTGCCGCCGGAGCAGGTGGCCCCGGCGACCACGGCCGTCGACGCCTGCACGCTGTTGACCAGGCAGGAGGCCGAGAAGCTGGCCGGCACCCGGCTGGCGGAGCCAGCGGAGCCGCCCGCGCCGGATCGGAGCAGCTGCACCTACACCGGACCGTCGACCGGCCCGACCGCGCAGGTCGAGGTATATGTCGGTGACGGCGCGAAGAAGTTCCTGGACATCGATCGCGAACTCGGGCACAAGCTGACCCCGATCAGTGGAGTGGGCGACGAGTCGTACGCCGAGGACGGCACGGTCTTCGTCAGCAAGGACGGGCTGTGGGCCTGCGTCCGGTTGGTTCGCACCGAGGACCCGGCCGTCTATCGCAAGGCCCTGGAATCCGCGGCCGCCACGGTCGCCGGCCGACTGTGACCGTCCGGGGCGGCGACGTGGTGCCCGCCGGGCCGGGGCGTCGTCGTCCGGTGATCGCGTTGCTCACCGCGACAGTGCTCCTGCTCACCGCCTGCGGGCGGGGTGACACCGCACCGAGGCCGCCCGAGCCGCCGACCGCCGACCCGGCGGTGGAGCAGCGGTACGGGGCCGCGCCGACGTCCGACCCCGGGGTGACCTACCAACCCGACGTGGTGTTCGTCGGTGGCGGCGGCGCGTCGGTGCGCGGGCTCTCCGCGGACGCGCTCACCTGGCGCATCGATCCCCGCGCCAGCGGCGCGAACACGCTCGCCCGGGGAAAGGTCATGTTCCTCACCGGGCGGGCGGTCGGGCGGGTGCTCGACCTCCGCCGTGACACCGGCGACCTGGCGGTGACCCTGGGGCCGGTGGACATCACCGACGTGATCCGCGACGGCACCTTCGCCAGTGACGGCCCGGTCGCGTTGGAGAACCCGACCCGGCACGACGCGGGCACGCCCTTCTGGGCGGAGTACGACGCCGACGGTGAGGGTGCCGCGGGCGTGGCCTCGACCGCCCCGGTCGCCCGGCAACGGCCTGACTCGACCTCGGGTGGGCGGCTCGGGGTGGCCCGCGCGGTGCGACCGGGAACCTTCGCCGCTCAGCGGCGGGTGGCCGGGTTCGCCGTCACCCCGATCTGTTGTGCCGGCGGTGTGGGCGCGCGGTTCAGTTACGACGGCGGTGGGATCCGCGTGGCGGGCACCGCGACGTTGCTGATGAAGCGGCCCACCGCCCGGTTCCACCTGGAGATTCGCGGCGCCACGGTCCGCCGGGCGGAGTTGCGGATCGGCGGGATGGCCGGGCTGCGGATCGAGATCGCCGGGGCCACCGACAGCCACCAGAACATCAACAAGCGTATCCCCATCCCCCTGGACTTCAGCGTGCCGGTGGGCGAGATCCTCGGCGTACCGTTCTCGGTCACCGCCAACCAGCTCATCGGCGTGCAGACGGCCTTCAGCGCCAAGGACGGCAACATCAAGGCGGCCGGCGAGTGGTCGCTGGGCGGCTCCATGGGGTTCGGTTACGCCAACGGCGCGTTCGGCGCTACCGAGCCCTGGCGCCTCAGCGTCCGCAACAGCATCACGGACTCGATCAGCGGCCCGTCGGTCGGCGTGAACGGGATCATCGTGCACTACCAGGCCGCGTTCCGGGCTGGTCTGGGTGCGCTCGGCTTCACCGCCGGCTTGTACGCGACAGTCACCGCCTCGGTGGGGCTGACCGTCGGCTCCGCGCTGGGGGCACCGCTCGTGCTGTGCCGCAGCACCCAGCTCGGCCTGTACCTGGACTACGGCGTCGGTTACACGATTCCCGCTGGTCTGACGAGGGCGATCAACGCATTCCTCGATCTGGTGAACGCCGGGCCGATCGCGGCGAAGGCGGGCATCGGCAGAGTCGACAACGTCTTCACCAAACTGGACATCCAACCGCCCAAGAAGATCTGCACCTCCTAACGTCCCCAATCGGGCTCACCCCCACCTCGACTCGGTGATCAAGAGATTTCGGTCAGCGTCCACGGCGTGTCGTGACGCAAACCTCTTGATCACCCGCTCGGGGGTGGGGGGTGGGGTGGTCCGGCCGGTGCGGAGGTCCTGCCTCCGCACCGGCCGGACCAGGGTTCAGCGGGCTGAGCAGGTGGGGCTGAGAGTGCCGGCGGTGCCGTTGGCCTGGAAGCCGTACTCGGTGGACTGTCCGGCGCCGACCTGGCCGTTGTACGACACGTTCGTCCAGGTTGTCGTGCCGCTGTTACCGCTGCGGTCGGCGCTCCACGCGTTGGTGACCGTCGCGCCCGACGGCAGCGCGATCGTCACCGTCCAGCCGTTGAGGGCCGACGATCCGGCCGTCACCCGAACGTTCGCCACGAAGCCACCCGTCCACTGGTTCACCGTCACCGTGGCCGTGCAGCCACCCGTCCCCGGCGGCGGGGTCGTGGGCGGATCGGTCGGCGGGTCGGTCGGCGGGTCGGTGGGCGGGTCGGTCGGCGTGGTGCCGTTGTTCAACGCCGCGAGGACCGCGTCGTACGCCGGCTTCTTCGAGCCGTTGCTGTTGAACAGCAACGGGGT